>NZ_RXWW01000001.1 GCF_003970495.1 Staphylococcus pasteuri
CGATCTCTTCGAGCCTTTTCATGAGCAAGTCTTGCTGACTCTGCAGCTTGTCGGCTACGCTCAAGCTCATTTGTTGTCTGGGCGAATTGGTCCCAATCTGATTGAGTGACGCCTGTATCTTGTTCAGTTGCTTCATCACGGTTTGAAGTTTGGTCGTTTGGGCTGGCATTCGGTGTCTGAGTCTCGTTCTTGTTGTCTCCGTCGTTGAATTTGTCTTTCAAAGCCATCTTCGATCCCTCCTTTATTGTAATCTTCGCCGAGTTTACGCCCACGCACCTTTTTATCTTCGGCTAAATGTCGATAGGTAATGCTTTTGGGTGTGACACGTTCAATTTCAATACCATGTTGGTTTAAATGGTCTTTGAATTCATCCATATTCGTTGCTTGTGATTTGGTCTATCGCCTCTCTAATCTCATCTTTCCATGAATATTGGGCTGTTGATTTCGTATTAGGGTCAGCAATCGCTTTTTCTGTCTGCGTATAACGTAAGCGTGCTGTGTTCTTTTCTGGCACGCTTAAACCATGTTCCATGCAAACCTCATCATTGAAATTTCTGACATTACGTAACGCTTGTTTATTATTGTTAAATTTCTTACCTGTCTCGAGGTCAATTGAATTTATCACAATATGATTGTGCACATGATCTGTATCATTATGCGTATAGACCGCCACTTGATGATTCGGTACGAGTTTTTCAGCGAGTGCTAAGCCTAATTGGTTACATTGTTCGGGCGTGACTTCGCCAGGTTTAAACGATTGGATAATGACATGCCCTTGATTGCCATCGGTTTTACCATATAACTCACGAGTGGCTTTGAAACTCGATTTGGCATAGTCGACATCACAATTTAAACCACTTTTCTCAACGGCACGTTCTTCAGCGTAATTAATGGCACGTGACGTTGATTTGGTGTCACTTATTTTAGTTGTTGCCATCAATATCACGTCGTTTTTTCTCTTTTATTATCAAACCTATACAACTGCAAATAGATATAATAAATGCAATACTCATAGTGATAAGCATGTAATAATTATGTTGGCTAATCCATGTAGGAACACCAATAGCCATTATGATAATAAACAATATATTTAAGCATATAATTAGTTTAACTTTTCCCATATGTCATTCAACCTTTCACGTAATTCACTGATATTGCGTTCTAATGCTTCATAGTTCGGTGCTTCATGTTGATGTTGATTACAATATTTGGCAATCTGATTGGCATTTGCGCCCAACATACTCAAATCTTTTGCTACCGATTGTCGCGTTGCTTGATCCAATTTGGGTGCGACCAATCGGGCGCCTTGTGCCTTTTTCTTAACGAAAGCAGGCACACTCATATTTAAAGTTTCAGCTGATTGTTGTAACTTTAAATATTCGGATTCGCTCACACGAAAACTGATTTGTTTTGGCTCCTTACGGTTTGGGTTTACGGTTTCGCCCAACAGTTTCGTCGCTAGCCACAAATGTGTTTTGTTCGCTCATTTAATCCCACCACGCTTTCTTCGAAAGATAACGCCTTTCTTACATTTTACTTTATAGGATAAAGTAAAGTTCATCAAGTCGTTAAGTGGTTTGGCAAGCATTGGCTTTGCTAGCCACTAACGTGTTAGCGTCGCCTGCTTGTTGGGGAACATCCCCAAGCCCCTTAGGATTTTTTCTAACGAAAAAATAGTGGCTAATTGATAGCCACTATAAACAAGAAAAATCACCATCCTAAATAGTAATCACTATCCAACCATTCGGGTCTTTCTAATCCAAAATGTTCTTGTAACATTTTTTCTGCTGTTTTGAAAGCTCCTTCTGTCCAACCTTGATCAGATGAATATGCTTCTCCTACAATATAAATATTTTCGTATTCGTAGGGTTTTCTTATTAATTTCATTGTTTTTTGAACATCTATGCCAGTATGCCAGGCATGATATCCTCCACCAAATGGATCTTTAGACCAATCTTTTACAAGACTGGCATAGGGTTTTGGAATTTTAATATCATGAAGTTCTTCTAATTGATTTATTGATTCTTCAACCATAACATTAGTGACTTCGTCACTATATTTTTCATTGAACAATTCTAAATTATTATTTTTGCTTTTTATTTCATCGTGTTGAATAAATTTATTATCATTGGATCTAATCATAGATTTCCAGAAATTAACAGTTCTCATATCATTATAGCTTGCTAATAAAAGTGAATGTTGATTATCTTCATCTACACCAAAGTAGTAACATTGTCGCATTGGCAAATCGGTAGTAGATTTGCCATAGTAAGAGTTTAAACATTCTCTCCACCATGGATATTCAAAACCTAATAGTAGTTTTAACGAAGGTTCTGCATATACGGTATCTATTAATTTGCTAACCTTTGAATGTGAAGCATCTTTAAAAAAGAAATTATCTTGATCTAGTAATTCCAGTGATCTTTTTGGCATAGCTAATATAATTTCTCTTGTTTTTACTTTCTTTGTTTTTGTTGTATTTACATTAACTAGTTCTAATTCGTAGCTTTCTTTATCTTTAGAGAAAGTTTTTAGTTCAGAGTTTAAATATAATGTTACGTTATCATTTTCAGAGACTCTTTTAGCTAAAGAATAAGCAAGTTGATCATAACCCTCATCTATTGTTTTATATTCTACTCCATCAGTAAAATCTCCAACAATATATGAGAATGCCTCTGAAGAATTCCAACTTAATGTATTAGAGTAATACGAACCTGCATTAGCTAAAAATTCATACCCTTCATTACCTAATTGATCTTTGAGCAAATTCCAAAATCCAATATCATACAATTTCATTTGGTTATAGGGGCTGTTATCTTTGTAATATATTAAATTGCGCTTTATATTGTCCCAATCTTCACTGCTTAATTTAAAACTATAGTTATAATCGTCTTGCTTTTCTATTTTATTATTGTAACTATCATTAAACCAAGGATCATTTAAACATACCTCAGCAATAACTTTGTTAAATAACTGATCTGGGTGATAGCCTTGAAGTTGTTCTGACATAAAATATCTGGTATAAAATTTATCTTGCTTTTTTTGATTTTCTTCCCACTCATTTTCTTTAAAACGTTGACCTCTTAGATAGAAAGTATGGCTTGAGGTTTCTCCAGTTTCAAATTTTTTATTTTTTAATTTAAATATATTCTCTATTAGAGAAGTTGTTATTTTTTGACTTGTTAGATATCTCATTCCACCCAATTCGCCAGTAACATTTGATTCAGGCAGTACAATTGATTCTAATCGTCCACCAATTTTATCATTTAAATCAAATATACCTATTTTTTTGTTATTATATCTATCATCTTCTAGAAATCGATATGCACTATAAATCCCCGATACTCCTGCTCCAACAATTGCAATATCTATATCTAGGTCGTCATTAATTCCATTTATATAATTAATATCATTCATTGTTATTTTAGAAGTCATTTTAAATCCTCACTTTCAATTTTAAAATGACTAATATTATAGTCTGTACGTCCATTTATTAATAGCTGACTACAAATCTTTCCAAAAGTAGGTGCGAATTTAGCAACCCACCCTCCAGTTTGTACAACAACATTTTTATCATCAGTTATAAAATCTAAATATAATAATTTATTCTTATTTTTAGGTAATCCTAACATACAAGTGCTTTTGAATTTAGCATTACTATCTAAATCAGTCATGTGGTTCTTAACCCATTCTTCAGTCCCTTTGAAATCTTCAGAAGTTGGTTTTTTTCTTTCAGATGGAGAATCATATATTGCAAATGGATAATCAGGAGCCACTCTAATATAATTTTTGTATTTCCAATCCAATTCTGGGAAGCCATAATATAAATTACTATTTTCGTCATTTGGTTGTTGAAAAGCAAACCAAGTAGGATAGTCAATATTAGGATTTGTTTTTTCAAAGTATGCTGAAACCATATCCCAAATATCTAATTTTATTTGCTTATCAAAATATTTTGTAATGTCATTTACATATGCTCCAGTAGACACAAGTATTTTTTCTGTTGTGAATTCATGTTCTCCTGTTTGAATAGTATATTTTCCATTTTCTTTTTTAATATCTAATACAGGAGTGTTTTCTAACATTTGAACGCCAGCTATAGAAGCTTGACTATAAAAAGTTTTTAATGTTTCTGGTAAGTTTATAGCACCACCATCTTTTTGATAAAAGCCGACATAATCATCTGGAAGATTTTTAAATTGATACCAATTTTCAATTTGTGTTTTATTCAAATTGGAATATGGAACTCCTGTTTTATCCATTGTTTTTTCAGCTGGGTTTATACCACCTTCTGTAGTTGGAAGTTTAGGGTCTCCGAACCATAAACTACCTACATGTTCAATTAAACTATTAGTTGTAAATTGTTGAAGTTTTTGCCAGTCTGGAATAGATTGTATTACTAATTCAGTCATATATTTTTCAGTATATTGATATCTAAATTGTCGAGTACTGCCTGCACTACTGCCTTTATCGTTAAAAAATTTATTTTTTTCTAGAACTAAAATATCTTCCCCTTTGACAGTAGAATAGCCATTATAATTTGTCACTAAGTTATAAGCTGTTGATAGACCTACTAAACCGCCACCGATAATTATCAATTTATAATTTTTCTTCATTCTAAAATCCCCTTTGAATTAAAAATTTTTAGTTAATGAAAATTGAATATAGGATAATGACACACTAAAAAATTAATAAATTTTATACGTTTGTCCAGTTTGAGCACCTTCAACACTTTTAATAAATGCATTTGCTACTTTATCAACTGGAACCGCTGTAAATCCTTTGAAGAATTCCCCATATTTATCTAAAGCTTCTTCAACGACATTAGGACTTACATTGTTAATTCTTAAACCATTTTTTAATTCTATAGCTGCTGATGTAACAAATCCTGCAACACCGCCATTTGCCATAGCTGCTGAAGAACCTAATAGAATAGGATCATCCATCATAATTCCGGAAGTTAAAGTAAAGCTACCGTTTTTATTTAAATAGTGTTGACCTATTAAAACAAGGTTTATTTGTCCTAATAATTTACTTTTTATAGCTACATTATTTTCTTCTAAACTAATATCTGATAGAGATTTGAAAGTTGCGCCTCCTGTAGCGCTAACAACAGCATCTATATCTTTAATATCTTTATACATTTGTTCTACTTCTGTTGGAGAGGTAATATCTAATTGATAGTCACCAGATTTACTGCCAACTTCAATAACTTCATGATTATTTTCTTTAAGTTTCTTAGATACACTTTTACCTATTGTGCCAGTAGCACCAATAACTACTATTTTCATTGTAATCCTCCTAATAAATACTGTTATTTTTGTAAGTTTTTTAGCAAAAATGAATATATTCGAAAGTTTACTATTAACACTTACATACTTAATGTAACATATACATTTATGAATTTATTCTGTAAAACATAGTATATTCAAGTAATGTTAATATTAAATAAGCTTATACATAGAATATACAAATTAACTACCCATAATAGTTAATTATGTCAACTTAACACAAAGGGACAAACGCCGTCATTTCAGCGTTTGTCCCTTTTTGTCATCATTCCTCTTTATACAACTTTTATACATCCCTTTAACGACGCGTTTTCATGCATTTTCATCAATAACACTTTTGTATCTTTATTCAGTGTGAACTTAAAATATATGGCATAATATTTAATGAAAGGTGGAAAAATATGATTTATGATATTTCCGAAAGATTAAAAAAATATACAGAGTCACATGACCAAAAAGAAAACTTATTTCACTTTGGTATGTATGTAGCTTTAACATCATTAGCTGGTACTATAATTTATATGTTTAGTAGCACAGCCATTTGGATTACGCCCCTGAATATGTCTGTTGCAAGCTTTTTAATATTACTTATGGGTATGTATAAAAGAAAAGATAAAAGAGCATTTCTATTGTTTTATATGCATGGTACACAAAAAAAAGAGATTATTAAGAGCTTAACATGCGGAATTATATCTTTACTTGTTGGTTTTGCGACATTTAATTTACTTAAGTGGTTTAATCTTAGTTATAAAATAAATTATAATATATTAGCCATTTTTAAAAATTCCTTCCATTTTCTTTTAGAATTTCTTTTTACAATGTGGACTATGTTTTTTTTAACAATAGCAATGGGTTTAATATTAAAACCTATTGCTTTATTGATAGTTAAAAGAGTAATGGATGTTAGAAAAGATTTATAGATTGTCAGTTTAATAAAAAGTTTTAGTATATTATAATTAGAACGCACTTCCGTGCACAAAGGAGGTGTTGTATATGCTAGTCGCGATTTCATTTGTTGCAAGTTTTATCGTATCAGTTATAGCTGGTATAGTTGCGAACTATATTTCAGACAAACTGAATAGATAAAATTAAAACCCCCACAAAGCTTTGGCAGGCTGTGGGGGTTTTTGTATATGCTAGTTCGCAATTCATTTGTTACTTTAAGTATATCTTTCATACTATCTTTTGTAAACTTTTCTATTCTTCCCAATCAACTTGAAGTTGTTTTAAAAATGCCTCTCGTTCTTTTTCTAATTGCGGATCATACTCATTTTGTGTTGGTTTTTCATATGTGCGTTCTTCCAACCATTTTGGCGTTTTTTCACGACTGATATATTGTTGTGACTTACCTATATTCGCCATTTGTGGCTGTCGTTTACTGTGAATGCGTTTTTCAGCGTCAAAAGTAAACTCTAACCACTCAATCTTACGTCCTTTTTTTGCTTTTATTTTATTGATATTGAGATTACTAAATATTGGAGAAAGCTCCTTGATAATCGGTGTTAAAACAAATTGATTAATATTAGACATTCTATACGATTCTGGAATATCTAGTCTTTCTCTAAAGTCTTCAATTTTAATCTTCATATAGCCAGTATGTTTATATTGTTTAAGTAATCTAAACATATTTTTTGAGTAGGTAGATTTAAGGTGTGTCATCTCTTTTAATTCGAATTTAGTAAAATTATCCGTAATTGAATTTAAGATGTATTTTAAGTCGGGAGAAGTAGCAATTTCTAAATATTTTTCGGATATATCTATTTCATACTTATAAAATAAGACAAATTTTTTAATTTTTGTTTCAGTTCTAATAGTATATCTGATATCTAACATTTTGTCGTAAACTCTTTGGAGATCATCTACAAACCTGTTAATGTTACGTGTTTCAGGACTGTAATTACTTAATTCTTTGAGTTCGTCAAAAGACAAATGGAGTGTATTAGTATCTTGTTCTTTGAGTTTATTACACATAGCAAAGAACAAATTAATTTCAGTAGCAGTAAAGCGTCTTAAAGGGACTAAATTCATTTCATTTTTATAAATAACAGTTTCTCCACTCATATATTAACTATCCTTTCATTAAAGGCATAAAAAAAATAAAACCATGCCTTTAATATTATGAAAAATTATGTATTAAAGCTTGTTTACACAATAACATAGAGTAAAAGGCATAACAATTATAAAACTATGCCTTTAATGTGGCAAAACTATGCCTTTAATGTGGCAAAACTATGCCTTTAATGTGGCAAAACTATGCCT
>NZ_RXWW01000008.1 GCF_003970495.1 Staphylococcus pasteuri
GTATAAGATAATGACAATTACAAACAAATAGTACAAAAAACAATTACAAAATAAACTGATGATTAAAATATAAATCATCAGTTTACTATATCATAATTTAATAGTAGTTAAAAGTTATATAAATCGGATATCACTAGGTTTGAATAACTGTATTAGTTCCCTCATATTTTCAGAATTTTTATTAATAAATCCTATACGTGACATTCGCTTAGATTCATCATCATATGCTTGTACTTCAATAGTTTGTTTTGTCTTTTCTTGGTCAATATATTGTTCAAATCCTTTTGCTTGTTCAATATGTCTTACGATAATTTGATTTGAATGTGTGAGTTTATGTGTCTCAAACGCTTCTTCACTGTATATGTCATTAATAATAAGCTGATTCTTACCATTTCTTTTATCAAATTTCCCTTGTATGACATAAATGTGTTCTTCTGACAACTCAAGTTCATATTTTTTAAATTGATCTGGGAAGATAACTCCATCCATCAAATGTAGACCATCATTTAATGTCACAAAAGCCATATTTTGCCCATTTTTTGTTCTGATACGCTTAATTTGATCAAATTGCACTAATATAGGATGGTAATTTTGAGCGTTATTCAATCTGTAAATAGTTAAATATTGCTTTTTATTAAATTCTTTTTCTACTGGATGTTTCGAAATATAAAAACCTAAATATTCTTTCTCATATTCGCTGATTAGTTTGTCTGGTAATTCATCTTTTTCTTCATAATCTTGTTTAGGCGTGAAGAAATCAAATAACATATCATCTTGTTCAATATCAGTAACTTGATCAATAACTTGGTCAATGGACTGTAATAACGTAGCACGGTTTTTACCAAATGTGTCAAACGCACCTACTAAAATCAATGACTCTAATAATTTCCTAGTTTTGACTCGTTTAGGTAATCTTCTGGCAAAATCAAAGAAATCTTTAAATTCACCGTTTTGATATCGTTCGTCAACAATAAGTTTAACGCTTTGATATCCAACACCTTTAATAGCACCTAACGATAAATAAATTCCGTCAGATGTTGCTTTATAGAACCAATGACTTTCATTGATATTAGGAGGCAATATCTTAATATTTTGATGCTTCGCTTCATCAATCATTGCTGACGTTTTTTTCTCACTACCAATAACATTACTCAATATATTAGCGTAAAAGTAATTTGGATAATGAACTTTTAGATAACTCATAATATATGCAATTTTAGAGTAACTAACGGCATGTGCTCTTGGGAAACCATAGTCAGCAAATTTCAATATTAAATCGAATATTTGTTTACTCATATATTCGTCATACCCATTTTGTAACGCACCGTCAACAAAGTGTTGTCTTTCACTTTCTAGCACTGCTCTATTTTTCTTACTCATAGCACGTCTTAAAATATCTGCTTCGCCATAACTGAAGTTTGCGAACTTACTTGCTATTTGCATTATTTGTTCTTGATAAATGATTACGCCATAAGTATTTTTTAAAATGGGTGCTAAATCTTCATGTAGATACTGAACTTTAGAAGGATCATGTCTGCGTGTAATGTATGTAGGGATCTCTTCCATCGGCCCAGGTCTATATAATGATGTGACGGCAACAATGTCTTCGAAATGTTCGGGCTTCAATTTTTTCAATACACTTCTAACACCATCAGATTCTAATTGGAAAATACCTGTCGTATCACCTTGGGATAATAATTCAAACACTTTATTATCATTAAATGGAATTTGTTCAATATCTATATCAATGTTCAAATCTTTTTTCACTTGGTTCACAATTTGATGTATAATTGATAGATTTCTAAGTCCTAAAAAGTCGATTTTCAATAGACCAATACGTTCTGCCTCAGTCATTGTCCATTGTGTAAGCAATCCAGTATCCCCTAATGTCAATGGCGCATATTCATAAAGTGCGTGATCATTAATAATAATACCTGCTGCATGAGTTGAGGTATGACGTGGGAGTCCTTCTAATTTTTTACACAAATCAAACCAACGTTCATGTCGATAATTTCTATGAACGAATTGTTTAAAATCGTCATTTTGATATGCTTCATCTAAAGTTATCCCTAATTTATATGGAATGAGTTTAGAAATTTCATTTAATGTTATTTCATCAAATCCCATAATACGGCCTACATCTCTAGCCACAGCTCTAGCTAATAAATGTCCAAATGTCACTATTCCAGAAACATGAAGTTGACCATATTTTTCTTGGACGTATTGAATAACTTTTTCACGTCTTGTATCTTCAAAGTCAATATCAATATCAGGCATTGTTACACGTTCAGGATTTAAAAATCTTTCAAAAAGTAAATTGAATTTTATTGGGTCAATTGTAGTAATTCCTAATAAATAACTTACTAGTGAACCAGCAGATGAACCACGACCAGGTCCAACCATTACATTATGTGTTTTAGCATAATGAATTAAGTCACTTACAATAAGGAAGTAATCTTCAAATCCCATATTCGTAATAATGGCATATTCGTGTTTTAATCTGTCTATATAATGAGGATGATTAAGATTCCAATTTTTTAGTTGTTCTTCTAACTTCATCCATAGATATTTTTTTGAAGTTTCACCATTAGGTGTTTCAAATTGCGGTAGTAGTGATTGGTGATAATTGAGTTCTGCAGTACATAATTGAGCTATTTCATCAGTTTTTCTAAAAATGGATGTATCTAAACCAAGATTATGTATTTCTTCCGAAGTGTAAAAATGCTCGTCAAAATCTTCCTGTTCCCCTACTAAATCAAGCTTACTATTATCTTTAATTGCTTGTAATGCAGTTATTGTATCTGCATCTTCTTTATTTAAATAACGTGCAGTATTTAACCATACACACTCTCTATTGTTTATTTGGACTGAATTTTGATTTATGTAAACATGTTGCTTAAAATCAAAAGACTCAATTAATTGTTGATGTTGTTCTTCTGCATTTTTAAAAATAATAATTAAATTTGCTTCGTATCGTTTTAACCAATCAATTGAAATATCTACTTTCTCTTTCATTTTTATCGCTGAAGATAATTGATATAAATCTTTTAAACCATCATTATTTTGAGCTAATAATACTGTTTCTATTTGATATAAACCATCAGTTAATAATACAGTCATCCCAAATACAGGATGAATACCCGCTTCGATACAAGCATCATAAAACTTAGGATAGCCATACAAAACATTTGTATCTGTAATTGCAAGTGTATCTACACCTTCTCTTTTGGCCTTTTCAACTGCGTCTGTAATTTTCAAACTGGAGTTTAATAAATCATAGGCCGTATGAATATTTAAATATGCAACCATGTTTGTATGACTCCTTTCTTTAAGTGATTGTACTTATAATTTTTGACGTAAAGCTTTGGCTAGCAAATCAAATTCTTCCCAACTATAAACAGAAACGCCAGAAGCATTAGGATGGCCTCCACCGCCAAAATCACTGGCAACATCATTTATGACAAATTGTCCTTTAGAACGTAGACGACAACGAATTTGATCTCCTTCATCTACACCGAACATCCAGATTTTAAGACCACGGATATCAGCAATGGTATTGACGAACTGTGACGCTTCATTAGATTTAATATTAAACTGTTCTAAAACATCTTTAGTTATACGCACTTGACAATAGCCATCTTCAAATAACTCAAAGTTTTGTAAAACATAACCTTGGAATGGCATTAATCTAGGGTCTTTTTCAGACATTTTATTAAGCTCAGCATTATGATCAAATGGGAATCCAATTAGTCTTCCAGCAATTTCCATTGTGTGTTGTGTCGTATTATTAAATAAGAATCTTCCTGTATCCCCTACAATACCTAAATGAAGCACACGTGCAACGTCCGCATTGATGATGCTTTCGTCATTAAAGTGCAGGATCATATCATAAATAATCTCACTTGTAGAAGACGCATTAGTATTTACTAAATTAATTTCTCCATATTGATCAACAGCAGGGTGATGATCAATTTTTAACACTCTCGCACCTAATGCATATCGTTGATCATCAATACGAGGCGCATTGGCTGTATCACAAACAATTACAAGTGCATCTTGATAAGTTTCATCTTCAACTTGATCAAATGTTCCAATAAAATTAAGTGACTCTTCTGCTTCACCTACTGCATAAATTTCTTTATCAGGAAATTTAAGTTTTAAATAATATTTCAAACCTAATTGAGAACCGTATGCGTCTGGATCTGGTCTCACATGTCTGTGTATGATAACTTTGTCTGTTGATTCTATTTCTTTCATAATATCATTCATTAGTATTTCCATTTATATTGACCCCTCTTTTATATCATTGATTAATATCCTTCAAACATTTGACAAATGACTGATGCATTAGCAACTTTTTCATTTTGACAAAACATTGTAACTTCTAATTTAGCAAAATATCTTCCCACATCTAGCATTTCGTACTCAACATCGATACCAGTTTCAATTGGCACAGTTTTTAAATAAATAATATTCAAACTTTCAATCATGACATTGCCTTTTTTATACTTTCTCATTTCATGACGTAAAGTTTCTTCTATAATACCGACAAATACGGCTTTACTTAGTGTGCCATAATGATTAGTTAATAGCGGCGACACATCCGTCTGAATACTGTCATGGTTAATTGTAATATGTTTCGCAATTTGATCGTTAATCGTCTCACCAATTTGAGGTTGTCGTCCTAATAATTGCATAGATTTTAAAACATCTTGCCTATTTATAACACCAACTGCTTTTTTATTATTATCTGTAACTGGTAAGAGTTCAATACCTTCCCAAATTAATAAGTGTGCACAACTAGCCACAGTATTTGATAACTTAACACTAATTGGATTTTTAGTCATAACGTCTTCAATTAAATCATTTTCATTCATATTTATCATTTCTCTACTAGTGACAATACCAACTAGTTTATAATCATTATTCACAACTGGAAAACGTGTATGTCCTGTTTCATTTGCAATTTGTTTATAGTCTTGTAAAGTCATAGAGTTCATTAAAACTGAAAGCTCATTAATAGGCTTAACAATATCTTCAACTACTAAGATTTCTTTACGAATTTTTTGATTAAACATCGCACGGTTAATAATATTTGCAACTAAAAATGTATCGTAGCTAGAAGAAAGAATAGGTAAATCATGTTCGTCAGCATATTTTATCACTTCTTTACTTGGATAAAATCCACCAGTAATTAATATTGCTGTTCCTCTTTTCATCACTTCAAGCTGAACTTGTTCACGGTTTCCAATAATGAGTAATGTTTGTGGACCAATATATCTTAATATGTCCTTTAACTCCATAGCACCAATTGCAAAATTTGAGACTGTTTTATTAACACCGTTTTTACCTGCAATAATTTGACCTTCAATAATATTAGCAATTTCATTAAATGTTAAATTATCAATTTCATCACGATTTCGCTTTTCAATTCTAACTGTACCAACTCTATCTATTGTTGTTACTAAACCAAGTTGGCCCGCATCTTTAATAGCTCTATAAGCTGTACCCTCTGAAACAGTTAAATCTTTCGCTATTTTTCTTACTGAAATTTTCGAACCGATTGCTAGCGATTCAATGTGTTTTAAAATTTGTTCATGTTTAGTCATAACGTTACCTCTTCTTAGAACAATGTTATGCTTATTATAACTTTTTAACGAGAAAAAATCATTGAAGCGCACTTTCGAATTTATAAAACTTCTATTATAAATTAACATCTTTTGTGAAAAGATAATTTTATTAAAATTACTTTTAATTTAAATGGAAATATTCCCCTATTTTTATTAGAATGGAGATAAGGAGGGATAGACTTATGTATAAAAATATATTATTAGGTGTAGATACTCATATTAAAAATGAAAAAGCTTTAGAAGCTGTTTCTAAACTTGCAGGTGATGATACTGTTGTAACTATTTTAAATGCCATCAATGAACAAGATGCTCAAGCGTCAATTAAAGCTGGTGTGCATTTGGATAAAATCACTGAAGAACGTAGCAAACGTTTAGAAAAAACACGTCACATTTTAGAAGATTATGGTATTGATTATGATCAAATCATTGTGCGTGGTAATGCAAAAGAAGAACTAGTAAAACATGCTAACAGTGGTAAGTATGACATTGTTGTCGTTAGTAACCGCAAAGCAGAAGAAAAGAAAAAATTTGTACTTGGTAGCGTAAGTCACAAAGTTGCTAAACGTGCAACTGTCCCAGTACTTATCGTTAAATAACATGTATTAATTTGCTAATATTTATTTCAATATAAATGCGTAGTTAATAACGTCATACTATAAAACATCCTTGGCATTCATACCAAGGATGTTTTTATATCTATAATTAAAATTGAACTTCTTGACCAGGTTCTAATATTTGAACTTCACCAACATTTACAGCGTCTTTAAATTGTTGAGGATCTTGTTCAATTAATGGGAAAGTATTGTAGTGTACAGGAACTGAGATACTTGGTTTAATAAATTCATTAACTGCATATGCTGCATCATCTATACCCATAGTAAAGTTGTCACCGATTGGAACGAAACATACATCAACTGGATGACGTTTAGCTATTAATTCCATATCGCTGAATAATCCTGTGTCACCAGTATGATAAATTGTTTTACCTTCTGTTTCAATAACAATACCCATTGGCATACCAAGATATACTGGAATACCATTTTCATGTGTATAACTAGAACTATGGAATGCTTGAACATATTTAACGCTACCGAAATCTAATTCAGCTTTACCGCCAATGTTCATTCCACGTACATTTTCGACACCATAATAAGTAGATAAATATCCAGCTATTTCTGCACTACCTATCACTGTAGCGTGATTTCTATTAGCTAATTCTACAACATCGCCAAAATGATCTTCGTGACCATGCGTTAAAATAATATAATCAACTGCTAATCTTTGTTCATCTAAATCACATTTATCATTACCTGAGATAAATGGATCTACGATTACTTTCTTACCGTTGCCTTCAAAATAAATTGTTGATTGACCATGAAATGATAGTTTCATTATTATAGCCCTCCTAAATAATTATGTATTTACTATACCCTAACTCACCATTTTTATAACACGTTTGGTATTTAATAATATGAAACTTTGAAATATATGATTATTTGGAATAAAATTAACTTAATCTGGTATAGGAGGTTAATTTCATGTCAAAAATTAATGACATCGTCAATTATTTACAAAAAGAGAATGTAGATGCTGCATGGATTACTACACCTTTAAATATATATTACTTTACTGGTTACCGTAGTGAACCACATGAAAGATTATTTGCACTGTTAATTCAATCAAATGGAGAAACTGTTTTATTTTGCCCTAAAATGGAAGTTGAAGAAGTTAAACAGTCACCTTATGAAGGAAAAATTATAGGCTATTTAGATACAGAAAATCCGTTTGATTTATACCAAAAATCATTTAAACAAATACTTATAGAAAGTGAACATTTAACAGTAAAACGTCAACGTGAATTGACGAATGCATTTCAAATAGAGCATTATGGCGATATAGATCAAGTTATTAAAGATTTAAGAAATATTAAATCTATTGATGAAATTAAGAAAATAAAACATGCTGCTAATCTTGCGGACAAATGTATTGAAATAGGTGTCGCTTATTTAAAAGAAGGCATTAGCGAAAGAGAAGTCGTTAACCATATTGAAAACGAAATTAAGAAATATGGTGTAAATGAGATGAGTTTCGATACTATGGTTTTATTTGGTGATCATGCCGCATCACCTCATGGTGTACCTGGTAATCGTAAACTGCAAAAGAATGAACTTGTTCTTTTCGATTTAGGCGTTATTTATGAGCATTATTGTAGTGATATGACTAGAACGGTACAATTTGGAACACCTTCTAAAGAAGCTTTAGATATATACAACATTGTATTAGATGCAGAGGAATCTGCGATATCTGCAATTCGTCCAGGCGTTAAATTAAAAGATATAGATAAAATCGCTAGAGATATTATTGATAATGCAGGTTATGGACAGTACTTCCCTCATCGTCTTGGACATGGTTTAGGACTTGAAGAACATGAATATCAAGATGTTTCTAGTACTAATGATAATATTTTAGAAGCGGGTATGGTGATTACTATTGAACCTGGTATTTATGTTCCGGGTGTAGCCGGTGTGCGTATCGAAGATGATATTTTAGTTACTGAAAATGGTTGTGAAATTTTAACGCATTACACAAAATAATTATTGTTCACAATAACAATAATAATCCCTCAAATGATTCTCCATTTGAGGGATTATTTATATATCATTTTTATTTAATTATAAATTATGATTTTAATGCATCTTCTACAGAAGTATAAGGCATATCAAACGCTTCTGCTACACCTTGATGTGTAACATGACCTTTATATGTGTTTAAACCTAATGATAATGCATGATTTGATTTAAATGCTTCTTTATAGCCTTTATTAGCTAATGTTTGAGCAAACGGTAATGTTGCATTATTAAGTGCTAAAGTTGATGTTCGAGGTACTGCCCCTGGCATATTGGCAACAGCATAGTGAACAACACCATGTTTAATATAAGTCGGATCATCGTGAGTTGAGATTTTATCAGTTGTTTCAAAAATTCCGCCTTGGTCGATTGCAATATCAACGATCACTGAACCATTTTTCATTTCTTTAATCATATCTTCAGTTACAAGATTAGGTGCTTTAGCTCCTGGAATTAATACTGCACCAATCACTAAATCACTTTCCTTAACATATGTTTCAATATTTAAAGGATTAGACATAATAGTATGAATTCTACCATTAAATTGATCGTCTAATTCTTGTAATCTTTTAGGATTCACATCTAAAACAGTGACATCTGCACCTAAACCTAATGCTATTTTAGCAGCATTTGTGCCAGCTTGACCGCCACCGATAATTGTTACTTTTCCTTTAGGAACACCTGGTACGCCACCAAGTAAAATTCCCATACCACCATTAAATTTTTGTAAGAATTCAGCGCCAATTTGAGTTGCCATTCTTCCAGCAACTTCACTCATTGGACTTAATAAAGGTAATGAGCGATCAGGTAATTGTACTGTTTCATACGCAATACCAATCACTTTGTTATCTACAAGCGCTTTTGTTAATTTTTCTTCATTAGCCAAGTGTAGATAAGTGAATAAAATGAGTCCTTCTTTGAAATATTGATATTCTTCTTCTAATGGTTCTTTTACTTTAACAACCATATCAACATCCCAAACTTGAGAAGCCTCTGAAACGATGTCAGCCCCTGCTTCTTTGTAATCTATGTCTTCAAAGTAAGAGCCCATTCCAGCATTTGTTTCAACTAATACAGTGTGTCCTTGTTCAACCAATGCATGTACACCACTTGGTGATAGACTCACTCTGTTTTCATTATTTTTTATCTCTTTAGGAATACCTATTTTCATTCCTCACAACTCCATTATCATATTAACCCTAAACACTACTAAAACTCAAATGAAAGCGCCTACAAAAATACACAAAATTGTTAATTTTTCGAGTTAAAAATTCTGAAAAGTATGTTAAAATAAAATTAAGAAAAGACGAAAGGGGTACTGACTATGATTACTTACAAAAATATTTTAATCGCAGTCGACGGTTCACACGAAGCAGAATGGGCCTTTAACAAAGCAGTTGGGGTTGCTAAACGTAACGACGCAAAACTTACAATTGTTAATGTTATTGACTCTAGAACATATTCTTCTTATGAGGTATATGATGCTCAATTTACTGAAAAATCTAAACACTTCTCTGAAGAATTATTAAAAGGTTACAAAGAAGTTGCAGCAAATGCTGGTGTTACAAACGTTGAAACGCGTTTAGAATTTGGTTCACCTAAAGCGATTATCCCTAAAAAAATTGCACCAGAAGTTGGTGCTGACTTAATTATGAGTGGTACTTCAGGTCTTAATGCAGTTGAACGATTCATCGTTGGTTCTGTTTCTGAAGCTATCGTTAGACACGCACCTTGTGATGTTTTAGTTGTAAGAACAGAAGAAATTCCAAATGACTTCCAACCACAAGTTGCAACTCCACAATTACGTGAAAGATATTCTAATTAATATTAGTTTAGGTTATATAGACTCACCTTTTAATTAAGGTGAGTTTTTTATTTGTTTTATAGTTAAATACGCTGAAAAAGACCATTAGTTAGAAAAAATACCACTATCTAACTTTAGATAGTGGTATTTTTAGTTACACTTAATTTTTTATTTTGACTCAGCATTTTCTGATGATTCTTCTTCTACAGATAAGCCACCATATTTAACTACGTCTCTTGAAATCATAACTTCTTCATCTGTTGGTACAACGAGTACTTTAACAGGTGAATGTGGGTAATTGATTTCGCCTTCTTCACCATGAAGATTTTCATTTTTCTTAGGATCCCAATAAACGCCCATAAACTCTAGTCCTTCTAACACTTTACCACGAATGATATGTGAGTTTTCACCTATACCAGCAGTAAACACAATTACATCTACGCCATGCATTCTTGCTGCATAAGAACCGATATATTTATGGATTTTTGAAGCGAATAAATCTAATGCAACACGTGATCTATGACGTCCATGTTTAGCTTCTTCTGTTAAATCACGTAAGTCACTTGAAGTACCTGTTAATCCTAATAATCCAGACTCTTTATTAAGAATATTTAACACTTCATCAGCATTTTTACCAGTTTTCTCCATAATATATGGAATTAACGCTGGGTCAAGGTTACCTGAACGTGTACCCATAGTTACTCCTGCTAATGGAGTGAATCCCATTGAAGTATCAATTGATTCTCCTCCATCTATCGCAGCAACTGATGCACCATTACCAATATGACATGAAATAATGCGTAAATCTTCAATTGGTTTACCTAAGATTTCTGCTGCACGACGTGAAACATATTTATGACTAGTACCATGGAAACCATATTTACGAATTCCGTAATCTTCATAATAACGATAAGGTAAACTATATAAATAAGCCTGTTCAGGCATAGTTTGGTGGAATGATGTATCGAAAACCGCTACATGTGGTATTTCTGGTAAAAGCTTTCTAAATGCTCTAATACCCATCAAGTTAGCTGGGTTATGCAATGGTGCTAGCTCACTCAATGCCTCAATTTGTTCTTCAACTTCGTCAGTTACTACAGCTGATGAAGGAAATGTTTCGCCACCGTGTACAACTCGATGTCCTGTTCCTTGAATTTCATAGATATCTTGAATAATATTATGTTCTTTGAATTTCGCCAACATAATATCTACCGCTTCTTCATGGTCTTTGATATCTTTGACTTCAGTTAGTTTTTCCCCTTCAACTAAGATTGTAAAAATTGAATCTTTCATACCAATTCTTTCAACAACGCCTTTGGTAACTGTTTTTTCTTCAGGCATTCTAATAAGCTGGAACTTCAAAGAAGAGCTACCAGCATTAATCGCCAAAATTAATTTTGACATAATATTTTGTCCTCCATCGTTTGTTTAATTATATTTTTCATAGTTTATTTTATCATTAACACAGTTTGAATTCTATACTGTTACAGATTATTTTTTTGTATGATTTGTGTCCATCCACTGATTTAATTCAGACATAAAACCTTGGAATTGTTGTGGATTTTTGAAATCAGGAATATTAGCTAAAAATACTTCAACTGGTTTTGTAACACCAGTTTCTTTCTTTTGTAAAATCAATATAGATTTACGAGCTTTCTCATTTTTAAATAATGTTGATGGTAAATTAAGAAATGCTTGCATCTCTGTTTCTGTAGTAATGAATTTTTCTAACTGTTTCACATGTTCTCCTGAAAATAATTCACTTGGAACAACTAAAAATGCATATCCTGCCCCTTTTAATGCATTTACAGCTTGTTCAATAAGTAAATAGTGTGAGTAACTATGTCCCTCTTCGAAACCTAATTTCATTTCTTTACTACGTTCGTCAACTGGATAATATCCAATTGGTAAGTCACCAATAATGATATCTGCTTCTTCTAGTGGTAATGGCATAATAGCGTCTTGTGGGTAAACATCAAACGGGATTTCAAGATAATTTGCTAAATGCACACTAACTCTTGATAATACAGGATCCACTTCTATAAGATGATGCATAATTGTTTTATCGGTTAATACTTCTTTAACAGCCGCACTTAAATGTCCAGCACCACTAGCAATATCGACAACATGCATCTCTTCTTTATTTTGCGTAAATCGTTGTACCAAGAATCCTAAAATAAGTCCAATAGAATATGGTGTGATTTGATGGTTCGCTTGAATATTTTCCTCTTGCATTAAACTTAAATATGCAAATTGGAAAGCTTTTCTTCGATCTTGCAATGTTGCTTGTTCCAACATTTCTCGTTGGCTTGTATAAACGTCTTCCATAGCTAAACCTAGATTTTCTATAAAACTTTGCCCATTTTCTTGATTTAAAGTTTTAGCTTTTTCATCTAAGTGCTGGAATAACTTTTCCATAATCGTATTTTCTTCAGTCATTTTAATTCCCTCTCTATAAAAAGTGCCCATCATTTCGATAGTGAAAATCAATATTTTATCATTTTATCACTTTTAAAAAGATGGGCACTTACTATTCAAATCGGTATCTAAAATTTAATTCTTATAAATTTTTATATGCTTCTAAAGCTTTATCAAAATCTGGGAAGTTTGTTCCTTCACTCACAATTTCTTTATAAACCACTTTATTATCTTGATCTAGTACGAATACAGAACGAGCTAATAATCTCATTCCTTCCATTACTACACCAAAGTTCTCACCAAATGATAAGTCTCTATGGTCGCTTAATGTAACAACATTTTCTAAACCATTAGAAGCGCACCATCTTTTTTGTGCAAATGGTAGGTCAACTGAAATTGTTAATACAACACCATCTTCTTGTGAAGCTTCTTCGTTGAATTTACGAGTTTGTTGGTCACATACACCTGTATCAATTGATGGTACAACACTAATTAATTTTTTCTTATTAGCATAGTCATCTAATGATTTTTGATTTAAATCATTATCTAATACTGTAAAATCAGGTGCAATATCTCCTACATTCACTTGTTGTCCTGATAATGTTACTGGATTGTTACTAAAAGTAATTTCAGTCATTGTTATGACCTCCTATAAATAATTTTCATACATTTATATCATACGATAACAGTAAGACTAAATTCAATTTTAAACTTTTATATTTTTAAAATTTATCCGTGTCATTACGTGTGTTAATTATGAATATCTTATCCCCACTTATTTTATTGAAAATAAAAAAGCAAATCAAAAGATATTTTAATACAATGTGCATTAATACCATCCTTGATTTGCTTTATTATAGTTATTTAATTTGTAAGCAGATGTATAATATAATCATATGCATTTTTAACAATTAAAACTGCTGTAACGATTATAAATAACACTTTTACGTAACCTACGCCTTTACTTATTGCAAATTGGGCTCCAACATATGAACCTACTATCATACTTATCGCCATAATCATTCCATAAAAATAATTTACTTGTCCTAATGACATAAATAATATAAGTGCACCTATGTTCGATGCAAAATTAAGTACTTTAGCATTACCTGCAGCACTTAAAAAATCAAAACCAAACATAAGTAATACAAATAACATAAAAGAGCCTGTGCCACCACCAATAAATCCATCATAAAAACCAATGATGAGATAAGCAATAACAAACATAGTTGCTTTTATAGGTGTAAAAGAAGTAAAGGTACGTACTGATCCCCAGTCCTTTTTAACAAGCGTATATATAAATACCAATGACAAAGCGACTATGATTAATGGTTTTAGCAATTGTGCAGGAAGCATTGTTGCTAAATATGCCCCGCCCACTGAAGCCACAAGTACAAAAGGAAATAATTTCGCAACAATCTTTAAATCTACATTGCCTGACCTAACGAATTTAATTGTACTCGTTAATGTTCCAAAAGAACTAGCTAATTTATTTGTACCTAATGCAACTGCAGGTGGCAGCCCTATTGCTAATAGTGCAGGGGTTGAAATTAAACCTCCACCGCCTACAACCGAATCAATAAATGCAGCTAAAAAGCCAAATAAAACTATGATTAATATAACGTATACATCCCATCCCATGACATGACCCCTTTACGCTAATCTATTAAAATAAATCTTCAATTAAAGCATCAGTTGTTTTATCTTTTTCAGATTTATAATTTTTATCTATAGTTATCGTTTCAATATTTTCAACTGCTTCGTCAACCATATCATCGAAATTAAATACACTTTCATATTCTACAACTTTATCAAAATCAGGTTCTGTAACAGGATTTTTAGGTGTGAAAATCGTACAACAATCTTCATATGGTTGTATAGACACCTCAAACGTACCAATGTCTTTTGCTTTTTTAACAATGTCTTCTTTATCAAGTGTTAACAATGGTCGTAACACCGGTGTTGACGTAACATGGTTTATGGCATACATACTATTTAATGTTTGACTAGCCACTTGACCTAAGTTTTCACCGTTTACAATACCCAACGCACCAATTTTATGAACTAATTGATCAGCCACTCTCATCATCAAACGTCTTGTAGATGTCATTGTATATCTTGGATGAACTGATTTATTAATTTGCTTCTGTAATTCAGTAAAAGGTACAATATGCAACTTAATTGGACCCACACGTTCTGATAAAATACGTGTTAATTCAATGACTTTTTCCTTAGCCTTTTCACTTGTGAATGGTGGACTATGGAAATGAATGGCTTCAATAGTTACGCCACGTTTCATAACTTCCATACCAGCAACAGGTGAATCTATACCTCCTGATAGCATCAATAACGTCTTACCACCAGTACCTACAGGTAAACCACCTGATCCTTGTATAACATCTACATATAAATAAATCGCATCTAATCGAACTTCTACTCGAATTTCATGTTGTGGACGTTTAACATCTACTGTTAAACCTTCAACATTTTTTAATACTTCGCCACCAATTTCACGTTGTAATTCATAAGTGTCTTTGTGGTACGATTTATCAGATCTTTTGACGTCAATTTTAAATGTAGAACCTTTTTCAAATGATTGTGCTAAACGAACAGCTACTTCAGCAATTGCTTGATCATTTTTTTCTGTTTTTAATACTGGACTGATTGATTTGATACCATATACTTTTGATAAACGGTCAATGATTTCATCAATATCAGCTTCATCTGATAATTCAATATACATACGGTCTCTTTTACCTTTGATATGAAATCCTTCTAGAGGTTTTAACGCTCTAGTCACATTGGTTTTTAATTGGTTAACAAACTTTTTACGGTTAGAACCTTTAAGCGTTAACTCACCATATCTTACGATTAAATGGTCGTATTTCATTATTTCAACAACTCCTTGATTTCTTTATATATTAGTTCAAATTTTTCTTTAAATGTATCAATATCAGCTTGTGTGGTAGTTTGGCCCATTGATAATCGGATACTGCCTTCGATTTGTTTTTCCGGTATTCCCATAGCTAATAATACTTCATTCAGTTTTCCTCTTTTAGAGGAACATGCACTCGTAGTAGAAACCATTATATCTTGTTTAGAAAATGCATTAACTAATACTTCACCTTTTACACCAGGGAAACCTATATTAATGATTTGTGGCGCTGCATCTTCTGGAGAATTTATTTTCACACCATGATATGTTTCAACCATTTCTCTTATTTGTTGTTGATAAGAAGATAATGTTTGGTTTAATTGTTCAGTTTGTTGAACAGCTTGATTGATTGCTTTAACCATTGATACTGCTATCGGTAAATTGACTGTGCCGCTACGAACACCAAATTCTTGTCCACCGCCATGAATAATTGGTTCGAGATTATGAGCTGTTCTAGTAATTAATAAACCTTGCCCTTTAAGTCCGTTAAATTTGTGCCCACTTAAACTTAAACTATCAATTCCGTCTATATTTAACGGGATTTTTCCTAGTGCTTGTACGGCATCAACGTGAAAATGAGCTTTCGGATATTCTTTTAATATGTTTACAATTTGTTTAATAGGTTGAATTTGTCCCATAATATTATTCACATACATACATGTTACAAGCCCTACACGATCATTCATCAATGCTTTGAAATGTTCAATATCTATTTGTCCATTAGGTTTAACATTGACATATTTTAATATGAATCCTTCTTTTTCAGCTAAATATCTTACAACTTCTAATACAGAAGGATGCTCTAATACTGACGTGATAATTTCATTAGCAGTATCTTTTTTACGATAAGCTATACCTTTCAAAGCCATATTGTTCGATTCAGTTGCACCACTTGTGAAAATAATATCATATAAATGATTTAATTTAAGTGCTTGATTGATTTGCTCTTTTGCTTGTTGTAATAGTTTTTCAGCTTGAAGACCTGCTTGATGAGGACTATTGGGATTGAAATAAAGTGATTCATTAACTTTCACAAAAGAATTCATTACACTTGAATCAACTTTTGTAGTAGCTGCATTATCTAAATAAATCATTGATAACACTTCTCTTTCTTGAAAATTTTTAAGTTTAATCTAAACATTTAGGATAATCATTTCTATTTTTTATAGCGTTTTATCTCGTTTATTTATATTAATAATTATTATGTATTATTGAGGTATTTTACCATTTAATATTCTAAATAAGCATACTCAAGCATTATACTATTTTTTTATAAAAATAAAAGACATGACTTCCAATTATATGGAAATCATGTCTCTATTAATTAATATCAATTATTCTTTAATTACTTGTTCTTCAATATGCTTAGTAATTCCTGGTTCTACACTTTCAAGTGCTTGTTCTGAAATTTCGATTGAACGTTTGTAACGGTTGTTTTTAAATAAACGTTCCGCTTCGTTTAAGCTTTTATCAATGCTTTGGTAATCTTTACGATATCTATTACCGTATTGGATTAGTTTTTCAGCGTAAACTGCATTAACTAATACATCATTAGCTTCATCTTCAAATGTGTTCATCTGAATAACAATTTTAGCAACTTTGTCTTTTAATTGTTTTACATGTATTGGTCTATCACTAAATTGTTCATCTACTTCACGAACTTCATAATCTATTTCATTTTTCATAATAATGAATCTTTCCGGAACACTTGGCAAGTTAGAAGCAAGTAATCGGCGATAAACTTCTTCTTTTTTAGATTGTACGCGAATTAAATTATCTTCAGCTTCTGCTTCATCTTCACGTAATTGAATTAAATGATTTTGTAGTTTATCTTGTTTTTCATTAATAACGCTCACGTGATCTTCTAGATATTGTAAATTATCTTGTACTTCACTATAGCGAACTGCAGATTTAGACATTTCTTTAAGAATTTCATCATATACAGAGATAAGATTTTGAATTTCATTTTCAAATTGTCTTACGCTTTGAACATCTGATTCATTAATATAATAATTTTCACGAACATATTCAATTTCTGTTTTCAATGTATAATTCATGTCTTTGGCTTTAAATAAATCATCAGTGATAACATCTTTAGTTTCTTCTACTTCATTTTTAGCCTTAACTTCATGTTCAATTAAATCATACATTTCATCTAATTTATCATTGATATATTCAAGTTTATCATTTGCTTCGTTTAATTCTAATCTACTAATCATAGGTTCAACAAAACTTAATTCTGTTTTCAAGCTTTGAACTGTTCCATCAACTTTGACATGGTCTAAATCGTATCCTTCTACTTTTAGATCTCTGCAACCATATTTCAAGTCTTGGAATTGACCAGGTAATTCTTTTTGTGCTTCACGGATTAATTCTGGAATTTCTTCCATATATTCTTTTAAACTTTGCATCTCTTCATGTAATGATGAAATATGATTGTGTGCTTGCACATAATTGCCATCAGCTTTTAATACTTCATATTGAGATAATTTAGGTTCAAAATTTTCAATTTCTGTTTCCAATGGATTTGCAGCTTCACCATATTGATGACGATTAGCTAAAATATCCCTTTTCATTTCACGATGATCAACTTTGCACTTTTCATATAACGATTCATTATCTTTATGTAGTGCTAAAATCTCATCTACTTGTGAAACTTGGTTATTATAACTAGCTTCATATTGATCCATTAATTCGTGAGCATCATCGATTTCAGCTTGAGCACCTGAAAAATTAAACTTATCTAATAACTCCTCAGCATTGTGAATTTTTTCCTCAACAGGAGCTAAGTAATTATTAGTATTTTCTAAGTTGTCTTTTTTCATTGCGTCGTATTTAGTTTTAGTTTCACCTTTCAAATTTAAGCTTGATAATTTTTTAATGTTTTGGTCAAAAGGTAGAGTTTCAATTTCAACTTTACGTTCTTCAGCCTTTTCAATGAGCTGTCGTTTGTTCGAGCGCAAATAAAACATTATACCTACAGCAATCAGTATAATAACAATTATTGCTAAAATGATATATAACACCATATGTACTTCTCCTCCTATGTTATCATTCATTATTATAACGTAATTTATCGTTTCATTAAATCAGAAAATGTATTTATTGATAGAATATTTTAAACACCTTATACTATTGTAAAATATTATTTAAGGGGACAGGTTATGATAGACATTAAAAATACAAATTATGACTTATTACAAAAACAGCTCTCTAGTCTAATAGAAGATGAAACTAATTTAATTGCTATATTAAGTAATGCCTCTGCGCTTATTAATGACAATATGGATAAAATTAATTGGGTCGGCTTCTATTTAATAGAGGAAAACGAACTTATCTTAGGTCCTTTTCAAGGTCATCCTGCTTGTGTCCACATTCAAATCGGAAAAGGTGTATGCGGAACTGCAGTCTCTACTAATGAAACACAAGTTGTGAAAGATGTCCATCAATTTCCAGGTCACATTGCTTGTGATGCAAATAGTAATTCAGAAATTGTTGTACCAATTCATAAGGATGGCAAAATTATAGGCGTTTTAGATATTGATGCGCCAATAAAAAATAGATTTAATGATCAAGATAGAATAGGATTGGAAAAAATCGTTTCGATTATAGAAAATCAAATATAACTAATTTAGTATAAAAGTATTGACTCTTTTATATAAACTGGTACAATGAAATTTGTGTGAATTAACGAAAATAGCAGTTGTATATTATTGAGCGCTATGTTGTTCCCAATGTGGACGTGTCGTGTAACTGTCGCTATAAGGTGAAGACACATAAAACAACATATCTTAATAAGCATATAACACTCTTTTTTGTTTATTCATAACAACAAAAAAGAAAAAGGAGGAGTCTTATTATGGCTCGATTCAGAGGTTCAAACTGGAAAAAATCTCGTCGCTTAGGTATTTCATTAAGCGGTACAGGTAAAGAATTAGAAAAACGTCCTTACGCACCAGGACAACATGGTCCAAACCAACGTAAAAAATTATCAGAATATGGTTTACAATTACGTGAAAAACAAAAATTACGTTATTTATATGGAATGACAGAACGTCAATTCCGTAACACTTTTGACATCGCTGCTAAACAATACGGTGTACACGGTGAAAACTTCATGATTTTACTTGCAAGTCGTTTAGACGCAGTAGTTTATTCATTAGGTTTAGCACGTACTCGTCGTCAAGCACGTCAATTAGTTAACCATGGTCACATTGAAGTTGATGGCCGTCGCGTAGACATCCCATCATATTCATTAAAACCTGGTCAAGAAATCAGCGTTCGTGAAAAATCACAAAAATTAGATATCATTACTGAGTCTGTTGAAATCAACAACTTCGTACCTGAATATTTAAACTTTGATGCTGACAACTTAAAAGGAACTTTCGTTCGTTTCCCTGAACGTAGCGAGTTACCAGCTGAAATCAATGAACAATTAATCGTTGAGTACTACTCAAGATAATTGGTTTATATTTTCCACCCAATTTCCATTTGGAGATTGGGTGTTTTTTTATATCTTTTAATCTTTAAAAAAGGAGAAACTAACGTTACGTTTGTTTCTCCTCTTCTATTTACAATTTATCTGGTATATCTGTTATAATGCCATCCACTTTTAAGTTGATAAGATGATTTGCATCTTTCGTCTCATTAACTGTATAAGGCATAACCTTTAAATATTCGCTATGTGCTTTGTCCATAAAATGTTTATTTACGAGACTAAAGTTAGGATTTACATAATTGGCTACTTGAGCGATTTCTTTAAAGTTAGGTAACTTATACCAATATTTTTTCTTACTAATTAATACTCCTAATTCATATTCTATTTTCATATCTGAAAGTTTTTTCACACTATTAAAATCAAATGATTGTAAAATCACTTTTTTAGTTGGAACTTTATATTCTTTAAGTTTGTCTACAATCATTGTTTCAATACCTGGGTATTGACTTGGCTTTTTAATTTCAATAAGTAATGTTTTAGAACTATTTGAATGTAATTGTAGCACTTCATCAAATGTGGGAATCTGTACATGATTCGGTTGACCATCATGATTTGATCCGAAATCAAATTGTCTTAACTCATCTAGTGTATAATCTTTTACTTTTCCCTTTCCATTAGAAGTACGATCAATTGTATCATCATGAATTACAACTAGTTTGTTATCTTTAGTATAATGCAAATCAATTTCTAACATATCAATCGGTAAATCTAACGCATGTTGATACCCAATCAATGTATTTTCTGGATAATCTTTAGGTAATCCTCTATGCGCGATTAACTTGAATGATTGGTTTGGTCGTTCAATTGTCATGAGAGTCACCTTTCTTTTAATTTGTTTAGATATATTCTAAACTTAAGTTACCATAATGACACAGGAGGTCAATTTAAATGGTTCAACATGATTTTAAAGTTCAAACAAAATGGCATGGTGGTAGAAATGAAGTTGGCAACGTTACAGGAGATATTATTAATGAGCAAATATCTATACCTAGTACACTTGGCGGAAATGGTGTCGGTACGAATCCAGACGAATTATTAGTTAGTGCTGCCTCTTCATGTTACATTATTTCATTAGCAGCTACACTTGAAAGAGCAGGTTACGATGATATTTCTATAACACAATCATCTATAGGCACTGCTATATTTGAAAATGCTAAATTCAGAATGGATTCCATTACGCATTATCCTGAAATCGAAGTTGCACCACATAATAGAGAAAGTCTTGAAAATCGATTACCTAAATTGTTAAAAATTGCTGACAATAACTGTATGATCTCTAACTCAATTCGCAATAACGTTGCTGTACATATTAAACCAACAATTAAATAATACATTCTAGCTATCAGTTCTTTTGTGATTAATAATAATCGGACTGGTAGCTTTTAATTTTATCTTTTAAATTTTCAGAATATTTGTTAAAATAATTAAATCTTACAGTTGGAGGAATATTTTATGCATTATTATCAACCCCTTTTACTTACACCTGGACCAACCCCTGTACCTGATGAAATTATGGCTCAAATTCAATTACCTATGGTAGGTCATCGTTCTCCCGATTTTGAGACGATTGCTGAAGAAGCATTTAGCGGCTTAAAACCGATATTTGGCGCACAAAACGATATTTTAATATTAACTTCAAGTGGTACAAGCGTACTTGAAGCAAGTATGTTAAATATCGCTAACCCTGACGATCATATTGTCATTATAGTTTCAGGTGCATTTGGTAATCGGTTCAAACAAATAGCTGAAACGTATTATAGCAATGTGCACGTCTTTGAGGTTACTTGGGGAAAATCAGTTAATGTTGACCAGTTTATAGACTATATCAAATCACTAAATGTAAAAATAACAGCTGTGTTCTCTCAATTTTGTGAAACATCAACTGGCGTTTTACACCCTATCCATAAACTAGGAAAATCACTTAAAACATATGATAAAGATATCTTTTTTGTAGTGGATGGCGTTAGCTGTATTGGAGCTGTTGAAGTAGATTTAGTCAAAGACAATATAGATGTCTTAGTTTCAGGTAGTCAGAAAGCTATTATGCTACCTCCTGGATTGGCATTTGTAGCTTATAATGATAGAGCAAAGCAAAGATTTAACGAAGTAACTACACCTAGATTCTATCTTGATTTAAATAAATATATTGATTCAGCAAATAATCACTCAACGCCTTTTACACCTAATGTTGCGCTATTTAGAGGCGTTAATGCATATGTTGATTTGGTTAAACATGAGGGCTTCAACCATGTTATTGAAAGACACTATCTTATAAGAGATGCTCTCCGTGCTGCTTTAACAGCCTTAAACCTTAAATTATTAGTTGATGATGATGATGTAGCTTCCCCTACTGTCACAGCTTTCATTCCTAATACAAAAGATGAACTATCATTAATTAAAAACCAACTTAAATCCCGATTTAATATTACAATTGCCGGAGGACAAGGACATTTAAAAGGGAAAATCCTAAGAATAGGACATATGGGTAAGATTTCTCCATTTGATATATTATCCGTCGTATCAGCTTTAGAACTAATCCTTACTGAAGCAAGAAAAACTAATTATATCGGAACAGGTATATCTAAATTCATGGAGGTGATTCATCATGAGTCATAAAATTTTAGTGTCCGACCCTATTTCAAATGAGGGTATAAAGAGTTTATTGGAAGATGAACAATTTGAAGTTGATATAAAAACCGATTTATCAGAAGATGACTTAATCAATATTATTCCCGAATATGAAGGATTAATTGTACGCAGTCAAACACAAGTTACGAATAAAATCATTCTAGCCGCTTCAAACTTAAAAGTAATTGCAAGAGCTGGCGTGGGCGTAGATAATATCGACATCGACTCAGCTACTTTAAAAGGGATTTTAGTAATCAATGCACCAGACGGTAATACAATATCTGCAACCGAACATTCAATCGCAATGATTTTAGCTATGGCTCGAAATATTCCTCAAGCGCATCAATCTTTAAAATCAGGTGAATGGAACCGTAAAGCTTTTCGTGGTACTGAATTATATAACAAAACATTAGGTGTTATTGGTGCAGGTCGTATTGGTTTAGGTGTAGCCAAACGTGCGCAAAGTTTTGGTATGAATATCTTAGCTTTTGACCCTTATTTAACCGAAGATAAAGCAAAAACATTAGACATTAAATTAGCAACAGTTGACGAAATTGCTGAAAATGCCGACTTTGTCACAGTCCATACGCCACTTACACCTAAAACGAAAGGTATTGTAGGAGAGTCATTTTTCAAAAAAGCTAAGCCAAACTTACAAATTATAAATGTTGCAAGAGGCGGTATTATTGATGAACAAGCACTTGTAAATGCATTAGATCAGTCACTTATTTCTAGAGCAGCAATTGATGTTTTTGAACATGAACCGCCTACAGATTCACCACTAATTGAACACGATAAGATTATAGTGACACCTCATTTAGGAGCTTCAACGGTAGAAGCTCAAGAAAAAGTAGCTATATCAGTTTCTAATGAAATGAAAGATATTCTTACAAATGGCACTGTCAAAAATGCCGTTAATGCACCTAAGATGGATATGAATAACGTAGATCAAAACGTTAAAGATTATTTATCTTTAGCTACAACACTTGGAGAATTTGGAATACAATTATTAAGCGGTGCCCCAAGTAAAATTACAATGACATATGACGGTGATGTTGCAAAAGCAGATACAAGTCTAATTACAAGAACTATAGTTACTCATATATTAAAAGAAGATTTTGCAGATGAAGTTAATATTATAAATGCACTTGCTTTATTAAATAAACAAGATGTATCTTACAATATTGAAAAGAATAAAAATGATTCTGGTTTCAGTAATTATATAGAATTATCATTATCTAATGATAAAGATTCAATTAAAATCGGTGGTACAGTATTAGCCGGATTCGGTCCTAGAATTGTTAGAATTAATAACTTCTCTTTAGATTTTAAGCCTAATCAATATCAAATTGTTACATGTCATAATGACCAACCTGGCATTGTAGGTAAAACTGGAAACTTATTAGGTTCTAAAGGTATAAATATTGCGTCAATGACTTTAGGAAGAACTGATGAAGGTGGACAGGCATTAATGATTCTCTCTATTGATCAACAAGCACCTCAACAAATTATTGAAGAGTTAAATCAAGTCGTACCATTTAATAAAATTATAAGTACCAAGCTAACGATTTAAACCTTAAAGTAATTAAAGCTACAGAAATATATGAATGTTGTATCCAGTACATCACTCATGTATTCTGTAGCTTATTTTTATAATAAAATTTGTCTTAATTCACCAACATGATTAATAATATAATTCGCTTCATATGACTCTAATTCTGATTTAGCTTGCTTACCTTTTAATCCTGTTAATGTTCCTATAAAAGTAGCACCAATTTTCTTAGCACTTAATAAATCTGCTAAAGAATCCCCTACTATAAAAACATCTTCTTTATTTACAATATCATTCTGTACCGAAGCATATTTATAATATTCTTCTTCTTTATTACCATTTAATGTAGCAATATAACTAAAAGGATTAGGTTTACCTAATGGCTTATAATTAGGATATAAATTCTCTGCCTTCATCACTTCACTTGCTGTCACAATGTGATTATTGTCGAAGTATGGTAATAATTCTAATGATTCAAAAGGCACAAGCGTTTCAGTTCTAGGTCTACCTGTTGCTATTGCAATACGATAGCCTGCATTTTTCAAATCATTAAACAAATTTTGCAATTCTTCAACTGGACGAATGACAATTTCTTGATGTATAAAGCCAGTTTTATCACTATTATATGCTGGTTGACCTTCAACAGTCTCGAATAGGGTTGATCCTAAATACCATTCTTGATATATAGATTGCGTTAAATACCATAATGAACTTTTAAATTCAAATAGTGATACATTACTCACACTAAGCTCACTTTTAGCAAATTCCTGTAAAGATGCAAAAATATTCTCTTTCCCACTATCAACCGAATTTAAAAAAGTAAGTGGTAAATTATAATCAATTTGATAATCTTTGGTTATAGACTGACCTATTAATTGTAATTGCGATGGTTTTATAGACTTTGTTTGTAATACATTTTCAATCTTGTCTAATGGCAGTAGCTTTAAGATTTTAATAAAATGTAGACAAAATACAATATAGAGCATATCCCAATTAGAATTAAGACCTAATGATTTTAATTGATGCAATACTTTATCATTCACAAAGATGTTAGACCTTACATTTGAAATTATGTCATCATCAAGATGGTTTAAATTATTGTTATTATCCAAACCTAAATAATTATTATCCATTAGCAATTCATATACTGTTAATGCCGAAACATCAAAACATCTTTCTTCACTTAAAAATACACCATCAACATCAAATAAAACTGACTTCATCTATCTTACTCCCTTTCAGAAAATTCTGATACTATATAATATACATGGTGAAAATAAATAGAGCAAATTCAAAAATGAATTTGCTCTACTTTAATATTATTGTTCCATTTGTTTTTCAATTTCATCTGCTACTTGTTGAACATGTGTACCTATAATCACTTGCGTAGAATGTTGACCACTTTTAGTTACACCAACAGCTCCAGCGTTCTTGATTTTTTGTTCATCAATGTTTGAATTGTCTTTAAGTTCGAGTCTTAGTCTTGTTGCGCAATTAGTTAAGGTAGTAATATTTTGGCTACCACCTAAACCTTCCAGTATTTGTGAAGCTGACTTAGTATATTTACTTGTTTTAGTTGGTTTACCATTATCATTTTCTTTTTCAATAGCATCTTCGTCTGTTGGATCAGCTAATTCATTATCTCCACGACCAATAGTATTTAAGTTAAATACTTGTATAACAAATCTAAAGATGACGTAATATAAGATAAAGAATACAACACCTTGTACTAGTAACATGAGTGGATGATTAGATACTGGATTAATTAATGATAATAGATAATCTATAAGACCAGCGCTAAATGAGAATCCTGCTGTCCAATGGAAAAGTGCTGCAATAAATAGTGATAGACCTGTTAAGAAAGCATGAATAACATATAATACAGGTGCTACAAACATAAACGCAAATTCAATAGGTTCAGTTACACCAACGAAGAATGCAGCAATAGCACTTCCTAAAAACCAACCATAAACTTGCTTTTGTTGTGAAGTTTTAGCAGTATGATACATCGCTAATGCCGCTGCTGGCATACCAAACATCATAATTGGGAAGAAACCAGCTTGATATCGACCTGTTATACCATGAACAGCATCTTTACCAGTTTGGAATTTACCGATATCATTAATGCCAATTGTATCAAACCAAAATACAGTGTTTAATGCATGATGTAGACCAGTTGGAATTAATAGTCGATTCGCTACACCATAAATAAATGCACCAAAAGGTCCCATTCCGACAATCCATGTTCCAAATGTCATGATTGCACCATATACAACTGGCCAAACAAATAATAATATAATTGCTAAGAAAGTACAGAAAAAGGCTGTTAGTATTGGAACTAAACGTTTCCCACTAAAGAACGATAATGCAACTGGTAATTCAGTGTCACTAAATTTATTATAGGTATATGCTGCAATTAAACCAATAATAATACCTACAAAAACATTAGCATTATCCATTTTTTCAAATGATAAATCTATGGAACTTTGTTTCATATGTAAAATAGGTGCTAAATTTTTAGGTGATAGTACTTGTGTAACAACAAAGAAACCTAATGCTGCGGCAAGTGCAACGGCACCATCATTTTTCTTAGCCATACCAATTGCTACACCAATGGCAAATAGTATTCCCAATTGTCCTAAAATAGTTGTACCCACTGCTACAAAAAATAGAGCTACTTGAGGTAATACATGTAATGCATTAAGTGCGTTACCAATCCCTACTATAATCGCTGCAGCAGGTAAGACAGCAACAGGAAGCATTAATGAACGACCTAAGTTCTGAAAAAATTTATACATTCAATTCTCCCCTTTTCGATTGAATTACAACAATTATGTATTTGATATCCAAAACTATATAATTCAATGTTATTTATAGTTAATATTTAATGAAAGCGTTCTTAAATGCCGTCACATCAATTATTATCCTTAAATATTGTATCAGAATAAGAAGATAATTAAAATTGCTAATACGCTCTAATTATGAACTTTTCAAGATATTTAATTAGTGATTTTTTGAAATCTTTCATTTTAATTCGAAAAAAAAGATATTAAATACATCTATAAATAGCTTAATATTTAACTTTATATTAATTCATTTAAAATA
>NZ_RXWW01000086.1 GCF_003970495.1 Staphylococcus pasteuri
AATTGATTCTTACATAAAATACATTTCTACTATATAAATTGCACATTTCCTCTTTACACTTTAAAGTTACAAATTACATTTTATTTTTCATAATGTTACTTTTAAAATTATTTGCTTTCATAAAATAAACATCGAGAAAGTAAGGCAAATACATTTTTGTTATAGTTTCTAACAATTTGAAAATGTATACTTCTTACTATCTCGATGTAAGACTAATCATTATTCTTTTAGTTCTTTTTCAATATCTTTAATTTCTTTTTGAGATAAATCTACAGGTTTTTCGCCATCTTTAGTATCTTCTTTCAATGCTTTTTGAGCTTCTTTTGAATGATATAACTTAACTATTTTTTTGTAAGTTTTATTATCTATGTCTTTTGAATTAACTGCAATAATATTAATGTACGGTTGTACTGCATCAGAATTCTGATCTTCTAAATAAATTGGATCTTTCTTTGGATTCTTTCCTGCTTTTGTCGCCACACCATTATTAATAACTGATATATCTACATCTGATAATGCGCGTGCAGTTTGCTGTGCATCGACTGCTTTAATTTTTAAATTTTTAGGGTTATCAACTATATCTTTTGTAGTGCCATTTAAACCAAAATCCTTTTTCAATTTAATTAAGCCTGCTGATTCTAATAATTTAAGTGCACGTGCTTGATTTGATACGTCATTTGGTATAACTACTTGAGCTCCTTTTTTCACATCTTTTATATCTTTTATCTTATCTGAATAAATACCTAAAGGTGCTAATACCGTTGTACTCATTGCTGAGATTTTGGCATCTTTATGTGCTTTCTTATATTGATCTAAAAACGCAAAATGTTGAAAGGCATTCATATCGATGTCTCCATCACTTAATGCTTTATTCGGAACATTATAATCAGAAAAATGCTTGATTTGTACATCGATACCATCTTTTTTAGCTAGTTCTTTCACTTTTTCCCATGCTTTAGTGTCATTAGATGCTACACCAACTGTAACTTGTTTGTCGTTCTTCCCACCACAAGCAGATAATACTAATACCGCTAAAATAATTACTCCTAAAATTTTCTTCATATTGTTTACGCCTCCTATATCATGGAAATAAATAGATTTTAATTTCTTCTAATTTTACGTGAAATAAAATTACCGAGTGATTGAATAATTTGTACAATTATAATTAATACAACTACAGTTATGACGATGACGATTGTATCGAAACGTTGGTAACCATATACAAGTGCTAAATCACCTATACCTCCGCCACCAACAGCTCCAGCCATTGCTGTGCTTCCTATTAAGCCTATAATGGCAGTTGTAATTGCTAAAATAAGTGATCCTAATGCTTCTGGAAGTAGGAAATAACGGATAATTTGTATAGGAGACGCTCCCATTGCTTTTGCGGCCTCTATGATACCATCATCTACTTCTAATAATGAGTTTTCTACAAGTCTTGCAATATAAGGTGCAACATACACTGTTAAAGGAACAATTGCAGCAGTCGTACCTATAGAAGTACCTACCAACATTTTGGTAAAAGGTATAATTGCAATTAGTAAAATAATAAAAGGTATAGATCTTAATATATTTATGATGGGGTTAAGTATTTGATGTAAAATCGCATTGGGCCAAATCCCATTTTTCCTAGTAATAACTAGTAATACCCCTAGTGGTATGCCGATTAATGCACCAATGACCAATGCTACTGTAACCATATAGAGTGTTTCATATAGCGCTTGTATTAATTGTGATGAATCTAAACTAGAACCAAACATTTATCTAAACCTCCTCATAATGTATTTTGTTATTTTCAAAAAATGAATTAAGATTGAATTTCTTGTAATTTTCATCTTTTTTGATACGAATCCACATATAGCAAACCGTATCTCCTTGTATTTCAGACATAGATGAAAACAAGACGTTCACATTTAAATGATAGTTGTTTATCATTTCATTTAATAAAGGATATTCAATTTGTTCTTGATCAATAAATAATTTTAAATCAATATCACTTTCATTTTTATAACGATTAAAAGAATCTATGAGTGATTTAGAAGGTTCCATATTGACTACAGTAGTTACAAAGTTATGAGCGGTCTTGGTTTTAGGATTGCTAAATACTTCTTTAACGTCACCTATCTCAACTACTTCGCCATTTTCCATAACTGCTACTCTATTACAAATTTTTTGTATAACACTCATATCATGTGTGATCATCATCACTGTTACGCCAAATGTTTTATTTACATTACTCAATAAGTTTAATATTGAATTGGTTGTAGCAGGATCAAGTGCACTTGTTGCTTCATCACATAACAACACTTTAGGATTAGTTATTAGGGCACGAGCAATGGCAACTCTTTGTTTCTGTCCACCCGATAATTCATCAGGAAATTGATTCTTTTTATCACTTAAACCAACAAATTTTAATATGGAATCTACTCTTTCTTGAATTTCTTTTTTATCTTTTCCGCTTAAAATTAAGGGCATTGCTACATTTTTAAAGACTGTTTTAGAATTCAATAAATTAAAATGTTGGAATATCATACCGATATCTTTTTTAACTTTACGTAATTCTCTTTCCTTATATGTATTAATTTCATGTCCATCAACGATTACTTGTCCATCAGTAGCATGTTCTAATTGATTCACTAATCTAACTAAGGTACTTTTACCTGCGCCACTATACCCTATGACACCGAAAATATCATATTGATTAATCGTGAATGATATATTTTTCAATGCATGTATCTTTTCTTTCTTTTTATGAAATACTTTATTTACATTGTTAAATTCAATCAATCATAACCCTCCTCCTGTTTTAATCCCGATAATTATTATCTGAATATTTGCATTATATTGTAAGGGCGTGATCTAGTCAACACCATTTTCTGATTTTTCTAAAAATAGCAATTATTTTAACTTCTTTGTTTTAGATGTTCCATAATAATTAACAGTTTTCAACAACAACCCCATTTCATCTATACCGATTATCTATCAATAATTAACATTAATTATAATTCTTACTTTACTTATCTAGTTTAAGGGTGTATAGTTAATCTAACGTAATAAAAGGTCGTGAATTTGATTGAAGTTTATTTGTTTAGAATATACTCCTTTTGATTAATGAAATTTGTTACAAATATTTAGTGCAAAAGCACACGGAGGTATTCGATATGAATAACGGTACAGTTAAATGGTTTAATGCAGAAAAAGGTTTTGGTTTCATCGAAAGAGAAGATGGAAATGACGTATTCGTACATTTCTCAGCAATCGCTGAAGAAGGATACAAATCATTAGAAGAAGGACAAAAAGTTGAATTCGAC
>NZ_RXWW01000087.1 GCF_003970495.1 Staphylococcus pasteuri
CTCCTTTTTTTGATAAGTATTAATAAAAATAAAACGGAAGTCATAAATAAAAAATATAAAAATTAATTGAGGTATAGCTATCATATTCTCATCAATAGAAATTTCAAATTGATCATTCGTTTTTTTAGAATTTAAAATATAAGAATCATAATTAGGTAAATTCATTATATAAAGACTGTATAAGATATAACATAATAAATTAAACAGACTATTTGTAATCATAAATTGATAGTGTTTGTTACAGTAAAAAATAAAAACACCCGTAATAATAGTAGGAATTAAAAGCGTTAATATTGATGCAAGGTAAACATTAATATTGAATTGAAAATAACACATTATCCCGTAAAATATTGAAATTAAAATAAAAGTAGAAAAATAATATTTCATTAATTCACCTCAAATAAGTTAATAGTAAATTATAAATCCAATGTGTAATTATACTAAAACTTAAATTTATATTATAACGAATAAAATATAATATTATACTGCTTGGAAACCTATTAATCAAATTAATTAAAAAAGGTTCATTTAGATGTAATAAAAAAGCAAATAAAATTGAACCAATTATCGATATAAGTACTATATTAAATTCCTTACTAAGTATTTTGTATATTATATGTCTAAATAAATATTCCTCTCCAATAGCTACACATAGGAAATAAAATGTTATTAAATAGTCTTTAGTAA
>NZ_RXWW01000088.1 GCF_003970495.1 Staphylococcus pasteuri
TATATTTTACTTACTTATCTAGTTTTCAATGTACAATATCCTATTTTCAGTCAAGCGTTTGCATTCGGCTTTGTTTTCATCATTTTAAATACTCATTTACAAAAGTAAACTCCGTTTTAAAATGACTCAACGCATTGCCTGCGAATCGCTTTCTTTGAAAAAGGCTGATTTGAATGTTATATGAACATTCAAAACTGAATACAATATGTCAATGTTATTCCTTCATCTTCTACGAAGATGTTCCGAATATATCCTTAGAAA
>NZ_RXWW01000089.1 GCF_003970495.1 Staphylococcus pasteuri
ATTCATATGTTTTTTAATAAAACTAGTACTATAGTCCTAAAGAGAGGGTTATGAATTGGTACGCCTCATTTTATATGTTATATTTTACTTGATTATATACATAAAGGAGTTAACAACTTATGAAAGCATTTAATAAAATTATGATACCTGTAACTGCAAGTGTCCTTTTATTAGGCGCATGTGGATCTGATGCAACTGATTCTAAAGAAAATACTCTTATTTCATCAAAAGCTGGCGATGTTAAAGTAGAAGATGTGATGAAGAAAATTGGTAAAGACCAAATCGCTAGTAAATCCTTTAGTATTGTATTAGATAAAATTCTTGCAGATAAATATAAAGACAAAGTGGATACTAAAGATATCGAAAAAGATATTAAAAAAGAAGAAAAACAATATGGCGGTAAAGATCAATTTGAAAGTGTCTTAAAACAACAAGGAATGTCTATGGATGATTATAAAGAACAAAAACGTTTATCAGCTTATCAAAAAGAACTATTGAACGATAAAGTTAAAGTGTCAGATAAAGAAATCAAAGATAATACTAAAAAAGCCTCTCATATCTTGATCAAAGTAAAATCTAAAGATAGTGACAAAGAAGGTTTATCAGATAAAAAAGCAAAACAAAAAGCTGAAGAAATTCAAAAAGAAGTATCTAAAGATCCAAGTAAATTTGGAGAAATCGCTAAAAAAGAATCTATGGATAAATCAAGTGCCAAAAAAGATGGTTCTCTTGGTTATGTAACTAAGGGCCAAATGATGGATAGCTTCGATAAAGCACTATTCAAACTTAAAGAAGGCGAAGTATCTAAAGTAGTTAAAACAGACTACGGTTATCATATTATTAAAGCAGATAAAGAAACAGACTTTAACTCTGAAAAATCTAACCTTAAATCTAAAATTTTAGAACAAAAAATTCAAAAAAATCCTAAATTATTAACTGATGCTTATAAAGATATATTAGACGAATATAATGTAGACTATAAAGATAGAGATATTAAAAAAGCAGTTGATGATACTATTTTAGATCCAGACAAAATAAAACAACAGCAACAACAGTCTTCTCAAGGTGGCGCTAGTTCACAACAAGGTGCAACTGGAATGACTGGCTCTTAAGATATATCTTCACTAAAGTCTTTTTTAAATGTAACATTTTGCAATAGTACAAACGCATGTTATAATGTAATTAACAAAGATTTCAGTATGGAAACACCAATCCCCTCACTATTTGCGGTAGTGAGGGGATTTTTTAGTGTGACTACAATTGTCGCCTATTTACTTATCGTTACGATGCCGTAGCCAATGTGCAAACAACGTAACAATACAACCACTGATAACAGTAGTCATAATATGAACAAAGATTTCAGACATGGAATGAACACCCCCTCTCATCGTCGAAGTGACGCCTGAGAGATAGGCGACATGATTATTATATCATCATAAAATACATTTTAAATATAAAGATTGTCTATTTAGTTTAAATTACTTTTGAATAACAAATATTTATAATTTAAAAAGGTGATGTAGCTCTTCATTGAGCTATATCACCT
>NZ_RXWW01000090.1 GCF_003970495.1 Staphylococcus pasteuri
GTTGTATACAGATTATTCAATTTATTATAAAATTAATTAAAAAACGAAGTTAAGTTAGATAATGAAACTTTTAAAAGGGTTTATAATAACTTTAATAACAGGAATAATTATAGCTTTTTGTTACAAAATATTCGAACTAAAAAATGTTGATGTTAAAGATAAATTAACTATCTGTATATCATTTTTTAGTTTATTTGCTACTTTTCTTGGGGCTTATTTAGGGGCTAAGGTTTCTTCAGATAATGCTAGGAAGATGCAAAAAGAACAACTTGAAATACAAAATTTAGAAAAAAATATAGAAAATAATTTTGTATATTTAGAAGAATTTAGTGAACTAATTCAAAATATTTCATCCTTTAATTATATGGGTATATTTACATATTTCACACTTTTTTATTTCAAGCAATACAAACGAGATTTCTACAAAAGTCTTGAAGATTTAAGAAGACAAATGATTTTTTACAATAACTTTATGAATACAATAGAAAGAAAAGATTTGTATGGAACAAATGTTTCATCATTAGTTAATAAAGAAACAAAAGAATATATAGAACAA
>NZ_RXWW01000009.1 GCF_003970495.1 Staphylococcus pasteuri
GTATATATACAATATACACACTATATACACTTTTGTAAAGGGTAACTATTAAAATGACTGTATAGAGAATTTAACTAGAACATTTAAATGCATAGAAAATATATATACACAGTAAAAAAACAGTATGAACATTTTCATACTGTCTAAAATAAATTATTCAATTCACTTAAATTATTATTTCCTTTTACGGCGATCATTATTTCTGCTAATAAATGCACAAATCATAAACATAATGGCTGCAAGTAAAAGTTTTATTCCTGAAGATTCGTTACCTGTAGCTTGTAAGTAATAACCAATAATGAATAATAAGACTGCTAATACTACAAATATTTTAGTCATATGCTTCACTGTACTCACCTCAATAGTATAAATTATATCAAATTTTGTTTTATAGATGTACTCTATTCATTTATTATATTGATTGCGATATGTTTAACGTAATGTTACTATAAATTTGTATCCACAAATTATACTACACAATCCCAAACCTGGTACCAGCAGGCTTGGGGTTATTTTTGTGTACGGTCATCTATTTGTCTTTCCAATTGATTTCTAACCAAATTCTAAAGACAACTAGTAGTCCACCTGTTAATAAAGTGATAATTCCATCTTGCCACCACGTCATTATACTACACCTCCCAAATGCAAAGTGTCATATATGTCGATGACCTAAGATTATCTTAACACAAAAACAGAACGTATGTTCGTATTTATATTAGAAAATCTTTTCAATAACTAAATCTTAACTAAGAATACTTTATCTTTAGTTAAATTCAAGCTAATATAAAGATAATGACTTTATTTTATAAAAGCGAGGTTATTCAATATGAACCCATTAGCCCAAAATTTAAATGAGCAACTTAATAATTCAAATCCAGAAATTTTACATATGCTTTCTGATTTGGGTCAAAAAATGTTTTATCCAAAAGGTATACTTTCTCAATCTGCTGAAGCTAAAAGTACTCAATATAATGCAACTATTGGGATGGCAACTAATGATAAAGGTAAAATGTATGCAGATTCATTAAATCAAATGTTTAATGATTTAACACCAGATGAAATTTTTCCTTATGCACCACCTCAAGGTGTCGAAGAATTACGTGACTTATGGCAAGCAAAAATGTTAAAAGACAATCCAGATTTAACTAAACAAGTAATGACACGTCCAATTGTCACTAACGCACTTACACATGGTCTTTCACTTGTAGCAGATTTATTTATAAATTCTGGAGATACTGTTTTATTACCTGAACATAATTGGGGAAATTATAAACTTGTTTTTGATACTCGTAATAATGCAAATATTTCAACTTACCCAATTTTTGATGAAAATGGACATTATACTACTGATGAGTTAGTTAAAACATTAGAATCTTATAATCAAGATAAAGTAGTAATGATTCTTAATTATCCTAACAATCCAACTGGCTATACACCTAATAAAGATGAAGTACAAACAATTGTTAAAGCTATTGAACAATTGACTAGTAAAGGAACTCAAGTTGTAGCTGTTATCGACGACGCTTATTATGGTTTGTTTTACGAAGACGTATATACACAATCCTTATTCACTGCATTAACTAATATCAATTCTAAAAATGTGTTACCTGTACGATTAGATGGTGCTACAAAAGAATTCTTTGCTTGGGGATTCCGTGTTGGATTTATCACATTTGGTGTTGAAGATGAAATTGCAAAAGATGTATTGGAAGCAAAAACTAAAGGTCTAATTCGTAGTAATATTTCAAGTGGACCACTTCCATCACAAAGTGCAGTTAAACATGTATTGAAGAATAACGATCAATTTAATAAAGAAATCGAGCAAAATATTACGACCTTACGTGAACGATATGAAGTTACAAAATCAGTAGTTTACGACGAAAAATATGCTTCACACTGGCAAGCTTATGACTTTAATTCTGGTTATTTTATGGCGATAAAAGTTAAAGATGTTGACCCTGAAACATTACGTAAACATCTGATTGAACAATATTCAATTGGTGTTATTGCATTAAATCAAACAGATATACGTATTGCGTTTAGTTGTGTTGAAAAATCTGATATTCCTCATGTATTTGATTCGATTGCAAAAGCTATTGATGATTTACGTTAAAGTTAAGATAAAAAGGTTAGACCAAATAATGGTCTAACCTTTTTAATATTGGTAATTAAGTTGTAGTTATATAAAAATCAATAAAATAAAACCTATAATTGCTAATGAAAATGGTCCAAATGTTTTTAATTTATCTTTTATAGTTATTCCCATAATACCATCAATTAATTGAACTAAAGCCATTAATAATGTCATTACAAATAAAATTAACTGATTTACAAAACATAATGTTGCTACACTTAATAATGCTATTGCTAAACTTCTGGCAAATGCATATTGGGCATTAATTTGTCTTGTTTTTATAAAAGCTTCAATAGCATAATACAAACTTATAATTGAACTAATACTAGTGAAAATTACAATGAAGTAATACATAATATACCTATAATTTTTAGTAATTTTAAAAACTTTTTATTACTATTCAATTCTATACTAAGTCAAATTAGAAGTCTTTCTTTTTGCGTCTCAATTTCAAAATTGTTAAACCTAAAATTAATATTAACAGATTAGTAGTACGAGTTGTCCCAGTATTTATACTACCTGTTTCAGGTAATTGTGACTTTTTATCTTTTATCGTTTTAAAACTATTTTCTCCTACTTTCACTGACTTGGGTTCAGATAGACTAACTTTATTAGTCTGATTAGAAGAAGGTTCAAATGTAATAATTGACTTTTGTTTATTAGGAATAGTTATTTGGACAGTATTACTCTTTTCACTATTTCTAATTGAACTATTAGCAAGGATTTTACTACCGTTGAGTTTGTTAATATCTTTAATGGTAATTACACCAGTTTTCTCATTAATATTGATACCATGGATTTTTTTATTAAACTTCCACGTTTTTCCAATTTTATTTGAAGTAATATCTATAATTTTTCCATTCGGTTTTACAATATTTATACTTACTTTATCTGTATTATCTTGTGGTGTGATTGTTATATGCTTCTTTTGTTTATCTAATTGGATTATCGGTGGTTTTGGTGCAGTTTCTTTATAAGAAACTTTAGCAGTAACTTCGCTTGGATCACTATTTCCTTGTGTGGCTTGGATTGTGACATGGCTACCGTTTTGAACACCGTCATGAGTTATTGTGATTACACCTTTAATAATATCAATGTTAATGCCTTTTACTTTATCATTTAATGACCATTTGTCTTCTGCTTTTGTTGCGATTATTTCTTTCTGTTGACCATTTGGATCTATATACTTCACTACCATTTTGTCTGTATTATCTTTTGGTGTAATTGTTACACTAGCTTCTTGGTCATTTGTTGTTATTACTGGTGCGGCTGGTGTTGTTTCTTTATTTGGTACTTTAATAGTTACTTCACTTGGATTGCTATTTCCTTGCGTGGCTTGAACTCTAACTTCGCTACCATTTTGAACACCGTCGTGCGTTATCGTGATTACACCATTTGTTCCATCAATGTTTATACCATCTACATTATCGTTTAGCGACCATTTGTCTCCATCTTTTGTTGCTACTACTTCTTTCGAATCACCATTGGAATCTATATACTTCACGACCATTTTGTCTGTATTGTCTTGTGGTGTGATTGTTACACTAGCTTCTTGATCATTTATTGTTATCATTGGTGCGGCTGGTGTTGTTTCTTTATTTGGTACTTTGGCCATTATTTCGCTTGGATTACTATTTCCTTGCGTGGCTTGAACTCTAACTTCGCTACCATTTTGAACACCATCATGAGTAATAGTCAATAAACCTGTTGTTGGATTAATTGCAAAGCCTTGTGGATTATTTTCTATTGTCCACTGTTCCCCAACTTTCGTAGCTACTACTTCTTTCGAATCTCCATTTGGATCTATATATTTCACTACTATTTTATCTGTATTGTCTTGTGGTGTGATTGTTACATTAGCTTCTTGATCATCTGATGATATAACTGGTACGACTGGTGTTGCTTGTTTTAAAGGTATTTTATCTCTAGCTATTAAGCTAGAATCACTATTTCCATAATTTGATTCTGCGGTTACTTCACTGCCAACTTGAACTCCTTCATAATTAACAACCACTTCTCCGTTAATATCATTTATGCTTATGCCTTTAGGATTGTCGTTTAATTCCCAATGATCACTAATTTTTGTGGCAACTACTTCTTTTGATTCTCCATCTAGGCCAATATAATTTATAGTCATTTTATCAGTATCGCCTTGTGGTTGAATTATCAAACTAGCTTCTTCTTCATTTTTAATAATTTTTGGTTCAGGTGGTGCAATTTCTTTAACTGGCATGATAGCCCTAACTAAATTACTAGGAGCACTATTTCCTTGCGTAGCGCTAGCTGTTATCTCACTATGAGGAGCGACACCTATATAATTAATAGCGATTCCACCTGTTATAGGATTAATAGTAAATCCAGCAGGCGCCTCATTTAACAACCAATTATTTCCTTCTTTTTTGGCAATTAATTTAGACATCATTCCATCAGGATTAACATAATTTATTTCTAATTTATCTGCATTATTTGGCGGTGTAACAACTGTATACACATATTCATTGTTAGTAGTTATTTTCGGTTCTTGAGGAGAAAGTAGTTTAAGATTTATTTTTTCTTGTTCTAATTCAGTTGTTAGTTGGTTTATAATTGCCTGACTCTTTCTTTCCGCTATTGGCGTATTATTTAATGCTTCATTTAAAATGGATTTAGCTTCTTCTAATTTAGCTTTTAAATTATTTACAGAATTAGCCGTAAATTCAGATTCATTAATAGTATTTAAGTATTGTTTAATATTATTATATTTATCGTTCAATTCTTCTTTATACATCAAAATATCAACTTGCTGTTGATTAACAATATTAGTACCTATTTTTTGAGTATCATTACCTCTATAAGGGGCGTCTGTTTTGTACGTTACATTTCCATTTAAATCAATTGTATTGGGTTGTGTAGCTGGAAAATCAATTGTGTAAGTTATATTTTTGGTAGCACCTGCATCAATTTTGCCAGCATCGAGAGTTAAAGTGTTAGTAGCTTCATCAAAATTTGTACTTACGTCAGTAGCAGAAATAAACTTGGAACCTGCTGGTAATGACACTACGTATTTTGTTTCTTTAGATCGAAAATGTCCTTTATTTTCAAGTGATACTGAAATCGTACCTCTAGCATAATTTGAGTTTGTAGAATCACTTCTAAAATCATATTTGATTTCATCAACATTTGAAGTTATATATGCACCACTATTAGCCCTTACTCTACTAACTATTCCACCATATAAATAACTCTTATTAGTTCCAAATCCTTGTTGAGCACCTGTTTGAGTGGAAGTTAATGTTTTCACATCAGCAACAGGTAGAAATGCAAGTCTTAATCTATTAACATCTTCAGGTACATTAATCATGAACGATAATCTTCCTGTAGGATATTTCCCCATACCATTAAGTGTCTTATCATAGTATACATTTGAACCATCTACACTAGTTACTTTGGCTTTAACTCCTGGCCAAGAGTTAATGACATTTAAAGCTGAGGAAACATACTCTACTACTAATTCTGAACCTGGATTAACGTCGATATCTTGATAAATACCAGCTACTCTTGGATCTAGTACTTTTCTATTATAACCATCAGTAGTTCTAGCTAATATTACGCCATATGGTGCGTTAGAATCACTCATGAAGGAACTATATTTTTTCCCTGCAGTTGTCAAAGTCATTGGATATTCAGGATCTGAAACAGTTGATAAACTATGCCATCCATCAACTCCTGTAACTACTGTAAGCTTATCTGTATTACTTGGTAAGTTTCCTCCAGTTACTTGCTCAAAATTACCATTTCGCAGTTCAGTGTTTATTTCATTTTTGTTTAATGGATCATTACTTTTATCATTATTAATAGGTTAGTTAGCCGATCTAAAAGATGTATCTCTATTTTGGTTTTTTATTGTACTATGTCTGTTATTTTTATTAGGCTCAGTATTATTCGCTGGTATTCCGTTAGTCACTAACTGATCGTCATTATTTATTAAACGATTCTTTTTAGTTTCATTTAAATCTACGTTATTTTCTTTTTTTAATAGTGAAGCCGAATTAATAAATTCTTGATAATAATCATCTATTTCTTTTTGAGTAGCTTGATTTTCAATAAATTGTTCAGCATTTACTAACTTAGTTTTAAATTGTTGAACAGAATCATTCGTTTTATTTGATAAATCAATGTTCTTATATTGATTTATTAATTTCTTTAATTTTTCATTGTTTCCAACCGATGACTCTTCTGACTTTATATTATTGCTTCTAAATTGATTTGTTTGATTAGAATCTATTTGATTGTTTTCATCATATTCTTTTTGGACTTGGTTTGCATCAATTTGATTATTAGTTTCTCCACTTGCCTTTGAATTTGTGCTAGCGGAGTTACTATTTTTTTGTGCTTCAAAATTATTGGTCAATTGTGGATTTGTTTGATTAGTTTCCTCTGCAGCACTTGCGCTATTCATATGACCAAATGATAAATATATAGATGCTACAGCAATACTTGTAGCACCATATCCTCTTAACTTTCTAATTGAAAAAAATTTTTTGTTAACTTCTTCTTGATTGTAATTTCTAGGTTGATTCACTTTTAATTTTTTCTCCTTTTTGTCAATGTGATTATATTCAAGTAGCGTGACGTTCGTTAATACCATTCAATAGCAAATTAAAATATTTTGAAATAAAAATTACAATAAATAATATAACACCTAGTAAGTGGTAAGACAACTATTTTATTTTACTAAAAACTTCACTATTTATAATAAATTATTAATAAAATTTTAATTTTTATATTATGAAACCTTCATTTTATGTAAAAAGAAAAACTTTCTAGCAGATTTTCTACTAGAAAGTTTTTT
>NZ_RXWW01000091.1:0-74222 GCF_003970495.1 Staphylococcus pasteuri
CATTAAATATCAACCACCTTTATGGAATACAATGATTTTTATATCAATAATTAGTATGATTGTAAGTTTGATATTTATTAAATATTTAAAATCTATAAAGAGAAAGAAGAGAAAGCATAATGTATAAAAAGATCACTTCCAATCCTTATTCATTTCTATTATTAATTATCATTGCAAGTGCTATTTTATCACTATGCATTTATCTCCCTTTCATTTATCTTTTTATTACTAAAGGAACAGTGTTTAGTGGTAATGGAGATGGATTCAGACAAATGATGCCATTTCAAATGTATTTATATGAACATTTCTCTACTTTCAAAGGATTCTATGATGAATCCTTTGGTTTAGGTGGAGATTATGTAAAAGGACTTGCCTATTATTATTCAATGTCACCTCTTATGTGGATTAACTTTGGTTGGATTTGGATTTTAGAAAAAATAGGATTAGCGCACCCACACGATATCAATTTTTGGCCTGCAAACCAATTAATAATGGCGTATGTTAGAACCGTTCTTACATTTATTTGTACATTTTATTTCTTTAGATATTTAAAATTCAAACCTACTTCAGTCATCTTAGCTACAATAATGTATTGTATTTCTACAGTTGTTATCTACTACAATTTTACATGGTCTTTTTATGGTAATTTATTAATTCTATTACCACTTTCTTTACTCTCTATGGAACGTTTCTTTAGAGAAAAGAAAATTGGACTTTTTATATTTGCCATTGGTTTGACCCTTTTTATGAATTTTTACTTTAGTTATTATCAAGCAATCGTATTAGGATTTTATTTTATTTATAGAATAATCATGACGCATCCAAAAGATATTGTGACTAGATGGCAAAAATTCTATATGCTTCTAATTGCTGTAATATTAAGTGTATTAAGCAGTATATTTGGATTGTTTACAGGACTTTCTTCATTTTTTAACAATGATAGAGCACAGAATTCTAAATTTGAAATCACTTTATTGACAGATCTTACAAACAGTAATTTTAATATTTTTGCAGATGGATTTTATATAACGATTACTTTTATAACAATTATTGCTTTATTTTCAATCAAATTATATCGTCATTATTATTTTAGATTATTTGCCATAGTGACATGGATATTATTGATTGGCTCATTATCACAATACTTTGATAGTGCATTTAATGGTTTTTCAATGCCCCAAAGACGTTGGGTTTATGCATTAACGTTATCTTCTAGCGCATTAGTTGCATTATTAATACAGCATATTAGTGAATTATCACTTAAAAAATACTTAATAGTTGCAATACCTATTAGTTTATATGGAATCATTTACTTTTTGGAAGCAAGTCATACTATTTATTGGATTCTGGTATCAATCATACTTATTGTCGTATTAGGTTTCATCATTAAAAAACCTATGCTTGCTAATCAATGGTGGCTCCAACTTTTATTAATATTACTCATTTTTCTACAACAATTAGCGATTGAACATGTGACTTTTAAGAAGACAATTGAGCCTTATCAATCAACGATGAAGGATATCAATGATCCCAGCAATAGAGGTCATACTTTAAACGATAAAATACAACAAATCAAACAATCACAGTCCAATCCATTGTCTAGAATCGATTACATGTCTTTTTACGGATTAAATTCACCATTCATTTATCACTATAATGGGATTTCTTTATACTCAAGCATTTTTGATGGAGACATTTTAAAATATTATGATAAGACAATGCAAATCAATATGCCAGTAGATAAAAATAGTACTTATCGTTATCTAGGCAATCGTGCAAACTTAATGGCATTATGGGGAGTAGAAGATCGACTTAGACATCCTAACGATTTAAATATGCCTTATGGATTTAAAAAGAAAGCGTTAATTAACGATAGCGGTGATCAATGGATTCATTCACATAACATGATGCATTATCCAGCTGCACATATTACAAATAAAATATATGATGCGAAAGATTTAAAATCTCCTTTAGATCAAGAACAAGCTATGCTTCAAGGTGTTGTATTTAATCAGAAAGACGATAAATCGAATACGTCTTTCAGTTCAAATCCAAATCTGTTATCACATACTAAACGTACGTTAGTTAATGCTAAACGACTTTATAATAATCATATTGAAGTTACTAAAAATAATGGAGGCATTCATCTTCAATTACCTCAATTCATTTCTAAACAATATAAAGATTTATACGTTGAAATGGATGTTGAATTATTATCACCAGATAAAAAACATACAGTAGGTGTAAATGATTACAGTCAAAACCGTAATGAGCTCACTTATAAATATCGTCGATTCGTAAGCCCAGTCACAATGCGTATTAAATCATCAGATGATTTAAATATAAAATTATCTAAAGGCAAATACCGTATTAAAGTTAAAGGTATATATGGCGAAAATTATCAAATATTAAAACAAAGTACGCAACAATTAAAGCATGTGCATATTGATAAACAACGAAATGGTTATACAATTAAAAAAGATAAAAAAGACAGTGGTTATTTAGTTATGCCTGTACCTTATGCTAAAGGAATGAAAGCATCTATTGATGGTCATACAGAAAAAGTTGAAAAAGCAAATGGTATCATGACAGCGATTCCTGTTAAAAAAGGACAAGAAATGATTAAACTAACTTATACACCACCTCATTTTTACTTATTAATCATTATTTCGATTATTGGTATCATCGGCAGTATAATATTTACCAAAAAATTAAATAAAAGAAATTAAAAAAGTATGAGTCTTATCAAATGTTTAAGTTGATAGGACTCACACTTTCTGTATAGATTTTTAATAACATTAAAGGATTTGTATTCACAAACGAATATATACCCATTCATACAAAAAGCCATTAAGCTATCATATTAAGATAACTTAATGGCTTTTCTAAAGTATAGTCTTCATACGTAACTACGTTATTAGTATGCTGATTAACGAATTTCTTGGATTCTAGCAGCTTTACCACGTAAATGACGTAAGTAGTATAATTTAGCACGACGTACTTTACCGCGACGTTTAACTTCGATTTTTTCGATTTTTGGAGTGTGTAATGGGAATGTACGTTCCATACCTACACCTGAAGAAATTTTACGAACTGTGAAAGTTTCTGAAATTCCTCCACCACGGCGTTTGATTACAACACCTTCGAATACTTGGATACGTTCACGTGAACCTTCAATGATACGAACGTGTACACGTAAAGTGTCACCAGGACGGAATGAAGGTAAATCTGTACGTAATTGTGATTTAGTTACTGCTTCGATTAACTTATGATTACTCATTATAAATTCTCTCCTTCAACCTATGTTCTTGCCTAGACAAATGTATAGCAGCGGATCATAGTGATTTTTAGTGCTTTTTCACACTTAAATTATGTTAGCACAACGTTAGTCGTTTTTCAATTGGTTTTTATATGTTTGTATGATTTTTTTATCTTTATCAGTCAAATCATATTGTTTTAATAAATCTGGTCGTTTATTTAATGTACGAATAATTTTCTGTTCATGACGCCACTCATCAATATGTGCGTGATTACCTGATAATAACACATCTGGTACTTTTAAACCTTTAAATTCTCGTGGTCTTGTATATTGTGGAAATTCCAATAAGCCATCTGAGAATGAATCATCTTGATGTGATTGTTCATTACCTAATACACCAGGAATGAGTCTAACAATGGCATCTGTCATCGTCATTGCAGGTAATTCCCCACCTGTTAATACATAATCACCCATAGATATTTCATCAGTGACTAAATGTTCCCTAATACGTTCGTCATATCCCTCATAGTGGCCACAGATAAACACAATGTGCTCTGCTTCACTTAATTCTTGTGCAATTGCTTGGCTAAATGGACGTCCTTGAGGACACATTAAAATAACTCGAGTATTATCTGTTCTGTTTAAGTCTTCCATTGCATTAAACACTGGCTCAGGCTTTAAGACCATACCTTGTCCACCACCAAAGGGATAATCATCAACTTGATTGTGTTTATTGATAGAATAGTCTCTAAAATTAATAGTATTCACTTCAATAATATTTTTGTCTTGAGCTCTTTTTAGTATCGAATGGTTAAGCACGCCATCAAACATCTCTGGAAAAAGTGTTAAATAATCAATTTTCATTAATCTAACAATCCTTCCATTGGCGTGATAATCACTTTTTTACCTTCAACATCTACTTCTTTAACTACATCTGCAATATAAGGAATTAAATATTCTTTATCTCCTTTTACAACCCAGACATCGTTAGCTCCAGTTTCAAAAATACTTGTAATTCTACCAATAGGTTGTTCATTATCATCAAAGACAGTACAACCTATAATATCAGAATAATAAAATTCATTTTCTTCTAATTCTATTTCTTCATGGTCTCTTTCTTGGTAAAGCGTAGCACCTTTTAAATATTCGATATCATTGATATTATCAATGCCTTCAAATTTCAACATATGAAATCCTTTATGTACACGATATGATGTTATAGTTAAATCTTTTTCAGTTTGATTTAATTTAGCTGTTAACACTTCTCCTGGTTGAAAACGAGTATCTGTAAAATCAGAATTAGATTTTACTTTCACTTCTCCTTTAATTCCATGAGTATTAACGATTTGTCCTACTTCTACTTCCATTAATACTAACCTCCTTATATTGCAAGTTTATTTCATAATATCACTTTACCATTGATTAAAGTTATTAGTTATTGATTTGTTATAAGTAAGACATTGATATAAATAAAAAAGGCACCAAATAATGGCGCCCTAACTAAATTGATAGATTAGTCAATAATGACTAGAATTATTTAGTGTGTTTTTGGTCATCAAATTTTTTCAAAATACCTTCTCTTGATAAGATATTGTGAACTGTATCTGTTGGTTTAGCACCGTCTTTTAACCATTTTAATGCTAATTCTTCGTCAATTTTCACTTCTGGAGCATTAACGTGTGCTGGGTTGTAAGTACCGATTTGTTCGATGATACGACCATCACGTGGTGAACGTGCATCTGCAACTACGATACGATAGAATGGGTTTCTTTTAGAACCTAAACGAGTTAAACGAATTTTAACTGCCATTATAAAACTCTCCTTTGAACATTTCAATTTTTATTTTCTACAAGAATAAATAATAACAGGTATATAAAACTTTGTAAAGACATTTTTCTTTACCAAATCTAAATTCATGAAATGAATTGTAGATTTGGTTATGCATTAGCTTTAGCTAAGGCGTTCCTCTTCGTTACTTTTTTCTGAAAGAAAATTAGTGTTGGTTATGGTAGTGGGAAAGTTAAAGTTTAATTTACAAGGGACATCAATAAACAAAATCATGTGTATTAAACAGCTTACTAAATTTTAAATAATTACAACTTTAACGTCGTCCCACCCCGGCAAGGTTGACTAGTATAGAAAAAAGCTTAAAAAGCGCATTTTCTATACAGACAACTACTGCCAATATAAGATTTTATCCCTTTATATCAATATATTTCAAACATATCTGTTCTAAATTCATGAAATGAATTGTCATAAATAGGTTCCTAATCGTACATACGATTAGGTAAGGCATTCCTCATACATAAAAAATTCCAACAGACTGAAATCTGTTGGAATATATAAAATATTATAAAGGTAAATTCATGCCTTTTAGCATATTTTGCATTTGATTACGTTTTGCTTTTTTACCTTTACCGCCACCAGTAAATTGTTTCATCATTTTCTTCATGTCGTTAAATTGTTTCATTAAACGATTCACTTCTTGTAATGAACGTCCTGAACCTTTAGCAATACGCTTTTTACGTGATACATTTAACATTGCTGGATTTTCTCTTTCACTAGGTGTCATTGATTGGATAATCGCTTTAATATGGTCGATTTGTTTATCACTCATATTAAGTTGATCTAATCCTTTCATCTTGTTCATACCAGGAATCATTTTCATTATGTCATCCAATGGTCCAAGATTTTTAACTTGATCAAGTTGCTCTAAGAAGTCATCCAATGTAAATGATGAATCTCGCATTTTTTTCTCTAAATCTTTAGCTTTTGTTTCATCAACATCTTGTTGTGCTTTCTCAATTAAGCTTAGTACATCACCCATACCTAAAATACGAGATGCCATACGTTCTGGATGGAATAGTTCTAAACCATCTAGTTTCTCACTCATACCTACAAATTTAATTGGTTTTTGAGTAACGGAACGAATTGATAGCGCAGCACCACCACGAGTGTCCCCGTCTAATTTAGTTAATGTAACACCAGTTACATCTAATTGGTCATCAAATGATTGAGCTACATTAACAGCATCTTGACCGGTCATGGCATCAACCACTAACATAATTTCATTAGGTTTCGCTATTTCTTTAACTTCTTGAAGTTCATTCATCAATGCTTCATCGATGTGTAAACGACCTGCTGTATCAATAATAACAAAATCTAAATGTTCTTCTTTAGCGTGTGCCAATGCATTTTGAACAATTTGTTGAGGTTTAACTTGGTCACCTTCACTATAAACAGGTACATCTAATTGTTTACCTACTGTTTGTAATTGGTCAATGGCAGCTGGTCTGTAAATATCTCCAGCAACTAACATTGGTTTTTTATTATATTTTTTACGCATTAAAAGCGCTAATTTACCGGCAGTTGTTGTTTTACCTGCACCTTGTAAACCTACCATCATGACAACAGTTGGTGGTTTATTAGCCATTTTGATAGATGAATTTTCGCCACCCATTAAATTAGTCAATTCATCTTGAACAATTTTAATGACTTGTTGTCCAGGTGTTAATGACTGCATTACATCTGAACCTAAAGCACGTTCTGAAACAGTTTTGACGAAATCTTTAACAACTTTAAAGTTAACGTCGGCTTCTAATAATGCAAGACGCACTTCTCGCATCATTGCTTTAATATCCGCTTCGGTAACTTTACCTTTACCACGCATTCTTTGCATTGATGCTTGTAAGCGATCCGACAATCCTTCAAATGCCATAATTATTCCCTCCTCATCGTTATTCTAATTCTTCTAATTGATCTATATATTGCTTTAATAATTCTGGTTTATCAAGAGATTGTTTCATTTGATTATAAATATCTCGTCGTTGTTCAAACCTTTTGTATAATCCTAATTTAGCTTCATAATCTTCAACTAAATCGCCAGTTCTTCTTATATTATCATAAACTGCCTGTCTACTCACTTTAAAAGTATCAGCAATTTCACTTAAAGCATAATCTTGTAAATAAAATAATTCTAGATAATTTCGTTGTTTATCAGTCAAAAGTGACTGATAAAAGTCGAAGAGATAATTCATACGTAACGTTTTAACTAAATCATTTTGGCTCATTATTATTTTCCTCATGATTATCAGCTGAAACGTCACTACTTTCTTCTGGAATTTCTTCATTTTGTTCAATCATATCTGCAAATAAACCATAAACATAACTTTCGGGATTAAATGGTTGCAAGTCGTCTAATTTTTCACCTAAACCTACATATTTAACTGGTATTTTAAGTTCATTTCTAATAGCTAACACAATACCACCTTTAGCTGTACCATCTAATTTAGTTAATACGATACCTGAAACATCTGTTACCTCTTTAAATGTACGAGCTTGTGATAATGCATTTTGTCCAGTTGTGGCATCTAAACAAAGTAATGCTTCATGTGGCGCGTCTGGAACGGCTCTACCAATAACACGTTTAACTTTTTCAAGTTCTTGCATTAGGTTAGATTTATTTTGTAAACGTCCTGCTGTGTCACATATTAAAATGTCTACTTGTTTATGTTTAGCAGCATTAATTGCATCATACATTACAGCTGCAGGATCTGAACCTTCACTTTGGCTAATCACTTCTACACCAACACGTTCGCCCCAAACTTTTAATTGTTCAATAGCGCCCGCTCTAAAAGTATCACCTGCTGCAAGCATTACTTTTTTACCTTCCATTTTATAACGATATGCTAATTTACCGATTGTTGTTGTTTTACCTACACCATTAACACCAACCATTAAAATAACATTTAAACGTCCATCTTCTAAATTCATCACTTCAGATTTATCATCTTCTTGGTGATAAATTTCAACAATTTTTTCTACGATAACTTCTCGTAAATCTTCTGTCTCTTGAATGTTACGACGTTGTGCTTCAACACGTAATTCTTCAGTAAGTTGCATTACCGTATTAAAACCAACATCAGCTGTAATTAACATTTCTTCTAATGCTTCAAAGAATTCTTCATCAACTTTTCTATAACGCGCTATTAAGTTATTTAACTGTTCTTGGAAATTTTCACGAGATTTTTCTAATCCAGCTTTAAATTTCGCTCCGATTTTTTGTGCTTCTATTTCTTCAAAATCTTCAATTGAAATTAATCCATCTTCATCAAAGTCAGCTTCACTTAACTTTTTAGGTTTCTTTTTAGGTTTTTCTTCTTCAATTTCATTTTGTAACCCTTGTTGTGAATCGTCAGTCTTTTTCGAAGACTCATCAATTTCTTCCTCATTGGATAATTCTTTTTCTATATCTTTTTCACTCGATCCTGAAAATTTATCTTTTAAGCGTTTAAAAAAGCTCATGCTTCTTCCTCCTTCATAACCTCATCTATTGTATTTAGGTTAACACTTACTAATTTAGATACTCCTGATTCTTGCATCGTAACACCATACAAACGATCTGAAAATTCCATCGTTCCTTTACGGTGCGTAATCACAATGAATTGCGTTTGATCAGATAACTCATTGAGATATTGAGCATATCTGATTACATTTGCTTCATCCAATGCCGCTTCGACCTCATCTAAGATTACAAATGGGGCTGACCTTACTTTTAAAATAGCGAATAATAAAGCTATTGCGCTTAATGCACGCTCTCCACCACTTAATAATGATAAATGTTGTAATTTTTTGCCAGGTGGTTGCACGATAATATCAACGCCAGCTGCTAGATAGTCATCTTCAGTGAGTTGTAACTCAGCCTTACCACCGCCGAACAGTTGTTTAAACACATTACTAAAATGATTTTGAACAGCGTGAAACGTCTCTTTAAATCGTCCTTCTACTTCTTTATCCATTTCATTAATAATTTGTTCTAATGTAGATTTTGCCTCACGCAAATCTGTTCGTTGTTCATTTAAGAAAGTATAACGTTCATTTAATTCTTCAAATTGTTCAATTGCATTTAAATTAACGGGGCCTAATTCATCAATGGACATTTTTGTTAATTTAACCTTTTTACGTAAAGAATCGATCTCTTCATCATTGTCATAAAGTGTACGTGCTCTTTCTACCGTAAGTTGATATTCATCATTAAGATGATCGATAGCATGATTGATTAATACATCTAATTTAGATTGATTTGCTTTAATATCTTGGTAATGATTTTCGATAGACAATAAATCTTGGTGGCATTCTTGAAGCTTATTATCATTGTCTTCAATCATTTGATTTAAGTCAACTCGTTGTTGTTTAACTTGATCTAGTTGCTGATTTAATTCAGTTCTTTCACGTTCTTTATCCTTAATTTGTGTTCGGATTTTATCAAACGCTTGCTCACCCATCATTTCATCTGAATTAAATAATTCTATTTTTTCTTTAATAGTATCAAGTTGTTGTTCTGTACTTTGTAATTGTTTATCTAAACGTTCGATGTCTTGTTGTTGAGCTTTAATACGCTCTTTGACTACTGCTAAATCTGATTGTTTTTGATGCAGTTGTTGTTGTGTTTGTGTAGTAGATGCTTTACCTTCTTTGGATAATTTTGTATAACGCTCGATATCTTCTTCAAGTTGTTTTAATTCTGCTTTAATTTCAGCTAAATGTTGTTGCTTTTGTTCGAGTGTTTCTTTACTCTTATCACTTTGATAACCATCATTTTTTTCAAATTCAAATTCTTCATGTTCATCTTTAAGATGTGCTTCTTGTTTCTTCAGACGATCAAGTTCTAATTCATAGCCATGTGCTTTTTCTTTCAAAGTATTATAACTTTGACTGATATCAAAATATTGTTCACTTAATTTTTCAGAATGAGATTGATGGGCTTGAAATTGTTTTTCAAATTCTTGAGTCTGTTGTTGATAATCTGCTAATTGCTTGCGCATTGTTGTAAGTTCATCTTTTTGAGACAAGATGCTTTTTGTTTTACGAGCGCCACCACCTGTCATAGAACCACCAGGGTTAACTACATCTCCATCAAGTGTAACAATTCTTGTACGATAGCGAATTGATCTCGCTAAGTCATTAGCATGCTTTAAGTCTTCAACTATAATTGTATTACCCAATAAATTCTCGACAATGTTTTTATATTGAGACGATACCTTAACAGCATCTGAAGCAATATTCACAAATCCTTCTGAAGATTGTGCTGTTGATTTGATATCTGAAGCTAAATAACGCGGTTGAATTACATTTAACGGTAGAAATGTTGCTCTCCCTAAACTGCGCTGTTTTAAAAACTGTATTGCTTGGCGTCCATCTTTCTCATCTTCAACTATAATGTGTTGTAATGATGCACCTAAAGCTGTTTCGATAGCCTGTGTTAAATGGGATGGAACGTCAATAACTTCTGCTACAGCACCATGAATACCACTTAATTCTTTACCTTTAGCTTTTAATATATGTTTTACGCCATTAAAGAAATACGTATAATCCTCTTCTTGTGTTGCTAAACTATCAATACGAGATTTTAATTTCTCGTTATAACGATAAGCTTGATACAATTTATTTTCAAATTCAGACTGGTGTTGTTTCGATTGAGTCAATTGTTTCTCTACTTCTTTGATTTGTTGTTCAGTCTTTTTCATTTCTTTCAGAGTTTGATTATAATCTTTTTCAGTATTTGAAATGTTATTTTGTATTTCTTTCAATTGATTAAAAGCTTCAACTAATCTAGAATCAAGCCTTGATTTTTTAGCTTCATTTTCATTAATAGTATGCTCTAAAAAACGAATATCATTATTCACGTCTGACTGTTTAGACATCAACTCATAATATTGGTTCTTTATTTCTTCTAATTTTTCATCATGTTGTTCATCAGAAACATATAATTTAGATTCAAGTGTCTGTATTTCTTTATTTAATTCTTTTTGTTTCTGTTTTAATTGATTAAGTGTATGAATTGCCTCTTCTTTTTCTTGTTGAACATTTTCTAATTGAGTCTGTAAGTTGTCTTGTTCTTCTTCAAATCTTGCATTAGTTTCTGACTGATTCTTTTTACGTTCTTCCAATACATTAAGTTGACCAGAGTATTTTTCAAATTCTTCAGTTGCCTTAACTAGGTTATAGTTTAATTGTTCAATCTGTTGGTCTAACTCTTGACGTTTACCTTTATGCTTTTGCAATAATTGATTAATTTGACTTTGTTCAGCCTCTTTATTTGCTTGTTTACCTTTTAAATCATTAAGTTGTTCGTCTAGTTGAGCGTTATCTTTTGTATATTGATCAATATCATGGACAGTAACAATTACATCACTTTTCTCCATTTCTGATGATAATTGTTTGTATTCTTTCGCTATAGCCGCTTCTTCTCTTAAAGGTTCAACGCGTCCTTCTAAATCATATAGAATGTCTTCAACACGTGTTAAATTATCTTCAGTATGATCTAATTTTTGAACGGATTCAGCTTTACGTTTTTTATATTTTAAAACTCCTGCTGATTCTTCGATAATTTGTCTTCGATCTATTGGCTTTGCATTTAAAATTTCATCAACTCTACCTTGAGAAATAATCGAAAATGCCTCTTTACCTAACCCAGAATCTAAGAACAAATCAATAATATCTTTTAATCGTGCACGATCATTATTTAAATAATACTCACTTTCACCACTACGATATAAACGTCGTGTGACTTCAACTTCTTCAGCATCAATTTGTAATTTTTTTGAATGATTATCTAATTTTAATTTAACTTCTGCATAATTTTGGGGTTTGCGATGTTCTGCACCAGAAAAAATAATATCTTCCATCTTAGAACCACGAAGTGATTTTGCAGATTGTTCACCTAAAACCCATTTAATCGCATCAGTAATATTACTTTTACCGCTACCATTTGGACCAACAATTGCTGTAACACCTTTATCAAACTGAACATCAGTATGGTCTGCAAATGACTTAAATCCTACGGCATCTATTGATTTTAAATAAACCATGCTATTCTCCTTATCCAAATCCACGTTGATTCTTACTTCGAAATCAACTTATTGTTTGATGCATATTCATGTTGATTGCATCAGTATTCAACTTATACAAATCACATAACGTTAATCTCTATTGGATGTATTTGTATGTCGTAACATTATTTGTTCTTCATCATTTTATAGGCACGTTCAGCTGCTTTTTGTTCAGATTCTTTCTTAGTTTTACCCTTACCTTCAGCAACAGCTTGCTTTTCTAATATCACTTCGGAAGTGAATAAACGGTGATGTGCTGGACCTTCTTCTTTAATCAAACGATAAGTAACGTCACCTTTGTTTTGTGTATGAACAAATTCTTGAAATTGTGTTTTGAAATCTACAACTCCATCTAGTTCATCATCTTCTACATAAGGGAAGATAATTTTTTCGGCGAATTTCCACACCGTATCTAACCCTTGATCCAAATATAAGGCACCAACAAATGCCTCAAAAGCATCAGAAATAAGGGAAGGTCTAGTTCTACCTCCAGTTTTTTCTTCACCTTTTCCTAACAAGATGAGTTCATTTAATTTAATTTTATTTGCAAATATTACAAGTGAAGGCTCACATACGATAGTCGCTCTCATTTTTGTTAAATTACCCTCTGGTAAATCTGGGTGTTTATCAAATAAATAACGTGAAACCGTCAATTCTAATACCGCATCACCTAAAAATTCTAAACGTTCATTATGAGCTAAACGATCCATATTAAAATCATTGATGAAACTAGAATGTGAAAACGCTTGTTGATATAAATCTATATTTTGATATTCAAAACCTAACTCTTGCATCTTTTGTGCAAATTGTTTTCGAAATTGATTAACCATCTCTGTCTTTTTATGATTGGTCATAAATCTTACCTCCTCAATTAATGATGCGTTAACTATAATTTTACGTGAAATTGCAATAAAACAAAAGAAAAAATCTGAGCCGACACAAAGACGACTCAGATATAGGTTTATTATTTTTCAAGACTATTGATGAATTTAACAGCATCACCAACAGTGTTGATTTTTTCAGCTTCTTCATCAGGAATTTCAGTACCAAATTCATCTTCTAATTCCATTACTAATTCAGCGATATCAAGTGAGTCAGCGCCTAAATCATCTTTGAAAGATGCATCTTCAGTTACTTTATCAGCATCTACACCTAAACGGTCAACGATGATATCTTTTACTTTATCGAAGTTTTCCACGTCGATTCACCTCCTTTAAAAGCGTCTATCCATAGACTATTATATTTTCCCATTTTAGATTCTAAAATACAAGTAGAATTTTAGAAACACTTGCATTTCATGCATAGTGTTTCTTATGCATGAGCTTTAGCTCAGGCGTTCCTTAATACTAATCGCCCCAACTTGCGTTGTCCGGCGATTTTCTTTTCGAAAATCTCTGTGTTGGGGCCCCGGCACCCGCAAGGTTGACTATAAAGTATCACTACTATTTTAATAGTTTAGTGATACTTACACATTAGTTTTAACTAATGTGTTCAATAATTTTAACTAAGTCAACTAATTTGAGCATAATCGTTACATGTACATTCCGCCATTAACATGGATAGTTTGACCAGTAATGTATTTAGCTTTGTCTGAAGCTAAGAATGCAACTGTATTAGCGATATCAGTATCTTCACCAAAACGAGCTAATGGAATTTGACCTAACATTTGTTCTTTTAAGTCATCACTTAAAGCATCTGTCATATCTGAAACAATAAATCCAGGTGCTACTGCATTAACTGTAATACCTCTTGAAGCTAGCTCACGTGCAGCTGATTTAGTTAACCCTACAACACCTGCTTTAGTTGCTACATAGTTTGCTTGACCTGGATTACCAACTGCTCCAACAACACTTGATAAGTTGATAATTGAACCACTACGTTGTCTTAACATTTGAGGCGTAACTTTTTGAATACAATTAAAGACACCTTTTAAGTTTGTGTCGATAACGTCATCCCATTCTTGTTCTTTCATACGCATAAGTAAATTGTCACGTGTGATACCTGCATTATTAACTAATACATCGACAGAACCAAATTGGCTTACGACTTCTTTAATCATAGCTTTAACTTCGTCTCCATTTGCAACATTAGCTTGAATTGCAAAACTTTCGACACCTTTTGCTTTAATTTCTGAAACGACTGCTTCTGCTTTTTCTTGATTGCCAGCATAGTTTACAGCTACATTGTAGCCCTCTTCTGCTAACTGAATTGCAATACTACGACCAATACCTCTTGAAGCACCTGTTACTAATGCACTTTTTGTCATTATTCATTTCATCCTTTCACATCTTCAAGCGTTTGAATTGAAGTTATTTTAACATCTCTATTAATTTTCTTAATAAGACCTGATAAAACTTTTCCTGGACCAATTTCGATAAAATGATCAACACCTTGATCTATTAACCATTCTGTTGATTTAATAAATTGAACTGGTGAATAAAGTTGTTTAACCATATTATGTTTAATTACTTCTGGATCAGTTTCTCCTTCAGCATTGTAGTTTTGAACGACTGGAAATTGTGCTTCATGCCATTCGAATTGATTAATATACGCTGCAAAATCTTCTTCAATTACGTTCATCATTGAAGAATGGAATGGGCCAGAAACTGCTAATGGTAATACACGTTTAGCACCTAAAGACTTTCCTTTTTCAGCTAACTCATCAATCAAGGATTTATGTCCAGATACTACAATTTGACCTGGTGAATTAATATTAGCTGGCTCAATTAATTCATCATCTGTTGAAAGTTCTTTACAAATTTTATCAACGTCATCATAATCCAAGCCTAATACTGCTGCCATGCTACCTACACCATTGGGAAATGCTTGGGCCATTAATTCGCCACGTTTACGAACGATTTTTACTGCATCTTCAAAAGAAAGAACACCACTCGCAACTAAACTAGAATATTCACCTAAACTATGACCCATAGTGAAATCAGCATTTACATTTTCTAAAGTTTCTAATAATGCAACACTATGTGTTAATAATGCAGGTTGTGTATTTTCTGTTTCTCCTAATTTACCTTCTTCATCTGTAAACATTGTTTCTAGTAAATCAAAATCAACTGCTGCTTGTGCTTGGTTCAAAATTGTCGTAGCTTTGTCATCTACATTATATAAATCTTGAGCCATTCCGACCTTTTGTGCACCTTGTCCGGGGAATACGATTGCTGTTTTACCCATTTGAATCACCAACCATTTCTCTCATAGTTTGTACAATTTGTTGTTCTCCTGCAATTTTTGCTTGGCGAATTGCTGAATAGAATGCTTTAGCATTAGAACTACCATGTGCTTTTACAACAGTACCATCTAAACCTAATAAAACAGAACCGCCATATTCTGAGTAATCCATTTTTGAAGCAAATTGATCTAAATCCTTTTTAAGAACAACTGCTGCCAATTTATTTTTGAAACTACTTAATAATGTTTCTTTCAACATTTTACCAATTGATTTAGCTGTACCTTCTAAGTTTTTAAGTACCATATTACCTGTAAATCCATCGGTAACAACAACATCAACATTACCATCCATCAATGTTTTAGCTTCTACATTACCAGTAAAGTTAAAATCTTGTTGCGCTTCCATTAATTCATAAGTTTTCTTAGTAAGTGTATTACCTTTTGCCGCTTCTGTACCAATATTTAATAATGATACTGACGGTTGTTTGATGCCTCTAATTTTTTGTGCATATATATTACCTAATTGTGCATATTGCAATAAATGTTCAGGCTTAGCGTCTGCATTAGCGCCAACATCTAAAAATACAAATCCCTTACCATCAATAGTTGGTAAAGTAACAACGAGCGCAGGTCTTGAGACGCCTTTAATTCTTCCAACAATGAACAAACCTGCTGACATCAATGCGCCTGTATTTCCTGCTGATACACAACCATCTGCCTCTCCAGATTTTACTGCTTCAGCCATTTTAACCATTGAACTGTCTTTTTTACGTTTAATTGCTCTAACTGGTTCATCTTCCATTTCGATTTTTTCAGAACAATGTCTAAAATCTATACGTCCATGATTTAAAGTATATTGGTCTTTATCACCAAATAAAATAATTTCTAAATCTTTAAAATTATCTACAGCTTTTTTTACGGCTTCTAATACGATTCCTGGTGCGTCGTCTCCACCCATCATGTCTACTGCAATTTTAACCATTAAATTCATCCTCACTTATATAGAACATTTTAAAATTACCTTTAAATACTAGATTATCTTTTACATAAGAGTTTACTTCTATAAAATAATGTTTATCTGTTTGTTTTATTACTTTTGCTTCAGCTTTCACTGTATCATTTAATTTAACTTTATCCAGAAATTTAATATTACTTTCTTGAGTTAAAACTGTTGGGTTATGTATAAGTGCTACACACAGTGAATTTGCTTGTGCAAATAAAATATGACCTCTAGCTATTGATGATTTCGAAAAAACTGAATCTGTTGTAATTTCAATCATTGATGTAGCAGTATGATTCGGTTTCAACTGTACTAAATCACCTATAACTTCATTAGCTTCCATTGATTTAATTTGATCATAATTGTGTTCTGCCACTAACTTAACACGTTTTCTTAATTCTGGAATATTAAGATGTGTACGGTCTAGTCGAATTGTTTGTATACTCACTTGGAACATTTCACAAAGTTCATTATCAGTAATAAAGGGGTTATTATCTATCGCTTGTTGAATAGCTTGTCTACGCTCGTTTTTCTTTAATTTCACTATCTCACCCCTCATTTTAGTACCAAGTCTTAAACATTCCTCACATATCATAACACTTTCTATTTCAATCCCTCAACAATAAACTATAATAGATATTTAAAATAGTTTTTAGATTATTGAAAATGGCGTCTTAATAGTACTCCAACAATTAATCAAAGCTCATATCTAATAAATTATCTTCAATGAAATGTCTTAAATGATCATAATTTGAATTGAAAAATTCTCCTGATTGAATTAATTCACCAGCTTCATCTCTAGCAACTTCTAACATTCTATAATCTTCTACTATATTCGCAACTAAGAAGTCAGGCAATCCACTTTGCTTAACGCCAAAGAAATCTCCTGGACCTCTCATTTCTAAATCGCGTTCACTTAATTCAAATCCATCCGTTGTTTGTGTCATGATAGTCATTCTTTCAATACCTGTTTCTGTTTTAGGTGAAGCTATAAGTACACAATAACTTTGATGCTCACTTCTACCAACTCTTCCTCGTAATTGATGTAGTGTAGATAAACCGAAACGATCTGCATCATAAATCATCATAAATGTTGCGTTAGGTACATTTACACCAACTTCAACAACAGTAGTAGAAACTAAAATATCAATCTCATGTTGACTGAATCGATGCATTACTTCATCTTTTTCCTCATTAGTCAATTTACCATGTAATAACCCTACTTTATTTTGCCCATAGTATTGTTGTAATGATTCATATAACTCAACTACATTTTGTACATCTTCTAAATGTTCTGAGCTTTCTATAAGCGGACATATCACATATGCTTGTCTTCCTTTTTTAAGTTCGCTTGTCATTTGAGTTAATACTTGTTCATATTGTTCATGCTTGGCCCAACTCGTGATAATCGGCTTTCTTCCTTTTGGTAATTGTTTAATAGATGAAACGTCCATTTCACCAAATACTGATATAGCTAAAGTTCTTGGAATTGGGGTTGCCGTCATAAATAATACATTAGTCATAGCACCTTTTTCTCTTAAACGTTGTCGTTGATTTACACCGAAACGATGCTGTTCATCTGTTATAACCAAACCAACATTTTCAAATGTTACATCATCTTGTATTAAAGCATGTGTACCTATAAGACAATCAATTGTTCCATTTTCAAGTTGTTCAAGTAGAATACGACGTTTTTTTCCTTTTACAGACCCTGTTAACAAGTCTACGTTCATAGTTTCTCCGAATAAATCAATTAAACTTTCTGCATGTTGTTCAGCTAATATTTCTGTTGGTACCATTAATGCAGATTGATATCCAGCCGTTTTTAAGGCATACATACATATAGCTGCTACAACAGTTTTACCTGATCCTACATCGCCTTGTAATAATCTATGCATACGTATAGGTGCTTTTAAATCTCTAAAGATTTCATTCACACTACTTTTCTGAGCATCTGTAAGTTCAAAAGGAAGTGAGTCTATAAAAGATTTCACTTTTTGAATATCATATTTTATTTCGATAGCATCATCTGAGGTCTTTTCCAATCTATTCAACCATTGCATACGCAATTCAAACATAAATAATTCTGTAAAAGCATATGTCCGTCGTGCTCTTAACAAATCATGTTTACTTTTTGGATGATGTAACGTTTTAAGTGTATAATCTAATGTTTCTAATTTATATTTTGTTCTTAATTCATCTGATAACCATTCATGAATGACCACATCATCTAGTGATTGACGAATATTATCTCGAAGTTGCTTTTGTTTAATGCCTTCTTTAATACGGTAAACCGGCTCTAGTTGCGTATCATTCGAATTATCTTGCTGATTAAAAAACATTCGATTGCCATTAATTTCTTGTTTAGCTCGATTCCATTTTCCTTTTACAGTTACGATACCATTTAATTCGATTTTCTTTTTTAAATAAGGTTGATTAAAAAAGACGCATTTAACGGCAATCTGATTGACCATAATATGTACTGTTAATTTAGACTTATTTCTTCCAAAGAATGCTACAGTTGGAGATGAATAGACTTCCCCTTGAACTGTCACTGTACTTTGATCTTCGGCTTCATTTAAATCTATAACAGTATTATCTTCGTAACGTGTAGGTAAATAAAGTACGAGGTCTTCCACAGTATTAATATTTAATTCTTGTAACACAGCCAAACGTTTAGGTCCAATGCCTTTTATTTGATTTAAAGGATACGGACTTTCTATTAAATTGACTTTCGCCATATTCGATCACCTTAATTTAAATTACTCTATTAAACGAGTTTTGATTATTAAACCCATTCTACCATTTACACAGCTTAACGTTGATAGAAACGCATTACGAAACTAAAGTTTACATAATATATTTATGTTAGACTTTATTATTATCATTTATTACTAAATATAAAAATAAAACGAGAATGAAGTATACAGCTATCTCTGCATAAAACTTCAATCTCGTTATCATTTATAGTTTACCTATATTACTCTTATTCAACCGCAAATAAATATTGATATATTGGTTGTTGTCCATTATGGTTTTCAATTTCAACATCAGGATAAGTAGACTCAACCCATTCAGTTAATTGATCCGTAATTTGTTGCTTACTATCTTCTCCAGCTATAATAGTTAAAATTTCACTATCTTCACTTAACATAGCTTCTAACAATTGCTTAGTAGCTGTATATTGATCAGCGTCACAAGTTATAATTTTATCTTCAGCAAGACCCATAAACTCATCTTTTTTGATTTCAACGCCATCAATTTTTGTATCTCTAACAGCAAATGTTACAGAACCTGATTTAACAACATCTAATGCATTGACCATATGGCTTTTATTATCTTCTAATGAAGAATCTGCATCAAACTGGAATAATGCTGCAATACCTTGTGGTACAGATTTTGTAGGGATTACTACTGCTTCTGCATCAACTATTTCAGCTGCTTGTTCACTGGCCATTAAGATATTTTTATTATTTGGTAAAATAATAGCACGTTTACATTCAGACTGTTCAATTACTTTGACAATATCTTCCGTAGATGGGTTCATTGTTTGACCACCACTAATGATATGAGTTGCACCCATCGATTTAAATAATTCTGAGATGCCGTCACCCATAGATATAGTAATAATTGCTGTTTCAACTGTTTGAGGTGCTTCGTGTTTATGATTGTTTGCTTCTTTTCTAATCACTTCACGATGTTGCTCTCTCATGTTTTCAACTTTAAGTTTGATTAATTCACCATATTGTTGTCCGTAATTAAATACTTGACCTGGATATTCCGTATGAACGTGAACTTTAACAATTTCATCGTCATTAATTACTAATAAGGAATCTCCAAATTCGCTCATATCTTGACGGAATTCTTCTTCTTTAAAAGGTTTCTTATCTTTACCAAAACGAACCATCATTTCAGTACAATAACCATAGACGATATCTTCAGTATTGATAACACCATGGAAATCGTGTTCATCATTTACTAAAGTATCAGTATCTAGTTTTGGTTTAGATGCTTCTATAGTTTCACCATTTAATCCTTTTAAAAATCCTTCATATACAGATAATAGACCTTTACCACCACTATCGACAACGCCGACTTCTTTCAATACGGCAAGTAAATTAGGGGTATTATTTAATGATTTTTCAGCTGCTTCAATAGTTGATTCCATAACTTCAATACAATCATTTGATGTTTCAGCTTTATCCACTGCTGCTTGAGCTGCGTCTTTAGCGACCGTTAAAATTGTCCCTTCAACTGGTTTCATAACAGCTTTATACGCAGTTTCAACACCAGCCTGCAAACTAGCAGCTAATTGTTGAGCAGTAATTTCGGCTTCTGTTTCGATATTTTTACAGAATCCTCTAAATAATTGAGATAAAATAACACCAGAATTACCTCTAGCACCCATTAATAATCCTTTAGAGAATGTTTTACCTAGTTCTCCAATGTTTTGTGATAAATTATTTTCAACTTCTTCACGACCAGAAGTGATTGTAAGATTCATATTAGTCCCTGTATCTCCATCTGGTACTGGATATACATTAAGCGAATCCACTAAATCTGCATTATTAGATAAATTTTGTGCCCCTTGTATTATCATATCGGCAAACAATTTACCATTGATTTTGCTAATCATTTCACGTTGTCCTCCTAAATCTTTTTGCCCGTTTGGTTTAATCTAACACCTTGTACAAAGATATTAACTGAATTCACTTTAACATTAAGTGTTGACTCTAATGTATATTTAACAGTTGACTGAACATTGTTAGCCACTTCTGAAATTTTCACACCATAACTTACTATAATATACATATCTATATCAACATTTCCGTTTTCTTCGCGTACTTTGATACCGCGTGCGTAATTGTCATGCCCTAAAATTTCAGCAATTCCATCTCTAACTTGTTGTCTAGATGACATACCAACTATGCCGTAACATTCAACAGCTTTACCGCCTACAACAGAGGCGATGACTTCATTCGAAATATCAATTTTACCGTAATCATTTGAAATTTCTAATGTCATATTAATATTCCTCCTGAAAAATAAAGTTATATGTTGCGATTCTCATATAATTAAGCAATCTCATTGCTAAATTTTAATAATTAATATTAGTAAATCATTTGAATTTTTAATGTTTAAATTTCATATTTCTTTACAGTATCATACTATATTACTCCACAACTTACAATTATATCATAAAATATCAACAGTTTGCGCCATTAAATTTTAATTTGCAGAACTAATTATTGCCAATTTCGTTAAGTTATGATATCTTAATAAAGTATATAAGTAGTGACGTGTATTTATATTTATTAAAGGAGGTACTTTCATGGGTAAACAATGTTACGTAACAGGTCGTAAAGCTTCGACTGGTAATAATCGTTCACACGCTTTAAATGCGAACAAACGCAGATGGAACGCTAACCTTCAAAAAGTTAGAATTCTTGTTGACGGAAAACCTAAAAAAGTTTGGGTTTCTGCACGTGCTTTAAAATCTGGTAAAGTTACTAGAGTTTAATAAATATAATGCACTTATAAATAGTCCTTATGTGGAGGATTTATTTTAAAAGAACTTAAAGGAGCTTCCTTTAAGTTCTTTTTTTATGCAATCATATTTACAAGTAATAAAATAAGGGGGTACTATTTCCAAATAATTATATCTTTTTCTTTCCTATTATTCTATTAGTAATCTTTGTCTTTGCTTCTCATTTGTAAAACATGTCCATGACTAATTTCAATATTGCCTCGCTCATGTTTAACTTCATTTGAAATTGTTAACGTAGATCCCACTTCTAATTTTTCTTGTTGTAATTCATATTTAAATCCAGTTAAAGAAATAACTGGTTCACCACTCATAGGTATAAATGAAATATAAGGATAATTTGAATTAAAATCTACTGTATAACAACCAGGTGTCAGTAATGTAATTTCATTTTGAGTATCAATAATCTTAAACTTGACCCCTTTATTAATATATTCAGGTTTTAAGAGTAATTGAATAACACCCATAAAATGATCTAAACGACCACCAGTCGCGCCATAAATATTAATCTCTTTATACCCTTCGGCGACTGCTTGTGCTACACCGAGGCCTAAATCAGTATCATCCTTTTCTGCTTTCACTGGATGTATATTTAATTGTTGGGATAAAATGTGACGTTCTTCATCGTTTACTGAATCAAAATCACCAACCGAAAATTCAGGAATAATTTGATGCTTTAAGAGAATTAAGGCACCTCTATCTATGCCGCCCCAAATATCTTCACGGTGTTGATCAAATAAATCATTTGGAAGATTTCTATCAGAGCACATTAAATTGATTTCCATAATCATCAGCCCTTTAGTTTTTGTGTAACTTCTTTATAATCACTTTGTTTAAAGAAATATGAGCCAGTTACTAACATTGTAGCTCCATTTTTCACACAAATTTCAGCTGTTTCTGCATTGATACCGCCATCAACTTCAATATCAAATGTAAGTTGCTTTTCATTTTTTAACGTATTTAATTCTAGTATTTTATCAACACATTCTTCAATAAATGATTGACCACCAAAACCAGGGTTAACTGTCATAATTAATACATAATCTACTACATTGATAATAGGTAGTAGCTGACTAACTGGTGTTCCTGGATTAATGACAACGCCTGCTTTTTTACCTTTGTTCTTTATTTGTTCTAGCGCTCTATGAATATGGGCAGTAGCTTCTAAATGAACAGAAATGAAATCTGCACCATGGTCTGCGAATAATTCAATATATTGTTCAGGATTTTCAATCATTAAATGGACATCTATCGGTAAATCTGTTTGTTTACGAACTGCATCTAGAATTGGAATTCCAATAGAAATATTAGGTACAAATTGACCATCCATAACATCAAAGTGTAATCCATCAACTTGTGCATCTTCTAATTTTATTATTTCATCTTTTAAGTTTAAAAAATCAACTGATAGTAGTGAAGGTAATACTTTAGTCATTTAATATCGAACCTTTCTCTCTGAAATTTCATTAAATAATTGTAAATAATGTTCATATCTAAATTGTGCGATGTTTCCTTTATCTAATTCTTCTTTGACATTACATTTTGGTTCTTTAAGATGATTACAATTACGGAATTTACATTGCTCACCGTATTGTGCAATTTCGATAAAGTAGTTTTTAATCTCATCTTTGTCAATATGATCAAAGTCAAGTGCACTAAAACCTGGCGTGTCTGCGATAAAACCACTCACCGTTTCATGCAGTTCTACATGTCTAGTAGTATGTTTACCTCGATTAAGGGATTTTGATATATCATTAGTTTCAAGCTCAAGTTCTGGTTTAAAATGGTTTAAGAATGTCGATTTTCCAACTCCAGACTGTCCACTTAAAACAATTAAACCTCCTCCCCATTCTTCAACTAATGTCGTTTGGTTATCATGAATACTTACAAATTGAGTTGAATAACCTATTTCTTCATAAATAGATAGATAATTATTAATTTTTTCAATTTGATTATCGTCAGCCATATCTTTTTTAGTGACTAAGATTCTTGTGTTTAACCCATATGAATGAGCAATCACTAAAAATCTATCTAATAGTTGCGTTGAAAATTGTGGCTCAACAGCACTCATTACAATAACTAATGTATCAATATTACTGACAGGTGGCCTTTTTAATTCATTATCTCTTTCATGAACATGTTGAATATAACCTTCTGTTTCATTTTGCACATCAAAATCTACAATATCTCCAACAATGGGTGAAAATTTCTTCTTTCTAAATAAGCCACGTGGTTTCGTATTATAGCGTGTACCGTTAACATCTACTTGATAAACGCCGCTTATCAATTTTACAATTCGACCTGTCTTCAAAAGGACACCTCTCATAATTATTTTACTGATAATAGTATATCAAACTCATTAATAATTATATATCTTTATAACTATAAAAAATACGATGAGTCTCGTAATTGACTCATCGTATAGCACTTCATATTTTAATGAATTATTATTTAGTCATCATAATCCACATCTTTATCTGCAACAATTTTGTTATCTACTCTTACAGTGTAACCAGCAGTTTTACCTTTTTCAATTTTCATAGGAATATTAATTGATTTGTCATCTTTAATTTCAAATGATTGAACTGCGCTAGAACCACTATTATCTTTATCTCTAACATAAACTTCTACTTTTTGGCTTTTTCCCTTTTTACCAGAATAAGGTACTTTCACTGATTCATTGTAATTCTTAACATCTTTATCTGAATCATCATCTGATTTATCATCGTCGGATTCTTCGCCTTTAGAGACAACTAATGTTATTGTTGAGCCTTCATCTACTGATTTACCTTTTGGTGATTGTGAAATAATATCATTCTTTTTCACACTGTCGCTATAGGATTTTGAAACTTTTAATTTGAATCCTTTTGATTCTAATTCTTTCTTAGCAGTATCATATGATTTGTTTTCATAATCACTTACATATACTTGTCTAACTCCTAAAGATTCATAAATTTTGATATTATTGTCATTTAATTTCACTTTTTTATTTGCTGACACACTTTGATTAGCAATATAACCTTTAGGTGTGCTTGAACTATATGTTTGTTCAACCCCTACATCTTTAAGACCTACTTCACGCAGTTTATCGAGCGCGTCATCTTTTGATAAACCAATTACACTTGGCATTTTAACCATTTCAGGTCCTTTTGATACTACAATATCAATTTTATCTCCACGCTCAACGCGCTCACCTTTAGCTGGTTTAGATTTAATGATTTGATTTTCAGGGTATTTATCACTGTAATCTTTCGAAACGTCACCAAGTTTTAGATTATGATTTTTCAACATTGTTTCAGCTTGGGATTGTGTTTTACCAGTGATATCTGGCATTTCTTCAAATTTATCACCAAACACTGCCATACTTACAAAAGAAATAAGACCGATAAGTAATAACGCAAAGATAAATGCGTATAAAAATTTCTTTTTCTTAGAACTTTTTTTGCGTGGCGGTTCATATAAATGTGTATCTTTATTTTGAGGTTGTTGATTGTCTTGGTGATCCATTATTGGAATTTGCATTGTTTGACCAATACTTTTCTCTTTTGGTGTGTCGTCAATCTTTCTGGAAATTTCTTCTTTAGAAAAAGACATTGTTTTAGTCTTGGTTTGATCTAAAGTATATCTTTCTTCGTTAGAACGATTTTCATGTAGTGCACTACTTAAATCATCACGCATTTGTTGAATAGTAGTATATCTATTAGCTCTATCCTTCTCAGTCGCTTTAAGTACAACGTTGCTCAAAGCTTGTGGCACTTCTTCGCGTTTATCTGTTGTTATGTTAGGAATGGAATCTTGTATATGTTTAATGGCAATGCTTACAGCTGTTTCACCATTAAATGGTGGTTCTCCTACTAACATTTCAAATAACACGATACCTATAGAATATATATCAGTACCTTCATCGGTAGATTCACCTTTAGCTTGTTCGGGAGATAGATATTGCACAGTCCCAAGTACATGATTCGTTTGAGTTAACGATGTTTCACTTATCGCTTTTGCTATACCAAAATCAAAAATTTTCAAGGTTTTATTTTTATCAATGAGAATATTTTGTGGCTTTATATCTCTATGTACGATTCTATTGTCATGTGCATGTTTAATGCCTTCTAGAATTTGTTGAGTAAATTGTACTGCAGTTTCTAAACTTAAGGGTCCATGGTTCTCAATATACTCAGCAAGTGTGGGCCCTTCAATATACTCCATTACTAAAAAGTAACAATCATCTTCTTCAGCGACATCAAAAATGGTAACAATATTTTTATGTGATAATTGTGATGAATTATGAACTTCTCTTTCAAAGCGACGTAATGTCTCTTCTTTCTCCCTTGGTGGGATTGAAATAGCTTTAATTGCAACCTTACGCTTCAGAATTAAATCTTCAGCTAGATAAACAATGCTCATTCCACCGCCACCAAGCTTATCAATGACTTTATAGCGCTCATTAATCAGTTTATTTATCATACTCTATCACCCTCGATAGCAGATAATATAAAACTTATATTATCTCTAGATTCGTGGGCGAATGCTAAACGCATAAGGCTCTCACCATGATCTTCTAAAGAAGCTTCTTGTTTTAATTCTTCTTGAATCTCATAATTTCTAACATAATCTGTTAGTCCGTCAGAATTAAGTAATAAATAATCATAAAAGTTTAAGCGCTTAATAAATAAATCTGGAGACACACGTTTATCTGTTCCCATTACTTTAGTAATGATATTTCTTTGAGGATGATGGTATGCCTCTTCTTCTGTAATTTGACCTGTCATTACTAAATGATTCACAAAAGAATGGTCACTAGTAATTTGATCAATTTGCCTACTATTTATAACGTAAGCTCGAGAATCTCCAACATTAGCAATAACAACTACTTTATCGAATACTAATGCACAAACACAAGTCGTACCCATACCGTGGTAATCAGGGTTTTCTTGAGCATAATTATAAAGATCAAAATTAATTGCTTTAATGTTCGTACTCAACCATTCTTCAGCTTGATGTTCTTCGATTAAATTTTCCGCTTCAAAGCGTTTTTGTAGTTCATAAGTAACAAACTGACTTGCAATTTCACCAGCTCTATGACCACCCATACCGTCACACAACACTAACATTTGTTGACTAGTTTGGTTATAAAATATACCGCCTGCGTCCTCGTTCTTATCTCTATGTTGTCCAGTATCAGTGAAAAATTGTGCATTTAGCATTGCTCTTACCTCGTTTCTACTTGTCGTTCCTTCGCTCTTAATTGACCACATGCTGCATCAATATCTGATCCTTGTTCACGTCTTATTGTAGCATTGATACCTAATCGTTTTAACTCTTTTTCAAATTTAAAAATATCATCTTTAGGTGTTTTGACATAGTTTCTTTCTGGAACATGGTTAACTGGAATTAAATTGACGTGACAATTTAATCCTTTAATAAGATGAGCTAAATCTCTAGCATGTTCTAATTGATCATTTACACCGCCAAACAAACCATATTCAAATGTAATACGACGATTTGTTTTTTCTTGATAGTATTCAATAGCTTCCATTAATTTTTCAACATTATAGGCACGGTTTATAGGCATTAATCTTGAACGAATTTCATCTTTTGCACCATGTAAACTTACTGCAAAATTAATTTGGATATCTTCATCAGCAAAGTCATAAATTCTTGGAATAATTCCTGAAGTAGATACTGTGATATGTCTTGCACCGATATTTAAACTATTATCGTCATTTACAATACGTAAAAAGTCCATCATTTCATCATAATTTTCGAATGGTTCGCCAATACCCATAATAACAATTTGCGATACACGTTCATCTGTTTCGTCTAGTGCTTTTTGTACTGTTAATACTTGAGATACAATCTCTCCTGCTTCTAAATTACGTTTTAATCCGCCTAATGTTGAAGCACAAAATGTACAACCAATACGGCAACCAACTTGTGTTGTTACGCAAACTGAATTTCCATATTCATGTCGCATTAATACAGTTTCAATTGTATAGCCATCTTGTAATTCGAACAAGAATTTGATTGTGCCGTCTCTACTTTCTTGTTTAACAACAGTCGTTAACGTTGTCATTGCAAAGTTGTCTTTTAATAGTTGACGTAAATCTTTTGAAAGATTTGTCATTTCATCAATGCTATCAACACGTTTTTGATATAACCATTCAAAAATTTGTTTTGCTCTAAATTTCTGTTGACCGTGTTCAATTAACCAGTCTTGCATTTCATCGTATCTTAAAGAGTAAATAGACTGCTTCTCAAAATCAGGAAGGAATTTATTTTTCTTTTTCTTTTTTTCAGTAATCATATTAACTTTCCTTTCTTTTAATTCTAGCGATAAAGAATCCATCTGAATGATAGTCTTGGGGGAAGACTTGTAATGTTTTAACCATTTCACCAGTTGTTGGGTGTTGGAATGGTTCAAATTCAAAATCATCGTTTTGTTTTAAGAATGTATACACTACATTTTCATTTTCCATTTGTTCTATTGTACAAGTTGAATAAACAATTGAACCTCCAGGTTTTACGTTATGTTTTACATTCTCCAATATTTGTAATTGTAATTCAACTAGTGATTGAATTGTATTTTTCGACTGACTATATTTAATTTCAGGTTTATGTCGTAATACACCGAAACCGCTACATGGAGCATCCACTAAAATTTTGTCATATTGATTTTCATAGGGTTCTGTTGCATCGTGTTGAAAGGCTTTAATATTTTTAAGTCTTAATTTTCTTATATTGAAATCAATGAGTTTTATTTTATGATCATGTATATCTGTCGCATCAACATGCCCTTCTGGAGATAAAATTTCAGCGATGTGACACGCTTTACCTCCAGGTGCACTACATGCATCTAATACAGAATCATTTCTATCTAAATCCATGATATGCGCTACAAACATGGAACTTTTATCTTGAATTGATACTAAACCATCTTTAAAAGCTCTTGAGTTCACAATTGGTTTTCCAGAAATGTGAAGACAGAAAGGTAAAACGTCATCTTTCTTTACTGTATACTCTTCTTTTTCTAACGCACTTATAATGTTATCAATCGATCCTCTTGTTATATTAGCTCTTACAGTAGTAGCTACTGGTTCTAAAAATGATTGTGCAATTGTCTCTGTTTGTTCCAATCCGTAATGTGTTACCCAATGGTCAACTAACCACTTAGGTAAACTATATTGAATAGCAATTCTTTTTTTATCATCTTGGATATCATTTATATCTGGTAATTCACTTCTCATAATTGTACGTAGTATACCGTTAACCACATTTCCGGTATAATAACCGCCTTCTTCTTTGGCAATTTCCACCGCTTCATTAATGATTGCGTGATCAGGTACTTTATCTAAGTATACATATTGATAAATACTCATCCAAAGTAATTCACGTACCCAACCTTTGATTTTTGTTTTTAAAAATGGTTTCAAATAAAAATCTAAAGTATATTTACGTTTTACTGTACCGTATACAAGTTCAGTGAATAATCCTTTATCTAAATCACTAATTTCATATGTTGATAGTACTTCATTAATTTCTAAGTTACTATAGGCACCTTCATCTAATATTGCTTGTATTGTCTCAAAAGCGAGACCTCTTATCGAATTTGTCATACTAATTTCTTCCCAACTAGTGATTCTTGAACACCACTTAAATAATTTGCTACTTGCATACGTTTTTTACCGGCTAATTGAATATCAGTTAAAGCAATACATTCCTCTGAGGCAGTTGCAACTATAATTGCTTTCTTAGTCGTATCTACAATAGTGCCTGGTTCACCTTTTTTACCTGATACGATATGTGCACCATAAATTTTTAAATTTTTGTCATCCATAATAGTATAGGCAACTGGCCATGGTGATAGACCTCTTATATGATTGTGTATCTCTTGTGCACTACAATTCCAATCGATTTTTTCATCTTCACGACTAATATTTGAAGCAAATGAAGCTTGACTATCATCTTGTTCTACACTGTCATTAGTACCATTTAAAATTGAAGGTAATGTTTCTTTTAATAAATCAGCACCTAAAAAACTCAACTTATCATGCATTGAACCCACATTATCATCTTGTTCTATGTCGATAGCTCGTTGTGAGATAATATTTCCTGCATCTAGTTTTTTCACCATATACATAATCGTTATACCTGTTTCTTTTTCACCGTCTATAATCGCTTGATGTATTGGTGCGCCACCTCGATATTTAGGTAACAATGAAGCATGTACGTTTATTGCCCCTAGTTTAGGTGTATTCAATAATTGTTCTGGTAAGATTTGGCCAAATGCAGCTGTTACGATAAGATCTGAATCCATGTTTAATAATGTTTGTAATTCCTCAGATCCTTTTATTTTCTCAGGTTGATATACTGGAATATTATGTTCTACCGCTACTTTTTTTACAGGCGGTGGTGTCATAACGCGTTTTCTACCTACTGGTCTGTCTGGTTGAGTTACTACTGCAATAACTTCATGCTCTGCAATAAGCATTTCTAATACTTTAGTTGAGAAATCTGGTGTTCCCATAAAAATTATTTTACTCATTTTCGAAATATGCCTCCATTTCACTATCACTTAATATACGTTTAGCCTTTTCTGTGAAAAATATGCCATTTAATTGATCAATCATATGTAAAATCATTCTCGCTACATCATCGTACGCTGTTAATTCTACTGAATTTCCGTTAACGTCATTACTTTCAACAACAATCATTTTACTGCGTTCAACTTCACCATATACATCGGGTAAACTTACTGATCCTTCTAAATCAGTAATCGTTTCAGTTGATTGTTTAATAATTTTAGGGTTGATAAGTTGTAATAAGCCTTCCATTTCCATATCAACGATGGCAACTTGTTGGTTAATACCGATTTGATTTGCGCTTAATGCAGATCCTTCCAACGCATATAAAGTATCTTCAACATCTGTTAGTGTTTGCTTTAATTGATTATCGTATTGTTCTACTTGATGTGCCGGTTGGTTAAATATTGGATGCTCCGCTTTAACTAATTTTTTTACTGACATATTTAACGCTCCTCATTAAAATTCATCAAACCATTATAACTTATATAGTATAAAATTGCGACCTCCCTTATTCAGACTAAAGAATGAGAACGATCTCTTTGACTTTAATACCATATTTTATAAAATATAAATGAGTACTATGTTTAAAAAAAGGGAAGATTAATAAAGACAATTAATTTAAATTGTAAAAAAAGAGGTGAATTAATAATGGAAGTAAACAAAGTGATTTATATTTTATTAGCTGTATTTTTAGGTAGCTTTGGAATTCATAAATTCTATGCTGGTAAAAATATGCAAGGCATTCTACACATTTTATTCTGTTGGACAGCAATACCTCATATTTTAGCTATTATTAGTGCTATCTTAACATTATTCAGACCAGCTGATGAAAATGGTAATGTATTAATGTAATTAAATTAAATTTTTAAGCCATTGATCGCTGACAACTGTGTTTGTTGTCATGATACTCAATGGCTTTTTTATGTCTACATCATCATTTGTGGGTTGATATCTATTTTTAATGCTAATTTATCTTTAACATACTTGTCATGATAATAATCATCTAAATATGTTAATGCTTTGTGTAATTCTGGTTCTCTTTTATATTTAACTAGAATTTGGAAGCGGTACTCGTTGTTAATTCTTGATAAAGCCGCAGGAGAAGGACCGAGGACAAGGGCTTGATCAGTTAGATGTTGTAACAATATTTTATGAATATGTTTAGAAGCTTCCATTACTTTTTTCATTTCTTTATGTGAAATTGTAAAATTAATTAAAAAGTAATAAGGAGGATACTTACCTAATTTGCGATAACTCATTTCTTGTTGATAAAAAGTTAAATAATCATTTTTCTTAACATCTTCAATTGCGTAATGTTCAGGATTATATGTTTGAATAATTACTTGCCCTTCTTTTTCATGACGTCCTGCTCGTCCAGCTACTTGTGTTAATAGTTGATATGTGCGTTCGCTAGCTCTAAAATCAGGTAAATTTAACATTGTATCTGCATTTAGAACACCTACTAATGTGATATTAGGATAATCTAATCCTTTAGCTATCATTTGTGTGCCTAAAAGAATATCTCCTTTACCATTTTCAAAATCATTAAGTAATTTTTCATGAGCACCTTTACGTGATGTTGTATCTACGTCCATACGAATGATTTTTGCATCTTCGAATTCTTGCTGGAGTAATTCTTCAACTCTTTGTGTACCAGTCCCTACTTGTCTAATATGTTCACTTTCACAATTAGGACATTTATTAGGTGGCGTTTCTTGATAACCACAATAGTGACATTTCAATTGATCAGTTGTTTTGTGATACGTTAATGAAATATCACAGTTTGGACACTGTGGTACGTGACCACAATCACGGCAAAGCATAAATGAAGCATATCCTCTTCTATTTAAAAATAGTACGATTTGTTCATTATGGTCTAAACAATGTTGAATGGCTTGTCTAAGTGTAGAAGAAAACATTGAACGGTTCCCTTCTGCAAGTTCCTCACGCATATCCACAATATTAATAGCAGGCAGCGCTTGATTATTAACACGATTAGGTAATGTTAATAATTGATAAACGTCTTTTTCTGCACGTGCATATGTTTCCAAACTTGGAGTTGCACTTCCTAGTATGACTGGACATTGATGATAATGACTACGCCATTGCGCTATATCTCGCGCATGATATCTTGGATAATCTTCTTGCTTATATGTAGATTCATGTTCTTCGTCTATAATAATTAGACCTAAATTTTTAAATGGAGCAAATATACTTGAGCGAGCACCTACACTGACTTGTGCACGACCATCACGAATCTTTTGCCATTCATCATATCTTTCACCATTTGAAAGACCTGAATGTAACACCGCAACATCATCACCAAATCGGCGCTTAACCCGTAATACCATTTGTGGTGTTAAAGCAATTTCGGGGACGAGCATCATAGCCTGTTTACCTTGATTTAATGCTGTTTCAATAGTTTGTAAGTATACTTCTGTTTTCCCCGATCCTGTGACACCATGTAATAAAAATGTTCTCTCTTCATTTGCATCTATTTTTGCTTTAATCGCATCGAAAGCATTTTGTTGATCATTCGTTAATTGACGATTATTTTCTTTCTCAAAAATACGATTTGCAAAAGGATCTCTTTCAACTTCAGCGTCATACTTTTCTAAATAACCTTTTTTAATTAATGTATCTAAACTTGATTTAGAGAATCCCATTTCATCTAATTCTTTGATAAACACATCTCGGTGTCTTTCATCTAACAAGTAAGCATATAAATCATATTGCTTAATTGATTTTTCTAATTTATTTAAAATTTCGTCTGGATTACCTATATCCGTTACTTTAACAGCACGTTGTGTTTTCTTTTTAATATTTTGCGATAAGATAGTAGTTTCTTTAATGACATGTTGCTTTAATAAATCATCTAAATATCCTAAATCGTTATTTTTTTGTGCATCTTTATAAAAATAATATCCATCTTTATTAAATCTTTTTAAAATAGATTCTGATATGTCATTACCCTTTACAATTTCGAACGCTTTTTGATATTTAGCTTTAATTGCATTAGGCAACATGACTTCTAAAACTGAAATACGTTTTGTTAAATGATAATGACTAAGCCACTCACTAAGTTCAATTAATTCAGGTGTTAATTCTGGTTTGATGTCTTGAATCTCTTTGATTTCTTTAAGTTTACTGAAGTCAATGTCTTTATCAGGTTGATCTTGAATACTCATAACATACCCTTGAATTGTTCTTGGTCCAAACGGTACTATCACACGTATCCCTATTTGAACGAATGATTGCAATCGTTCAGGTATAATATAGTCAAATTTAAAATCAACACTTTTAGAAGGTATATCTACAATAACCTTTGCTATCATTATTGCCACCTAGTTTCTAATTCGTCTAAAATTTCGTTAGCAATTTCAACTTTTTTGCCTTTCTTTATATTGACCATATCTTGGTTTTTAAAATGCATCGTTAATTCATTTTCATCTGAATTAAAACCAATTGATTTATCACCAACATTATTGGAAATAATCACATCCGCATTTTTTCTTTTTAATTTATCTTGAGCATATTGTTCAATATTTTGAGTTTCTGCAGCAAAACCAACTAAATACTGATCCTGTTTATGTTCACCAAGATACTTAAGAATATCCTGAGTACGTTTAAATTTTACAGTTAAATCGCCATCTTGCTTTTTCATTTTATGATCTAACACTTCAGATGGAGTGTAATCAGATACAGCTGCGGCTTTAATAACGATATCTTGAGTATCATAGTATTGTAATGTTTCTTCAAACATCTCTTTTGCACTTTCAACTCGAATCACATTCACACCTTTAGGATCATCTAATTGGGTTGGCCCACTAACTAACGTGACATTAGCACCACGTTTTTGTAATGCAGTTGCTATTGCGAATCCCATTTTTCCTGATGAACGATTTGATACAAATCTAACTGGATCGATGACTTCAACTGTAGGACCTGCAGTAACAAGAGCATTTTTACCTTTAAATGAACTTTCAATTTGTGTCTCATGTTGATTAAAGTATTGATTAATGACTGACACAATTTGTAAAGGTTCTTCCATACGTCCTTTAGCAACATATCCGCACGCTAAATAACCGTCCCCAGGTTCTATAAATTGGTACCCATCAGATTTTAAAGTCTCTATATTATGTTGTGTTCGTTTATTTTCGTACATGTGTACATTCATAGCTGGAGCGATAAATGTTTGTGTTTCTGTTGCTAATAAAGTTGACGTTATCATATCATCTGCAATACCGACACTTAACTTTGCAATTGTATTTGCAGTCGCTGGCGCTACGATAATAACATCTGCCCAATCGCCAAGTGCAACGTGTTGGATTTCTTGAGGATTTTCTTCTTTAAAAGTATTTGTATAAACTGGATTTTTACTAATAGATTGAAAGGCTAATGGTGTAACAAATTCTTGTGCATGATTTGATAACATCACACGTACTTCATAACCTGCTTGAGTTAATTTACTAGTTAAATCTATAGCTTTATATGCAGCTATACCGCCAGTAACCGCTAATAAAATATGTTTCATTATTGTGTTCTCCTTAAATACATTTTCAATTCAATCAATTTATTTCCCTGATTAGAACTTTGCTCGTTTGTTTATTCAACAAGATGTTATTCAAATTTATATTAATTATACACAAATTATCAATGATATTAAAAAAACACACCTTATATAAGTGATATATTCATTACAACTCATGTAATAACATATCTCAAAAAAGGTGTGTACATTTATTTTAATGTGATTATCCTAAAAATTCGTTAGGAATAACTGGTGAAACTTTACCATCAGCAATTTCTTCTAGTGCTTTACCAACAGGTTTAGCTGAAATGTATTTACTTTCTAAAGCTGTTTCTGGTTTTTCATCTAATTCACGAGCTCTTTTTGCAGCAGTAGTAGCGATAAGATATTTAGATGTAATCTTACCTGTTAATTGGTTTAAAGGTGGATTTAACATTATTTTTTTGCCTCCAGTATCATTTTTCTATATTTAGCTTCTATTCTTTCACGTTTAAGGTGTTCAGCTTCGACGATTGATTGAATTTTGTTTTTGGCTAACTCTACTTCATCGTTAACCACAACATAATCATATAAATTCATCATTTCTACTTCTTTTCGTGCTTCGCTAACACGACTTTGAATTTTCTCATCTGATTCTGTCCCTCTACCTACTAAACGATCTCTTAAATCATCTAGACTTGGTGGAGCTAAGAAAATAAATAATGCTTCAGGGAATTTCTTTCTAACTTGTTTTGCACCTTCGACTTCAATTTCTAGAAATACATCATGTCCTTGGTCCATCGTATCTCTAACATATTGAACAGGCGTACCATAGTAATTACCTACATACTCGGCATATTCAATAAATTGATCATCTTTAATTAATGCTTCAAATTCATCTTTTGTTTTGAAGAAGTAATCTACACCATCAATTTCACCCTCGCGCATGCTACGAGTAGTCATCGATATAGAATACTTATACGAAGTATTGGGATCTTCAAATATTTTCTTTCTAACAGTTCCTTTACCTACACCAGAAGGACCTGAAAGAACTATTAACAATCCTTTTTCATTATCCATGCCTTACGACCTTTCTAAGCTATTCTTCTATTATTTAAATATGATATCATATTGCACTTGAAATTGTATAGAGATACTTTTAGCGACTCATTATACATTTTTCATAATAAGTTAAATTAAACAAGAATCATGACCGTACGAATGATGCATGTTACAATAATGAGAATGAATAACAAGAAGGTGGCAGATATCAATGGCATATGATGGCCTATTTACAAAACAGATGGTTGATTCCTTACAAGATTTAGTTACAGGACGCATCCATAAAGTTAATCAACCCGAAAATGATACGATAATTATTGTTGTACGCCAAAACCGTCAAAATCATCAACTACTTTTATCTATACATCCAAGCTTTTCAAGGTTGCAATTAACGAATAAAAAATATGATAATCCATTCGACCCACCTATGTTTGCTCGTGTCTTCCGTAAACATCTAGAAGGTGGCATTATTAAAGCTATTCGTCAAATTGGTAATGATAGACGTGTAGAAATTGATGTACAAAGTAAAGATGAAATCGGCGATACTATGTATAGAACGATTATATTAGAAATTATGGGTAAACATAGTAATTTAATATTAGTTGATGAAAATCGAAAAATCATCGAAGGATTTAAACATCTTACACCTAATACAAACCAATATCGTACAGTAATGCCTGGTTTCCAATATGAAGCCCCTCCAACTCAACATAAGTTAAACCCTTATGAAGTGTCAGGTTCTGAAGCATTAAAACATATTGATTTCAATGCAGGTAAAATTGCTAAACAACTGTTAAATACTTTCGAAGGTTTTAGCCCGTTAATTACAAATGAAATCGTTAATCGTCGTCAGTTTATGACGCCCGAGACTTTACCTGAAGCGTATGATGAAGTCATGGCTGAGACACTAGAAACACCTACCCCTGTATTTCATAAAAATCATCAATCTGGTAAAGAAGATTTTTACTTCATGACTTTAAATCAATTTTATGATGATATAGTAACTTATGACTCTTTAAATGATTTATTAGATCGTTATTATGATGCACGAGGAGAACGTGAGCGCGTCAAACAACGTGCTAATGATTTAGTGCGTTTTGTCCAACAACAACTTCATAAATATCAAAACAAATTAAGCAAACTCATGCATGAATATGAAGGAACTAAAGATAAAGATAATTATCAATTGTATGGGGAATTAATAACAGCAAATATTTATCGTATAAATCAAGGAGACGAATCTGTAACAGTACTCAATTATTATAATAATGAAGAGATTACAATTCCCTTGAATCCAACGAAATCTCCTTCTGTTAATGCACAATATTATTATAGACAATACAATCGTATGAAAACGCGTGAACATGAACTTCAACGTCAAATTCAGTTAACTAAAGAAAACATTGACTATTTCACTGGTATTGAACAGCAATTAGAACATATAACGGTAAATGAAATCGATGATATTCGTGACGAATTAGCAGATCAAGGATTTATGAAACAGCGTAAAAATGTTAAGAAAAAGAAAAATGCTAAAATACAGCTTCAATCTTATCTTTCAACAGATGGAGATACGATATTAGTAGGTAAAAATAATAAACAAAATGATTATCTCACTAATAAAAAAGCACAGAAAAATCATATATGGTTCCATACGAAAGACATCCCAGGTTCGCATGTTGTTATTCTAAATGATTCACCTTCAGAAGAAACTATTAAAGAAGCGGCTATGCTCGCTGGTTACTTCTCTAAAGCTGGAAATTCAGGTCAAATTCCTGTTGACTATACCGAAATAAAACATGTCCATAAACCTTCTGGTGCAAAACCAGGATTTGTCACTTATGACAAGCAAAAAACTTTATATGCAACTCCAGATTATGATCATATTCAACATATGAAATCTGAAAGTTTAACTTAATTTAAATATAAAGAGGACTGATTACGCATATATGAAGTGCACCCCAAAAGTTAGACTTAAAATCTAACTTTATGGATTTCAGCACAATATATGACACGTAACCAGTCCTTTTTAATTATATAAATATTTTGTTAGTGCTTATCTGGTAATGCAAGTTGGAAACTGACACCAAATTTATCTTGTACCCATGCAAATTCGCGATATGGTGGCATTTCAGTTTTAGGCATTAAAATAGCGCCTTCTTTTTTTAGTCCACTGAAAAGTCTTTCCATTTCCATTGTATCTTTAACAGTGACATAAAGTGACATTGCAGGATTCATTGGTAATTCTTCTCCATTGTTTGCATCAATAGCCATAAAAACTTGACCATTTAGTGTGAATATCGAATGTTGAACAGTTCCAGGTGTTCCAGGTCCATCTTCATCATATTTAACCATCGTTATAATTTCACTATCTTCAAATAAGCTTGTATATAAATTAATTGCTTCTTCTGCTTGATCATTAAACATTAAAAATGTCGTTATTTTTGGTATTTCCATTTTAATCCCCCTATAAGTGTTGTTTAAATTATTACCAATACTTATCCATAGTTTAACATGCGTGTCTTAATTTTGTTGACTATACCCACTTTTAAGATTTTAGCTATTTATAATATTTTTGTTAGAAGTAGTTTTTTAATTTTGACTTATATGTTTGAACGGTTAAAATTAAATTAAGTGAAAAGGAGGCCATAATATGACACATTTACTTATTCCTCTATTGATATTAGTAATTGTTTTACTAATTGGATGGCTATTAACTAAATTATTTATTCGTTAAAGTAATATAAAAAAGAAACGGCGTTAGAGTGTTGTTAAACTGATGTGCCCTTATAAAGTTAGATTTTTAGTACAACTTTAGGGTTCAGTACAAACATTGACTAATCGCCGTTTTTTTCATTCATTGCTTTTAAATTAATAATCATGTAGTTTAAATCATTATTTCGGACTACAATTCACCTTTAGTACGTAAGTTTTCCTTTGCTTTTTTGAAAATATCACTTGTATGTTCAAAAGCATTATAATTCATTTCTTTTTGAAATTTGGATACTTTACTTTCATTTTCTTGGACATCGAGTTGAGTTGTATTTCTAAAATCTTCCCGTCGACTTAAAAATGCATTGCAGTGTTTTAATGACGAGTACAGATGATTATCATGTTTCTGCTTTAACATTTTACATCCCACCTATAAACCTATCTTATGATAAGTTATCTCTCCAATCAACTAAAGTCTGAATGTCATTTTCAGAAATTTCTCCACGCTCTTTTGCTACTTCAATCAATTCATTATAATTACTTAAAGTGTAAAAAGGAATTTGTGCTTGTTTGAATGTATCATCTGCTTTAGCTAGACCATAAGTAAATATGGCAACAACGCCTAACACTTCTGCGCCAGCTTCTTTAAGGGCATCTACTGCTGTTACTGATGATCCACCAGTAGAAATTAAATCTTCAACAACCACTACTTTTTTGCCTTTACTTTTGGCACCTTCAATTTGATTTTGTTTACCATGGCTTTTACTTTTCGAACGAACATAGTTCATTGGTAACTCCATTTTTTCTGAAATATACGCAGCATGTGGTATACCTGCTGTTGCAGTACCAGAAATAATTTCTACGTCTTCAAATTTTTCATTAATAAGTTTGATTAAACCATCTCTAATAGCATTTCGTACTTCTGGATAGCCTAATGTTACTCTGTTATCGCAATAAATTGGTGATTTAATACCTGAACTCCATGTAAATAAATCATTTGGTGATAATGATACTGCTTCAATATCTAGTAGTGATTTTGCAATTTCTTTAGCCATTTAACCTAACCAACTTTCTTTTATTTTTTGATAACTTTCAACTGGATTGTCACTTTGAGTAATTGGTCGACCAACAACAATATGTGTTGATCCTAATTTTTTAGCTTGCTCCGGTGTAGTGATTCGTTTTTGATCATTTTGCGCAGCACCTTGAGGTCTAATGCCAGGCGTTACCTTCATAAAATCTTCGCCTAATTCTTTAGTTAACAATTCCGCTTCCAATGGTGAGCAAACGACACCATCAAGACCTGCTTGTTGAGTCAATCGAGCATAATTTAGAACTGCTTCTTCAATCGTTGTTTGTATATTTTGTTCATTATTTAACTGTTCTTGAGTTGTTGATGTTAATTGAGTAACAGCAATGATTTTTATATCTTTGTTGTGTTGACGTAATCCTTCAATAGCTGCTTCCATCATCGCCTTACCACCAGCTGCATGAACATTTACTAAATCTACATCTAATTTTGCTAACCCTTGCATTGCTTTATTTACTGTATTGGGGATGTCATGTAATTTTAAATCAAGAAATATACTATGACCTCTATCTTTAATTGATTTAATTAAATCAGGTCCTGTTTGATAAAATAATTCCATTCCAACTTTTACAAATAATGGTTCATTAAATTGATCTAAAAATGCATTAACTTTATCTGCAGATTCAAAATCTAATGCAATAATTGGTAATTGTTTCATTATGTACTCCTTATATTGAAAGTTCTTCAATCAAAGTCTAATAACTAAGAATTGAAGAACTTATCTAAATTAAAATGTAGTTTCAAAATATTAAATTATATTGAATTAGTTTACATATTTCGCATCGTAAATGTCATACTCTCAATAACATTAGTTAAAGCGCTAGCAGTATCTAATGATGTTAAACATGGAATACCATTTTCAACTGTTGTACGACGAATTTGGAATCCATCTCTTTCCACTTCTTTACCTTTTGTCATTGTGTTAATAACGATTTGAACGTCACCATTTTGAATACGTGTAAGCAAGTCATTTTCTCCACCGATTTTGCCTACAACTTCTGCTGGTATATTATTTTGTTTTAATTTTTCAGCAGTCCCCTTAGTTGCTAGAATCTTATAACCTACTTCATTAAGACGGTGTGCAATTTTGACAATTTCGTCTTTATCTTTATTGCTTACTGTCATTAATACTGTACCGTGATCTTTGACTTCAAATCCACTACCAGTTAACCCTTTGTATAGCGCTTTTTCTAATGTTTGGTCTTTACCCATTACTTCACCTGTAGATTTCATTTCAGGCCCTAAAGTAATGTCTACATTTTTCAGTTTATTAAAGCTAAATACTGGTGCTTTAACAAATACACCTTCTGAATACGGTTGAATACCTTCTTTATAGCCTAAAGATGATAATTTCGTACCCATGATTGCTTGCATAGCTAATTGTGCCATTTGAATGTCAGTAATTTTACTTAAAAATGGTACTGTTCGACTTGAACGAGGATTTACCTCTAGAACATAAACACCATCATGTGCAATTACAAATTGAATATTGATTAATCCAATAATATTTAAACCTTTAGCTAATCTAATTGTGTAATCTTCAAGTGTTTTAATTTCTTCTTGAGATAGTGTTTGAGGTGGGTATACTGCAATAGAATCACCACTGTGTACACCTGCACGTTCAATATGTTCCATTATTCCTGGAATAATGACTGTTTCTCCATCTGAAATAGCATCGACTTCAATTTCTTTACCAGTTAAATATCTATCAACTAATACTGGATGTTCTGGACTAGCTTTAACAGCTTGTGTCATATAATTTTCTAACTCATCATCACTATCTACAATTTCCATAGCACGACCACCAAGCACATAAGATGGTCTAACTACAACTGGATATCCAATATTACGCGCGTTTTCTAACGCTTCTTTTGGTGATGTTGCAGTTTTACCTTGAGGTTGTGGTACATCGATAGTATGAAGTAATGCTTCAAATTCTTTTCTATCTTCAGCACGGTTTAAGTTTTCTAAAGAAGTTCCTAGTACTTGTACGCCATGTTTTGCTAATTTGTCAGCAAGGTTAATTGCTGTTTGTCCACCAAACTGTACAACTACACCTTTAGGTTTTTCAAGATTAATAATACTCATTACATCTTCTTCTGTTAATGGTTCAAAATATAATTTATCTGAAATTGAAAAATCTGTTGATACAGTTTCAGGGTTATTATTTACAATAATTGCTTCATAACCAGCATTTTGTATTGCCCACACAGCATGAACTGTTGCATAGTCAAATTCTACACCTTGTCCAATTCGAATAGGTCCAGATCCTAATACAAGAATTTTTTCTTTATCAGTAACAATAGATTCATTTTCAGTTTCATAAGTACCATAGTAATAAGGTGTTGTAGACTCAAATTCAGCAGCACATGTATCTACCATTTTGTACACTGGAGTAATATTATTTTCAATTCGTAATTGATAAACTTCTTCTTCTGTCATATCAAAACGATGTGCAATAACTCTATCACTGAATCCATAATCTTTAGCATATTTAAGGTATTCTAAATCACCTTGATGTGCTTTAAGTTCATGTTCAATGTTGATAATATTTTGGAATTTATTTAAGAAGAAATAATCAATTTTAGTCATTTCATGAATTTCTTCTAAAGTTGTTCCACGACGAATAGCCTCACCTATAAAGAATAATCTTTCATCATCTTGATGACTAATACGTTCTTTAATGTAGTCTAAATCAAAGCTTTCACCGTTTGGTAATCCTAAATGATGTACGCCGTATTCTAATGAACGAATCGCTTTTAATAAAGATTCTTCATATGTGCGTCCTATTGCCATTACTTCTCCAGTTGCTTTCATTTGAGTACCTAATTCACGCTCACCTTTTTCGAATTTATCAAATGGGAAACGTGGTATTTTTGAAATAACGTAGTCTAGTGTAGGTTCAAATGCAGCATAAGAAGTTCCAGTAATTGGATTTAACATTTCATCTAGTGTTAAACCTACAGCAATTTTGGCTGCTAACTTCGCAATTGGATAACCTGTTGCTTTAGATGCTAATGCTGATGAACGAGATACACGTGGGTTTACTTCAATAATGTAATAGTTGTATGAATCTGGATCTAAAGCTAGTTGTACGTTACATCCACCTTCAATTCCTAAAGCGCGAATAACTTTTAATGACACATCACGTAGCATTTGATATTCGACGTCTGATAGTGTCTGACTTGGCGCAACAACAATTGAGTCACCAGTGTGTATACCAACTGGGTCAATATTCTCCATATTACAAACTACTATTGCATTATCATTTTTATCACGCATAACTTCATATTCAATTTCTTTAAATCCAGCAATTGATTTTTCAATTAAACATTGTGTAGCAGGACTATAATGAAGACCATTGGTAACAACTTCTTTTAAGTCATCATCGTTGTAGCAAATACCGCCACCAGTTCCTCCCATTGTGAATGCAGGACGAACGATTAATGGATAGCCAACTTCTTCTTTAAATTTAAAAGCTTGTTCTACTGTATTTACGATGTCACTTTCAGGTACTGGAACATTTAAATCATTCATTAACGTTCTAAATAATTCACGGTCTTCAGCTTGTTGAATTGATTCTAATTCAGTACCAAGTAACTTCACATTATTTGCGGCTAATACACCACTATCGTGTAATTGAATAGCCATATTCAAACCAGTTTGACCACCTAATGTAGGAAGTAATGCATCGGGTTGTTCTTTGCGAATAATACGTGCAATAAAATCGTGTGTTAATGGTTCAATATAAACTTTATCTGCAATTTCTTTATCTGTCATAATCGTCGCTGGATTTGAGTTAACTAATATAACTCTATATCCTTCTTCTTTAAGTGCAAGACAAGCTTGAGTTCCTGCATAATCAAATTCCGCAGCTTGCCCAATAATAATTGGACCCGATCCTACTACTAAAATTGTTTGAATATCGTTACGCTTAGGCATTTACATTACGCTCCTTTTCTATGAACTCGTTCATCATTGTTATAAATTCATCAAATAAATAATTCGAATCGCTTGGGCCTGGTCTTGCTTCAGGATGATATTGAACAGAAAAAGCAGGTAAAGTCTTATGTCTTAAACCTTCAACAGTTCCATCATTTAAAGCAATATGAGTAACCTCTAAATCAGTGTTTTCTAAAGAATCTTTATCGATTGAATAACCATGGTTTTGACTTGTAATGTCAACTTTACCTGTTTTTAAGTTTTTAACAGGATGGTTAGCGCCTCGATGACCAAACTTCATTTTGAATGATTTAGCACCTTGGGATAATGCGAATAATTGGTGTCCTAGGCAAATTCCAAAGAATGGAATTTTACCAAGAATACCTTTAATCATTTGAATAGCTACTTCTACTTCATCTGGATCTCCAGGTCCATTTGATAGCATTACGCCATCTGGTGACATCTTCAATATTTCTTCAGCAGATGTGTCGTATGGCACAACTGTCACATTGCACCCTCGCATATTTAATTCTCGTACAATATTTTGCTTTTTACCAAAGTCAAGAAGTACAACGCTTAAATCTGCTCCAGTAGATACATAAGGTGTTTTTGTAGAAACAGTTGATACTTCGTCTCTAGGTAATTCAGTTGTTTTAAGATGTTCAACTAAGCTTTCAATTTCATCTTTGTTATCTGTAAATCCAGCTCTTAATACACCATGTTGGCGAATTTTACGTGTGATACTTCTAGTATCAACACCTGAGATACCAGGTATTTGATATTGAACTAATACTTCATGTAATGTCTTTTGATTACGGAAATTACTTGGATGTGTACTTGCTTCTTTGACTACTACACCATTTAATGTAGGTGTTAAAGATTCAAAGTCATCTCTATTAATTCCATAATTTCCAATTAATGGATACGTAAATGTAATAATTTGACCTGTATATGAAGGGTCAGAAATTGTTTCTTGATAACCTGTCATTGCTGTGTTAAAAACAATTTCACCAATCGATAATTCATCTGAACCTAGCTGGTATCCTTCATAATAAGAACCGTCTTCAAATACTAGATAACGTTTTGAAAGCATTTATTTTTCCTCCTTAAATACAACTTCACCTTTTATCATAGTTAATACGGGATGTCCGTATACTTTCTCACCAATAAATGGTGTATTGTCAGCTTTTGATAAGAAATCTTCACTTCTAATTTCTTTTTCATTTTCTAAATCAATAATAGTAATATCAGCATAACTATCTTTGTGTAGTTTTCCGTAGTTAAGATTAAAGATTGTAGCTGGTTTAATTGTTAAATAATCAATTAATTGTTTTAATGACCAATTACCATTTCTTACGAAGTGTGTATATAGTAATGGGAATGCTGTTTCACTACCTACAATTCCAAATGGTGCTTTAGTCATAGGTTGTTCTTTTTCTTCTTTAGCGTGTGGCGCATGGTCTGTAGCAATACAATCAATTGTACCGTCTAATAATCCTTCTAATAATGCGTCACGATCTTCTGTACTTCTTAATGGTGGATTCATTTTATAATTAGCATCATCACCTGGAACATCATTTTCTGTTAATAATAAGTGATGTGGCGTTACTTCAGCTGTAACATGAATGCCTGCTTTTTTAGCATCGCGAATAACACGGACACTTTCTTTAGTTGATACGTGACAAACATGATAATGACATCCTGCTGCTTCAGCTAATAAAACATCTCTTGCAATTTGAACTGATTCACAAACATTTGGAATACCAGGAATACCTAGTTCTTCACTACGTTTACCTTTATGCATAGCGCCGCCATAAATTAAGCTATTGTCTTCACAATGAGCAACAATTGGCTTTTTAACTTTAGCAGCTTGCTTCATAGCAGCGTACATCATACTCGCTTGTTGTACACCGACGCCATCGTCTGTGAACGCAAACACACCTTCTTTAGCTAAAGCTTCGAAATCCACTAACTCTTTACCAGCTTGTCTAGTTGTAATTGAAGCATAGGGTAATACGCGAACTTGAGCTGTTTCAGAAATTCTTTCTCTTAACGCTCTTACATTTTCAACTGAATCTGGTACTGGTCTTGTATTAGGCATAGGGCAAATTGTAGTAAATCCACCTCTAGCTGCTGCTTTTGTACCTGTTTCAATTGTCTCTTTGTGTTCACCACCTGGTTCACGTAAATGCACATGTACATCTACAAATCCTGGTGCGATTAAATTTCCTTTAGCATCAATGACTTCAATATCGTCAGATGATGCATCTATTTTAGTACTGATCGTTTTAATTCTTTTACCTTCGATTAAAATATCTGTATTTTTCAATTTTCCGTTCTTAATAATTTTACCGTTTTTAATTAATTTCATGATTCAAATACCCCTTCCTTATTGTAAAAGCTCATCAATAACTGCCATTCTCAAATACATACCGTTTTCCATTTGCTTAAATATTCGAGACTTAGGTGCCTCTACCAATTCGCTTTCGATTTCTACTCCTCTATTTACAGGAGCCGGATGCATGACAATAGCTTCTTCTTTTAATTTATCATATCTTTCCCTAGTTAACCCATATTGTTGATGATAATTTTCAGCTTCAAAATTGGCCTTTCCAGTAATACCATGTCTTTCATGCTGAACTCTTAGCAACATCACAATATCTACTTGGTTAATCACATCATCAATATTTACATATGATGCCTCTATTGTATCGTCTACCCATTCTTCGGGGCTCGCGAACATTACATTTGCACCTAATGCTTTTAAACTATGAAAATTACTTCTAGCTACTCGAGAATTTTTGATGTCACCACAAATTAATACATTTAGACCTTCAAATTTTCCATACTCTTCATAAATTGTCATTAAATCAAGTAAACTTTGTGTTGGATGTTGACCACTACCATCCCCACCGTTAGCTATAGGGATATTTAAATTATTTAATTCTTCATAATATGCATTTTGAGAATGTCTAATTACAAGTAAATTAACACCAATACTTTCTAAAGTTTTACAAGTATCATACAAGGATTCACCCTTTTGAACTGATGATGTACTTGTCTCAAAATTAACTAAATTCAATCCTAACTTTTGTTCGGCAACTTCAAAACTACATTTTGTTCTAGTTGAATTTTCAAAGAACAAATTAGCTACAAATTTATCTTTGTATTGCGGTACATTAACTTCTCCAGATTTAAATTGACTTGCTTTTTTAACTAAGCTAAAAATTTCATCGTTTGATAAATCTTCCATTGATAATAAATGTTCCATTGTTTGCCTCCTCAGTTAAACTGATTATTTTTTAGGTAAGATTAAATTTAAAATAATACCTGATAATGCTGATAATGCCATTCCTTCAAGCTGAAGATTTATGCCAATACCTTTTAAATTGATAAGTAGATTTCCAATACCAATTACTAAAATGACAGATGCTATTACCAAGTTTCTATTGTTAGCAAAATCAACATTACTCTCAACAATCATTCTTAAACCACTTGCGGCGATAATACCGAATAATAGTATAGATACACCACCCATGACTGGTGTTGGTATTGAAGAAATAAGTGCTGTGAATTTTCCTATAAATGCGAGTACTATCGCTATGACAGCTGCGCCACCAATAACGTAAATACTATAAATTTTAGTAATCGCCAGAACGCCAATGTTCTCACCGTATGTTGTACTTGGTGGTCCTCCGATAATACTTGCAACCATCGTTGATACACCGTCACCGATAATTGATTTGTCTAATCCTGGATCTTTAAAGAAATTTTTACCTACAATTTTATTAATGACCATTTGATGTCCAATATGTTCACTGACTGTAACAAAAACAACAGGTATCATCACTAGTACCAATCCTAGGTGAAACGATGGTACATAATCTTTAAATGGTAGATAAATATCTGGGAAATCTAACCATTTAGCTTTAGCTATTGGCGCAAATTTTACTAATCCCATAAATATTGAAACGATATAACCTACAATAATACCGATTAAAACTGGTATGAGGGATAAGAATCCTTTGAAAAAACCTTGCACAATAATAGTTACTATTAAAGTGATTAACGCTACTACTAAATAACTTAAATTGTAACCTTTCATGTCTCCTGAATTTTCATACATTGCCATGTTTACTGCTGTAGGTGCAAGACTTAAACCGATAACCATGATTACTGGTCCAACCACAACAGGTGGTAATAATTTCATTAGCCATTCTGTTCCACTAAATCGTATACATATACCGATAATGACGTACATTAATCCACTCATGAATAATGCAACTAACATGTCTCCTAAACTATGTGTACTTAACCCAGTAATGATTGGAGTGATAAAAGCGAAACTAGAACCTAAATAAGCAGGTATTTTGGCTTTTGTTATTAATATGTATAATAATGTTCCGATTCCAGATGCTAATAATGCAGCTGATATTGGTAGTCCTGTTAAAAATGGTACAAGTACAGTCGATCCAAACATCGCAAATAAATGTTGTAAACTTAAGAATGCCCATTGGCCTGCTTTTGGTTTATCTTTAACATCTAATACTGGTTTTACTGTACGTTCAAACATTTGTTCATTTTCCATAATGATTCATTTCCTCTCATAAAAAAATCTCTTTACATACAGTTATGCAAAGAGACTAAAGTCAATGATATGAATCATAAGCAATATGTATCTATAGTCATATAAGTTTACATAACTATATTACAGTTAGTTAAATGCTTATATAATTCAATTCACCTTTTTCAGTCTCTCGTACTGTTTTAAAAGGATATATTATTCAATTACTACCGCATTCGTTGAATCCTTTTCCGTTAAGAATACTTTCACTGATTCATCTCGTGCAGTAGGTATATTTTTCCCTACAAAATCTGCTCGAATTGGAAGTTCTCTATGGCCTCGATCAACAAGTGTTGCCAAACCAATTTTAATTGGTCTAGAGTGTAATAGTATAGCATCTAATGACGCTCTTACAGTTCTTCCTGTATATAAAACATCGTCCACGATGACAACAACTTTTCCTGTGATGTCTACATCAATCTCAAATGCTTTATCAAAAGATTGCTTTGAAACTTGATCAATGTCATCTCGAAATTGTGTAATATCAATTGTACCTGTTGGAACAAGTTGTTGCTCAATCATATTAATTTTTTCTTGAATACGGTAAGCAAGGTAAGCACCTCGCGTTTTAATGCCCAATAATACTAAATCTTCTGTACCTTTGTTATACTCAAGAATTTCATGTGCAATTCGAGTTACTGTACGTTGTATTGCTGCTTCATCCATAATGATGCGTTCAGACATTTCCTCACCTCATAAATTAACATGAAAAAAACCTCACGCCTTTAACAAGACATGAGGTTGATATATAGACAATGTGTGATTGATGTTTTATCACATACACATGTTCATTCAATTACATGAGTTACATTCCTTTATTGACGTCTCTATATACGAATATAAAGGTAGTAACGTTAATGTAGATTAAGTATCATTTTCATGTCTTTGAAGCCTCTCTGGACTTACATTTAAAGACCTACGATTTTTTATTTAAACTGTTATTAGTTTAATCCTAAAACTACAATTAGTCAACGGTCATATGACTATTTTTTTATTTATCTTTATAAGTTTATGACTTATGTCTAGACTTTAATTAATATCTAAATTCAAATATTGAACTATATGATTTATCAAACTATATTAAGCATCTCTTTTTCTAATATCATCTAATAAATCTTCAAATTCTTGTGGTAATTTAGCTGTTCTTTCAATATATTCATGCGTAACTGGATGTTCAAAACCGATGACTCCAGCATGTAAAGCTTGTCCACCAATATCTAATGTTTTCTTAGGACCATATTTAGGGTCCCCAACTAATGGGAATCCAATATATTTCATATGTACACGGATTTGGTGAGTACGACCTGTTTCTAACTCGCACTCAATTAATGTGTAGTCTTTAAAATGTTCTAATACATTGAAATGTGTTACTGCTTCTTTTCCATCATCTACGACAGCCATAGCTTGGCGGTCTTTTTTATTACGTCCAATAGGTGCGTCTACAGTTCCATAATCATGTGGAATATTGCCATGTACTAATGCGACATATTTACGTTTAACTGATTTCGCCATTAATTGCTCAACTAAGCCTCGATGCGCAATATCATTTTTAGCAACCATTAACAATCCTGAAGTATCCATATCAATTCTGTGAACGATGCCTGGGCGTATTTCACCATTAATACCTGATAAATCTTTAATTTGATACATCAATCCATTGACTAAAGTACCTGTATAATGACCAGGTGATGGATGAACAACCATACCTTTAGGTTTATATACAATAGCTACATCGTTATCTTCATAAAAAATATCAAGATTTAAATTTTCTGGCGTGATATCCGCTTCTACGACCTCTTGTTCTGTTACGATAATATGATCGTTTTGTTTAACTTTATAGTTTGGTTTTACCACTTTATCATTTACTTTTACTAAATCTTCTTTGATCCAATCTTGAATCTGACTACGTGACCAATCGCTATTCAATTCAGGTAATACTTTATCTAATCTTTGACCTACATAATTATTATCTGAAATTTGATATTCATATGTTTCCATTACCTTACCTCCTATTCTTTATTTGTTGTATCTTTAAGTAAAGCTATAATTATTAAAATTACACCAATTGTTAAACTTGAATCGGCAATATTAAATATTGGAAAATCATATCCAAAAATATTTGTGTCGATAAAATCAACAACTTCTCCATTAAACAAACGATCTATAAAATTCCCTAAAGCGCCTGCGAACAACAAACTAACAGCTAATTGCATAAATAAATTGTACTTAGCTTCTTTAATAAAGAATAATACGAGTATGATTAATATAATTACTGTAATGATATAAAAGAAAAACATTTTTCCACTTAAAATACCCCAAGCAGCACCATTATTTCTATGGGATGTTATATTTAAAAAATTTGGTATTACTTCGTAGGAATCCCCTATTTTCATTGAACTAGCAATTATCCATTTTGTTATTTGGTCAATGACTAAAATAAAAATGACTACGAATAATGAAATACCAGTATAATATTTCTTTTTCATTCATGTGCCTCCATTCAAAACCATTCATCACTTTTTTACAACATCTTTTATTATATCTTAATCAAGTATATAAAAACAGGATAGCCTAAAAATAAATACGATGTACATAATGAAATAATTTTATTTGCTAATCGGCATTATTATGAGTATCGATATGTTGTTCTTAATTATGCTTTTTCATTATTTTTAGGATGTATATACTGATATTGATCTACATCAAAACTTGGAATTGTTCTATCTGTAATTTCATAAGCTTTTTTAAAATTCATCTCAGAAATTTGAAGTGATCCATCTTGATTTATTTTTTCAATATATGCTACGTGCCCATATTTTCCTTTAGTTGTTTGTAATATCGACCCTTTTTTAGGTTGATGATTGACTTTGTAATCATCTTTTTCAGCATTTTTAGCCCATTCTTTTGCATCAGACCATGTGTTCTCAATTTGATGGTGATTTTCTTTAACTTTATCAAAAACATAATACGTACATTGACCTTTTTGATAAGTATTATATTTCATTGGATTGATTTCTAATAAATGATTTTTGGGCTCTGTCATATCTTGATTATTTAATCCATCTATTATTGCAGCTATCGTAATACATATAGTCACTATAAACATTAAAGTTATACTTTTTTTCACTGAATCACTCTTCTTTTATATAATTAAACCTAAAATATATGCCATCCGGCCCTTTAACATTCAAATGGGTCGTTTCTGGATAATGAAAATCTACAAGTGCTAAGCCATAAGAATGAGAATTATCAACGCGTTTAGTTCCGGATATCCATTGATTTATAGCTAAATGATGGTGGTAATGTTGAGATGATAAAAAGAATGAATAGTCATCCATATATGCTGATTCTTCTAAACCAAAATAATTTAAATAATAATCTTTGACTTCAGATATACGTACCGTCTTTAAATGTAACGTACCAATTTTAGCCTCATCTGGAATGCCTTGCCACTTTTCGTCTGAAACTTCATTTAATAAACGTGGGACGTTAATTGGCACAATATTAAGCAATGCTTTATCATCCTCATAATGCCATGACTCAAAATCTTGATCGACATAAAATTTCAAACCGTTGCCTTCAGGATCTTCAATAAACAAAGACGTTGAAACACTTTGTTCTCCACCGTTAACAGGTATTTCATAATCGCTCAATTGTACTAATAAATCAGCTAAATCAGATAGCGTTGGCAACATGATTCCTAAATTAAATAACCCAGCTTCTGACATTAATGGTTCTCGTCCATTAGTAATTTCATTTAACGTAATGAATGTATTTGACATTCCTACTTCATATTGAATGCTCGTCATCGTTTCGTTAACAATATTTAACCCTAATATTTCTTCATAAAAAGGTTTAAGTTCATCTTTATCTCTTACATTTATAGTTATTCCATTTACAAAATTTGCATTCTTATTATGAAACATACATACTACCTCTTTCATAAAGCTTATCTATAAATTTAACTCATTATTGAAATTATTATCAGTAACATCCATATTTTTAATATTATGCTAAAAATTTATACTAAAAGCAACTTAATTGCTAAAAATATTGCTTGAAAGAGCATAATGAGAACATGACATTTCAATTAAACTTACACTAATTCATTCCAATTTTAATGACTATCTAAATTTTCATTAGCTAATATATGAACGTAAAAATAATAAAGTAACCTTTATCAATATTTCAAATTTAAAAATATAAAATAAAAGCTGTTAGCAATGTCAATTGACACTGCTAACAGCTTTAAATCAATGATCTAATATTAATTTAATGTTTTTACGACTTCTTGACAACGTGGGCATAAGTGATCTAGTTCTCCTACTGATCCTAATTGATCACTGTAGTTCCAGCATCTTTCACATTTTTCACCTTCAGCATGTTCAATACGGATATCACCATATTGATAAGCTTGACCATTGTCAACGTGGTCAACTACTTCTGCTTGAGAAGTAATAAATAATTGTTGTAAGTCATTAAATTGTTGTAAGAATTCTGAAGCATTGAAATCACTATTACTACCGATAGTCACTTTAGCTTCTAATGATTTACCAATGACTTTTTCATTACGAGCTGCTTCTAATGCACGGTTGACGTCATCACGTAATTTCATAAATGTATTCCATTTATCTAATAATTGTTGGTCTACTTCTTCAACTTTTGGCATATCAGCTAAATGTACACTTTCTTCTTTAACATGTGGCGTATGTGACCAAACTTCTTCTGCAGTATGCACTAAGATTGGTGCAAGTAATTTAGTCATATCAACTAAGATTTGATATAACACTGTTTGCATACTACGACGTTTATGTGATGAACGTTCTTCAATATAAAGAATATCTTTACCATAATCTAAGTAGAAATTACTTAATTCTACATTGATAAAGTTTTGTACTTCTTGATAAATATTAAGGTAATCAAAGTTTTCATAGTTTTTGATAGTACTAGCAGTGAATTCACGTAAACGATGTAATAAATAACGATCGACTTCTAATAAATCCGCTTCAGCAATACCATCTGTTTCTGGATTGAAATCATTCACATTACCTAACATAAATCTTAATGTATTTCTGATTTTACGATATACATCTGACGTTTGTTTTAAAATTTCATCTGAAATACGCACATCAGCTAAATAGTCTGTACTACTTACCCATAAACGTGCAATATCAGCACCTTTTTGTTTTACAACTTGATCCGGTACAATCACGTTGCCTAATGATTTACTCATTTTCTTACCTTCTCCATCCATGACGAAACCATGAGATAATAAGAATTTGTATGGTGATTGACCTTTTGTTGCCACTGCAGTTGTAATTGATGAGTTAAACCAACCACGATATTGGTCACTACCTTCAAAGTATAAATCTGCTGGGAAACTTAATTCAGGGCGTGTTTCAAGTACACCTCTATGAGATGATCCTGAATCGAACCATACGTCCATAATATCTTCTTCTTTAGTAAATTCGCCATTAGGACTTCCTGGATGAGTGAATCCTTCAGGTAATAAATCTTTAGCTTCACGTTCGAACCAAATATTTGAACCATGTTGTTCGAATAAATCTGCAACATGATTAACTGTTTCTTTAGTCATGATGATGTCGCCATTTTCAGCATAGAATACTGGTAGTGGAACACCCCATACACGTTGACGAGAAATAACCCATTCTCCTCGATCACGAATCATATTGTAAATACGAGTTTTGCCCCAATCTACTTTAAAATCAGTATTATCAATCGCATCTAGAATATCTTGTCTTACTTTATTAATAGAAGCAAACCATTGTGGTGTCGCACGGAAAATAACTGGTTTTTTAGTTCTCCAATCATGTGGGTAACTATGAGTAATGAAGCTTAGTTTTAATAAAGCATCTTTTTCTGTTAATAAATCAGTAACAGCTTTATTCGCTTTGTCATAGAACATACCTTCAAATGGTCCGCCTTCTTCAGTGAACACACCTTTATCATTTAGTGGACTAATAACAGGTAAATCATATTTTTGACCAACGATATAGTCATCTTCCCCGTGTCCAGGAGCAGTATGAACACAACCTGTACCAGCATCAGTAGTGACGTGGTCTCCGTTAATAACTAATGAAGTTCTGTCTAAGAATGGATGTTGTGCTTCAACATATTCTAATTCCTTACCTGTAAATTCTTTTTCAAGTTGGATTGAATCTGTATCCCATTCTAATGCTTCTGCAACTGTTTCTGCTAGAGCTTGTGCAATAATGTATTTTTTACCGTTAACATTATATTGTCCATATTTTAATTCTGGATGAACTGTAATCGCTACATTTGAAGGGATTGTCCATGGTGTAGTTGTCCAGATAATAAATTGTGCGTCAGGATCAACGACACCTTTGTCATCTTTAACATTAAACGCTACATAGATTGAAGCAGAACGTTTATCATGGTATTCAATTTCAGCTTCAGCTAATGAAGATTCACTTGATGGTGACCAATATACTGGTTTTTTACCTTTGTAAATTAAACCTTTGTCAGCCATTTCACCAAATAATCGAATTTGTGCTGCCTCATATTCAGGGTTTAATGTGATATACGGATTATCAAAATCACCACGTACACCTAAACGTTTGAAATCATTTTTTTGAATTTCAACTTGTTTTAAAGCAAACTCTTTACATTTTTCTCTAAATTCAGCAGTAGTCATTTTTTTACGATCTACGCCTTTTTTAGTTAATGCTTGTTCAATTGGTAAACCATGTGTATCCCAACCAGGAACATACGGGGCATAAAAGCCTTGCATCGTTTTGTATCTAACGATGAAATCTTTAATAATTTTATTTAAAGCATGACCCATATGTAAGCTACCATTAGCATAAGGTGGGCCATCATGTAAAATGTAAGATTGGTTTCCTTTATTTTTATCTAATGCTTTTTGGTATTGATTGTCTGCATCCCATTGTTCTTGAATTTTTGGCTCTTTATTAGGTAAGCCACCACGCATTGGAAATTCTGTTTTTGGCATTAATAACGTATCTTTATAATTCATTTACTTTCATTCCTCCTAATTATAAAAAAGAACTCTAAGTTCAATTAACAGGGACGGTTATACCGCGGTACCACCCTGATTAACTCAACTTAGAGTTCTCTCTTGAATGTATTCATTTTAAATAAATCAGTGATATAAGAAACATGCTTATATTAGGCTCCCACCATTTCCTAATTCGCTGTGATAAGTGTTTTGTTTCTTACGCGTCTGATTTTTTATTTTTGATTTGGTGATTCTGATTGAGTCACTGAATCACTTTGAGATGTTGAAACCGTACTTTCTGAAGATTCAGTTGTTTGAGACTGACTTTGAGCATTTTGTTTCATTGCTTTTTCTTCTTCAGTTAAATCATTTTCATTTAAATGGTGAATGTCTTCTAAAGTGACTTGTTCAGCATCTAAATCATAATTTAATAAATAATCCCAATCGTCATTCTTAAGTAAGTCTAATTGAGCTTCAACTAACATACGGAAACGAGATCTAAATACTTTAGATTGACGTTTCATATCTTCAGTTTGGAAAGCTAAACGACGTGCTTTTTCTACCGCATCGTTTACAATTTGATCAGCTTGCGCTTGAGCTTTGGCAATTGTTGCTTCTGCATCTTTATTCGCTGCTAATTTAGTTTCTTCACCAGCTTTTTGTGCTTGTACTAATGCGTCAGTTACAGATTGATGAACATCTTGATATGACTTAATATTAGTATCTCTTTCTTCAATAACTTTTTCAAGTTGTTTTTTATCTTCTTTTAATCTTTCTATTTCAGAGCTTAATTGTTCTAAATAGTTTGCAACTTCAGTAGGTTCTAGACCATTTTTCACACGAGTAAACTCTTTGCTTTTAATTTCACTTGGTGTAAAAGGCATTTTATGTCCTCCTTAATTTTACACTATTTGAATAATGTATTATAGGTAATGTGTATTTTATCTTTTTTAGTTCTTCCACCTATATCGGTCATTTGTGCTCTACCGAAACCTTGGATGGAAAGTAAATCATTCATTTCTAATTGAAAATCAGGTGAATCAATGATTGTGTGATTCACTTTTACTCTTTTTTTCTCGATGAGTTGTTTCGCAATCGATCTTGATTTGTGAATCATTTCTTTAAGTACAACATCAAGTCTTAGTGCACTCACCGTTGAACTATGAATCTTCCAATTCTCTTCTGATTGTATCATATCTTTCAAAGGAATAGAATTAAGTTTAATTGTAGCACCTTTGATTTTAGTGAATTCTAACATAATAAATGATTCTAAAGCTTTTGTCAAAACAAATTGAATACGTTCTCCAACCATAATATCTCCAAGTTGATTTCTATCTATTCCTAAAGACATCAATGTCCCTAATACATGTTGGTGTTGTATTGTAACAAACTTTTGTGGATAGTCTATTTCAATTAAAGTTAAATCAAAATCACTTTCATTTGGTTCGTAATAAGAAGGTGTGATCAGTGCACGTTGTCGTTCAGCTTGAGGTCCCCCATTAAAATGAACAACCAAATCTTCATAACTACCAACAATAACTTCCAATATATACTGACCTCTAGGATCTAAAAAGTTCGTTAATACTGGCGCATAATGTCGTTCAGCTTGTTGGCATTTATCGATTAATAAATCAATGGTTGCTTGTTCTTCTTTTCTAAAATGCTGATAAATATCGATGTTTGACACCTCCTTATTTTTAAGTAGTTTAGCCAGTTCAGTCACATTATTTTACAAAGTTAACAATAAAACGAGGCAAACTGGCATACTTCCAGTTACCTCGTTATTCAACAACATCTATATTATTTACTATCTTTTAAGTATTTACTCTTATCCAGCTAAGTGAACTAAAATCATGTTGAAAATAGTCACTAATCCTCGTTGGAATAATACTAAAACAATGATAGCAACAATAGATGATATATCAATAATTCCAATTGGTGGAATTATTTTTCTAAATGGTTCCAAAAATGGTTCGTAAATCTTCCCGAGTATTTCACCAAACTTAGATTCTCGAATATTTGGCACCCAAGAAGTAAAGAAATAAACAATCATTCCATAATAATAGATTTGAACAATCCAAATTATAATTCGGAATATTGTATTAAGTAATCCAATATCCATATGTTATCTCCTTATTCGTAATGTTGCTCCATATTCTCAATATGGTCTGTAATGCTACCAGCAACTTCAACATTGTCTGGAGTACATAGGAAAATATCTGTACCGACACGTTGGATATCGCCACCAATTGCATATACTGTACCACTCAAGAAATCAATAATACGTTTAGCAGAGACTTTATCAATGCGTTGTAAATTAACTAAAGTAGCACGACGATTTTTTAATTCATCTGCAATATCTTGAGTGTCTGAGAATACACGTGGTTCAAATAAACACATTTTTGAACTTTCTTGAGTAGCAACATTTGTTTGTGCATTATTATTCATCGTTACAACATTTCTTGAGTTTGATTTAGAATTATTAGTCATACGATAATTCCTTTCTTCAGAAGTTGAATTATATCTAGTTGAACTTTTTTGTGGCACTGATTTAATAGCACTTGTTTTTGACGTAGCCGGTTCTTGTGCTACCTCTCTTTGTGATTCAACTTCACGTTCTTGTTTACGATCACGTTCTTGTTCGCGTTCTTCTGGTACTTCCACTTCTTCTTCATCTTCAACTACAAAAAAACCATTAAATAAATCTTTTAAAGCCACGGGGCTCACTCCTCTTCTCCTACAAGTTTAGTCCCAATTCTTACAAACGTAGCACCTTCTTCTATAGCAATGAGGTAATCGTTACTCATACCCATAGATAATTCAGTACACGGTGCATATTCTAAATTGAGTTTCTGTATTTCGTCTCTTTTTATTCGTAATTTTCTAAATAATGACTGTATGTATTCAACATCATCTGTAAATGGTGCCATAGTCATTAATCCGACTATTTTTATATTCTCATATTGTTTAAGGTCTTCGATAAATGAATTAACATCGTCTAAATCAATACCATGTTTAGAAGATTCTCCAGAAACATTCACTTGCAAGAAACAAGAAATAGTATGATTGGCACGTTTGTTAATTTCTTTAGCTAAACTCATTCTATCTAAAGCGTGGAAGTAATCAACTTCATTGATGACATCTTTAACCTTTCTAGATTGCAAAGATCCGATAAAATGAAACACTGCATCACTAGGTAGTGCTTCTTTCTTTTCTTTAAATCCTTCAAGTCTATTCTCACCAAAGTGACGAAGTCCAGCTTGATAAGCTTCTTTAGCTCGCTCTATTGTAACATACTTTGTCACTGCAATCACGCTAGGCTGTGTTGAAATGTTACTTTTTTCTCTTTGCTGATTTATTTCATCGTTAATTTTTGCCAAATTTTCTTCGATTTTACGCATTAATCTTCACCTTGCTTTCTTCCGATGAAGGCTAACATTCTACCAGTTTGCCCTTTCTCTACTCTATAGGAAAAGAAATAATCTAAGTTTTCTGATGTAGCATAATCTGTAATATAAATATTATCTTTTGGTACACCCACACTTTGTAATAATAAAGCATTGGCTTTTTTTAAATCGATACCATGTCTGTCTTCATCTCGTGTTTCTATATATTGTGTTGTTTCAATATCTAATGTTTCAAATTTAGATTTAATATTATCATTAATTTCATACGAATTTGAAGTTGCAGGACCTATCACAACTTGTAAATCATTTAAGTCAAAATCGATTTGTCGAACCATTTCTTTTACAATTTCACCATATGTACCTCTCCAACCTGCATGAGCTAAACCAACATAATGATTTTTCTCACTATAAAAATATACTGGTACACAATCTGCATAACACATCGTTAATAAAATATTAGGTTCATATGTATACAGACCATCAATGCCATGTAAATCATTAGTGATTGCATCGATATTAGTTCCTTTATCTGCAGCTGTGATTTTGGCTACTTTATTTTCATGAGTTTGTATAGGAAATACCCAATCTCTTCTAGGAAAATGTATCAAATCGGCTAAAATAGCTTGATGCTTTGATATATTATCTTGATCATCGTCAACGTATCTAGCCATATTAAATGCATTTTCAGGATACATACTTAAGCCACCCTCTCTCGTAGTAAATCCAAGGGTAGTATTTGTCTTATTTTCGTCTTTGTATTCTAAAAAATGATCTTGTTTAATAAATTTTTCAGTCAAATGTTTCACAACCTTAAGTATGAATTTTCAATATTTGCTATTAATGATAAAAATGGCTTTCGTAAAGTTATTATATAACATTTTTATTTGTAATTAAATTAAAACTATTTTAATTGTACATGGATTAACATGCTTTTTCTTAAACTTTAGAATCTGGTTATAATCTTAAAAATTCCTATGTAAAAAATTAAAAAGTCATCAGAATTCAATCTGATGACTTAAAATAATATGTTTAGAGAATTAATTAACGTCTAGTTCTTCTTGAACGTCTTTCTTCTCTGTTTCTAATAAAGCTAGGAATATCATCGTCTTTAGTTGTATGAGTTCTTTCGTTCACACTGTCAGAAGATGATGCACTTGAAGCAGAACTGCTTACAGATTCTTCTCTATCTACAGAATGAGATGATGAAGCACTAGTTACACTAGAACCGAATCCAGTACTAGAAGCTTTACGTCCTTGAGAAGATGGTTTGTCTTCAAATCCAGTAGCAATAACTGTAACTACAATTTCATCTTGTAATTCTGGGTTAATTACTGTACCGAAAATCATGTTCACGTCTTCATCAGCAGCATCTTGTACGATATCAGCAGCTTCTTGAGCTTCGAATAAAGAAAGTGATTCCCCACCTGTAATGTTCATAAGCACACCTTGTGCACCAACAATAGAAGTTTCTAATAAAGGTGAAGAAATAGCTTTTTTAGCTGCTTCTACCGCTCTATTTTCTCCAGATGATACGCCAATTCCCATTAAGGCAGAACCTTGGTTTGACATAATAGTTTTCACGTCAGCAAAGTCTAAGTTAACTTCACCAGATACAGCGATTAAGTCAGAAATACCTTGTACACCTTGACGTAAAACGTTGTCTGCTTCTTTAAATGCTTCCATCATAGGAGTTGATTTATCAACGATATCTAATAAACGATCATTAGGAATAACGATTAATGTATCTACAGCAGCTTTCATTGATTCAACGCCGGCAGCAGCTTGTGTTTGACGTTTACGACCTTCAAAGCCGAATGGACGAGTAACAACACCAACTGTTAAAGCACCCATTTCTTTAGCAATTTTTGCTACTACAGGAGCAGCACCAGTACCAGTACCGCCACCCATACCTGCAGTTACGAATACCATATCTGCACCTTGGATTGCATCTTCAATTTGTTCACGTGATTCTTCTGCAGCTTTTTTCCCAATTTCTGGGTTAGCTCCAGCACCTAATCCACGTGTTAATTTTTCACCAATTTGGATTTTTGATTCAGCTTTAGATAAGTTTAAAGCTTGTCCATCCGTATTGATAGCGATAAATTCTACATTATTCATACCGTGGTCAATCATACGGTTTACAGCGTTGTTACCGCCGCCACCTACACCGATGACTTTTAAAGTCGCTAAATGATTAAATCCTTGTTCAAATTCTAACATTTAAATTTCCTCCTAGTTTTAATGGCCAATAATCATTCAAATAAAGATTTCATGAGTTTTTTAAATTTACCTTCTTCTTTGTCTTTATCTTGAGCATTATGATGATCTTGTTCTTGATGAGTTTCGCGGTTGTCATATTCTTCATGAGGTGCTTCAGGTTCTTCCTCATAATCATCTTTTTTATTCGATTTGCGTTTGAACCAATCGAAACCGCTTGATTTAGAGTCAGCATCTTTATCATTTGATTCGATAACTTCCTCTTCAAATTCCTCATTATCTTGATAACTAATTGTAACATAATCTAATAACTCGTCAAAAGTGATACTACTAGAAATCGTAGAAATCGCAGAAGAAAATTCTGGTTTTCTGATACCCATTTGAGATGGTGTATGAATTCTTACTTTTTCACTTACCATATCTTGTAGTAATTCTTTTACACCTAATAAGTTAGCTGATCCGCCAGTAACGACGAAACCACCGTTAACTTTAGTTAATCCTAATTCTTGCAATACATCAAATACTTCGAAGAAAATATCTTCAACTCTTGCTTCAATAAAATCACTTAAATCTTTTTGCGTATATTGAACATTCTCTTCACTATCTATTTGATCCACAGAAAATACATCTTGGCTTGAAGCTGAGTCATAAAAAGCATGACCATATTGATGTTTAATCTTTTCTGCTGTGTCATAAGAAGTGTTTAATCCTTGTGCAACATCGTCAGTAATATCACGACCAGCCATTTCGATTGAATCTGCATCCACTAATTCGCCACGTTCATAGAAGGCAATTTGTGTTAAATCTTCACCGATATCAATAACACATGCACCGAGCTCTTTCTCAGTTGCTGATAAGATTGAGCCATAATTGTATGCATCTGAATATACGTCAAGCACGTCTACACCACATGATTCAACACATTTAATCATATTAATTAAAATTGATTTTTGAATAGCTATAACGCCTGCATCCACTTTAAGTGAATGTCTAGCGATTAATTCTTTTGGATCTGATACTTCATTTTCCTTATCTACAACAAAGCGTATTGGGAAAACGTTAATGACTTCTGTTTCAGGAACATCATTTTTGTCTCTAATACCTTCAAGTACAGATTCGATATGTGTTCCATTAATTTCAGTATCTTCATAAAATTCTATTTCATTTGATTCATCATACACTTCAGTTCCTATGATAGGTAATTTTAAGAATACTTCTTTAATATCGACACCTGAAGCGATAGAAGCCTTTTTAATTGTGTCTTTGACAGCTTGTCTTGCTATATCAAAGTCATCAATCAGACCATTTTTAATACCGCTTGTATATGTTTGTCCTGTACCTATCACATTTATTCCATTGTGAAATTTTTCGCCTACTATTGTTTTAACACTTGATGAACCAATATCTATGCTTACATAGTAATGTTCCTCCATAGATAGGCACCTCCTGACAAGTTACTATTAAAATACACTATGTTTAGTTTACAATACGTTGATAAGCTTGTGAACTATAAACACATACTAATATCAAAATTTTTTAATTATTTTCTTTTGATTCTTTATTAATTTTATTTAACACACTTTGAAGTTCTTCTTTTGCTTCAGTTTCTTTTGCTGATGTTTTAGATACACTTTGTTCAGATTCAGATTGATCACCACTACTATTTTGATAAGGAATAAATGATGCTCCTACCGACAAATCAATATAACCATCTGTTTTAAGGTCACCTGAATCACTACGAGACAGTGATTCTGACATTTGTGGGTAATATTTCATCTTATCCGCTATAGTCGTAATATCTCCAATGACTTGAATATCATCTTTAGTGAATATTTTAATTCTGTTCTGCTTATTCTTATCTGGTGCATAGTTGACTTCCGCAATTAAATTTCTCACTTTAGGTGACATTTCTGATAACGCTTGGATTATTTTTTCCTTTTTGTCACCTTTAAAACCATCAATGATTGGACCGTCATGTGAAATATTACCATCATAATCTTTTAATTCTTTCCTGTCTTCTAGCACAGGCACATATTTGTCTTTGTTTTTCGTTAAACCAACAACTTGATATTCTGTTATTTTAACATTTAACGTATTAGGTAATTGCTTGGTAATGCTTACATCTTTAATTAATTTATTTTTCTTTAAATTAGTTTTAGCTTTACCTTTACTAAAAGTATACATGCGTGAAGTAGACTTAACATTGAGTGCTTTGTTAATTTGGCTTTTACTTACATTATGATTCCCCTCAATATTTACGTTGGAGATTTTACTTAATGGTGTAAACATATATAGTAAGAATATCACAATTAACAATACCAATACTGTAATAACGGTGTACTGAATTCTTTTTTGTCTTCGACGCCGTTGTGCTCTTTTCTCTTCTAGAGTTGGTGAACTAAATTGTGTAACTTTCTTATTAGAATCTGTTTGTTCTTCTTGTGCATGTTCTTTTTTCTTTGATGTTGATTTGTTTGATGTTAAAAAACTCAACCAATTTTTCTTTGCATTTTTATCTTTGTGCTTAGTTTTTGAAGTTGTATTATCTTCTATATTATTTGTTTGTTCTTTATCTTGTTGACTATCATCGTTATTAACATTTTCATCATTATGATAATGATTAATTTGCTCACTTTCACGATACGACTCTAAGTCATCATTATCGCTAACAAAATCTTCTTTATCGCTTAAATGAGTGTTGCGATCATTTAAGATGTCTTCACTATGATGCTGTTCTTCTTCACTCGTATCATCATAGTGATTCGAGTTAGATATGTCGTCTTCAACTTTATCTTTAAACTTTTTTCTTTTACGCGTTCTAAAATCGTTACTTCTACGAAACATGCTTAACTCATCATTTTGTTTGTCATCGGAGTTAGCTGCATTATTTCTGTTATTGTCATTAGATTTACCGTCCATTTTCTATCACGCCCTTTTAGTATGATGGCAAGTGTGCACGGAAACTTTGAATAAATTTCTCTCCACGTTCTTCGAATGTATTATACTGATCCCAACTTGCACATGCTGGTGAAAGTAACACCACATCATTTGGTTCAATAACGTCTTGAATTTTATCGACGGCATCTTGTACATCTGTAGCCTTGATAACGTATTTACCTTGACTATTTCCTAATTTAGCGAATTTTTCTTGTGTTTCACCAAATACGACCATAATTCTTACATTATTCATATAAGGTACTAATTCATCAAATTCATTACCTCTATCTAACCCGCCACATAACCAAATGATTGGTTGATTAAATGAATTTAATGCAAATTGTGTAGCTAGCGTATTTGTTGCTTTAGAATCGTTATAGTATTTATTAGTTCTATTTGTACCAATATATTGTAATCTATGTTCAATTCCTGAGAATGTTGTAAGACTGTCAACAATCGCTTTAATTGGTACACCAGCTAATATTGTAGCTAAAACAGCTGCTAAAATATTTTCTAAATTATGTTCACCTGGTAAAACTAAATCATCTACGCTAATAATACGAACACCTTTATATTCAATAAAGCCATCTTTAATATATATACCATCCACTTCTTGTTGAGTTGAGAAATATAACGTTTTAGCTTTTAAATTTTCTGATTCAATTAAATGACGTTGATGATAATTACAAATTAAGAAATCATCTTCTGTTTGATTTTTATATATTTGCTTTTTAGCATTTTGATAATTTTCAAGCGTTTCGTGATAATCTAAATGCGCTGAATAAATATTAGTGATAATTGCGATATGTGGTTTATATTGATCAATTCCTAATAATTGGAATGATGATAATTCAGTAATCAAATAATCTTTCGGAGTTACTTCTTGTGCCACTTTCGAAGCAACATAACCAATATTTCCAGACAATCTACCAGTTAATCTACTATTTTTAAACATGTCACCTATTAATGAAGTGACAGTGGTTTTACCATTTGTACCTGTTACTGCAATAATGGGCGCTTCTGAAATTAGATAACTTAATTCAACTTCAGTTAATATTTTTAAACCTCTTTTTACTGCTTCATCTATAATCGATACAGTGTATGGAATACCGGGGTTCTTAATAACTATAGGGTTATTATCTAATAATGAATTTGGATGGCTTCCACTAATAACCTTAATGCCCATAGCTTCTAAATCTTTAGCATGTGCATCTTGAGATAAATCTTTACCATCATTCACTGTTACATTCGCGCCTAATTTACTTAATAATTTGGCTGCCTCGTAACCACTTTTTGCTAATCCTACAACTAATACATCTTTATTTTCTAATCCTGTGTAATTTAGCATACTAGTGCACTCCAATCCATAAGCCTATTAGACCTGTTATTAAACCTACTGACCAAAATACTGTTACAACTTTCCATTCATTCCATCCACATAATTCAAAGTGGTGATGAATAGGACTCATTTTGAAAATACGTTTTTTAGTTAATTTATATGAAGCAACTTGTAACATAACTGATAACGTTTCTACTACGAATACAAATCCGATAAATATAAGTGATAACTCTTGGTTTAACATAATTGAAATTGTAGCAAATATGCCACCTAATGCTAAGCTACCTGTGTCACCCATAAATACTTTAGCTGGATTTAAGTTATATGGTAAGAATCCTAGTAAAGCAAATACCATAATAATACAGAATGTACCTATTGCAGGTGATTCTAGTACAAAACTCATAATGGCATACATTGCAAAACCGATAATTGAAAGTCCTGTAGCTAAACCATCTAATCCATCTGTTAAATTGACTGCATTTGAAAAGCCAACTTGCCAAAAGATGATAAATATAACATAAGCAAATGAAAGAGGGATACCACCGTCAGTAAACGGAATATGTAAAGTTGTTGAAAAATTGACTAAGTTAAACACATTACTTAGTACGAAAAATATTACAGCAATTAAAATTTGTGCTAAAAATTTCTGTTTACTTGTTAAACCTTGGTTATTTTTCTTAACAACGATAATGTAATCATCAATAAAGCCAATTAATCCAAATCCGATTGTTACAAATAGTAATAAAATTATTGGATTAGAACGATCTACAAAAATAATCGCAATAACTGAAGCGATAATGATACTTATTAAGAATGTTAGTCCACCCATTGTTGGAGTACCCGTTTTCTTCATATGGCTTTGAGGCCCTTCTTCACGAATACTTTGTCCAAATTTCATTCTTTTGAGCGTTGGTATAAGTATAGGTACAAGTACAAAAGTTACTAGAAGCGATAACATCGCATATACAAAAATCATAATAATCTCCTTTTCTTTTATCCGTCAATTTACATATATTATTAAATATTTTTAATTGTTAGCTTTTACATTTTATCAGTTTTAGTTCTAAATTTATACGTTAGTTCATAACATATTAAGAAAGAGAGAAGGATAAATAAAATCCCAATCTCTTCCTTATATGTTGAATATCTATGTTGTACTAGTCAGTGCTTGAATCTTTCTTTTTAGACTTAGATTTATCTTTCTTATCAGATGATTTGTCTAATGATTGTTTATCACTATCGTCAGTTGTGCTATCAGTAGATTCTGCTGATAAAGTAACTTCAATTTTATCTGATTTTTTAAGTTTTTGACCTTGTGTCATAGATTGATCTGAAACAAAACCACTGCCAGTCGTTTTGACCTTAATGTTAGTTAATTCTTGGAAAGCAAGAACATCTTCTTTTGTCCAGCCTTTCATATCAGGCATAGTCAAGTCACCATCTGTTACTAAAAGAACTTTACTATGAGGCAATGCTTCAGAATCAGCTTTGACTGATTGTGATTTCACTGTTTTACCACTGCCAATAACAACTGGTTTAAGTGATTTAGCATTAATACTATCTTTAGCTTTTTCTATTGATTGTCCTTCTACGTTAGGCACTTTACTATAATCCTTTTTAGAAGCAGAATCTTTTGATTTATCAACGTTTAAATATTTCAACGTATTTTCCATGATCGGTTTGAATGCTTTACTTACACCCATTTCATATGCTTCTTGATCATTTTTTTGTGCAAGACTCATACCAGCATAAACAATCACTTTAGGATGTTTCTTAGGTGCATCACCCATGAAACTTACGAAGTATGGATTCTCACCCTTAACATAACCGCCACCTTTAGAATCGGCTACTTGAGCGGTACCTGTTTTACCTTCGATATCGTAACCTTTCACACGATAGTTCATCGCATGACTCTTCTTACTATTTACAACTTTATCTAATTCTTTTTCAACTTTATTAGCAGTATCTTCTGAAACTGGTTTTCCAGCGTAAGATTTCTCACCTTTATAAAAATTCTTTTTAGAAATTGGATTGTCTATACTACTTACAAACCATGGTTTCAACATATTACCTTTGTTGAAAAATGCTGACTGTGCTTGAATCATTTGAACTGGTGTTACTGTAGTTGATTGTCCAAATGCTGATGTTTTTTGTTGTAATTCATTATCCCATGCAATATGACCAGTGGATTCACCATCAAACATACCATTTGTTGATTTACCAAAACCAAATCGTTCATACCAAGATTTCATTTTATCAGCACCAACTTCATCTTGTAAGTGCATCATTAATGAGTTAGCTGAGTACGTAAATCCTAGTGTTTCAGGAATACTACCCCAACCTGTTTTATTCCAGTCAGAAATTTCTGAGCCCATTATCTCTCTAGGTCCTGATTTAAATTTCTTATTCGGGCTGAATTTACCTTCTTGAATAGCTGCAGCTAATCCATATGTTTTAAATGTTGATCCTGGTTCATACGTATTTTGATATAAATCATTAGCCCATTTTTTACCAAAGTCTTTACCTGTTTCAGGATTAAATGTAGGTCTTTGGCTATACGCTAAAATTTCTCCGGTTCTTGCATCCATAACAACCGCAAATAAATCTTTAGGATTGTAGCGGTCAACCATGTCATCTAATGCTTCTTCGACGAACACTTGAATATTTGAATCAATCGTTAAATGAACATCATCGCCACGTTTAGGTTGTTTTTCTGATTTTGTATTTGGTGCGATGTATCCCCAGATATCATGTATATATTTTAATGATCCTTTTGAACCATTAAGATAACTATTAAATATCTTTTCAACTCCCATGGCACCATTTAATTGACCCGTATCAGGATCTTTTTGAGCCATACCAATTAAGTGAGAAGCAAAGTTACCATTAGGATAAAATCTTTCAGTTTCAGGATATAAGGTAATTCCTGGTAAGTCTTTCTTTTCAAGTTTTTCTTTATCTTGATACGTTAAATTAGTACCTTTTTGACCAAACTCTACTTGGAATACTTTTTTCTGATTCAATCTTTTTTCGATTTCATCTGGTTTCATATCAATAACTTTTGATAATTCTTTGGCAGTTTTCTTTTTATCTACCACATGCCTTGGCTTTTTACTATTTTCACTCGCTTTTTTATCTACAACTGCTACGACTTTATATCTTTCAACATCTTCGGCTAAGACTTTACCGTTTCTATCGTAAATCTTTCCTCGTTCTGGTTGCTCTGAGTTATTAACTAAATATTTTTGGTTTGCTTTCATTATCAAATCTTGTCCATTTGAATGACCAGTAATCATTATGTATGAAAACCTCAAAACCAATATAAAAAAGAGCAGCCCGAATAAACCAACAAGTAGGACTGCCCCTATTTTATTTTTTTTAATTTTAATTTTTCGTTTCGCCATTATTACGCACTACCTTTACATTATCGTTCTTGAGGCTCATACCTTGCTTCTTAGCCTTGTCGTAAATGCGTTCGTATGAAGAATTTTTCTTAATTTCAGATTTTAAGGCGCTGTTCTCGCTAGATTGTTGTTCAATTTTTTGATCTAAATCTGCAATTTTTCCTCGCGTATCATACGCATCCATTTTTAAAGATAGCATATAAATACTAATCATAGCAATGACAGAGACTAGCGTTATGTATAAAATCTTTTCGAATCTAGTAAGTTGAACGACAACTTTACGTTTAACGGTTTGCTTTTGAGGAGAGGTTTGCGGTTGTCTTTTTGGAACACTGGTTTGTGTTGCATTATCATATGGTTGGTAAACTTTTTCTACAGCCATGTTGAATTACTCCTTATTTTAATATTTCTGCAATGCGTAGTTTTGCGCTTCGGGCTCGATTATTGTCATCTAAATCTTCGTCAGTCGCAGTAATAGGTTTACGGTTTACGCGTTTCAATTTCGGGGTATATTCTTCAGGGATAACTGGTAAGCCTCTAGGTAAGTCTGGTCCCTTTTCATACTCTTGAAACATCTGTTTACATAATCGGTCTTCCAATGAATGGAATGTAATAACAGAAATACGTCCGTGTACCTTTACAAGCTCGATAGCTTGTTCTATTGAATCTTCGAATGCACTTAATTCATCATTTACTGCAATTCGTATAGCTTGGAACACTCTTTTCGCAGGGTGCCCACCTTTTCTTCTAGCTTTGGCAGGAATGCCTTCTTTAATCACTTCAACTAATTCTAATGTTGTCTCGATTGGTTGTTTTTCTCGGTTTGCTTCAATTCTTCTTGCAATTTGTTTTGAGAACTTTTCTTCACCATAACGATAGAAAATTTTGACTAATGCTTCAAAAGACCATTCATTTACAACTTCATAAGCTGATAATGATTGCGTTTGATCCATCCGCATGTCTAATTTAGCATCATGATGATAGCTAAAGCCTCTTTCTGGTACATCTAACTGTGGACTTGAAACACCTAAGTCATAGTAGATACCATCAACTTTTTCAATGTTTAGCTCTTTTAATATTTGTGTTAACTCTCGAAAATTACTGTGAATAAAAGTGACTTTATGTAAATGTTCTTTCAAAACATCTTTAGCATTTTCTATTGCAATTAAGTCTTGATCAATTGCAATAAGTCTACCTTCATCACTTAATTGATTTAGTAAATATAAGGCATGTCCTGCTCCACCTAACGTACAGTCAACATACACACCATCTTCTTTTATATTTAGATAATCAATGGTTTCGTTTAACATAACGCTTATATGATGAAACACTGTCATACCTCCAAATTAAAAATCAAAATCTATTAAATCCTCAGCAATATCTTCGAAACTATCTTCAGATTCCTCATAGAAATCATTCCAAGTTTCTCTATCCCAAATCTCAATTCGATTTGAAACACCTATTACTGTACATTCTTTAGTTAAATTAGCGTATTTCCTTAAATTTTGCGGAATATTAATACGTCCTTGTTTATCTAACTCTACTTCAACGGCACCTGAGAAGAACATACGCATAAACTTACGTGCGTCTTTTTTTGTCATAGGTAAGGTTTTCATCTTCTCTTCAATTTGTTGCCATTCTTCTAAAGTATAGCCGAATAAACACTTATCAAGGCCTCGAGTGATAATAAAACGTTCATTTAAATCATAACGAAACTTGGACGGTATAATCATTCGTCCTTTTGTATCTAATTGATGATCGTATTCTCCCATGAACATTTTTTCTCACCTCACCTTATTTATAATTTACCACATCTCCCCACTATCCTCCACTAATTATGTAAAATTCGTCAAAAATATTTATTTTTATAAAAAAATACCCGCTTTATCTTTTCGATAAAGCGGGCTTAAACGTTGTTATATCAATCTTTTATTATAATATGATCAAAAGTGTAAGAAAGTGGCGGATAAGTGGAGGGACTGAACACATCTTTCCCAAAATCATTCAAAATTTGAAGTGGATTCCATATTCTTTCTTGTAATCCTCCCATTGCGTGGAGATGATCATTAATTTCTCTAAAATGTCTCATGCTAATGTCATTTTCTCTTTCGATATTTAAAAGATAACGTTTTTTCAAATAATCATACTGTCTTAAGTGTATTTCATTATTTTTAGTTACTAAATTTTCATTAGCATTATTACCTTGAACTTCTTTATATAAAGAATGAAATAGATTTTCCTGTTGTTGTTTCATACTGTCAATTTCATTTAAAAATGTTTCGGAAGCTTGTTCACGAATAAATTTTTGTTTATCTTCTTCAATACCATTCTCTATGACGTGTTCTAATTGAAGTTGATACTGATTTAATAATTTTTGAGTTCTATTATATAAGTAAGTAATCCTCAATCTTGGTAATACAATCGGCATATCAATATTTAATAACTGAAATACATCATGTAGTTCTGCCCAATATTTAATTTCACTTGGACCACCGATGAAGGCCACAGTATTAAATAACCATTCTTCCATTATAGGACGTGTAACAACATTATTTGAAAATCTATCAGGTTCTTCATCTAATATGTCTAATAACTGTTGTTGATTATAGTTTTGTGTTGATTTACTTAAATGGAAAGCATCATTTTCATAAGTTAATAATTGTCTCATCCCTTCTTCATGAAGGAATAAATGCACATTAGTATCAGTTTGAATCATTTGAGACAAACCTTGTTGTGTTGTATTTTTTTGATTATTTCTAAAAGCTTCATCAATAGCACGATGTTTTAAAATCATTTCTTTTAATAAAGGTTTTTCCATTTTTCTCAACGAAGTATATTGAGCATCAATAAATAAAACACCATAATCTTTGAAGATTTCATGTAATAAAGCTTTAAAAATATTTGACCAGTTATCATTACTTTTAATAATGTCTAAACACATTTGGTAAATTGCTTTACTATGCTCTGTTTCTTTTAATTGTTTAAAGTAATCATTCAACACTTCAATCATTTGTGACTGTTCAGGATTAAAACGAGATACGTTACTTTCAGGTGGTGTCATAGTATGATATTTAATTTTATGTAGATGTGCGTCTTGTTGATTATAAGCAAATGTATGATTGACTTCATCAAAATCATGATCTTCTCCAGCAATCCAAAATACCGGTATAACCGTTTGGTTATATTTATTTGTAAGTTGTTGACTCAATGTAATAATTGAAAAAATCTTATGGATTGTATATAAAGGACCACCAAACAGACCAGCCTGTTGTCCTCCAATGACAACTTTTGCGCCATTAGCTAAAGCATCCAAATGTGTTTGTTGTACTTCAGTTATTGATAAATCTTCCATATAAGATTGAATAACATTAGCAAGTTCTTTTTCTCTTCCATTTGAAGGCGCATCCATTTTCTTTTTAAAGCTATCTTCTGACATAGCATCATATTGGTAGAATTGTTGGAGTGTACCATCACTATTTTTTATTTTGGAAATAAACTGATCGTCATTGTTTAATTTTAATATTTTACAGTCCATTGTTTTTCTCCTTCAGTATCACTATTCCTAATATAGTATAAAGACTATACTCACTTATGACAATTTAACGGCTTATAAAAATTTATAAAATCTTAAAATTCATTAAAAATACATACGTTCGAAATGACATTCGTGTCATTATTTTTATTTTGAATGGTATAAAAAATTCAACTCGTATAAATATATTTATCTAGTTTAATTTTGGCTTAGAGCATAAATAAATGAAAAGAACATAGACTTTAAGGTATAATATAAGAAAGGAATAAAGGGGGACATGATGATGAGCGACGTAAAAAAATTAGAAATTAATTACAAAACTGATGAGTTATTCGAAGATTTTAGAGAATTTGGTAATAAAGATTTATATATGGTTGAAGAATTTAACGGACAAATGATCGATGCAAGTTCAGACTCACCTTTTTATGGTATTTTTGTCGGAGATAAATTAGCTGCAAGAATGGCATTGCTAAATAAAGGTGAAGTTGAGGAATCTTACTTCCCTGATTGTGACGATTATATTTTATTATGGAAATTAGAAGTATTAGAGAAATATCAAAACAGAGGTTTTTCTAAGGAATTAATCGATTTTGCAAAATCATTTAACCTTCCTATTAAAGCAATCGCTAGAAATAATTCAAAATCTTATTTCGAAAGCCAAGGTTTCAAAGATGTCGAAGCTAAAAATCCTGAAGGACATGATGTTTTAATTTGGCACCCATAGTACGAAAAAATTCCACCGAATTTATTAAATTCGATGGGATTTTTTAATTTGATTATTCTACAATATCAATTAATTCTTTAAGAGACTTAATTTCATAATCAGGTTGAATTGTTGTATTATTTTCTTTATTTCTTAAATTGAACCAACATGTAGCAATATTAGCATTTTTTCCTCCTAAAATATCCGAAGTAAGTGAATCTCCTACAATTATTGCCTTTTCTCTATGTGTTTCTCCCATTTCTTTAAAAATGTAATCAAAAAATTCTGGCATAGGCTTTTGATAACCTGTTTGTTCAGATATAAAAATGCCATTTAATGTTTCGTTAAATGTTGTTTGAGCTAAACGACGTTGCTGTGTTTCTGTAACCCCATTTGTCACAATATAAATATTATGTTTTTTTCTCAAATAATCTATTGTGTCTAAAGTCCCATCAAAAAAGCTAGGTGTAGCTTTTGCTAATTCATCTCTAAATAGGTTGTCAGCTAAATTCCCATCAACTTCAATGTTATAGTCTTTAAAGTAATTAACAAATCTCAGAGTTAAAACTTCAACTTTAGTTAATTTATTTTCTTGAAAAGCTTCCCAATGAGATTGATTAACCTTTCTAAAATAATAAAAATCCTCTTCTGTTGGATAATGATTAAAATGTTTAGCCATATTATAAAATGCTTTTTCTTCAGCATCATAAAAATCAACAATTGTATCATCAAAATCTAGTAAAATAGTTTTGTATTTCATTTTTATATCCCTCACTACTCTTTTATCTCTATTAACAATAACAAATTTTGAATATAATTTCTTAGAAAATAAAAAAAGACCAGAGCGCTTGCCCTGGTCAGTACTAAATATTTGAATATTAGAATCCGAATAATTTTCCTAATACGCTAACACCATTTTCTACGATGCTTACGATGCTTGTTCCTAATTTAGCTCCATCGTGATTTTGTGCTGCTTGTACTGTATTTGCGATTGCTTCTGCTAATTTTGTCATTTTAAAAACTCCTTTTCTGTTTTAATTTATTTTAATTGTTGTTAAGACTTAGAATCCAAATAATTTTCCTAATACGCTAACACCATTTTCTACGATGCTTACGATACTAGTGCCTAATTTAGCTCCGTCATGTCCTTGTGCTGCTTGTACTGTATTTGCGATTGCTTCTGCTAATTTTGTCATTTTAAAAATCTCCTTTTCTGTTTTAATTTATTTTAATTGTTGTTAAGACTTAGAATCCAAATAATTTTCCTAATACGCTAACACCAT
>NZ_RXWW01000091.1:74232-101909 GCF_003970495.1 Staphylococcus pasteuri
AATAAAAATCTCCTTTTGTTATAATTTATTTTAGTAATTGATAAATCTTAGAATCCAAATAATTTACTTAATACCCCTACACCATTTTCTACGATACCTACGATACTAGTACCTAATTTAGCACCGTCATTATTAACACCGGCTTCAACTGTATCTTTAATTGCTTTGAATAAACCTTCCACTATAAACACTCCTTAATATTTATTGTTCAAAAGTTACTTTCAAAAACTGAGGTAAATTGATTCGTGTTGTTTATCTATCGTTTTGTTATTTATAATATATAACTTTCATGCCCAACTTTGGCGTCTTTTCCTTACTTCGCTATAAACACTTCAAAACTGTAAAATCGTTTTCAGTTTTGAACAGTTAGGGATACAAAACTGAATTGTTCACAATTCAATAGATTCAAATATTCTTCAAACTTAAAAACACTTTATGATATTGTTTCAATACACTACAATAGTGAAAAATATAAACATTTTTTATATCATAGCTATTGCATATTACAGTTAATTTAGCTATAATAATTCTTGTGTTAAAAAATGTCCTGGTAGCTCAGCTGGATAGAGCAATGGCCTTCTAAGCCATCGGTCGGGGGTTCGAATCCCTCCCAGGACGCTAACTAGAACTGTAATCCTGTTGGATTACAGTTCTTTTTTTATGACATCAAAACAGCTAGGCATTTTTGAATGCCTAGCTGTTTTGATTATTAATTTATAGGGACTTTTTAGGGACCTGAATACTTACAAATAAACTTAAAAAAATGATTTCCTATCTATCATTATAATTCTACAATATGAGGTTTAACATCTGGGTCGTGATTAGCAATGGCTTCTATACAATTAGGATTTTGCACCATCTCTATCACCCAATTTAAAGATTGTTGAGCATCTTTTTTATCAACTAATACTCCAGGTAATATATTTTCTTTCCAAGATTTAGAAGCATAACCAATATCAGATACTAGGAATAAGAATTTCTCATTATCATAAGATTTTACAATCGTAGAACTTAGACCTTTACTATGTCCTGGTGACCATATCATTTTAATAGTACCGTCTCCAAATAAATCAAAAGCTTTCTTTTTAGGTCCTAAATCGCTATCTTCAAATTTAAATGTTTCTAAGTGAACACCCTTCCATTCATGAGGAAGATAATGCATTTTATCTTTTTGTATAGCTTCATATTCCTCTTCACTAACTAATATATGTTTAGCATCTTTAACTAATCTTAATCCGTCAGCATGATCACAATGCATATGACTCATTAATATATAGTCGATATCACTAGGTTTATATCCTAGTTTTATCAATTGTTCATGCACTGCTTCTCCTTTTGGTAAATCAGCTTTATTTACAGGATATTGAAAACGTAAATTTTTAATTTGATGTGTTCTATTATCTGTATGCCATCCAGTATCTATTAATACTAAACCTTTAGGATGTTCTATTAAATAAACTGAAACAGGTATCTTAATTTGATGCTGTTTAGATCTAAAAAGACCTGTCCATGCAAGTAATCTATTATTTGAATATCCAAATGGTAACGCTTCATCTACAATCACATTCCCTGTGTGTAAAACATGAACTTTAATTTTATTTGTCATTGTTCTTCATCCTTTTTTAAAATGTCGTTGATGTGGTTCGTATAATCAAAAAGATCATTTAATTCTTTATTATTTAAATTTAATTTCCTTTTAAAACCTTCATACAACTTGTTTTGTCTATTATTATAAAATTGAAGTCCTTCCTCAGTTAGTTGTATAACTTTCTCTCTTTTATCTCCAGACTTTATCCGTTCTACAAAATGTTTTGTTTCTAATTTCTTAATCCTTTTTGAAATTGCAGTTTTATATACACCTTGTTTTTCAGCTATTTGATTCACAGATAATTGTTTATGTTCTAAAAGTAATTTAAAAATGCCTAATTGTTCTCTTGAAATATCAATATTTTCTTCATCAATAACTTCGTTAATAATTTTACTTATTTCAATAAATGTTAAGTGAAATTGATTAAATTGTTGTAATTCATTACCTTTCATATGTACCTCCAATAAAATAGTACACCTAGGTGTACTATATGTCAAAAAAATAATAAGCTTTCTTGTCCGTTGAATATATAATTCAACTTTGAAGAAAGCTTATGCATATTTTTAAATATCATTTAGTTTAAATTCAATTGTATCTATCACTTTATGCTCTCTATTTCTAAAATTTAACGTTGCTTTGTTCTCATCATCTACAATAATTAATTCGGCATATGTTTCTTCAACAGCACTTCTTGATTGAGAAATACTACCTGGATTAATCACATGTACATCAGCTATATTTTCATATTTAGCAACATGTGTATGCCCGTAAAATGCTAGTTGAGCGTTTAATGTTTTAGCTTTTTCAGCTAATTTCATTCTCGTTTGATTTACTTGGTATAAGTGCCCATGTGTATAAAAGGCATTGATCCCATTATTTGAGATTGTATTTTCTTCAGGAAATTCTGGATAAAAATCACAATTCCCTTTCACTCTGTTGTAAAGGCTAAGTTCAGTATCATCATATTGAAATTCTGAATCACCTAAATGAAGAAAAACATCTGCATCATTATGTTTCTCGTAAATATCGTAAAGAATTCCCGATTCATTATGATTATCACTTACTACAATCCATTTACTCATTATTCTCACCTGCTAAAAATTGTTGTAATTGATTAATAGCATTTCCACGATGACTGATTTTCGCTTTTTCCTCATCTGTTAATTGTGCCATTGTTTTACCAAGTGACGGAACATAAAAAACAGGATCATAACCGAAGCCATTTTCTCCTATAGGTTCAGTTGTGATTTCTCCTGATACCGTTCCTTTAAATTGCTGAGTTTGTCCGTTTGGTGAACTCATACTAATAACGCATACAAATTGTGCAGCTCTTTCAGTCTCGTTATTCATATTATCAAGTAACTTTTTAATATTATCTTGGTCATTTTTATCTAAACCAGCATATCTTGCAGAATAAACACCTGGTTCTCCATTAAGTGCTTGTACTTCAAGGCCACTATCATCTGCAATGACTTGCTTATTTAATGCTTTAGCTGCAGCTACTGATTTTAATTTAGCATTTTCTTCAAATGTTGTACCAGTTTCTTCTACATCAAAATCTTTAATCAATTCACTTATTCCTATGACATTTTTATTAGGAAATATAGCTTTAAAATCATTTATTTTACCTTGATTATTAGACGCAATAACGATATCTTCCATTATTTTTCCCTCCATTTATCCAACATTAACTCGTTCAACTTCAGCATCCATACCTAACCATTCTTGAATAATATTTTCAATATATGTCGTATCTCCTGTAGCAAAAAAGCGATGTGCTGGATGTTCTGTATAACTAGCATGTTCATTACTAAATGTTAATAATGCACTTACTTCTCGAGCTGTCTCTAGTCCAGAAGAAATAACAGTTTTCTTACCACCAAAATAATCATATATAGGTTGATATAATAATGGATAGTGTGTGCAACCTAATATAACAGTATCAGCATCACTATTTCTCCATTGTTTCAATGTTTGATGTATAACAATACTTGTAATTGTCGGATCATTATATCTCATTTGTTCTACTAAAGGAGCAAAAGCTGGACAAGCAATACCATATACTTCTACATTAGGATTAATTTGTTTAATGTGTTTACGATAAGCTTCTGATTTAATTGTACCTTCTGTTCCTAATATTAAAACATTTTGATTTCTTGTTGTCATAATAGCTGTCCTAGCACCAGGTTCAATGACACCTACCACTGGAATCGGTAATATTTTCTGTAAATGTTCTAATGCAACGGCAGTCGCTGTATTACATGCGATGACTAGCATTTTAATATCAAATTCTACAAGTTTTTGTGCAATTTCAGTTGTAAATTGTTTAACTTCTTCACCTGGTCTTGGACCATATGGACATCTACCAATATCTCCTAAGTAATAAATCGTTTCATTAGGAAGTTGTCTCATAATTTCTTTAGCTACTGTTAAACCACCAACACCTGAATCTATAACGCCAATTGGTCTATTCATAGTCTTACATCCTTATTTCATAATTAAGTTTTATTTTATCATACGCGATTCAATGTGTTTATTATTTTGAATTGTTACAGTCGTTATCTATTCATGGCCAATACAAAGTAAATCATTAAATAAAAAAGCGATACCCCTTTTATTGGGTATCGCTAAATCTGTTACTTATATTATTAATCTACTTTATGGTCAGAACCAAAGAATGATTTGAACATATGGAATGAAGTTTCTCTATTCATTGCAGCAATTGATGTTGTTAAAGGAATACCTTTTGGACATGCATTCACACAGTTTTGAGAATTACCACATTGTTGTAGACCACCTGCGCTCATTAATGCATCTAAACGTTCATCTTTTGTCATTGCACCTGTTGGGTGTAAGTCGAATAAACGAACTTGTGAAATAGCTTGTGCGCCAACGAATCTATTATTTTGTGTAACGTTTGGACAAACTTCTAAACAAACACCACAAGTCATACATTTAGATAATTCATAAGCTGTTTGACGTTTTTTCTCAGGCATACGTGGTCCTGGTCCTAAATCGTAAGTACCATCGATTGGAATCCAAGCTTTCATACGTTTCAAGTTGTCGAACATTCTTGAACGGTCAACTTGTAAGTCACGAATTACTGGGAAAGTACTCATTGGTTCTAAACGAATAGGTTGTTCTAATTGGTCAACAATTGCAGAACAAGATTGTCTTGCGCGTCCGTTGATAACCATTGAACAAGCACCACATACTTCTTCTAAACAGTTCATATCCCAAGTTACTGGAGTTGTTTTTTCACCATTAATATTAACTGGATTACGTCTAATTTCCATTAGACAAGCAATAACATTTAAATTTTCTTTATAAGGAATTTCAAATGTTTCTTCATATGGTTTAGATTCACTATCGTCTTGACGTTTGATAATTAATTTAACCGTTTTTTGTTTTGGTTGATCGTTTTGCTGTTGTTGTTGATTACTTTGAGTTTCTGGAGTGTCTTTTACTGATTGGTCAGCCATTATTTTTTACCTCCTTTAGACTTACTAGTGTAATCACGTTTACGTGGTGGGATTAAGCTAATATCAACTGGATCGTATTCAAATCTAGGTGCTTCTGTTCTACCTTGGTAATACGCCATAGTTGTTTTTAACCATTCATCATCATTACGATCAGGGAATTCTGGTTTGTAGTGTGCACCACGTGATTCATTACGGTTATAAGCCCCAATTGTAATTACTCGTGCTAGCACAAGCATATTCCATAATTGACGAGTGAAGAATACAGCTTGGTTACTCCAAGTTTGTGTATCTTCCATATCGATATCTTCATAACGTTTCATCAATTCTTGGATTTTCTTATCTGTTTCTAATAATTTATCATTTTCACGCACAACAGTTACATTTGCTGTCATAATTTCACCTAATTCACGATGAAGTTTATAAGCATTTTCTGAACCGCGCATGTTTAATAATTTATCAAAGCGTTCTTGTTCTTCTTTTACACGTGCTTCATAAATACTGTCATCTAAGTCAGTGTATGAAGTTTCAATATCATCAAGATATTTAATAGCATTAGGGCCAGCTACTGTACCACCATAGATGGCAGATAATAATGAGTTAGCGCCAAGTCTATTACCACCGTGTTGAGAGAAATCACATTCTCCTGCAGCAAATAAACCTTTAATGTTAGTCATTTGGTCATAATCAACATATAGACCACCCATTGAGTAGTGTACTGCTGGGAAAATTTTCATTGGTACTTTACGTGGATCATCACCAGTGAATTTTTCATAAATCTCAATAATACCACCAAGTTTAACGTCTAATTCATGTGGATCTTTATGAGATAAATCTAAGTAAACCATGTTTTCGCCGTTAATACCTAATTTTTGGTTAATACATACATCGAAAATTTCACGTGTCGCGATATCACGAGGTACTAAGTTACCATAGTCAGGATATTTTTCTTCTAAGAAATACCAAGGTTTACCATCTTTATATGTCCAGATACGTCCACCTTCACCACGTGCTGATTCACTCATCAGACGTAATTTATCGTCACCAGGAATAGCAGTTGGATGAATTTGGATGAATTCACCATTTGCGTATGCTGCACCTTGTTGATAAACGATAGATGCTGCAGAACCTGTATTAATCATTGAGTTAGTTGTTTTACCGAAGATGATACCAGGACCACCTGTTGCCATAATTACTGCGTCAGAACCGAATGATTGAATTTCAGAAGTTGTCATGTTTTGTGCAACAATACCTCTAGCAGCATTGTCGTCATCTTTAACTATACCTAAGAATTCCCAACCTTCGTATTTTGTTACTAATCCATCTACTTCAAATGAACGAACTTGTTCATCTAACGCATATAATAATTGTTGACCTGTTGTAGCTCCAGCAAATGCTGTTCTGTGATATAACGTACCACCGAAACGTCTGAAGTCTAATAGACCTTCATTAGTTCTACTAAACATAACACCCATACGGTCTAATAAGTGAATGATGTTAGGTGCAGCTTCAGCCATTGCTTTTACTGGTGGTTGGTTTGCTAGGAAGTCGCCACCATAAACAGTGTCATCAAAGTGAATCCAAGGTGAGTCACCTTCACCTTTTGTATTTACCGCACCGTTAATACCACCTTGGGCACAAACTGAATGCGAACGTTTAACAGGTACTAATGAGAATAAATCTACATGTGCACCTTTTTCTGCTGCTTTAATTGTTGACATCAGACCGGCAAGTCCTCCACCGACAACAATAATTTTTTTCTCTGCCATAGAAATGTCACTCCCCTGAAATATAAAAACTAAGACTAGTTAATCTGTATTTGTTACATAAATGCGATAATAGCAGTTACGCCGATATAAGAGATAATTAAAAATACAATTAACGATACCCATGTGAAGACACGTTGTGATTTTTTAGATTGTAAAATACCCCATGTAACTAAGAATGACCATAATCCATTTGAAAAGTGGAATACTACTGCAATTACACAAATAATGTAGAAAATAGCCCACAATGGATTATGTAAAGTTTCGTGCATCATATTATAGTCAACTGCTTTACCGAAGAAAGCTTTTTGTAAGCGTGTTTGCCATAAGTGCATACCAATAAAGATGAATGCTAAAATACCACTTATTCTTTGGCAAAAGAACATCCAGTTTCTGAATAATGAGTAATGACCCACATTCTCTTTTGCTGTAAATGCAATGTGTAATCCAAATAAACCATGGTATAAAAGCGGAATATAAATAAATAGAAATTCAACTACCAATAAGAACGGTATTGATTCCATGAAACCTGAGGCTTTATTAAAAGCTTCCGCTCCTTGTGTTGCTTGATGATTGACCAATAAGTGAACAATTAAGAATGCACCGATTGGGATAATACCTAATAACGAATGGATTCGTCTTAAGTAGAATTCATTTTTTGATTGAGCCAAAAGGAGTCCCCCCTGTAAACATTTAATTAATTGACTAAAATTATAAAGTTGTATGTAAACTGCCGTAAAAAACCATATAAAATACTAGCTTCTTTTACTTCTTTATTTTGTACTCGTCTTAATTAAATCACTTTAAAGATACTTGGGAGCATCTTCCTGTTAAATTTAAAATCAAACAAGTATTTCATAAAAAAGAAAAGGGCTAGTCATGTTATAGATTTCATATAATGATGTCGTCATATGTGAGTATTCTATAGCAATTCATGTAACCCTACATGATTGATAACAATTCTCAATTAGAAAACGCTTCCAAACAACTTTAAAAAAATAGCCTTTTGTTAACTATATTGTAACATTATTTAAAGCACTTTTGGACATGAGAATAATTCTCATGTCCAAAATTTGTCAATTTATTTTGATTGAAGTGCGTGCTGTAAGTTTTTTGCAACATTTTCGGGTAGTCCAGATTTTTTTAATTCTTCTAAAGATGCTGCTTTCATCTTCTTAATTGATCCAAAAGTTCTTAATAATTTCGTTTTACGTTTACTTCCAATTCCATCTATATCATCAAGTACTGACTTAAGACCTGTTTTTTGTCTCGTTTGTCTGTGGAATGTAATAGCAAAACGATGGACTTCATCTTGAATGCGGTGTAATAAATAGAAAGCTTGGCTATTTTTCTTCAATGGCACTATTTCAGCACTCGCACCATATAATAATTCTGACGTTTGGTGTTTGTCATTCTTTTGTAGTCCTGCAACTGGAATATCCAAACCTAATTCATTTTCAAGTACGTCCATAACACCGTTCATATGCCCTTTACCACCATCAACAATGATTAAATCTGGTAATGGGGTACCTTCATTTAGAACTCGAGTGTATCGTCGACGGACTACTTCTCTCATTGATTTATAATCATCTGGCCCTTCAACCGTTTTAATTTTATATTTGCGGTAGCCCTTTTTATCTGGCTTACCATCTACAAAAGTTACCATGGCTGATACGGGATCCACACCTTGGATATTGGAGTTATCAAATGCCTCAATTCTAATAGGAGTTTGTATTCCCATTCTTTCACCGAGTTCCTCAATTGCTTTAACTGTTCTTGATTCGTCTCTAGCGATTAATTCAAATTTATTTGTTAATGACACTTCGGCATTATGGTTAGCTAAATCTATCATTTCTTTTTTTGCACCTCTTGAAGGTTGCACTATTTTAGTATCCACAACAGATTGAATAATTTCTTTATTTAAATTTTTAGGGACATGAACTTCTTTAGGTAGGATGTGTTGATTTAAACTGTAGAACTGACCTATAAATGTATAGAATTCTTCTTCTTCTGTTTGTTGAATCGGAATCATCGTTGTATCTCTTTTAATCATATTGCCTTGCCTAATGAAAAATACTTGGATACACATCCATCCTTTAGACACACTATATCCAAAAACATCACGAATCGTATTATCGGTAGACATAATTTTTTGCTTTTTAGTGAGATTATGAATGTGTTGAATTAAATCACGATATTCTTTAGCACGTTCAAAATCTAATGATTCACTAGCTTTCTCCATACGATCTTGTAAATTGTTTAATATCGTTTTATCTTCACCATTTAAAAAATCACTAATTTCTTTTGTCATTTGAGCATATTTATCTAAATCTACATCATAAACACACGGCCCCATACATTGACCAATATGATAATAAAGACATAATTTATCCGGCATTTTATCACATTTTCTAAATGGATATATCCGGTCCAATAATTTTTTTGTCTCTTGTGCGGAATAAGCGTTAGGATATGGACCGAAATATTTACCAGATCCTTTTTTAACTGTTCTGGTTACGATTAATCTAGGATGTTTTTCTTTAGTAATTTTAATGAATGGATAGCTTTTATCATCTTTCAGCAAAATATTGTAACGTGGTTGATATTGTTTAATTAAGTTTAATTCTAAAAGTAATGATTCTGTCTCGCTTGAGGTTACAATAAATTCAAAATTACGTATTTCACTCACTAAGCGCGTTGTTTTAGCATCATGTGCACCAGTAAAATATGAACGTAATCGATTACGTAATTTTTTAGCTTTACCAACATAAATTACTTGATCATTACGATCTTTCATTAAATAACAACCAGGTTCCAATGGTACGACATTTAACTTAGTTTTAATTTGTTCTTGATACGTTTCCATGTTTTTCCTCCTTTCTTGTTGTTTTTAATTACGATAAATTCTTTTATGAAAAAATATTAATATTAAATAGGAATAGACAAAACAAAGCTGGAGCATTTTTATGAAATGCCCCAGTCTTCATGTCTATATTCTTATAGGTGTTTATCTAATACTTCAGCTAAGTTTTCTTTAGGTTGGAAACCTACTACTTTATCAACTGGTTGTCCATCTTTGAATACAATTAAAGTTGGAATACTCATTACTTCGTATTTTGCTGCAGTTGATGGGTTTTCATCTACATCTAATTTTAAGATGTCTGCTTTACCATCATAGTCCCCTGCTAATTCTTCTAAAACTGGAGCGATCATTTTACATGGTCCACACCAAGTAGCCCAAAAATCTACTAATTTAACTCCAGATTCTATTTTACTATCGAAATCAGAATCAGTTACTTTTACGATTGCCATAATTGCCAATCCTCCTTAATTTTTAAATGATGAGCAAATTATAACAGAATTTATAAGGTAATGCATTGCAATCTGCTTGCTCTTTTTTTAAAGTGGCAAATTTCCTCAAGAAATCATTCAATTTTCCACTTACTTTAGGCTAATGCCTCAACAAAATATCTATTATGAAGATTTATTTTAAAGAAGCTACGGTAACACCAAATCCACCTTCACTTGGCATACCACCTCTAAATGTTTTAACACTTTTATGTCGTTTTAAATGTTGTTGTACACCTTTTTGTAATGCACCAGTGCCTTTACCATGAATAATATAAACCTGTTCGAAATTGCTTAATACTGCTTGATCTAAATACCGGTCTAATTCGATTAGTGCATCTTCATAGCGATAACCTCTTAAATCAAGTTCTGTTTTTACAGTTTGTCTATTCGCACGGGTAACCATTTTCGTTGGTTTCTCTTTTTTCTTTTTCATTTTTTCTAAATCTTCAATAGGTAGTTTCATTTTTAAAATACCCATTTGAACAACCGCTTCTTCATCGCCAACTAATTCAAGCACTTCACCTTTTTGTCCATAAGATAAGACTTTAACTTCATCGCCAGCTTGAATTTTATCATACTTTTGTTTTTGAACATGTTGTTTAATGGATTTCGCTTCATATTGATCATCTAATTGTTTTTTCTTATCAATAAGTTCATGTTCTTTAACGTCTGCACCTTTTTTATCTCTTAATTCTCTCAATTCTTTAAGAATCGCATCAGCTTCTTTAGTTGCAGATTTCACACGTTGATTCGCTTTTTCTTTCGCTTCATCCATTAATGATTTTTCATAATTTTGATACTGTTGATATTGTTTTTCTAGTTCGTCGTGTGTTGTTTGTGCTTCCTTGACTAGTCTATCTAATTCAATACGTTGTTCATCCACACGTTTTGAATTTTTCTCAAGTGATTCTATCATATTGTTTATTTCTTGTTCATCAGTACCAATCATTGTCTTAGCTCTATTAATAATATGAAGACTTAAGCCTAATTTCTTAGATATATCAAATGCATTAGAACGTCCAGGCACACCCATAAGTAATTTATATGTTGGACTTAATGATTCAACATCAAATTCAACACTCGCGTTCATCACGCCTTCACGGTTATAACTATAAGCTTTTAATTCTGGATAGTGAGTTGTAGCCATAACTAAAGCTCCTAGACTTCTTACATAATCTAGTATACTCATCGCAAGTGCTGCACCTTCACTAGGATCTGTTCCTGCACCTAATTCATCAAATAGAATTAAGCTATTTTTATCTGCATCTTTTAATATTTCAACAATATTTTTCATATGTGATGAAAATGTCGACAATGATTGTTCGATTGATTGTTCATCACCTATATCACAATACACGTTTTCAAATACACTTAATTGGCTACCATCTAATGTAGGAATAAGCATCCCTGATTGTGCCATTACAATAATTAATCCTAATGTTTTTAATGTTACTGTTTTACCACCTGTATTCGGACCCGTAATAATGACTGTTTCGATGTCATCTATAAATTCAATCGTATTGGCTACAACTGTATTTTGATCTAATAGTGGATGGTATGCATTGGGTAAATAAACAGTTCTCTCTTTATGAAATGTTGGTTTAGTTCCTTTGATAGCACGTGCATATCTCGCTTTTGCAATTAAAAAGTCAAGGTGACCCATAATTGATTCTGCTATTAATAAAGCATCCGCTTCAGCTGCTACTTGACCCGTTAACTCTGTTAAAATACGTTCGCGTTCAACTGCTTCATCATTTCGCAAACGACTTATTTGGTTATTCATTTCAACAACTGAAGATGGCTCAATATACAATGTTTGTCCAGAAGCTGATTGGTCATGAACGATACCATTAAAGTCCTGTCTATATTCTGCTTTCACAGGTATAACATTTCTATCATTTCTTACTGTCACAATGGCATCAGACAATTTCTTTTGATTAGCCTGACTTTTAACTACTCTATCTAAATTTTGTCTAATACGTTGGTTAGTACTTGATATCTTACTACGGATACTTTGTAACTCGTAACTTGCGTGATCAAATAAATCATGTGTGTCACACTTTTCATTAATATCTTTAAAAAGGTCAGTTAGTATTGGTAGTTGTGCCATATTACTATCTAAAATTGGATATTTAACCTCTTCATCTTCTTCTAATAATTGATTATAGAATGTCTTAAATTGATTTTGAACTTGTATCAAACGTTTAATCGCTGTTAATTCAGTTACATTTAAGACGCCACCAATAGTTGAACGATGAATATATTGCGCTACTTTTGATAAACCACTTAAACTTGGAAGTCGGTGTTTATTATATATTTGCGAAATTTCGTCAGTTTCATTGATTTGAAATTCAACTGTTTCAAAATCTGTTGCTGGAGACATTTCTGCTACCTTTTCTCTTCCTAAATCACTGATAGCTTCATTTGATACAAATGATTTTATTTTATCAAATTCTAAGACATCTAATGTTTTTTGTCTCATGCAATCCCTCTATTTCTTCATTTTTATGTTGTTATTAATAAACGATTTAAATGCCTCTCTAGACATTGTATTGATTACTCTATCTTTCGTAACAAATCCTTTTTGCGCTGTTGCAACACCATATTTCATAAATTCTAAATGATCAGTATGATGCGCATCTGTATTAATGGTTAATTTAACATTTGGATATTGGCGTACTGTTTGTGCATTTAAATCCAAACGCTTTGGATTCGCATTAATTTCTAAAATTGTATTTGTTTCTTCAGCAAGTTGAGCTAGTTTTTCAATATTTGGTTCGTATCCAGGACGACGGCCAATAATTCTACCAGTTGGATGAGCAATATGTCTTACGTATGGATTACGACACGCATTTTCTAAGCGTTTCATAATGTCTTCTTCAGATTGATTAAAACTTTGATGTATCGCTGCAATGACATAATCCAATTGTGCAAGAATCTCATCATCATAGTCTAATGAACCATCGGGTAATATGTCCATTTCAATACCTGAATAAATATCAATTTCATCATATTCTTCATTTAATTGTTTAATTTCTTCATTTTGACGTAACAAACGTTCCACTTGTAAACCATTTGCCACTCTTAAACTTTGTGAATGATCAGTAATAACCATAAATTCATATCCTTTAGCGATATTGGCTTCTATCATGTCTCTTATTGAAAATGCACCATCGCTATATGTGGTATGCATATGAAGATCACCTTTAATATCATCTAATTGAATAATTTGGCTTAAATCTTTATCAAATTCACTTCCATCTTCACGCATTGAAGGTTCAATCCAAGAAACTCCAAAATGTTCATAAATTTCCGCTTCGCTATTAAATTGCAATACTTCCCCATTATCCTTTTCAATACCATATTCACTAACTTTCTCATTTTGAGCTTTGGCTAATTGTCTAATGCGAATATTATGATCTTTAGATCCAGTGAAATGTTGCAATGTGTGATAAAAAGCAGAAGGTTCAATCAATCTAAAATCTACGCCAATTGTTTCATCATCGTATTCTAGTTCTACTGATATTTTAGTTGAACCTATCGCTACATCTTTAACTTTATTAGGAATATTTAATAATTGTTGTTGTACTTTTTCTGGTTCATTCGTGCTAATAATAAAATCTAAATCTTTACTTTGTTCTTTATATCTTCTAAAACTTCCCGCTGAAGAGTATTGATCGATATCGTCTAATTGACTAATATAATCTATAATTTGGTGATTAAGACCTCTCATCTGATCAATTGGATAACTTTCTTTTTTAGCACCTAATGCTTTAACTGCTTCTAGAATATTTTGTTCCGTCTTTTTAGCGAAACCACTTAATTCACTTACTTTACCTGATTCACACGCTTCTTGTAATGACGCTTTATCGGTAATATTTAGTTCTTTATATAATTTAGCTATTTTTTTACTACCTAGCCCTTGTATTTTTAATAAAGGAACTAGTCCCTCAGGAACTTCTTTTTGTAAATCTTCTAATGCAGTTGAATGTCCAGATTGTCGATATTCATTAATGACATCACCGACTCCTTTTCCAATACCTTTTAATTCAGTTACATCTTCAATCTCATCTAGTGGTCGTTCATCTACTTCTAAACTTTGAGCTGCTTTTCTATACGCAGACACTTTAAAGGTATTTTCTCCTTTTAACTCCATATAAGTAGCTATTTTTTCTAATAATTGAATAACATCTTTTTTAGTCATATACATCTCTCCATAAAAATAAGACCAGGACATATTACTATTTCAAATTGTCTGTCCTGACCTCAACATCATTTTTTATAAATTTAAAATTAATTGTGAAACATAAGGTGTGTGCAATAGAATATGCTTAGCTAATAATGAATGACCCAATGAATTTTGTATCATTACATTAGGATATAAAGCTAAAATATACATCATGATTTGAATAAATATAATACCCATTATTAAACTTAATATAATACCTAAGATACGGCTAATGATATTTAAAGGTTGATATGCAACTATATTATCAAATGTGACGATGATTAGATATAAAATCAACTTACTGCATAGCGCAATTAAAATAAAAGCTACTATAGATTCAAAACGATATTGTAAGTGACCAAAAGATATCGCATATTGGGTATCATATGCAACAGTCTTTGGAAAAGGTAAAAACACAATTAAACGTTTTGCGATGTCTCGATAAAATTGCATTGCAATCCATAACGACACTATTGAAGAAATAAAATGTAAACTTGTAAGCCACAATCCTCGTCGAAATCCAACAATTGCAAAATACAGTAAAATGATTAATATAACAATGTCTAATAACATCTAATCTTCTCGTTGTTTTAATTGATTAAGTTCTTGTTGTAATCGACGGTTTTCTTCCTCTAAGCTTACTTTTTCATGCATGATATTGACGGCTGTTAAAATGGCTTTCCTTGTTGTATCTAGTCCAGCTGATTTTTGCCCTAATTCTCTCATTGTCTCATCTACTAAATGAGCAACATGTCGTATATGCTCTGGGCTATCATCGCCAATTATTGTAAAGTGTTGGTCATTAATTGTTACATTTATTCTATTCTTAAAATCACCCATAATTATATCTCCTGACTTTTAATTAAATTATTCCGTATCTCTATTTAATTTAACCAAAATCATGTTTCTATATTATTTGTACATAATATTAATTTTTGGTTTTATTCTTTTTACTTATCATTAAACATTATACATGAGTCATAATTATTTTGTAAGTATGTGGTTTAATAAAGTCAATCTTTTTCTTTAGAAAATTATGATTACCTTTTTAATTTTTAGTATTATACATTTTAGAAAAATCCATACTCAAAGACTTCAAATGTAATTTAAGTATCTAATCTCTTTTGATTTTCACTTATGATATAAAAGATAATGTTATGATATGATTTGATTAATGTACCACAATAGTATGAATAAAGAGAGGTTTAACAAAGTATGGCTAATATAGTCCATAAATTAACAACAAATGAAATCAATACTTTAATGTCTAAAATAAAATTTGATACTTTACAGTTGCCACAAGGTATGAAAGCTCGCACGAAACATAATGGTGCTGTTATCAATATATATAATTCTGGAAAAGCCATGTTCCAAGGTAATAATGCCGAAACCGTAGCGCAACAATTGCTACCTGAAAAACAAAGTAACACTACTAGTTTAAATACTTCCAAATCTTCTAAGACACAGGCATCTTATATTAAATACAATCAATATAATTGTATAGGTAGCGATGAAGCTGGCAGTGGTGATTATTTTGGCCCACTAACAGTATGTGCCGCATATGTTACAAAAGAGCATGTGAAAATTTTAAAAGAATTAGGTGTTGATGATTCTAAAAAATTAACCGACACTAAAATAGTAGAAATAGCAGAACAACTTGTTAACTTTATTCCCCATTCATTACTTACACTTGATAATGTTAAATATAATGATCGACAACGTGCTGGATGGTCACAAGTTAAAATGAAAGCTGTATTACACAATCAAGCTATTGCAAATGTTGTCCAAAAAATTGAAACTAATGATTTGAATTATATTGTCATTGACCAATTTGCAGAACGTGGCGTATATCAACGTTATGCTTTATCCGATTTGCCTTATCCGAAATTAACAAAGTTCGAAACAAAGGGCGAATCTAAATCTTTAGCAATAGCGGCTGCCAGTATTATCTCTCGATATGCCTTTGTAAAACATATGAATCATATATCTAAATCATTAAAAATGGAAGTTCCTAAAGGCGCAAGTAATAAAGTTGACTTATTCGCAGCAAAAATAATTGAAAAATACGGTATTGATAAATTGGACAGTATTTCTAAAAAACATTTCAAGAACAGAGACAAAGCTCAGGCTTTAGTTAAAAAGAAATATTTATAAATGCAAACTAATGCAAGTAAGTAGTATTTATATTGATTAGTAATTATATTAGATTGCCCGCAAAGTCCATGACTTAATTGACAATTTTTATACGCATGCTTTCCCAGGGTACAGTTTCAGCCAGTAATTCTACACAGATAAATCTGTGGGAATTACTAAGTTCTCAACTAGTACTGTTACCTCGGGAGTCAGCGCATAAATACTGCTCATTATTCCTCAAATAATCTAACAATGATATAATTTTATAAATCTAGATAATTTTAAAAAGACAAACCTATCACCAAGATAGATTTGTCTATAAATATGGCAAGTATCAACCTTTAAGGAATGATACTTGCCTTTTACTTACTTTATTATCTTATTGTTGCGCCTTTTTCTTTCAATGCTTCGATAATTTGATCATGTACTTTTGATACACGCTCATCAGTTAAAGTATTTTCAGTATCTAAATAATTTAATCTGATTGCAACTGATTTTTTACCTTCTTCTAAATGTTCACCTTCATACACATCAAATACTTGTGTATCTTGAAGAATATCAGCACCATTATCATGAATTGTTGAGATAAGTTCAGATGCTGGTACATCATGATTTACCTCTAATGCAATATCACGTGAAACACCTGGATATTTTGGAATTGGTTGATAATTGATATAACCAACAGAAACTTTCATCATTTCTTCGTAGTTTAATTCAAACACATATGTGCGTTTTAAGTCATTATCAGCCGCTACAGAAGGATGTAATTCACCGATAAAACCAATATCTTTGCCATTTAAAGAGACAATTGCAGTTCTACCTGGATGTAAACCTTCAATTTTAGCTGCACGATAATCCAATGTTAAATTAAGTTTTTCAGCAACTCGTTCAATAACACCTTTAGTTAGATAAAAGTCGACTTCTTCTTTTTTACCTTGCCATTGATTTACAACATAATCACCTGTCATAATACCACTTAAATATTCAACTTCTTCAGGTAATTCACCTTCACCATTGCCGAAGAATACACGTCCAATTTCATATAATTTCACATCTTTATTTTTACGTGCAACATTATACGTTGTTGCCTCAATTAAATGTGGTAGTAAACTTTGACGCAATGTTGAATGTGCTTCACTCATTGGCATAAGTAGTTCAATTGTTGATCTATCTTGTAATGCAAAATCTTTAGCATGTTCTTTAGATACAAGTGAATATGTGATAGCTTGGTTCAAACCTGCACCTTCTATTGTTTCTTTCACTATTCGTGTTTTACGTTGACGGTCAGTTAAAGTACCACTAGTTACTTCTTCAAACACTGGTAATGTTGATGGAATCTCATCATAGCCGTATATACGTGCGACTTCTTCAATCAAGTCTTCTTTAATAGAAATGTCTTTACGACGAGATGGTACAAATACCGTAAGTTCATTATGATTTACTTCTGTTTCAAAACCTAATTGTTCGAAATTCTTTGTAATTTCATCTGCAGATAAATTAAATCCGACTGTTTCATTGATTTTGTCAGTTGTAATGTGAATTGGTGTAATGAATTCACCTAAATCGCCTGCAGAAACTCTATCTTTAAGGACACTACCAGAAGCATACATTTCTAATAAATAACATGCACGGTCAACAGCTTCATTGACAAATTCTGTCGCAATGCCCTTTTCAAATCGACTAGAAGCTTCACTACGTAAATTTAAGCGTCTAGATGTATGACGAATAGAAGCAGAATCAAAAATAGCGCCTTCTATAACAACATTAGTTGTTCTATCACTCACTTCTGAAAAATCTCCGCCCATCACGCCACCTAATGCAATTGGTGTTTGTCCATTAGTGATGACAATATCTGACTCAAGTAGTGTTCTTTCTTGATCGTCTAATGTCGTCATTGTTTCATTTTCTTGTGCTTGACGAACTTCAATATGATTAGAACCAATTTGATCTTGGTCAAACATGTGTAAAGGTTGTCCATATTCTAATAAAACATAGTTTGAAATATCAACGACATTATTAATTGGTCTAATTCCCGCTTTCATTAAACGTGATTGCATCCATATTGGTGATTGACCAATAGTGACATTTTTAACTATTCTCGCGCTATAATAAGGTACTTTATTTTCATTTTTAACGGTAACAGATAATTCATCTGTAGCGGATTCATTTAACTCATTACTAGCAGTTTGTGGTTTAGTCATTTGAGTTTGATATAACGCTGCTACTTCATATGCAGTACCTACCATACTTAATGCGTCTGCACGGTTTGGAGTTAAATCAAATTCCATAATTTGGTCATTTAAATACAATGCATCTAATGCATCTGTACCGGGTGTTACCTCTGTAGAAAATACGAAAATGCCATTTTCAAATGCTTTTGGTACAACATTACTTGAGATACCTATTTCTTGTAATGAACAAATCATGCCTTCAGAACGCTCCCCGCGTAACTTGGCACGCTTAATTTTAATACCACCTGGTAAACGTCCACCTACTTTAGCAACAATGACATATTGTCCTTCATCAACATTAGGTGCACCACAAACGATTTGTACAGGCTCTTCCTCACCAATATCTACTTGGCATATATTTAATTTATCTGCATCTGGATGAGACGCTTTAGATACGACATAACCTACTACTAAGTTTTTAATGTCTTTTGTAAAATCAATAATATCGTCAACTTCAATACCAGTGCGTGTTATTTTTTCTGCTAAATCTTGAACATTTTGATTCACGTCTACATAATCTTTTAACCATTCATTTGAAATTAACATTAAATCTCACCTCTATCTTCTACAGCTTTAAACTGGTCTAAGAAACGTACATCATTTGTATAGAAATGACGAATATCCTCAATACCATATTTCAACATAGCGATACGGTCTGGTCCCATACCAAAGGCAAACCCAGAATATTCATTTGCATCGAAACCAGCCATATTTAAAACGTTAGGGTGTACCATACCTGCCCCTAAAATTTCAATCCATCCAGTATGTTTACAAACATTACAACCTTGACCTTTACATTTGAAACATGACACATCCACTTCCACAGATGGCTCTGTAAATGGGAAATAACTTGGTCGTAATCGAATTTCTCTATCAGCACCAAATAATTCTTTCGCTAATAATTCTAATGTCCCTTTTAAGTCACTCATTTTAATATTTTTATCCACTACTAATCCTTCAATTTGAGTAAATTGGTGGCTGTGTGTCGCATCATCTGAATCACGACGATAAACTTTACCAGGGCATATAATTTTAACTGGACCTTGACCATTTCGTTGTTCCATTGTTCTTGCTTGCACTGGTGACGTATGCGTTCTCATTAAAATTTCTTCAGTAATATAGAAACTATCTTGCATATCACGTGCTGGATGAGATTTAGGTAAGTTTAAAGCTTCAAAATTATAATGATCTTGTTCTACTTCAAATCCATCTACAATTTCATAACCTAATCCTAAGAATAAATCTTCAATTTCTTCAATAGTACGTGTTAATGGATGTTTAGAACCTATCTCAATTTGACGACTTGGTAAAGTAACATCGATTGTTTCTTCTGCTAATTGTTGATTTAACTTTTCATTAGCTAAAATCGTTTGTCTTTCGTCTAGTTCTTGTTGAATTGTTTGTCTTAGCTCATTGACTTTTTGTCCATAAGCTGGTTTTTCTTCATTTGGTAAGTCTTTCATATTTTTCATTAATGCACTTACCGAACCCTTTTTACCTAAATATTTAACTTTCACATCTTGTAAAGCTCTTTCATCATTAGCAGCATTTATATCAACCAATGCTTGTTGCTTTAATTCACCCATATGATCATTTTGAGTCATACGTTTTTCCTCCTTTTATCCCATCAACAATATATTAATCAATCAATTATTTATTTATTTTTTAAACAAAAAAGACTTTCACCCCTCTAACTGGGACGAAAGCCTTCCGTGGTACCACCCAAATTTATGCTTATGCATACACTTGTATACGTTGTTAACGAAGACGTACTCCGACTTAAATCTCTTTAAGTAGCCAAAAAGATGAAAAAAACTAATCAAAATTGGAATAACTTTCAGTCGCGGTTATTCTCCCTTAAACAATTTCACATGTTAGTTTACGTCTTTTTATAGGCTATTAATTCTCTTGTAGACCATATCATTGATTATTTATGAATTCATTATTTATTATAGACGATTGATTGATATAGGGTCAACCGGCAATAACCGTTTTAAATATCATTTATAAATTTTAAAGTCACCTAAATGTAGACAAATATTTTATCCTTTTAATTGGTAAAGTAAGATACTACCAGCAATTGCAACATTTAAACTTTCAGCTTTTCCATAAATAGGAATAGTTAAATTTTGAGTTGTACTATTTAATAGTGTTTCATTTACACCTTCACCTTCGTTACCCAAAATAAGTGCAAATGTGTCTTGTGCTTCAATATCTTTAAAGCTCACAGCTTCGTCTAATGCTGTACCATAAATAGGCCCATCAAATGTATCGATGAATGTCTGCAATGATTCTGACATAACAGGAATATGAAATACACTACCTTGACTCGCACGTAATACTTTATCTTGATATGGATCTGCAGTGCCTTTTTCCATTACTATTAGATCAATGCCTGCTGCATCTGCAGTGCGGATTAACGTTCCTAAATTACCTGGGTCTTGTATTCTATCAATTAATAATACTTGCTTCGCAGTTGCTATATCATATTCTGGTTTTTTTATCACTGCGAAAAAGCCTTGAGGTGTCACAGTTCCAGACAACGCTTCTGCAACTTTTAAATTAATTTCAAATGTTTCACTAGCATACTCAATTAATTGTTCATCTGTTCTACTAGGATCAACAACAAATAATTGTTCAATGTCTAACCCGCTTTGATATGCTTCATCTATTAAATGTATACCTTCGATAAGTGCTAAGCCAGTTTTATCTCTATCTTTCTTTTTCTTAAGTTTATTCGCATTTTTAATTTTACTATTTTGAGCCGACGTAATTTGTTCCATATAATTAATCTCCAATATGATAATTTCTAATTATCCTTAATTGTATATGATTAAGTTATAAATTGAAAATAAAGTATCACTACTATTTTAATAGTTAAGTGATACTTACGCATTAGCTTTAGCTAAGGTGTTCTACTAAGAAACAACTTTACATTATTAAAATAAAAAAGCTTCCGACTAAATTTTAATGATATTTAATCGGAAGCTAATTGCTTTTTAAACAAATGTTTATTTCAAATAATGATAGCCAATATCATATGTATGAACGCTATTTTTAATAATCGAACTACTTTTATCATCAGATTGACTGCGAACATTTTGATGTGCTTTTTTAAATACATCTGATTTCAACCAGTCTGTAAAAGCTTGTTTATCTTTCCATAAAGTTAAAATTTTAACTTCATCATAATCCTCTTTTTCTAATGTACGAGTAACAAACATACCTTCAAACCCGTCTAATGTCTCAATACCATGTCTAGTATAAAATCTTTCAACAATTTCTGTTGCTGTCCCTTTGTTTAGCGTTAATTTGTTTTCAGCCATAAATCTCATGATTGTCTTCATCCTTTTAGTTAATTTTAGTTAATTTGGCAACAACTGCTATTCTGCCTGCTGTTTGTCTAAATGCATCTTCACAAGTCGATAATGTCACAATTTTATCTCCTTCATTGACATCTACATTCGTTTTTATCAACGAACGCTTCTTTGTTTTGAGTAAAAATGCTTTAAACTGTTCATCATTATCAAAAGTCGTTTGGATATAATTGTCATTACTTGTTGTTTTAAATGCACTAAAAATTTGTAATTGATATTTACCATATTTAGTATCAAAGTGGATTGATTTGTGTTTGTCATAAAATGATTGTTTTAAATAATCATCAAGTACATCAAACATAGTTTGATCACCAATATGATGACCATATATCACCGTATTTTTATCTAAAGGATTCAATGAATTTCGATAATCCATAAAAATACTTCCTTTACGACGTTGTTCTCTTTCAAAATCTAAATTTAAATATTCATGATTTGTTTTACCTTGTAAAATAGGATAATTGAGCGATGTTCCCTCTAATTGAATCCAACCAACGATGTCTTTATTAATTTTTTCTAAGGATTCAAATTGTGGTCTTACTGATGATTGATGTTCATTTGATAGTGTTTTAAATTTCTTTTGTATTTTGGCATAACTTTCTTGTTCATCTTTATCTTGAACATAAATTTTAATTATTTGATAAGTAAAAACGACAATAACAACGATTAAAATAATTTGTATTATTCTTATTATGTGTTTCATATAATGTGATAATCCTTTATTCTTCATTAGTTAAGCTTTACATAGATTTATAAATACGTTGACGTTTACCCTTACATAATAAATAAATCAATGTAGGTCCACCTACAATCATTAAAATAGCATTGGCAGGTATTTCTAATGGTGGATGTATTGTACGTCCTGCTAAATCAGCTAAAAGTAAGAACCAAGCTCCTATGACTATTGAAAATGGTATAACTGCTTTATAATTAACAACTACTATTTTTCTTACAATATGAGGTACAATAATCCCTAAAAAGGCCATTTGACCTACTATCGCAACTGTTGCACTTGCTAAAAATACTGCTAATAAGCCAATTATCCATCTATACGTATCTATTTGAAAACCAATACTCTTAGCTTGCATATCGTCTAAATTTAATAAATTCAACTTAGGAGATAGTAAAATACTTAAACTTAATCCTATCATTGCAGAAATCGCAATAATATATACATCTTTCCATGTTTTCATAGTTAAACCTTGAGACATTTTCAGTAATGGATTTTGACTTAAGATGTCATATACACCATTTAATAAAACAAATAATGCTACACCTACTAAAATCATACTTACCGCATTCAACTGATATTTAGTGTGTAAAAATATAATGATTATAAATGGAATCAATCCTCCGATAAAAACTAAAAATGGTAAATAATTATATAGTTGAGGAATATACATCATACATAGCGTTCTCATAATTAAAGCGCCAGTCGAAACGCCAATTAAATTTGCTTCAGCTAATGGATTTTGTAGGGACGCTTGTAAAAGTGCTCCTGATACTGCCAACATAGCCCCTACTATCATTGCTATTAATATTCTTGGTAATCTCAAATCTAATATCGCATCCACCGCATTATTTTCACCAGTTGATAATTTATCTATCCAATCATTAAATGTAATTTTTAAAGTACCAGTAACAAATGATAAATATGCTGTTAAAACAGTTAATAGTATAAATATTATTAAAAATAACTTCTTATGGTTCTTTATCATACAATCATTCCATTACTTTTTATTGTTATAAAATAAGTCATATAACTGTTTCATTGCTTCGTCAGCATCAACATTCGCTGTAATTCCAAATGGAATCTCTTCTAAATCATAAACTTTATTATTTTTAACAGCTTTAAAATGCTTCCAAATATCATTTTGTTTAAATTCTTTTTTAAACATTTTTTTCACTTCATCTGGCATGCCATGTGGTAAACGTAAAATGATATCAGGGTCTACATTGAGTAAGTTTTCAGTATTTGACGAAATATACTGTCTATCTTTTACTTTAATTACATTTTCTCCACCAGCAATTTTCACTAAGTCGCCAATATAAGATTTATCTGTCGCAACTAAATAACTTCCTGGCACACCCATAAGAATTAGTACTTTAGGGTGTTTACGTTGTTTAGCAGCTTTGTCTTCAATTTCCTTTTTCACTTTATTTAAGTGATCATTTAATTCTTTTGCTTTTTCAGTTCTATTAAACTGTTTACCTAATTCTGTAATTGAATTTTCCATACCTTGCAAACTATCGTAGTCATAATAGTAACCTTTCATATTAAGCTGTTTATAAAAAGGTTTCATTTCATCTTTGATTGTAGACACACTTAATACGTGAGTTGGATTTAATTTTTTAACTGCTTCTACACTTGGTTGCATCGGTTGTCCCACTTCGGGAACATCTTTATATCGTGTCGGTAATGTTTTATAAGATGTTGGTTTCCCAACGATTGGTAAATCCAGTTTGTCTAGTGTCATTGTCAATGCAACAGTGGTAGGTACAATTCTATATTTTTCAGCTTTTTCTTCTTTTTTTGATTTCGATGATGATTCACAAGCGACTAATAAAATAGCACATATAATTCCTAAAATTATTGTTTTTACATGTTTCAATCTTTTTTACCTCGCTTTCTCATTAATAAATGAGATACAACTAGGAGTAACATTGCTAATACTATAGCTACGCCCAATATCGCATATTCTTTTTTATGACTTTTTGCTTTTTGATTATTTTCATATTTTTTATTATTTGGTTTATGTTTCTTTACATCATCATCTCTATTGAATGATGGTAATGTTTTATCTTTTTCCTTTTTAATATTGTCCCTAGTACTTTGAATTTTAGTTGATTGTGAATCAACATTATTTTTCAAACTTTGATCATTATTATTTGAATTTCCAGACGATTGAGTATGACTGCTGTTACTATTTTTAGTCACATTTATATTTGTTGTAGTTGATTTGTTTTTTTGTTCTTGAGTACTATTCTTATATTCTTTTGGTTTATTTTGACCAGTCTTTTTATTTTTAGATATATCTTTATCTGTAGTTCGTGTTTGTTGATTATTATTCTTATTTTGTTGAACTATTATTTGATTCTGATTTTTATCTTTTTGGTCTTCTTTATCATCTTTATTTTGTTTTAAATGAATGAATAGTACACTGTCTTCCTTATCATGGAGATTTTGTTTATAACGCATTTCCAAGGTTTGTATATTTTGCTTTAATAATATTCTTATCGTTGTTGTATCATCATTACTTTTAGTTACAAAAGGTAATGGCTGAGAATTGGATGTCAAAAATTGATAATTTTCAATCTTAGTATGTGGAGATAATTTGATTTCTAGGTAAACTTGATTTTTACTATTAAAAATAAGTCGACCTTTTTCATCAAATACTTCTACTTTTTTATCATCTTTATCTCTTACATCTAGATAGATATTATTAGTCTTTTTAGGTAATTCTTTAAAAATAGCTTCATCTAATTTCTGAGGGTTATCTTGCTGTGTATTATAAGAATTGGCTGATGGACTATTCATCTCATCAGCCAATAATAATGCATCTTTATTATTTAAAATCATAAATGTCGATACACAACAATAAATGATTAACGTTTTAAAGCTAGTTTGTAATGATACATTCATTATTTCACATTACCTTTGTTAACCTTTTTAGCATAAAATGTAATGAAAACGAATGACATCAATGCAACTGCAGGAACGATATAAATATATCCTGGAATACCAGCACTAGTTTGTGGGTTTTCTACACCACCAGTACCAGTGTTTGTAGTACCCCCTGTAGTATCATTACCAGTAGTACTTGCACTGCTACTACCATTACCAACTACATTAGATGGTCCATTAAATTTATAAGTAATATTGTAATGGTGATCATATAAGAAAGGTTTGCCATTTACTTTTTCATTAATATATACATCAATTTTACCTTGGACTTTACCGCTCACTTTACTTACTTCAAATTCAGAAGTACGTTCATCTTTCGCAGCATTTTTATTAATAATTTTTTCTTTATGGCCTTCGATACTCATACCTGTAATCCAATGACTGTGGTTAACAGTAATTTGAACATATAACTTACCGTTCTTTTTAACATATTTAGCTGGTTTATTAAAATAATCATTGGCAATAGATGTATCGTTAGTATTATATTTTAAGATTTCATAATTGAACGTTCCGCTATCTTCAGCAAAAGCATTATTAACAGTTGTCGCAAAAAACAATATAAAAGACAATACGGCTACACTAAAAATTTTATGTAATTTTTTCAAAATATATACCTCCCATTTAAGACGAATATTACGTCTTTACAAAAATAATAAATGATAACGATTATCAAAGTAAATATTTATTTTATAATAAAATTATATTATTGTTATAACGATATACTTGTGGTACTATTATTGATAACCATTTTCAATTAAATTGGTTAATCACTTTTAATGACATAGCACAATCATTTTTAGGAGGAAAACATCATGAACAAACATTATCTAAATCCTAAGTTTTATAAGGAGAATAATCATGCATCATTAAGAAGATTTACAATTGGAAGTACAACTCTTTTATTAAGTGTATTACTTTATGCAAGTAATGGAGAAAATCATGCGCAGGCTGCTGAAACAAATCAAAATAATAATCAAAATACAGCAGTATCACCTTCTTCATCACAAAATAATACTGTATCTGAAGAAATGAATTTCCAAGTTCAAAGAGATGGTTCAAATGAAGTGTCACACATGGATGAATATATGAAGCATCCTGGTAAAGTAATTAAAAAAGATAATCAATATTATTTCCAAGCTACATTAACAAATGCTTCATGGTGGAAAGAATATAAATTTTTCGATAAAAACAATCAAGAATTAACTACTAATGTTGTTAATAATGACACAGCAAATGATACAAAAACGTTAGATATTTCAGTAGAACCAGGATATACAAATATCACATCAAGAATACATATCGTTATTCCAAACTTAAAGTATGATCATACTTATACAACGCATTTGGAATTTGCGAAACCTATTCCAACATTAGGCGAAACTAATACTAATAGTGATAGTAATACAGCATCTCAACCTAACAATGATGTAGTAACTACTCCAGCTACTGGAGACAATAACAACGGTGCTACTGCTCCAAGTACTGGAAATAATAACAATGCACCTACTACTCCAGCTACTGGAGACAACAACAATGCACCTACTACTCCAGCTACTGGGGACAACAACAATGCACCTACTACTCCAGCTACTGGGGACAACAACAATGCACCTACTTCTCCAGCTACTGGGGACAACAACAATGCACCTACTACTCCAGCTACTGGGGACAACAACAATGCACCTACTACTCCAAATACTGGGGACAACAACAATGCACCTACTACTCCAAATACTGGAGACAACAACAATGCACCTACTACTCCAGCTACTGGGGACAACAATAATGTACCAACTACTCCAGCTGCTGGGGGCAATAATAATGCACCTACTACTCCAA
>NZ_RXWW01000091.1:101919-147033 GCF_003970495.1 Staphylococcus pasteuri
CTACTGGAGACAACAACAATGCACCTACTTCTCCAGCTACTGGGGACAACAATAATGTACCAACTACTCCAGCTGCTGGGGGCAATAATAATGATGGAACTAATACAAACACTGGTGACAATGTCGCTAAAGATGGTAAAGATGGTAAAGGTGGCAAAACAGGCAAAAAAGAAGATGAAGGTAAAGATAGCAAATCTAATCAAAATAACGGGGATAAAGATGCTAAAAACTCACAAAATAGCGACGACAACAAATCAAAAGAATTACCTGATACAGGTAAAGCAGCTTCACGTAGTTACTTCAATGAATTAGCTATGGCTACGATTGCCCTGTTCACTTCTATTACAATGTTTGTCTTCAGAAGAAAGCACTCTAAATAATCATAAAAAACCTATATTGAGAAGTTGATATCTCTCGGTATAGGTTTTATTATTTTTTTATAAAATGGATTGCAATATATTTATACTTTGAGTTACAATACATTTGAACGATTGATAATGATTATCAATCTGTATTAAAACTATAGGAGTTGTTTACAACATGAACAAACATCAACAGCATAACTTCCCAAAATTAAGGTCTTTTTATTCAATACGTAAATCTACACTTGGTGTAGCCTCGATAGTAGTAAGTACACTATTCATTTTTACTTCTCATGGACAAGCCCAGGCTGCCGAAAATTCTAATGACAATAATGTACAAAATCAATCGGCATCTACGGCGAATTCTGATCAATCAAACCAATCTCAACCTGTAACTCAACCGGTTGAAAATAATAATCAAACACAAACAACGAATCAGCCTACTGCCTACCCTGCAGCGGATCAGTCTATAAAAGATGCTATTAAAAACCCTGCAGTTGAAAACCAACCTCATGACATTGGTCCAAGAGAGACAGTCAATTTCCAACTATTTGATCAAAATAATGAAACACAATATTATCACTATTTTAGTATTAAGAACCCTGCTGATGTCTATTACACAAAAACTAAAGCACGCGTTGAACTTGACCTTGATACAGGTTCAACTTGGAAGAAATTTGAAGTTTATGAAGGAAACACAAAACTTCCTGTTAACTTAGTGTCTTATAATCCAGACACAGATCATGCATATATTCGTTTCCCTGTGACTGATGGTACACAAGAACTTAAAATTGTATCGTCTACACAAATTGATAATGAACCTGAAACAAATTATGATTATACAAAATTAGAATTCGCTCGACCTATTTATAATGACCCATCACTCGTTTTAAATGATAATAGCAGTAATGATTCTTTAGAAAATACTACTGACAATACAACACCAACAAACACTTACAACAATACAGATAATAATGTAAATTCAACATCAAATAATAACGATGTAAACTCAACAATTGATAATAATCAAAGCGTTAGTAATCAAACTAATAATAGTCAAAATCAACCAAATGAAAACCAATCTGTAGATACAACACCAAATAATAATCAATCAAATATTACAGATAATAATAATCAAAATGATGACACTCAAAATCAAACTGCAGATACAACACCAAATAATAACCAAAGTAATAATGAAGAAAATCAGTCACAAGCTAATGATACAGTCTATCCTCCTGCTGATGTATCAATAAAAGATGCTATTAAAAACCCTGCAGTATTAGATAAAGATCATAGTGCACCCGTTACACGACCTATTGATTTTGAAATGAAAAAAGAAGACGGTGACAGACAATTTTATCATTATGCAAGCACATTAGATCCAGCAACTGTGATATTTACTAAGTCTCAACCAGAAATTGAATTAGGATTAAAAACAGCACAAACATGGAGAAACTTTGAAATTTATGAAGGAGACAAAAAACTTCCTGTTACGCTCGTATCTTATGATTCAGATAAAGACTATGCTTATATCCGTTTCCCAGTTTCTGTAGGCACAAAAGAAGTTAAAATTGTATCATCTATTCAACTTGGTGAAAATAAAGTCGAAAATTATGATTATACTTTAATGGTTTTCAAACAACCGATAACTAATAATCCTAATGATTACAAAGATGATGAAACTTATACTGTAGATAAATTATTGGCACCATATCGCAAAGCTAAGACACTAGAAAGACAAGTATATGAATTAGAAAAGTTACAAAAAACTTTACCTGATAAATATAAAGAAGAATATAAATTCAAATTAGAAAAGACAAAAGCTGCTTTAAAACAACAAGTTCAATCAGCAATTGTTGAGTTTGAAAATGCAAAACCAACTAACGATCAATTAACGGATGTACATGATGCTAATTTTGTTGTATTTGAAAGTGAAGAAAATAATGAGTCAGTAATGGATGGATTTGTTGAACATCCTTTCCAAATTGGTACATTAAATGGTAAGCAATATGTAATTATGCGTACTAAAGAAGATAGTTATTGGAAAGACTTTATTGTCGAAGGTGAACGAGTGACAACTATTTCTAAAGATAAAGAAAAAAACACTAGAACATTAATTTTCCCTTATGACCCTAATAAAGCAGTTTACAACGCGATAGTTAAAGTCGTAGTATCTTCTATCGGTTACGATGGTCAATATCACGTAAGAATTATAAATAAAGATGTCCCAATTGAAGATACATCTTCTACAAATGTAGACAATCCAGTAATTGATGCTGAAAATAATCAAAATGACCCAACTACAACAACTAACAACGAAAACACTCAAATAACTGATGTAGTTAAAGATAACAACACTGATAATCAAACAGATGAAAATGTAGATAATAATGAATCAAATAGTGATAATACAACAATCCCTGATCATAATGTTGATGATATTGCAGATATTGTCGAAGATCACGATGTCGATAAAAACGAAAATAATGAAGTAACTCAAAAAGTTGATGAAGACAGTGATATAATAATACCTGAAAGTGTTAAAACAGATGAAGATATTGATAAAGAACATGTTAAGAAAAAAGGAACAACTGAAACCAAAACTGAGAGTAAAGATAATGTAAAAGATAGTGATAAACAAAAATCAAAAGAGCATGACATGAAAAAAACAACATCTCTTCCAGAAACTGGTCAATCTTCATCTCAAGGATTGACATGGTCATTATTGTTAGCGTTAACTGGTTTAACTTTTATCCTACCAAAGAGAATTAAACATTCTAAAAAATAATACAAAAAAATCCCGTCTGAAAATTAATTTCAGACGGGATTTTTAATAATATCTAAAATTATTTAGATACTACTTCTTCACCATTGTAAGAACCACAGTTTTTACATACGCGGTGAGTTAATTTGTATTCGCCACAACTTGGGCATTCTGTCATACCAGGTACTGACATTTTGAAATGAGTACGGCGTTTGTTTTTTCTAGTTTTAGACGTTCTTCTTTTAGGTACTGCCATGATTTATCCTCCTTAAAATTAAACACATAATTAAATGATATCAGTTTATTTAACAATATTATATCATTAATTAAACCGTTATTGTTCTTTATCGTATAATTGTTGTAATTTCTGAAGCCTTGGATCAACTTGATTACTATTTGAACCATCGTCTTCTTGATCTTGTTCTTGGACAAGTTCAACGAATTCATCTTCATCAATCACTTCCCAACCATTGCCTTCGGTTAACATTTGATCACTGTTGTCTGAATAAGCACGCATCGGTTTTTCGATGATAACTAAATCTTCAACAATATCTTTAATATTAATCATACCGTCAGTAGCTAGATGATAATGTTCATCCTGCTCTTCTTCATCGGTATAATAATCACTACCTTCTAAATCAAATATTTCAGAAGTTTCTACATCCAATGGCACTTCTACAGGAACTAAAGTACGAGCACACGGCATCGTATATGTCCCAGTGACATGTATGTCAGCAATAACTTCATTTGATTTGATAGTTAATTTACCGTCAACATTGATTTCAGAAAGATCAATGAGATCTAATGATTCTTTTAAATGCTCAAAATTCGCCGTTTGATTAAATTCAAAAGGCTTACCTTGATATTTTCTTAATTGTGTTATTGACCATTTCATATGGCTTCACCTCTAACAAGCACAAAATTTATTTTAACTTTCTCAGTATAATATGTCAAGATTTTTTCTTAACATACGTACTTCTGTTACAATACTAATAATGAATTCTGAAAGGAAGAAATGCAAATGAAAAGTGTTGGCTTGATTACTGAATATAATCCTTTCCATAATGGGCATCTATATCATGCTCAACAATCTAAAATAAATTCTCAAGCAGATGTTTCTGTTGCAATAATGAGTGGCAACTTTGTAATGCGTGGCGAACCAGCTATATTCAATAAATTCATTCGTACTCAAATGGCACTTTCTGGTGTTGATTTAGTTGTAGAATTACCTACTATCGCAAGTTTATCTTCTGGAGACTTCTTTGGAAAAATGGCTATTAAAGTAGCGAATTATATCGATATTAACACAATATCTTTTGGTAGTGAGCATGGTAATATAGTTGAGTTACAAAATGCAGTCAATCACGTGCTTGAATTAGAAAATAATCCTATATTCAAGTCCAAAATTAAAGAAGGTAAAAGTTATCCAAGAATTATCAGTGAACTGATTAAAGACCAACAAACTTTAAATATTTTACAATCACCTAACAACATCTTAAGTATAGGATATCTTAAAGCAATCCAGCAATATGCACCACATATTGAAGCAATGACGATTTACCGTGAGTCAGCACAACATCGTGATAACACAATAAAGCATCAACAATTTGCGAGTGGGTCTTCCATCCGCCAATCTTTAATCAATCAAGAAACTGATTGGTATAAAGTAGTACCTCAAAATATTAAATCACTGTATCAAAATCAAATGACTACAGTTGAAGATACTTTCCCTTACATCAAACATCAATTGTTAACACAAGACACTAATACTTTAAACACTATATATACTGTCAGTGAAGGGTTCGAAAACAGATTAAAAACAATCATCAAAGATGTCAATTCGTTTAAAGAATTACTAAGTAAAACGAAAACCAAACGATATACCTATACACATATACAACGTATCCTAATGAATATCCTGCTCAATATTCATCAACATGATATTACAAACGATATACGAGCAATTAGAATTTTAGGTATGAATGAACAAGGTCGCGCTTATTTAAAATATTTAAAGCAACAATATCCAGAACGGCATTTTATAACCAATATCAATAAATCTTCAGCAACATATTTCCCTATCGAAATTAAAGCAACAAATGTATACAACTTATTAAGCCAACAATCTCAAAATGATTTTAATACACCAGTGATTCAAACATAATTTAAGACCGTACTATCGATGATGACTATTAAAAGAGTCACATAGTACGGTCTGCTTTTTTATTTATAATATTTTTCTTTTAATGCTTCAGCAACATTAGGAGGTACAAATTCCGAAATGTCTGCTTTATAAGCTGCAACTTCCTTAACGATACTAGAACTAATAAATGAATAATTCGTACTAGTCATCATATACATAGTTTCAATATTATTATTCAACTTTTTATTCATTGATGTTAAGCGTAATTCATATTCAAAATCACTTACCGCACGTAATCCACGTACAATCGTTTTCGCACCGACTTGTTTGCAAAAATCTACTAATAAACCATTAAAATGATGTACTTCCACGTTGGAAAGATGTGCTACAGAGCCCCTAATTAAATCCATACGTTCTTCTATATTAAACGTGCCGCCTTTACTACTATTTTTCAAAACACAGACATGTATTTCGTCAAAACGATCTGCACTTCTTTCAATAATATCTAGATGACCGTATGTAATTGGATCGAAACTCCCGGGAATGACTGCTTTCGTCTTATTCATATTAATCTCCTTTTTCTAATAGCAATGTATCTGTCAAACCATAATGATATCTTTTTATTTCTTTAAACGGTGCACTTTGAATATGTTCTTCATTACTAAACTCACAGATGATAATACCATTTTCTTTAAGCAAATTAAACTCATTAATGCTTTTTAATGCTTCATCAATAAGACTTTTTTTATATGGCGGATCTAAAAATATGTAATCAAATTGAATCTCTCTTTTAGCTAAAGCTTTTAACGCACGATCAGCATTATTTTTATATACTTCAGATTGTGCTAATAAATCAAGTTGCTTAAGGTTTGATTTAATCACTTTAACTGCTTTAAAATTTTGATCGACAAAGATTACTTTATCCATACCTCGAGATAATGCTTCAATCCCTAATGCGCCGCTTCCAGCGAATAAATCCAAAGCTATACCTGATACTTCATGTAAACTATTAAAGATGCCTTCTTTAACTTTATCCATAGTTGGCCTAGTATTTCGACCTTCCAAACTTTCTAATGCCTTACTTTTATGTATTCCCGCAATGACACGCATCACTTTCACACTTCCATTTCACAATATAATTTAATATAATTTGGGATAAAAGGAGATTGATTAAACAAATGAAACAATCATTTATTGTTTTAGGTGAGGGTTTAACAGATTTATTCGAATTCACCACTCTCATCGACTACAACCATACTAGAATTGATAAAATAATCTATTTTCATTCCCCACAAACTGAAAAGCAATTATCATCAGTAGCTATCATTATGCAACCGACTGAAGGTAATTATTTCCAAGCAATGTATATGATGATTAACGCATTAAAATATCCATATCCAAATAGTAATAAGAAATTTGACATGATTAACCAGAAAGCAGAGGCATATGATATCCCAGTATTAGGTATAGATGTTCAACCTCCAGAAGCTTTCCATGACAATGACTTATATTTTAACTATTTAATTAGCGTTTTACGATTACAACGTTGGATACCACCATTACAATAGGAAACACATTTCTTAACGAACACGAGTTATATGACTTCGTGTTTTTCTTTTTCATACGTTTTCTTTAAAAATTTGTATGGTGAACCATCTATATGTTGAACATATTTTAATTTCATTAGTTTATTAACGACATCGTCCGCTTCACTTTCATTAACATACATGATAACGAATTTACGTTGACGATTAGAATGAACGATGTGTCCATATTTTCTAATTTGTCTTTCATGTTTGATATGTTTTAAATAAACAATAAGGCTCACTCTTTGAACTAAATTCATCTTTGCTCACTCCATTTAATATACACAGTTTTTATCATATCATGAGTTTAAATTTTATGAAATAACAATCACTTCCATATATTCCATCCCTATTTATATTATTCTATTAAATCAAAACCAATCTTCATAATGGGATATTCCTATACTTAATTCGTCAAGTAAATATTTGTCTATAAAAAATAAAATAATATTCCGTTCTTCACGCACTTCATTTTTCAAATATGAAGGATATCTGTTAATATAACTTTAATACCTAAAGGAGGATATCAAATGGTTAAACTAAATAAGTGGTTCATTAATGGTTCATTCGCAATTGCAAGTATTGTTGGAAGTGTGATTTATGTAAATAAAAATAAAAAACCACGTGAAATTAATGCAATCCCTCCATTTTTCACAGGTGTAGCACCATATTTATTTGCGCATAGAGGCGGCATGGCTGTTAGACCTGAACAAACAAAGCTTGCATTTGATAATGCAGTACAATATGGCGTAGATGGATTCGAAACAGATGTAAGGCTCACTAAAGATAAGGAACTTATCGTATTCCATGATGCAACTGTTGATAGAACAACTAACGGTTCAGGTAAAGTAAGTGAACATACTTTAGAAGAATTAAGAAAATTAGACGCTGGATATTATTTCACAGATATAAATCGTCAATATCCATTTCGTGGACATGAAGATGCTAAAATTTTAACATTTGAGGAACTTTTAGAGCTTTATCCAGAGATGTATATTAATGTTGATTTGAAAGATCATCCAAACAGTTATGAAGGTTCTATTGCACCTGAAGTCATTTATCATCAAATTGTTAAACATCATGCAGAACATCGTGTATTAGTAACAAGTTTCCATAAAGAACAAATTGAACGCTTTGATCAATTAAGTAAAGGTACTGTAGCAATTGGTGCGAGTCAAAACGAAGTAGCAGATGCGTTTATTAAGTTTAATACGTTTAGAGGACATAAATTCCATCCGAAAGCTAATACTTTCCAAATGCCAACCGAATTTAAAGGAATCAAGCTTACTTCTTCTAGATTTATTAAATGGTTAAAAGTATTAAATATTGTACCAGGATTTTATGGCATTAATAGTATTGATTTAATGACAGATTTATACCAAAAAGGTGTGCATACACTTGTAACAGATCGACCTGATTTAGCACAACAATTTAAAGAGACATTAAAATAATAAATAGCAAAAATCCTTAACGAATAATCACCTTTTCGTTAAGGATTTTTACTTTTACAGACACCGATGTGTATTACCAATTTTCTATAGAATCTCTTTCACCTTTAAAATTGTTACTTTTATGATGACGTTGTTCTAATACGTTTTCAATTTCTGTAAAAGAAATATTTAATGAATGTAATAAGACAAATAAATGATATATTAAATCCGCCGCCTCGTTGATAACTTCTTTATTATCGTTTTTCATAGCTCCTATTACAACTTCAAATGATTCTTCTCCAAATTTCTTAGTTATTTTTTCTATACCTTGTTCTAACAAATAATTGGTATAAGACTGAGATTGATTAGTTCTAGATCGTTCTTTTATTGTATGTTCCAATAATTGAACTGCAAAATGTGTCTTTGTACTAAAACAGCTTTGATTCCCAGTATGACATGTTGGACCATTAGGAATAACTTCGATTAGTATTGCATCATTATCACAATCTGTATGTATCGTAACGACTTGTTGCGTATGCCCCGATGATTCCCCTTTAGTCCACAATCTTTGTTTAGACCTTGAATAAAAAGTTACTACGTTCTCTTCCATTGTTTTATTAAATGCTTCTTCGTTCATAAACCCGAGCATTAATACTTGCTTCGTTACATAATGTTGTAATATGACCGGTACTAAACCTTTACTAAAATCTACTGTGACTGTCATCTTACTGGCACACCACCTTTTCTTAATGTGTGCTTAATATCAGCTACTGTATATGTTTTACTATGTAAAATACTAGCAGCTAAACCGGCAGATACATCTGTTTCTTTAAATAAGTCTAGAAAATGTTGAGGATTTCCACCACCACCTGAAGCAATGATTGGTATATTCACCTTTGATTTAATATCTGATAAATGTTCAATATCAAAGCCAGTTTTCATACCATCGTGATGGATACTGGTTACAAGTAATTCTCCAGCACCAAGTTCTTCAACTTGTTGAATCCAATCATATACTCTTATAGAGGTTAATTGTTTACCTCCATGTGTAGTACAAAAATAGTCATTTTGTTCCGCACTATAATAACTATCAATAGCAATACAAATACATTGACTTCCAAATTTTTGGCTAGCTTCTTTAATTAAATTAGGATTTTGAAGTGCACTAGAATTTAATGACACTTTATCTGCTCCATGATTAAGTAATTGCGAAATATCATCTAAAGTTTGAATACCGCCTCCAACAGTCAATGGTATAAACAATTGTTTAGAAATGGTTTCGATAACTTCCAACATTAAGTCATGTCCTTTTTCAGTTTTAGAAATATCTAAAAATACAAGTTCATCTGCTCCCGCTTCATTATAGTATTGTGCTAATTCAAGTGGACTACCTATATCGATTAATCCCTTAAATTGTATCCCTTTAACAACACGCCCATCTTTAACATCTAAACAAGGAATGATTCTTTTTTTAATCAAGATAACCCCTCCCAAAAACTGGGATTATGTGCAGCTTTACCGATAATCGCAGCATAAACACCCAATTTTTCAAATTGGTTTAAATCTTCTTGATTTCTAATACCTCCAGAAGCAATAATACTTAATTCAGTTTGTTGTACTAATTGTCTTGTTAATTCAAAATTAGGACCAGCTAACTTCCCATCTTTTGAAATATCAGTATAGATGATGCCACCTAAAGGTAAATGATTCACTTGTTTAACAACATCAAACAAATTGAGTTGTGTATCTTCTAGCCAACCATTAATCTTTATATCTTGTTTGTATGCATCTATAGACAAATAAATCTTTTTAGGAAATAGATATGACATTCTTTCCAACCAAGTTAAATCTTGAATACCTTTAGTTCCAACTATGCAGTAATCTATACCTATATCAAAATAATGATTTAAAGTTTCTTGTGATCGAATCCCTCCACCTACTTCTATAGGTTTTTGAGATAATGATCTTAGCTTTTTAATATAATGACATTCTTGAGTTTGCTTTAATTTTGCTCCTATAAGATCCACAATATGTATACGTGAAACACAATCAAATTGATTATAAAATTGGATGCTTTCCTCAGCTGTCATTGTCATTTGCTCTTTAGATTCATATTTACCTTCAGTTAGTCTTACACTCGTTGAGTCAATCAAATCGATTGCCGGCCATATGTTAATCATTTATAAAACCGCCTTTCAATGCTTGATTTAAAATTGCCAATCCTTGTTCACCACTTTTTTCAGGATGGAATTGTATTCCTATACAATTGTTATATTGTACTACTGCAGGAATTTGACACTCATAATCTGCATATGCAACAACATGATTATTCATTATCGCTTGATAAGAATGTATAAAGTACACATCACATTGAAGTAATTGATGATCACTTTTCAATAAATTCCAACCTAAATGCGGGATAGGTTGTGTTGTATGGATTGGCACTATTCGTCCAGGTATCAGTCCTAGTCCTTCTACATTACCTTCCTCACTATATTCAAATAACAATTGCATTCCTAAGCAAATACCAATGATAGGTTGGTTTTTAATTTGGTTTAAGATAGTGTCTAATCTTTTATTTTTAATTTCTGTCATTCCATCTTTAAAATGTCCAACACCAGGTAATACAACTGCATCTGCCTTATAAATAATACTTTCGTTGTTGGTCAATATTGTCTCGTAGCCTAAGAATTCAATTGCTTTTTTCAAGCTATTAATATTGCCTAGACCGTAATCAACTATAGCTATCATTCAATCACACCTTTAGACGAAGGTATTACAAATTCAAGAGTTGGTGTTAATGCCTCTTGTAATGATTTAGCAAAAGATTTAAATAAAGCTTCAATTTCATGATGGGTATTTCCACCTCTAATTAAGTCCATATGCACAGTTAACCTCGCATTAATAATAAGTGCTCTAAAAAATTCTTCTACTAATTCTGTATCAAAATGACCTACTTTTTCTTTACTTAATTGAACATTAAATGAAAAATATGGACGGCCACTAATATCAATTACAGTTCTTGCTAACGTTTCATCCATAGGTATATAACTTGTACCATATCTTTTAAAGCTTTGCTGAGTCTTAACCATTTCCAATATCAACTGTCCTAAAACTATACCAATGTCTTCTGTCATATGATGATCATCAACATATGTATCTCCTTTAGCTTCAATTTGTAATGATAAGCCACTATGAAAAGCAAAAAGTGTTAACATATGATCTAAAAATCCTACGCCTGTATGTATATTGGATTTTTCCTTTTCTTTACTTATAGCAATTGAAATAGAAGTTTCAGCGGTTTGACGTGATTTTTGATAGTTCATTGAACTTCCTCCTTGTTGTTAATTCTGAAAATCACTTTTAAATATGGCTTTACCATATGTCAATGTCGAATATGTATTGATTGTTGATGATTATTAAGTGATTCTACACATGCTAACCTTTCTGCAGAATATGCTACCTTTTTAAAAGTTGATTTTGATAGATTAATCACACTGTGACGTGTCATAAAGTCATTAACTGATAAACCATTCGAAAATCTAGCAGTTTGGTTTGTTGGTAAAACATGACTTGGTCCAGCAATATAATCACCAATTGCTTCTGGAGCATAATGCCCTAAAAATAATGCACCTACAAATTTGATTTGATCAATAAACTGTTCTGGATGTTTAGTTTGAATGGATGCATGTTCAGGTGCAATTTTATTCAAAATATGACAGGCCTCTTCCATATCACTTACTTCAATTAAGTAATGATGATTGGCTATACTTTTGGACACTATAGAATGACGATCTATTGTTTTTAATTTATTATCAATATTTAACTGAAGTTGTTGTAATATTTGAGCATTGTCGCTAATAACAAATGTACGAGCCATTTCATCATGTTCAGCTTGAGCAAAAATATCATATGTAATGGCGTCAATTTGAGCAGTCTCATCAATAATCATAGCTAATTCAGTAGGGCCGGCAATTTGATCAATGCCTACATCTCCATAAACATATTTTTTTGCAAGCACAACATACTGATTACCTGGACCAACTATTTTATCAACAGGTTTAATAGTTTCTGTACCATATGTAAGCGCCGCTATACTTTGTGCACCTCCAACTTGATAGACATGATTTACGCCAGTTAAGTGACAGGCAGCTAAAACTTCTTTAGAAACGCCATTTGTTTTTGGAGGTGTCACAACAACAATCTCTTCAACGTTCGCGACTTGTGCAAGTGTAGCCGTCATTAGAACAGTAGAAGGATAGCTTGCTTTACCACCTGGAACATATATCCCAACGCGTTCTATTGGATGGTAAACTTCATAACATTCTCCCTTTTTAGTAGAGGAATACTTTATCTTTTCTTGATATGATTTAATCCTTTCATAGCTTTGGTGTAACGCATTAAGTGTATCTTTATTTAATTCATCATAGGCCTTTTGTATGTCTTGCTTTGAAATTTCTAGAGATGTTGTGTCTACATGATCAAAAGTTAAATTATACTTTTTCAACGCTGCATCACCATTGACTTTAACATCATCACAAATATTTTTAACTAACGGGTATAAGGACTCATCTAATGATTGATTGTTAAAATAAAGTTCTAAAAATTGTTGTGCTTTAAGCATTTATCATCTGCACCCCTAACATATTAATAAATGATTCTATTTCTTCACCCTTTTTAAAATACTGTGTTCTATTTGTAATCAATCTTGCCGAAATATCAGTGATTTTTTCTTTTTCAACAAGACCATTTGCTTTTAATGTAGTACCTGTTTGAACAATATCAATAATTCCATCTACCATTCCTACAATGCAAGCGAGTTCTATTGAACCACTTAATTTTACAATTTCAATATCTATTCCTTTGTTTTTAAAATAACGTGAAGTTGTTTGAACATAACTCGTAGCAATTTTTTTATAATCATTCGTAACAGGTTTAGCTGCTAAGGAAAAATGACAGTGTCCAAATGGTAAGTCGCATAAATTATTAATATTATATTTATTTTCATTTAAGATATCACTACCTACAATACCTATATCTGCAATGCCTTGTTCCACGTATATTGGCACATCACTTCCCTTTACTATAATAAAATCAATACCATCTATCGTAACTAATAATTGACGTTGTCTATGCTTTAGTCCATTTGATAATAAAAATAGTTGTTCTGCCTCTAAATATTTGATAAAACTTTCTAATAATCTCCCTTTTGCTAAAGCCACTCTAATCATATTGTCACCCCTATTCTTTGAATATGCTGATTATAAAGTTAAAGCCATACCGTATCCTTGGAGGTCACCAGAGTAAAATCCACCAGTTAGTATGCTAGTATCATGTTTATTTAAATAACATCTGATAAAAACACCTTTATAATAAGATCTTGATGGTTGTGCCGAAATATCTAAATGAATATTGGTCAAACCTTGTTTGATTAGTTGCTCTTCCCAACTTTTTAACGTAAGTAATGTTTGAGATGATTGGTCCAAATATTGACTTAATTTTGATAATTGATGACGTGTGCTTTCTGATAGTAATTTTAAGATAGGATGATTATGCGGTAATTGATGTTTTAATCCCGATAGATTTCTCTCTTCAATCATGTTTTTAATAACTAAAGTTCTATATTTTTCTTCTAATAATTCATTCAATAATTGATAATGACCTAAAATAATTAGCTGAATATCATCTTTTAAATACGTTTTAATAAAATGGTAGAAATCATTAAAACTATCATTGAATTGATTATATATAGGCAAATAATTCTCGATACCTATTTGTGATATGACCTCATTATTTCTGACAATAGGTCCAGAATAAGCAACTTTCTTAAAATCTGTTGGAAATATTGAATGATAACGTAGTAATTGATCAGTAAAATCGTGTCTTAAACTATAAATGTGATTGTTATTTTGCCAAAAATTCCTTTCTTTCATTTGTAATAAGTCCTCTTTCGTCAAATGACTCCAATCTAATTTTTCAATTAAATCTATATCTACAAGTTTGTAATTTTTATTTGAAAAGTACTTTAAGAATGCTAATTCAATTTCTTTTATTTTTATTATCTGATTTTGCTTATTCATACTCTACCTCCTTTACTTCTGACTTTAATGCTTTACTGTAGTAAAGTTATAGTTGTATTATAAGTTACCATAAAGACAAATAATAAACAATGTTTATTCATAATTTTCTGATAATTAAAATTAATATGATCTCCATCTTTAAACATAAGGGTTTATATGAATTAAAAAACTCCCCAAATATTGAGTTTAATCAATATTGGAGAGATATCTTGTATGTTTTATAAATTTGGTAAAATTTAAATCATTTTATAAAGAACAGTTACATGATCCACCTGAAGCACAACCTTGTGCAGTCGTTTGAAAAAATGGATTGCCTGTATCAATTTTTACATTATCTGAAACAGCTAAAGCAATTTTACTAATAACTTCATCAATTAAATTCTGTAATGCTACTTCTTTTGACTTATAGTCCATTACCACTGGTAACATTTCATATGCTCGTTTACGTTGGCGTGTTTCCATCATAATTGTCTTATAGTCAGGATGATATCTACCAAATCGCATTACATCGTCGTATTGATCTTTGGTCTTTAGGAAAGCCGAATATAATAAGTGTGCTTCATCATTTTGGTTTAATAATTCTTTCGCTTTAATATATTCATCATAAATTTCTGAATTAACTATCATATCTGATAAGGCTTCGACGTCATCTAAAATTGACAATGTTTCTTCATTTATCATTTGTCATTCTACCCTTCATTTATTTTTCTAAGAAAATTAACGAATAATAATCTTTCATTACTTCTCCGCCCATTTCTTCATATTTCGTATTTAACATTCTAGAGCGATGAATATCGGAGTTCATCCAACTATGGATTAATGTTGGGACATCATCAAAGTCGTAACCCACATTCTGACTTGTCGATTTATAACTAACATCTCTTTCATCTAATTGTTGTTTTAAAGCATTTTCAGTAAATTCTACTGAGTCAGAACCACTTTTAGTCGCGTCAAATAAATTTATTGAAGCAATATGTGCAATATCATTATTTACCTTTAACGGTTTTAATCCCTTTAGTTTTCTCATTTCATTAGTTACCTCATAAAGTGTCACTAATTGATTTGTATTTTGTTCGTAAGGTATATCTTTATTTTTTAAATTCGCTGTAGAATGAGATTCATTCGTTTTATATGGTTGCAATGTAGCTAATGCATCTTTATCTAAAAAGCGTATTGCCATGATTTTATTCGTTTGTTGGTCTGAATAAACTTGCGCATATATATTACCATATTTAATTAAAGTTTGTGTTTTTAAATCTTCATCTGATAATTCAAATTCATATTTTTTATTATTTGATTTGATTGTAGGTTCGGGATTGATGCTTGTATTTTCGAATATTTTTGAATTGCTTTCATTTATATGTAAAGGGTTAATATGAGCATCTTTTCCAGTTGCATAAACAGATTTTATTTTATTGTCTTTTACACTGACAATGTAATATTGATTTGTTTTCTTGAATACATAATTTTTATAGCCATCTTTATATGGATATGTTCGGTTAGCTTGACCGTATTTTTTGGTAAGTTGATCAATGTCCTTACCAATCCATGTTCCTACACCATTTTTAGGTTTTGGATTTTCTATATTTTTATTTGAATTTTTGAATTGTTCCGTTCTATCACTTTTTTGGCTTTTATTTGGATTTTCTAATACATCAAATTTTAGCCGTGGTGAGTAAAATAAATAGATTAGAAATGATACTAAAAAAACAACTCCTAAAATTCGTATAACTAATTTTTTCATCTTTCACCCACCTTAACTGAATTATTACTATTGTACATAATTACTTATTTCATAATCAAGATAAGTCTATTGTTATTTCTAGAATTACGAAGCACAATTTTACAAAATGGTGTCTTACATTGGATTAGATTCTTAATATAAAAAAACTGATAAAACTATACAGAAAGTTTTATCAGTCACAATCTTATTTATTCGATTATAAACCTAAAGTAGCTTTAATTAATGATGTTGTTTCTCCACCTGGATACAAGATGTATAACAGTACATAAACTGCTACACCAGTAATCGCTGTGAAAAACCATATTACTGAAGCAATAGGTCCAATTTTTCTATGAATTTTAAATTTCTCTTTAAAAGCTAATACAATTTGTATTATTCCTAAAATCCCACCAATTGTTGCTAAGTTAATATGGAAAATTAAGAAAATAGTATAATAAATTTTAACACTATCTGGTCCACCGAATGCGGTATTACCAATAAAGATTGTTCTACTAGCATAAATAATAAAGAATGTTGCGGCAAAAACGGCAGCCCATAACATTACTTTTTTATGCTGATCAATTTGTCTTTTCCAAATAAGTCTCCATCCAATTGCCACTAATATCGCACTAATGACAATACACGAAGTACTTATTGTAGGTAAAATAGGTACGTTCATATGTTTCATCCTTACTTAATTTTGTATTTATATCATTTTAATAAGTGATACGACTACAACGAGTACGAAAAATACTACTAAATAGTTTAATGAGTAAATAAACATTTTAGTTGCCCATTTGTTTTGATCAGTATTCTTTTTAAATGATGTAAAAGCTAGTGCCATCCACCCTAAATTTAATAAAGTAGCTAAAACAATAAATGTTGTGCCTAAACTAGATAACATAAAGGGAAGTGGTAATAGTAATACTAACCAAATAAACATGCTTACTCGTGTTCTATTGAATCCTTTTACAGATGGTAACATTGGAATATTAGCTAATGAATATTCATCACTACGTTTAATTGCTAACGCATAAAAATGTATTGGTTGCCAACAAAATACTACTAAAAATAGTGCTATTACTGCAACACTTATTGATCCATCTATAGCTACCCAACCAATTAAAGGCGGTACAGCTCCAGGGAAACTACCTACAACTGTATTCCAAGTCGTATGTCGTTTTGACCAGATTGAATAATATGATACGTATCCTATGATACCAAATAATCCTAAAACACCTGATGGTATATTTAATAAAAATAAACAACCTTCACCTATTAACATCATACCAAAGCTTAAAATTAATAAGTGCTTATCTGAAATTCTATCATTTACAGTGGGTCTATTCTGTTTACTAGGCATAATTTGATCTATGTCTTGATCATAATAATTATTAAGTGCACATGCGCCACCCATTATTAATGTAGAACCTATAATCATTAATAAAATTTGAGGTATTGACGATAGGAAGGAGTGATTTGTCATTACAACAGCCAACCAAGAACCAGCAAATGCAGGGATTAAATTCCCTTGAACAAGGCCCATTTTAATAATCTGTTGTAATTCTTTAAATGTCACTTGGCCCGTTTCCTGTGACAATGTTTGTTCTTTACTCATAATTCCCCTCCTAGAATTTTTTCATATAATACAATGATATAGCAAATAGTCATAAAAGACTAGGTTTTAAAAAATTAAATTGTGACACTTTAACGACATTCCAAATAGTTGATTTTGTAACGTAATTAAAAATGGTATTATTGATATAATGTAAAAGAAAAATATATACGTTAAAATAAATTACAAAATGTCCATTTTTAATGAGAATAGTTGTTAGATTTTATTTTAATGATGGGGTGTTTATCATTGTTTAGAAAAGGAAACCTTAAATGGTTAAGTGTCTTAGCAACAATTATTATGACATTCGTACAATTAGGTGGTGCGCTAGTAACTAAAACTGGTTCGGAAGATGGTTGTGGTTCATCGTGGCCGTTATGTAATGGAGCACTTCTTCCACAAAACTTACCAATACAAACAATTATTGAATTAAGCCATAGAGCAGTTTCAGGACTTTCATTAATTGTCGTAATATGGCTAGTCATTACCGCTTGGAAACACATAGGGTATATAAAAGAAATTAAACCATTATCTATCATAAGTATAGGTTTCTTATTATTACAAGCCTTAGTTGGTGCTGCTGCTGTAATCTGGCAACAAAATGCATATGTATTAGCATTACATTTTGGAATCTCTTTAGTTAGCTTTTCATCAGTATTTTTAATGACATTAATTATTTTCTCAATTGATCAAAAGTATGAAGCTGACGAATTAATGATTCAAAAACCATTACGTACGTTAACATGGTTAATGGCAATCATCGTATATTTAACTATATACACTGGTGCTTTAGTAAGACATACTAAATCAAGTCTAGCATATGGTGCTTGGCCAGTACCTTTTGATGATATTGTTCCACATAATGTACATGACTGGGTTCAATTTGCACACCGTGGTATGGCATTTATTACTTTTATGTGGATTATGATTACGTTTATTCATGCAATTAAAAACTATAGTGATAATCGTACTGTAAGATATGGCTATACAGCTGCATTTATTTTAGTTATTTTACAAGTAGTAACTGGTGCTTTATCTGTTATTACTAATGTAAATTTATTTATTGCATTGTTGCATGCTTTATTTATTACTTACCTATTCGGTATGATTGCTTATTTCATCTTATTAATGTTGAGAACGACAAGAAGTCTTAAAAACAAAGCTTAATTATAAAGCCGAAACATTCTTGAATATTGAATGTTTCGGCTTTTTTAATATTTATTAAGATGGATCTTTTTCTAATTCAATTAATAAATCTCCTGTAGCTATAGCATCTCCATTCGATACTGTGATTTGTTTTATAGTACCGTCAAATGGTGCTTGTACCGTTGTTTCCATTTTCATTGCTTCTGTAATGAGTAAAGCTTGATTTGCTTTCACTTTATCTCCAACAGCTACCTTCACTTCTGTGACAGAACCTGGCATTTGTGCCCCAATATGATTTGGATTGGTTTTGTCTGCTTTTGGTTTTACATTTACATTAGCTTTTACACTTTCATCTTTAATATAAATGCGTCTTGCTTGTCCATTCATTGCATAGTAAATTGTTCGTTGCCCATTTTCATCGGGTTCGCTAATTGTTTCTAGTTTAATAATCAATCGTTTACCAGTATCAATTTCTATTTCAACTGTTTCACCGTTTCTCATACCGAATAAAAATGTTGGTGTATCTAACAATGATAGGTCCCCAAATTGTTCCTTAGTAGCAATAAATTGTTTATAGACTTTAGGATATAGGACATAGCTAATGATATCTTGTTCTGTTACTTCTGTATTTTGAATGTTTGCTAATTCTTTTCTGACTTCTTCAAAATCAACAGATTCTAAATATTCTCCAGGTCTATTTTCCAATGGCTTTTGACCTTTAAGTATGACTTTTTGCAACTGTGGATTAAATCCATTTACTGGTTGCCCAATTTCTCCTTTAAAGAAGGATACTACAGATTCTGGGAAATCTAATTTATGTCCTTGATTAATGATATCATCTTCATTTAAATCATTTTGAACCATGAATAGTGCCATATCTCCTACTACTTTAGAAGAAGGTGTTACTTTAACGATATCTCCAAATAGGAAATTAACACGACGATACATATCTTTTACTTCATCAAAACGTTCACCTAGACCAAGACTTTTAGCTTGTTGGCTTAGATTAGAATATTGTCCACCTGGCATTTCGTGTTGATATATTTCTGTATTCGGTGACTTAATATCACTTTCAAAATCTGTATAATATGGACGAACTGTAGCCCAGTAATGACTAATTTCTTCAAGTCCTTCTATATCTGTTCTCAAGTTACGTGGGAATCCATTTAACGCATAATACAATGAATTGGCACTTGGTTGACTTGTCAAACCACTCATTGATGCTACAGCAGTATCAATAATATCTACGCCAGCATCTATCGCTTGTTTATATGTTAGTAAACCATTGCCACTTGTATCATGAGTATGCAAATGTATAGGTAAATTAACCGCTGCACGTAAATGACCGATTAGTTCATATGCTGCTTTCGGTTTTAATAATCCTGCCATATCTTTAATAGCTAAAATATGGAAACCTTCTCTTTCTAATTCTTTAGCTAATTTGACATAATAATCAAGTGTATAAATATTTGATCTTTCTGAGTTTAAAATATCACCAGTATAACAAATTGTTCCTTCAGAAATTTTACCAGCTTGTTGTACCGCTTCATTCGCTACTTTCATTTGATCAATCCAGTTTAAAGAATCAAAAATTCTAAAAACATCGACACCAGCTTCTGCACTTTCTTTTACAAATTTTTGTATTACATTATCTGGATAATTTTTATATCCTACTGCATTTGAAGCACGTAATAACATTTGGAATAAAACATTGGGAATAGCTTTACGTAGACGTTCTAGACGTTCCCATGGATTTTCTTTCAGGAAATTATACGCTACATCAAATGTAGCACCGCCCCACATTTCTAATGAAAAACTATCTTTAAATACTTCTGCAGTTTTAGATGCAATATTTAACATATCTTTTGTTCTTACTCGAGTAGCTAATAAAGACTGATGTGCATCTCTGAAAGTAGTATCTGTAATGAGTACATCATCTTGTTCTCGTACCCATTTCGCTACTCCGTTTGGACCTTGTTGATCTAGTAACTGTTTCGTTCCTGAAAATGTATCTACCTTTGCTTGTGATACTTTAGGAATAGAAGCCGTTTCATATAACGGTTTAGGTCGCTTTTCAACATTAGGAAATCCATTAATTGTTACATTCCCAATATATTCAAGTGTCTTTGTTCCTCTATCTAATGTTGGTTGAATGTTAAATAATTCTGGTGTTTCTTCTATAAATTTAGTAGTATAATCTCCACTTCTAAACTGGTCATTTCTCATAACATTAATTAAAAATGGAATATTGGTTTTAACCCCACGAATTCTCATTTCTCTTAAAGAACGTTCCATCTTTTCTTCTGCTTGTTTAAATGACATAGCATGTGTAGATAGTTTTACTAATAAAGAATCATAATACGGTGATATTTCGGCACCTTGGAAACCATCACCTGCATCTAATCGTACACCAAAGCCTCCACTTGATCGATATGCAATAATGGTTCCTGAATCAGGCATAAAGTCATTTAAAGGATCTTCAGTAGTAATACGACATTGAATTGCATATCCTAATGTTTGAATATCTTCTTGCTTTGGCATACCAACTTCTTGGCTAAATAATTCGCAACCGTCTGCAACTAATATTTGCGTTTTAACGATATCTATTCCAGTTATCATCTCAGTTATCGTATGTTCTACTTGCACACGAGGGTTAACTTCAATAAAGTAAAATTCATTCCCAGACACTAAAAATTCGACCGTTCCTGCATTAACGTAATTAATATGTGACATCAATTGGATTGCCGCATCACATATTTCTAAGCGTAATGATTCAGGTAACCCTACAGAAGGTGCTACCTCCACTACCTTTTGATGACGTCTTTGAACCGAACAATCACGTTCATATAAATGAACAAGATTACCATATTCATCACCGATAACTTGTACTTCTATATGTTTAGGATTATCGATGTAGCGTTCGATATAAATTTCGCTATTACCAAATGATTTTTCAGCTTCTGATTTAGCGCGATGAAATGCATCTTCTAATTCACTGGCTTCACGAACAATTCGCATTCCTTTACCGCCACCGCCACTTGTAGCCTTAATCATTAACGGATATCCAGCCTGACTTGCAAAGGCCTTTGCCGCTTCAAAGCTTTCAATAGGTCCATCTGTACCTGGTATCACAGGTAAGTTAGCTTTAAGTGCAGTTGTTCTTGCTTTAACTTTATCACCAAACATATCTAAGTGTTCTAGATGAGGTCCAATAAATTTAATGCCTTCTTCAGCACATCTACGTGCAAATTGTTCATTTTCACTTAAAAAACCGTATCCTGGATGTATAGCATCAACATTTGCTCTTTTAGCTACTTCTATAATTCTTTCGATATTTAAATAACTTTCTGCTGGTCCTAAATCACTACCTACTAAATAAGATTCATCTGCCTTATATCTATGTAATGATGATTTATCCTCATTAGAATAAATTGCTACTGTACTAATATTCAACTCTGCTGCTGCCCTAAAAATTCTGATAGCAATTTCACCACGATTGGCTACTAATAACTTCTTGATGTGTTTCAAGAGTAAAAACACCCCTTTTAAATATTTAGAATTTTCTAACTACTTATATATTAAAATTTTATCCTATATAGCAATTATTTTCTATAGTTAATATATATTAGTCATAATTCTTTAACTTAAGTGTCATAAAACCAAAACAAATTATTTTATTTTAATGATTCACTTATAATCAAATAAACTTATCATTAACAATAACTTTATATTATCATTATGTTGAAAGTATTTCCAGTTTAAAATAATTTACAAATAAAAAAGCTAATCCCTTACCTTTAGAAAATTCACTGTACAGAATTTCACTAAAGAGAGATTAGCTAAATAGTTATTGATAACGACGTCTAATATCGATTTTTCGTTGTTTACTTCTAATTTCATCCATTTTAATTTGTTTTGCAGTAATTAAGAGTAATCCCATTGCTATACTTAAACTAATCATAGCCGAACCACCAAAACTAATAAACGGTAATGGTACACCTGTTAATGGAATTGTTGCTGATATACCACCTAAGTTTACAAATGTTTGGCTTCCGATATAACTAGCAATTCCTACACATACTAATTTATAAAAATATGAATTCGTTTTATTAGCTAGTTGGAATGCACGGTAAACAATGAAAAATTCTAGTAGGATGACAAATAAACCACCTACAAGTCCTAATTCCTCACATATAACCGCAAATATAAAATCGGTATGTGGTTCTGGTAAGTAGCCAAGTTTCATAATACTATTTCCAAGTCCCCGACCAAATAATCCACCATTACCTATAGCCATAAGTGAGTTAGATATATGGTAACCTGTACCAGCTTCTGCATTAAATGGATTAGTTAAGGTACTAAATCTAGCTTCAAGGTAACTTGGTAATAATCCTAAAGCAAGCACTAAAATGGATATCACTATACCTGCAATGACTACCATAATACCGTATTTCAAAAGATTTTGTACGCCTATACCAGCGTAAAAAATTATTGAAAAGAAAATAATTAAAATTAATAATGTTTGCCCCACGTCTCTTTGTAAAAGTACTAGCGCAACACAGCTTGAAACTAAAATAATCGGTGCTGCAATAAGTTTAATTTTATTTCGTACTTGAGGCATTTTCTTCTCTATCATAAACGGTAAGTATAAGATGATAGCAATTTTTAATAACTCTGACGCTTGTAAATTCATAAATCCTAAATTGATCCAACTTTTTGAACCATTAATATTTTTACCAATTACAAGTGTTATTAATAACAAAGCGAATATACCTATCATCATCCACTTTTGAACATTAGGCTTTTTCAATATCTTTACATTCATTATAAATGCCATAAAAAAGACTATAACAAAACTCATAATGACGTAAAGTAACTGTCTCGTATAGAAATATGTACCGGATACTTCAGCGCCACCTGTTAATGTACCTTTAGTAGCAGCCACCATGCTGGCACTATAAACCATAACTAAACCAATTAAACATAGAATCACATATGTGACTAACAATGGATAATCGATAAATTTAGATGTTTTCCCAATATACCGCATTATATTTTTAAAGTTTTTCATATATCAGTTCATCCAATTCAATGTTTTTAAGATTTGTTTAAAGGGAATTAATCGAATATTAATCATTCCCACAAACCTATCTTTTTATTATAAACTTCTTATGTATCACAAAACAAATATAAACATAATGATTTTACAAAAAGATAAAATGACTGAGAAAATATCAATTATGATACTATCTCAGCCACCATTTATACAATGTGTAGGTTGCATTTCACGTTTATATCAAAATGAATTCAAACTATGTTATATCTATACAAATTTGAATTAATATAAATAATAACGTTAGATTAAATCAAATCTATAAAATTAAACATTTGTAAAAGCTTCGTGTAGTTTTGAAAGTTCTTTTTCAAGTCTTAACATAAGTTCTTTGCCGACTTCTTTGTCAACTAGCCCTAGTTGTACAGCAAAATCTACTTCTTTTTGAAGACCGAACATTTGTGTATCTAAAACTTCTTCATAAAGCGGACAAGAAGGTACTGTTAGGTTATCCATTTGAACTTTGATTAGCTGTAAAATTCTATCAGCATCTTTGTTCAATTGCTCATATGCCGCATTATTTAATTTCGACTGATTAGCCATGACACACACTCCCCCTATCATTTCATTAAATATCTTCAATACTTAAAATTTTATCTTACTAAATGTTAAAAAGCAAGTATCTTTAAAATAAGTATAACCTATTTTATGATAAAATAATATGAGATAAAAATTTAGGGAGTGGGCAAGATGATTCAAATTAAAGGTGCGGTAAAATTTCCCATCACATTAGATAGTACAACTTGGATATTTGACGATCGAAAGGTAAGTATTGAAGACTTAGAAAAAGGTGTCTTTGACGGTACTAAACCAGTTCGATTTGAAGACAATAGAGAATGGAATCGTGCTATTCTTGAAGGACAAACTAATCCGCCAACGCTTAATTCTGAAATAAAATATAAAAAACGTTCTGTTTTAGAAGGTTCATTTGTGATTAACATGACACCATTCTTTAAAACAGCAGAACCACAATCAAACGCAACTGCAATTAAATTATTTAATGATGAAGATTCAGTTGAAGTTCCATTAGATTTATTACCATACTTATTCTTCCAATTTGCTAAAGATGGAAAACGTATGTATGACGATAATTCAGTTGATAGTTTTGTATACGATACAGAAAATGGATACAGCTACGAATTTAAGTATGTAAAATATATTGAGGTGATTTAATTGGTTCCTGTTAAATGTATCATTTGTGATACTACAGTTCATATTGATGAAAACACTGTAGAAGCAAAACAGCTTAGAAACAACCCTATTCGTACTTTTATGTGTGATGATTGTAAAAGTCGCTTAGATACACCTAAACAACCTCAACCTTTTACGTATCACGATTCAAAAGAAAATTAACATAATAAAACCACTCGCTAGTTGTATTATCAACTAGCGAGTGGTTTTTTTGCTTATATTTTATTCATGTTAATTAAAAATTATTCTTCATCAGACATCATTTGTTTAACACGTTTAGCTTCTTTTTCACGAACTGATTTATTTAAAATTTTCTTTCTCAAACGAATACTTTCAGGAGTTACCTCTACTAATTCATCATCATTAATAAATTGTAAAGCCTCTTCAAGCGTTAAAATACGTGGGCGATTCATTGTTTGAGTTTGGTCTTTAGTTGCTGAACGTACGTTAGTTTGATGTTTTGTTTTTGTGATATTAACTGTTAAGTCATTTTCACGGTTATGTTCACCAACAATCATACCTTCATAAACTTCAGTACCTGGTTCCATAAAGTTAGTACCACGGTCCTCTAGACCTAAAATAGCATAAGTACTAGCAGTTCCTTGATCCATTGAAATTAATGCACCATTTCTTCTGCCACCAATTTTTGCTTTAATACGAGGTCTAAATTCTTCAAATGTATGGTTAATAATTCCATAACCACGAGTCATTGACATAAATTCAGTAGTGTAACCAATCATACCACGTGCAGGTACCATAAAGATTAGACGAGTTAAACCATTATCTGTTGTCATCATGTCTAACATTTCACCTTTACGTGTACCTAAAGATTCGATTACTGCACCAGAATTTTCTTGAGGCACTTCACATTGAACTCTTTCAAATGGTTCACACATCACGCCATCTACTTCTTTAAGAATTACTTGAGGTTTAGAAACTTGTAATTCATAACCTTCACGACGCATATTTTCAATTAGGATTGATAAATGTAACTCACCACGACCCGCAACGATCCATGCATCAGGTGAATCTGTAGGTGTTACTTTTAATGATACATCTGTTTCAAGTTGTTGATCTAAACGTTCTTGAATTTGGCGCGCTGTTACAAAGTCACCTTCACGACCAGCAAATGGTGAATTATTGACTCTGAATGTCATTTCAAGTGTTGGCTCATCAATACGTAATACTGGTAATGCATCTTGGTGATCATGTGGTGTTACTGTTTCACCAACGTTAATGTCTTCCATACCAGATACTGCGATTAAGTCACCAGCTTGTGCTTCTTCAATTTCTTCACGTTTTAATCCAAAGTAACCAAAGATTTTAGTTACGCGGAAGTTTTTAATAGTGCCATCTAATTTAATAAGTGATACGTTGTCACCAACACGCATTTTACCTCTAAATACTCGGCCAATACCGATACGACCAACGTAATCATTATAGTCTAATAATGCTACTTGGAATTGTAATGGTTCATCACTGTTATCTATTGGTGCTGGTACGTAATCAATGATTGTTTCGTATAGTGATTGCATGTTTTCATCTTGTTGTTCAGAATTTAAACTTGCAGTTCCGTTAACAGCTGAAGCATATACAACTGGGAAATCAAGTTGTTCATCATTTGCTTCTAATTCAATAAATAAATCTAACACTTCATCAACTACACCTTCTGGTCTTGCTGATGGTTTATCAATTTTATTTACTACTACAACTGGTTTTAAATTTTGTTCTAATGCTTTTTTAAGTACAAAACGTGTTTGAGGCATAGTACCTTCATATGCATCTACAACTAAGACTACGCCATCAACCATTTTCATGATACGTTCAACTTCGCCACCAAAGTCAGCATGACCTGGCGTATCTAAAATGTTAATTCTTGTTCCTTTATAGTCTACCGCAGTATTTTTCGCTAATATCGTAATACCACGTTCTCTTTCTAAGTCATTAGAGTCCATAGCACGATCGTCAACATGTTCATTCTCTCTAAAAATTCCTGATTGTTTCAATAATTCATCAACTAACGTCGTTTTACCATGGTCAACGTGCGCAATAATTGCTATATTACGTACATCTTCTCTTATATTCGTCATATTATAAATTTCCTTTCTTAAGTAAACTCCCACTTTTAATTACAACTTTTTTATTATATCATAGATTAGAGAAAAAATAAGTAAAAGGTGGGGTATGGGATGCAACAAAAAAAATCTAAAGGCATATTTTGGGTATTCTCAATTTTAGCTGTAATCTTTTTATTGCTTTTTAGTTTTAGTGTTGGTGCTGCAAATGTTCCAATGATGATTTTAACATTTATATTACTCGTTGCAACATTTGGTGTCGGTTTCACAGTAAAAAAGAAATATCGTGAAAATAATTGGTTATAAATGATATAACCCCTTAAAAACGAATTAAAACTTCTTTTAACACGAATTCACCATCATTTAATTTTATTTTAACAATATATTTTCAAAATAAAATTGTAAAAGTCCATGGAGGCATTAGAGTCTTCCATGGACTTATTTTTATCATTGTAGGTATTATCGACCAAATCTTCTTTTATGATGTTTTCGTAACGTTTCTTCAAACTCATTTAAATAATTATTTAATAGTTCATCGTGTAATGAAGGATTTGCCATAACAATAGAATTGGGTTGGTTAATTGTTAAAGCGTCACCAAGTAAATTAGTACCTTTACCGCCTACTTCATTAAGTATCATTAAACCGCCAGCATAATCCCACGGTTGTAGTCTTGGCGTTACATAAGCGTCTAATTGCCCTTTTGCTACACTAACAATTTCTAGCGCTGCACTACCATATGCTCTAGCACTTCGAGCATCATCAACAATTGGTGTAAATATAGGCCCCATAATAGGTTTAGTTAACCAATTAGGATTAATACCAATAATACTTGTTTTTAATTGCGTAGATTTTAATTTTTCCAATGGATGATTATTCTCATAAGCACCTTCACCAACTTTAGTATGATACAAAATATCTCTCATTACGTCATATACAAATCCAGCGTATGGTTGACCTTCGTGGTAAATACCAATAGAAATCGCAAAATTTTCTTGTTGATGAACAAAATTTAAAGTGCCATCAATTGGATCAACGACCCAAACCACACCATTGATATCTTTTAAATCGTGACCATGACCTTCTTCACCTATCACTTTGTGTTCCGGATAATTTTGGTGAATCATTTCAAATATATAATCTTCTGTTGCTTTATCTACGTTAGTCACTAAGTCGTTAGGGTTGGATTTGGTTTCTATATTTAAATCCTCTTTCATCATTAAACGGACTTTGTTACCCGCTTCTAAAACTAATCCTTTAGCAAAATCGTAAAGTGCCATGGTATCATCTCCTATTAATATCTATTATACACGATAACTATCCCTTTTTTATAATGTTAGATTCCCCTTTTTACATGAAATTATGTATAAAATTGAAACTACAATTTAGAATTTTTAGTCATGGTTATGCTACAATAACTTTAATTATTACCCTAGGAGGCAAGTTATGACAAAATATACATTTACACCTGAAAATTTTAAAGCCTTTGACGTAGATGGTCTTGATGAACGTATGGAAGCACTTAATGAACATGTTAGACCTCAACTTCATCAATTAGGTGATTATTTCACAGAGTATTTTAGTACTCAAACTGGGGAAACATTCTATCCTCACGTCGCAAAACATGCCAGAAGAAGTGTTAACCCTCCTAAAGATACCTGGGTTGCATTTGCTCCAAACAAACGTGGTTACAAAATGCTGCCCCACTTTCAAATTGGATTATTTAGAGACCAATTATTTGTAATGTTTGGTGTTATGCATGAAGCTAAAGACAAAGCTGAACGTGTTAAAACATTTGATAAGCATTTCGACACATTAAGACATCTCCCTTCAGATTATAGTGTGTGTCTTGACCATATGAAACCAGAAAAACCACTAATTAAAGATTTTACAGATGATCAATTACATGAAGCCATAGACCGCGTTAAAAATGTTAAAAAAGGTGAATTTTTCGTTGCTAGAGCAATCTCACCTGACGATAATCGTTTAACGTCTGACAAATCATTTATTCAATTTGTAGAAGAAACATTTGACCAGTTTTTAAAATTCTATCACGCATAATAATTTGTTATAAAATACCTGATACATTGAAATGATGTCCGGGTATTTTTTAATAGTGTAAAATATTTTTAGGTTGACCTAAAAATATAATTAGGTTAATATATCATTATGATTTTACATTAGAGGTGATTTAATTTATGAATAAGCAATCAGACAATCATGAACATCAAAAAAGCTTAGAAGAAATTAATAATACGATAGATTTTGACTACAAAAGTAATGCCAGTCAAAAACTATTAGCTTTTATTGGACCAGGTCTATTAGTTGCTGTTGGATATATGGATCCTGGCAACTGGATTACTTCAATGCAGGGTGGCGCACAATTCGGTTATACACTGCTATTTGTCATTTTGATTTCTAGTCTAGCTGCTATGTTGTTACAAAGTATGACTGTTAGATTAGGGATAGCCACAGGGAAAGATTTGGCTCAAATGACACGCCACTATTTATCTAAGCCTGTTGCTGTTATTTTTTGGATAATTGCAGAACTAGCTATTATCGCGACAGATATTGCTGAAGTAATCGGAAGTGCCATTTCACTTAATTTATTATTCAATATTCCATTAATTGTTGGTGCACTAATTACAGTATGTGATGTGTTTATACTTTTATTTATGATGAAATTTGGTTTTAGAAAAATTGAAGCTATTGTAGGTACACTTATCTTTACAGTATTAGCTATCTTTATATTCGAAGTTTATATATCATCACCTAATGTCATTAACTTATTAAATGGATTTTTACCTCATAAAGAAATTGTTACTAATCAAGGTATTTTATATATTGCTTTAGGTATTGTTGGTGCAACAATTATGCCACATAATCTTTATTTACATTCTTCAATCGTTCAATCAAGAAAGTATGATAGAAATAATAATGATGATAAAGCTCAAGCAATCAAATATGCAACAATTGACTCAAACATCCAATTATCAATTGCATTTGTAATTAACTGCTTATTATTAACTTTGGGCGCTGCTTTATTCTTTGGCTCAAATGCAGATGAATTAGGTGGATTTTATGATTTATATCATGCATTAAAAACTCAACCATTACTTGGTGCAACATTAGGTGGTGTTATGAGCACATTATTCGCGGTAGCACTCCTTGCTTCAGGGCAAAATTCAACAATCACTGGTACTTTAGCAGGTCAAATAGTAATGGAAGGTTTCTTAAGATTCCGATTACCAAATTGGCTTCGTCGATTAATTACAAGATCACTAGCAATTATTCCAGTTATTATTTGCTTAATTATTTTTAATGGCAATGAAGCTAAAATTGAACAATTACTAGTATTTTCACAAGTATTCTTAAGTATTGCATTACCATTTACATTAATACCATTACAATTAGCGACAAGTAATGAAAAATTAATGGGTCCATTTATTAATAAAAGATGGGTAAATGTGATTTCTTGGTCACTTATTATTATCTTAAGTATTTTGAATGTTTATCTTATTATTCAAACATTCCAAGAATTGTAAATGAAGCTAACAATATTCACTGAGATTAAATATAAACAAAACAACCTTTTGGGATTATTTGAAAATCCCAAAAGGTTGTTTTACTTTACGATATTTTATGAAGTTGCTCCATAATTTAATTCATTCAATCAATAGTTATTACAATATATTTTGTCTAATAAGTATATGGTTTTTTGCTTTGTTGACGTTCTTTTAATTCTTCTTCTGGATTCCACTCTTGTCTCTTGGTTGAATCATCATAAGAATTATTATTTTGGAATTGATTAGTTGGTCCTTGTTTATCTGATTTCGCAAGTAGCATGATACCAGAAATTAACCATAATACCATCGCAATAATATTAGTTGCCATAATACCAACAATTGCAGCTGCAATTAATAAACTAGCGCCTAATTTACGTCTTCCTTTAACAGTTAGCGCACCAACAATTCCTAATATAGTAGAGAAAGCTAACACACCCATTGATAAAGCAATTGATGTTGCAAGCATGTCCATAGACATATCTTGATTACTTCCCATCATTTTGCTTACCATTTCTTCATTTTGAGATGCACCGCTTCCTGACTTCATAGCGAAATAACCTACGATTACTAATAATAAATATAAACTACTCAATCCATTAGCAATCCAAGCTAAAATAAGTTCTGTTTTTCTTTTCATTTCGGTACCTCCTTAAATCCTTACCTTAATAATACTAAAAACTGTCTTTTCTTGCTAATTAATACACTAAAATTTTAATACTCTAGAAAAAAAGACCAAAAATGAATACTAAACTTTCATTTTTGGTCTTTAAATTATTATTTAGAGTTGTTTTCTTCATCAATATTTTGATTATCTTGCTTAACGTTATCTCTCATTTTTTGTTCAGTTTCACCGAACATTTGACGACGTTCTTCGTAATTCATTCTACGTTGATTTACAGCACTTGGTTGATTTTTACGTTTTTCTTTCATGCGTTGATTATATGCTTTACGCTTTTCTTTTTTCTTAGCACGAATTTCTGCTTTTTCTCTCTTTTGTTGAGCTTTTAGTTCTTTTGGATCAATCTGAGGTTCATCATTATAATTATTTTGTGCTTCATCATATGCACTATCATTATAAGCCTCTGGATTAACTTGTGCTTCGTTATTAGAATTAGATTTCTTATTATACTTAGCTTGTCTAGATAATACTGTAGGTTCTTCTTCTTGTTCATCATCATCTGAACGATATTCACTTTCAACAGCACGCTTAGGAAATTGTTCATATTTATCATCATATGTTTCATTATTTTCTTCATTTTGTGCTGTAGCATCTTGAGTTGGTTCATATGCTTGTTCTTTACGTTCCATACTACGACGTGATGGTCGTCTACGTTGACTTGTTTTTTCAATTTTTTCTTCTTGTTCAGGTTCGTAATGGTGTGTATCTTGCTCTGGAACTTCATTATAAGGTTGATAACCATAACCATTATTATAATTTGGTACAACTTCTACCTTGTTCTTTCTGACAAACATCATTATTGCTATGATGAAGAATAAAATTGGAATAATTAAAGTTACAACAAGTAACACTAATGGTATCGTAATGATTGCTGATAATAAGAATAAAAATCCAGATAAAATTCTAATATTCATAGATATTAATGCTAAAAATGAAATCAGTAAACAAACAATGAAATACACTATAATAGCCCATACACCATTTTGTAACCAAATTACAAATTGCGTAGTACTTAAACTATTATTTGCCAACATTTGTTGAATAAGGTCATTATTATTTAATGTATTCTCTAAGTTAGCAATTGATGTATCATTACTAAATGACACTAAAGCTATAAACATCGTGACAATTGTCAACACTAGTAAGAATACCCAACTAAGCCAACCTAATACTTTTTCTGTTAGTCGACTGACTGGACGTTTGATTTGAGTATATTGCTCTCCTGTCATTCGTTACAACTCCTTACTTTACTTATCAGGTTATTATATCGAAAATAACATAAAATAACTACCATTTTCATTCTACTTTAACGACATTTTAAAATTTAAAAAACTTTCGTTATATTCACTTAATGTATCTTGACCTAAATCTTGATAAACTTCTAAGCGTTGTTGTTCCTTTTTATTAGGGTAAAATCTATGATCATTTTTAATATCATTTGGTAACATATTTCTTGCAGCTTTATTTGGTGTCGCATAGCCTACCCATTCGGTATTTTGTTTGTTGTTTTTTGCATCTAATAAGAAGTTCATAAATTTATATGCGCCCTCTTTATTTTGCGCTGTTTTTGGTATAACCATATTATCAAACCATAAATTAGACCCTTCTTTAGGAATAACGTAATTATATTTGTCACTTTCTTGTACTAATGGAGCAGCAACCCCACTCCAAACAACGGCCACATTACCTTCATTCTGTTGAAGCATCATTGTAATTTCATCACCTACGACACCTCTTACTTGTGGTGCTAAATTCTGTAAATCTGATTCAGTTTTTTTAATATGTTGTGGATTTTTATCATTCAAACTATATCCCAATTTATTGAGACCCAAACCTATAATTTCTCGAGCACCATCTACTAAAAGTACTTCATTTTTATATTTTGGTTTATATAAATCTTTCCAACTATTAAAAGAATCATTTGGATACTTATCTTTATTATATAAAATGCCAACAGTACCAAAGAAATAAGGTAATGAATATTTATTATGGCGGTCATATGGCATGTTCATATAATCTGAATCTAAATTTTTAATATTAGGTATTTTTTTATGATCAAGTGGTTCTAAAAGATGTGCACGTTTTAATTTTTGTACTGTATATTCACTTGGAAATGCTACATCGTAATGCGTACCACCATTACGAATTTTTGCTTCCATAGCTTCATTAGAATCAAATGTTTCATAAACTACTTGTATACCTGTTTCTTTTTCAAATTTTTTAATTAAACTTGGGTCAATGTATTCTCCCCAGTTATATACATAAATTTTCTGATTGGTGTCTGTATTCTCTTTTGATTTAAACCAATGACTGACTACTAAACATAAAGCGCCGATAATGATAGAAATTAAAATTAATTGTAAAAATCGCTTCATGTATTCACACCTCGTTTCGTATGTTTTTTACGTTGAACGATGTGCTGAATCGCGTAATAACCAATGACACCTATCATTATAACGACAAATAATATTGTTGATATAGCATTAATTTCCATACTTATACCTTTACGAGCCATGGCATAGACTTCTACAGAAAGCACACTAAATCCGTTACCTGTTACGAAAAAGCTGACTGTGAAATCATCTAAGGAATACGTTAATGCCATAAAAAAGCCACCGATGATTGCAGGCATTATATTAGGTATCACAATACTACTCAATAGTTGTGATTCTGTAGCTCCTAAATCTCTAGCTGCATTCAACATACTATCATTCATTTCATATAATTGAGGTAATACAACGATAACAACTATCGGTATACAGAATGCAATATGTGATGCCAAAACTGTCCAAAAACCAAGTCCTAATCCAGTAAAATGACCTATAGCAGTGAACATAATTAAAAAAGAAGCACCAATTACAACGTCAGATGATACCATCAATACATTGTTTAAAGTTAATAAGGTTACTTTAAATTGTTTATTTCTTAAATAATAAATAGCAATTGCACCTAAAGTACCTATTAAAGTTGAGACAGCAGCTGCAATTAATGCGACTGCGACCGTATTAAAAATGACAGACATTAATTTATCATTTTGGAACAAGGTTTGATAGTGTTCTAATGTGAAATGTTCAAAATGAATCATATTACCTGCTGAATTAAATGAATATACCATCAAAAACAAAATGGGTATATATAACACAGCAATTAAAATACTTATATAAAGCTTGCCATACCATTTCACATTTCTCACCCTTTCCTATGATTAGATTTAGATTTTGTCATAATTAATATAAATGCCATGAAGATGATTAAGAATAATGCAATCGTAGATCCCATTCCATAGTTTTGAATAGTTAAAAATTGTTCTTCAATTGCTGTACCAATATTAATAACTTTATTACCTGCGATAAGACGAGTAATCATAAATAATGATAATGCTGGTATAAAGGTAACTTGTACACCTGTCATTACACCTTCTCTTGTTAATGGTACAATCACTTTTCTAAATGTCGTTAATGGACTGGCACCTAAATCACTAGATGCTTGTAGTAAATTATTAGGTATAGCTTTCATACTATTAAATATAGGCAGTATCATAAATGGGATATAGATATAACTAGCCACCACAATAAACGCACCTGCTGTAAATAACATGTTTATTGGAGATAAATGAAATATATTTAATAATTGATTAATTAACCCATCATGACTTAATAAACCAATAAATGCATATGTTTTTAATAATAGGTTAATCCAAGTTGGTATAATCATAATCATTAATAGTAAATTTTGATATTTTGATTGTGCAATATAGTAAGCAGCTGGATAACTTATCACGAGCGTTACAATTGTTATAATAGCTGCAAAAAGGATTGAATCAGTAAACATTTTTAAATAACTAAATGTAAAGATGTGTTCATAGTTAGTAAAGCTAAAATGTCCTTGGTTATCGAGAAAAGAATAATAAACGAGAAGTACCACTGGGATGATAATAAAAAGAACCATCCAAATTAAATACGGGATGAGCAATAAACGATTTGTATTACGCATTATCAACTTCCTCATAACTTTCAATTCGTTTATCAAATTCTTCTTCCGTTTCTCCAGGTACCATAATATGAATAGCTTCTGGTTCAAAATATAAACCAACTTCACTACCAACTTCTGCTTTACGTGTCGACTGAATTACCCACTCATATCCTTTTCTATCAACTACACAAATTTCGTAATGTACCCCTCTAAAAAGCATTGAATCAACTTTTACTTGGAATAAGCCTTTATCTGCTTCGATTAAAGAAATATCTTCAGGACGAATCACTACATCTACATTTTTATTTTCAGGAATTCCCATATCTACACATTCAAAATCTTGACCATAAATATTAACAACGAAATCTTCGACCATTCTTCCTTTTACAATATTAGATTCACCAATAAAATCTGCCACAAATCGATTGACTGGCTCATCATATATATCATTAGGTGTACCAAATTGTTGAATTTTACCATCTTTCATTACAAATATGTAATCACTTAAAGCCAAAGCTTCTTCTTGATCATGGGTTACGAAAATAAATGTAATCCCCAATCTTGATTGCAATTCACGTAGTTCATATTGCATTTCAGTTCGTAATTTTAAATCTAAAGCGGATAATGATTCATCTAATAAAAGTATTTCTGGTTCGTTAACAATCGCTCGTGCTATAGCAACACGTTGCTTTTGACCACCACTCATACCATTGATATTGCGTTCTTCATATCCTGAAAGTTTTACTAATCGTAAAGCTTCTTCTACTTTATCTTTTATTGCAGATTTACTCATTTTCTTAAGTCGTAATCCATATGCGATATTATCAAATACATTTAAGTGTGGAAATAATGCATAATCTTGGAATACTGTATTCACTTTTCGCTTATTTGGAGGTAACTTACCGATTGGTTTATTTTGGTATATAACTTCACCTTTATCAGGATATTCGAATCCAGCTATTAATTTTAAAATCGTTGTTTTACCACATCCAGAAGGACCTAACAATGTATAAAAGTGTCCAGACTCTATATCAATATCAATTTCATTTAATATTTGAACGTCATCATATCCTTTACTTACTCCCTTAAATGATAATAATGGTGCCAATTTCTACAACTCCTTATAAATATGATGCTGTTGCAACAATTAATATTTTCACTTCTTCATGACTTTCATTAAATAGACGATGATCATCGTTCGCTTTAAAATAAAATACATCTTCTTTGTTAGCATGATAACAAGTATTACCTAATTGAAGTGTAACTTGACCTTGCAAGCAATAGATAAATGTATCAGATTCTGATGGATTAAATGTTTTATAAGACGCACCAGGTTTTAATGTTAATAAAAGTGGTTCCATTTCAAATTCATTAGATTTAGTTACTAACCAATTTAATATATAGCCCCTATCATATTCATCATAAATGACCTGATCTTTCTTTTTATAAATGACCTTTTGTTGTTCTGATTCCTTAAAGAAATCACTTGCTGAAGTACCTAAGACTTCTAAGATACTTAAAAATGTCTCCATACTTGGTGATGCATTTTGACTTTCTATTTGGGAAATATATCCTTTTGAAAGATCAGTTCTTTCTGCCAATTCTTCTTGAGTTAAATTTTTTATTTTCCTAAGATTCTTAAGTTTATAACCTATATCCATATTGAAACCACCTAAAAAAAGCTATATTAAGTTTACTTTTATCAAACATTTTGTTTAACGCTTAATAAAAATACCAAAATATAACTTTATAATCAATACTTTTTAAAATAAATGATTTGTATTATGGATTATGACTTTGCAGAAAAGACTTGTTGATCGGGATTTTTAGTCACTTCTTGAACAACTTTGTAGCTATTATATCCACTACTTTTTTCAAATTCTTTAAATATTTGTTTTTCTTCTGCTTTACCAGGGACTATTTGTTTAAAAGTTTTGTAAGCATTTTTAACATCTTCGCCTTTAACAGATGATTCGTAATAATTTTCAATTTGATTAAAGAAATGAATGACTGACATCATTTCCTCATTGTTCCAGTCTATATCTAAGGGATATTGATATTCCATGTTTTTTCACTCCAATATGTTTAATAGAATATATATTCAGTCTATCGAACAAGCATTTAACAAACAACTGATTTAATATTTTTAAACTAAGATTGTATATAGTTTTGACAACATAAAAAAACTGGCAACAATAATGTTGCCAGTCTCATTTAACTAATTCGTTAAATTACATTGTGTGGATTGGGTAACCAATCGCTTTTTCAGCTGCTTCCATTGACATTTCACCTAATGTTGGGTGAGCATGTACTGTTAAAGCAATATCTTCAGCGTTCATACCTGATTCAATTGCTAAACCTAATTCAGAAATAATATCTGATGCGCCAGTACCAACAACTTGAGCACCGATGATTGTGTCATCTTCTTTAAGTGTAATTAATTTAACAAAACCATTAGTATCATCTAAAGATAATGCACGGCCATTTGCAGCGTAAGGGAATTTAGAAGCTTTAATTGATAAACCTTCTTCTTTTGCTTGCGCTTCAGTATATCCAACTTGAGCTAATTCTGGCTCAGTGAAACATACTGCTGGCATACCAATGTAATCAACTTCTGCAGCTTGTCCATCAATAGCTTCTGCAGCAACTTTTGCTTCGTAGCTAGCTTTATGAGCAAGTGGTAAACCTGGAACGATATCTCCAATTGCGAAAATATTTTCGATTGAAGTACGGCTTTGTTTATCAACTTCTAATAAACCGCGTTCTCCGAATTTAAGACCTAATTCTTCTAAGCCTAATTCATCAGTGTTTGGACGACGTCCAACAGTTACTAATACATAATCAGCTTCGATTGTTTGTTCTTCACCTTTAGCTTCATAAGTAACTTTAACACCATTTTCAGTTTCTTCAGCTGATTTAGCCATAGCTTCAGTAACGATTTCGACACCTTTTTCTTTCATGCCTTTTTTAACTGGTTGTGTCATTTGTTTTTCAAAGCCGCCTAAAATATCTTTGGCACCTTCAAGAATTGTTACTTCTGAACCGAAGTTTGCAAATGCAGTACCAAGTTCTGAACCGATATAACCGCCACCAACTACAACTAATTTACCAGGTACTTCTTGTAAGTTTAACGCACCTGTTGAATCGATAACGCGTTTACCGAATTCAAAGTTAGGAATTTCAATTGGTCTAGAACCAGTTGCGATAATAGCATGTTTGAAATTGTAAGTTTGAGCACTTTTTTCATCCATAACACGTAAACTGTTATTATCTACAAAGTAAGCTTCGCCTTTAACGATTTCAACTTTATTACCTTTTAATAATCCTTCAACTCCACCAGTTAATTTGTTAACTACTGATGATTTGAATTCTTGAACTTTTTCATAGTTTAAAGAAACACTTTCAGCAATTACCCCTAAATTTTCTGAATGTTGTGCTTCAACAAAACGATGAGATGCGTGTAATAAAGCTTTAGAAGGAATACAACCAACGTTTAAGCAAACGCCGCCTAAATTACCTTTCTCAACGATTGTTACTTTTTGACCTAGTTGTGCTGCACGAATTGCTGCAACATAACCTCCGGGACCTGCTCCGATTACAATAGTATCTGTTTCAATTGGGAAATCTCCAACTACCATCTTTTTACCCCTCCATTAATAATAATTCTGGATTATTTAATAAACGTTTAATGTGATTCATAGCATTTTGTCCAGTTGCACCATCGATTTGTCTGTGGTCAAAGCTTAATGATAATGCAAGAACTGGAGCTGCTACAATTTCTCCATCTTTAACAATCGGTTTTTGAGCAATACGCCCAATTCCTAAGATAGCTACTTCTGGGTGATTAATAACTGGAGTGAACCATTGTCCACCAGCTGAACCGATATTACTGATTGTACATGTTGCACCTTTCATTTCATCAGAAGTTAATTTACCATCACGTGCTTTAACAGCTAGTTCATTAATTTCATCAGAAATTTGGAAAATAGATTTACGGTCAGCATGTTTAACAACAGGAACTAATAAACCTCTGTCTGTGTCTGCTGCAATACCAATATTCCAATAATGTTTGTGTACAATTTCGCCAGCTTCTTCATTAAATGAAGTATTAAGTGCTGGGTATTTTTTAAGTGCAGAAACAAGTGCTTTCACTACATATGGTAAGAAAGTAAGTTTTGTTCCTTGTTCAGCTGCAACTTCTTTGAATTTCTTACGGTGATCCCATAATTGTTGAACATCAATTTCATCCATTAATGTAACGTGTGGCGCTGTGTGTTTAGAATTAACCATAGCTTTGGCAATTGCTTTACGCATAGCTGGGATTTTTTCAGTTGTTTCTGGGAAATCGCCTTCTGGAACTGTTTGAGTTGCTGCAACATTACTATCTTCTGAAGTAGCATCTGATGCTGCACTTTCATTAGATGTAGTTTGAGTTGATCCACCATTTAAGTATGCATCAACATCTTCTTTTGTAATACGTCCATTTTTACCTGAACCTGCAACTGCTTTAATATTCACGCCATTTTCACGTGCATATTTACGTACTGAAGGCATTGCTTTAATAGTTCTATTTTCATCAACTTCAGCGTCTTGAGCATTAGTTGCTGCTGGTTGACTTTCTTGAGATGAAGCGTTGTCTTCTTGAGGAGATTCTTCTTTAGGTGCATCACTTGATGATTCATCACTGTGATGACCTTTGAATGTCATTTCTTCAGCATCTGGTGCGTCAATTTTAACGATGATATCACCAACAACTGCTACTGTACCCTCATCAACTAATACTTCTTCAATTGTACCACTAACTGGTGATGGAATTTCTACAACAGATTTATCATTTTGAACTTCTGCTAAGACATCATCTTCTTCAATTGTATCTCCAGCTTTTACAAACCATTTTACAATTTCACCTTCGTGGATACCTTCCCCGATGTCGGGTAATCTAAATTCAAATGCCACGGTCTTTTTCCTCCTAAGATTTTATAATAAAAATCACTATTTAATATAAATTTTATTCAATTATTAAAATTCTAAAGTTGCTTTTGCTTTTTCAACAATATCATTTTTATTTGGTAACCAAACATTCTCAGCTTGAGTAAATGGATATACTGTGTCAGCTGCTGCAACACGAGCGATTGGAGCTTCTAATGATAAAATTGTACGTTCAGCTAATTCAGCTGCTACTTGTGCACCAACACCTGCTTGACGTTGTGCTTCTTGTACAACTACTGCTCTATTTGTTTTTTCAACTGAAGCTACTAAAGTATCAATATCAATTGGTTGTACTGTACGTAAATCAATTACTTCAACAGAATAACCTTCTTTTTCTAATTCTTCAGCTGCTTTTAATGATTCTTGAACCATTGCGCCATAAGCGATTAAAGTAATGTCGTTACCTTCTTTTTTAACATTAGCTTTTCCGATATCAATTGTATATTCTTCTTCAGGAACTTCTTCTCTGAATGAACGATATAATTTCATATGCTCTAAATATACTACTGGATCGTTACTTCTAATAGAAGAAAGTAATAAACCTTTAGCATCGTATGGACCTGAAGGGATAACAACTTTTAATCCAGGAGATTGAGCTAAAATACCTTCTAAGTTATCTGCGTGTAATTCAGGAGTATGCACACCGCCACCGAATGGGGTACGAATTGTTACAGGTGCAGTTTTAGAACCACCTGAACGGAAACGAGTACGTGCGATTTGTCCTGCTACAGAGTCAAATACTTCATATACGAATCCTAAGAATTGGATTTCCATTACTGGACGGAAACCTTCAATAGCTAAACCTAAAGCTAAACCGCCAATACCAGATTCTGCAAGTGGTGTATCGAATACACGATCTTCACCAAACTCTTTTTGTAAACCTTCAGTAACACGGAATACACCACCGTTAACACCAACGTCTTCACCGAAAACTAATACGTCTTCGTCTTTTTTAAGTTCAGTTTTAAGCGCATCATTAATCGCTTGAACCATTGTCATTTGTGCCATGGCTTACTTCGACTCCTTCTCTTTGTAAATTTCATATTGTTCTGCTAAGTTTTGAGGCATTTCTTCATACATGATTTCCATTAGAGAAGTAACAGTTTGTTTTTCTGTATTGTCAGCCTCTTTAATAGCTGCTTTGATGTCTGATTTAGCACGTTCAATAACTTCATTTTCTTTCTCTTCATTCCAAAGACCTTTGTTTTCCAAGAATTTTCTGAAACGTACTAATGGGTCTTTTTTCTCCCATTCTGCGTCTTCATCTGAAGTTCTGTAACGTGTAGGGTCGTCACCAGCCATAGTATGTGGACCATAACGATATGTCATAGTTTCGATTAATGTTGGACCTTCACCTGCAACTGCACGTTCACGAGCTTCTTTAGTAGCTTGATAAACTGCTAACGCATCCATACCATCAACTTGGATACCAGGGATACCAACAGCAATAGCTTTTTGAGCTAATGAAGTTGCTGCAGTTTGTTTGCTACGTGGTGTTGAAATCGCGTAGTTATTGTTTTGAATAACAAAGATTGCTGGTGCTTTGTATGCTGAAGCAAAGTTAATACCTTCATAGAAGTCACCTTGAGATGAACCACCATCACCAGTATAAGTAATTGCAACTGCATTTTTGCCACGTTTTTTAAGACCGAATGCTACACCTGCTGTTTGAATATATTGAGCACCGATGATAATTTGTGGGCTTAATGCATTAACGCCTTCAGGGAATTGATTTCCTTTGAAGTGACCTCTTGAGAATAAGAAAGCTTCAGTTAAAGGTAAACCATGCCAAATAATTTGTGGCACATCACGATACCCTGGTAAAATAAAGTCTTCTTTTTCTAAAGCGTATTGAGAAGCTAATTGAGAAGCCTCTTGTCCTGCTGTAGGTGCATAGAAACCTAAACGACCTTGTCTATTTAAAGAAATAGAACGTTGGTCTAAAATACGTGTCCATACCATTCTTTCCATTAATTCTACTAATTCTTCGTCTGTTAAATTAGGTACTAAGTCTTCATTTACAACGTTACCATCTACGTCTAAAATTTGAACCATTTCAAATTTCGACTGTGTGTCATTTAGTACTTTTACCGCATCGAATTGGGCTTGTAACTTAGGAGCCATTCAATTCACCATACCTTTCCCATTTATAAATAGAAATTCATTTTATCCATAACAATTGTATCACAAATAAATAACCCTGTTAAACGATTTCATAAAGTTCTGTTTTATTATAAAAAGATACAGATGTGAGGACTGTACTAATACTTCCCCTACATCTGTATCAATCGTCAAATTATTTAAATTGATCTACGTCTTGTTTTTCCTTATTTACCTTGTTCATAGCTTTTGAATACGCTTTAAATTTCTTATTCATATCTTTGTAGGCTTTACTTAATTCTTTTGATTTTTCATCAACTTGTTCTTGTGTTGCACCATCTTTATTAATAAAACTAAACAGTGATTTTTCTTTACCTAAAGCTTTTTTGTAAGCCTTTGCATAGTCGCTATGTGTTTTATATTTATCTTTTATCGCTTTATCTAGTTCTTCAACTTCTTTTTTCTTATCTTTATTGTCTATATTATCAATGTGTGATTCTGCTTTTTTAAATTCTTTTTCAGACTCATTAAGCGCTTTTTCTTCTTTTTTAAATTCTTTTTCACGTTTTTCTGCATTTTCGACAATATCATCAGCAGCTTTCTCTCTAGTTTGCTGATCTTTATCATTAGCTTTTTTAAATAGCTTTTGTTTTTCTTCTTCTAACTTATTTATTTTTTTACTTACATCTGTAACTGGTTTTTCTTTATCAAAAGCATTTTGTACTTGATCGTCATATGCTTTAATTTCCTTTTTATCTGTAGTACATCCTGCTAACAAAACAGCCGATGTAGCTACTACTGCTATCGTTTTGTTAAATTTCATTTCTGTTTCCTCCTCAAAGTTGTACGCTTGTTATAATAAATAAATCTACATTATAAATCAACGAAATCGATATTATAAGCCGTCTAAACTATTCATGTATATAACGAGTATGCCTTTATTTATATTATAATATAAAATTATTATACTATATAGTATCAGTGAGTTTTGAATTTACACCTTCTACTTATAGAAGTTTGTCGACTATGATGTTATTCTAACTTTTATTTAGTATTTCTACTAATAATCTAATTTACATCAATGTACTTCTACCTATCTAATTTGGTATATTTATATTAAGGAAGGTGTCAAACATGTTAACAATGAAAGATATAATAAGAGATGGTCATCCTACACTACGTGAAAAAGCTCAAGAATTAAGTTTCCCTTTATCTAATGAAGATAAAGAAACATTAAAAGCTATGCGTGAGTTTTTAATTAATAGTCAAGATGATGACATCGCTAATAAATATGGTTTACGCTCCGGTGTAGGTTTAGCAGCACCACAAATTAATGTTTCAAAAAGAATGATTGCAGTTTATTTACCTGATGATGGTAATGGGAAATCTTATGACTATATGTTAGTGAATCCAAAGGTAATGAGTTATAGTGTCCAAGAAGCTTATTTACCAACTGGTGAAGGATGTTTAAGTGTTGACGAATCAATTCCTGGATTGGTTCATCGTCATAATAGAGTGACAATAAAAGCTCAAGATATCGAAGGTAATGATATTAAATTACGTTTAAAAGGCTACCCTGCTATCGTTTTCCAACATGAAATTGATCATTTAAATGGTGTAATGTTTTACGATCATATCGACGAAGCTAATCCTTTAACACCACATAATGATGCAGTAGAAGTTTAATATGAAATTTTAAAACTCGTAAGTATTAATTACTTACGAGTTTTTATTTCTGAACTTCTGTAAATATTATTACGAGTCTTAACTCCACTACTTCTCATTATATATTTCTTCATCTATTAAATACCTATCTATTATAATTTAAACAAATATCTAATAGTAAAAGTGGAACAATTCCATTTAAAAACTAGTCATTATTTAAATATTCTCGCTTAAAACACTTCTTACCACTTTACTTAAAGATAAAACTGCTTTATTTCTTCTTATACATCATGTAAAATATATATTAACTGAAAACTTAGTGAACTAATGCTATTTTTCAAAATTTGAACGACAATATTTCCCTGGAAAACATACTCGGTAGTGAAATTAAATAGAATCATTGTATATCTATTTAGATTGAGCTGGTATGTATTTTATTTTAAATAAGCAAGCATGCTTTATTGAAGAGTTATATCAATTAGAATTTTATTGTTTCTATCTTTAATAACCCGAGTTGTAAACCAAGGGACTTGAATAAATATTTAAAACAACCCTTAGGAGGAATTATATCAATGTCAGTATTTAAAGTATTCTATCAACATAATAAAGATGAAGTAATCGTGCGTGAAAACACACAAACAATTTATGTTGAAGCACAAACTGAAGAACAAGTTAGACGTTATTTAAAAGACCGTAATTTTAATATCGAATTTATCACTAAATTAGAGGGCGCACATTTAGATTACGAAAAAGAAACTTCAGATCATTTCAGTGTGGAGAAAGCTGAATAATGAAACAATTACATCAAAATGAAGTAGGTGTATATGCACTTGGTGGCTTAGGTGAAGTTGGTAAAAACACTTATGCTATTGAGTACAAAAATGAAATCGTGATTATTGATGCTGGTATTAAAT
>NZ_RXWW01000091.1:147072-161602 GCF_003970495.1 Staphylococcus pasteuri
ACCAAGATAAAATTGTTGGTCTGTTCATAACACATGGACACGAAGATCATATAGGTGGTGTGCCCTTCCTATTAAAGCAAATTAATGTACCTATTTACGGTGGTCCATTAGCTTTAGGATTGATTAGAAACAAATTAGAAGAACATAACTTATTACGTACTGCTCAACTGAACGAAATTAATGAAGATAGTGTCATTAAATCAAAACACTTTGAAATTTCATTCTACCTTACTACTCATAGTATCCCAGAAGCATACGGTGTTGTTGTGGATACTCCAGAAGGTAAAATTGTTCATACTGGAGATTTTAAGTTTGATTTCACACCTGTTGGTGAACCAGCTAATATTGCAAAAATGGCTAAACTTGGTGAAGAAGGTGTGCTTTGTCTCCTATCTGACTCAACAAATGCTTTAGTACCAGATTTTACACTTAGTGAACGTGAAGTTGGTCAAAATGTCGATAAAATTTTCCGTAATTGCAAAGGTCGTATCATATTTGCTACCTTCGCTTCGAATATCTATCGTGTACAACAAGCAGTAGAAGCCGCTGTTAAACACAATAGAAAAATTGTCACATTCGGACGCTCAATGGAAAATAATATTAAAATTGGTATGGAATTAGGCTATATTAAAGCTCCACCTGAAACTTTTGTAGAACCAGGTAAAATTAATAGTATTCCTAAACATGAATTACTTATTTTATGTACAGGATCTCAAGGTGAACCAATGGCAGCATTATCTCGTATTGCTAATGGTACACACAAACAAATTAAAATTATCCCAGAAGATACAGTGGTATTTAGTTCATCACCTATTCCTGGTAATACAAAAAGTATTAACCGTACAATCAATGCACTTTACAAAGCTGGTGCAGATGTCATTCATAGTAAAATTTCTAATATTCATACATCTGGACACGGTTCACGTGGAGACCAGTCCCTTATGCTACGTTTAATTCAACCAAAATACTTCTTACCTATTCATGGTGAGTACCGTATGTTGAAAGCACATGGTGAAACTGGTGTTGATTGTGGTGTAGATAAAGATAATGTATTTATCTTTGATATAGGTGACGTACTTGCCTTAACACATGATTCGGCTCGTAAAGCAGGCAGAATCCCTTCAGGTAATGTCCTTGTCGATGGTAGCGGTATTGGTGATATAGGTAACGTTGTTATTAGAGATCGTAAATTATTATCTGAAGAAGGTTTAGTAATCGTTGTAGTTAGCATCGACTTTAATACTAACACTTTACTTTCAGGTCCAGATATCATATCAAGAGGTTTTGTTTACATGCGTGAATCTGGCCAATTAATATATGATGCACAACGTCGTATTAAAACAGATGTTATATCCAAATTAAATCAAAATAAAGATATACAGTGGCATCAAATTAAATCTTCAATTATTGAAACATTACAACCATATTTATTTGAAAAAACAGCTCGTAGACCAATGATTTTACCGGTTATTATGAAAGTTAATGAAAATAAAAATCAATAATTCTATAATAAACTCCCATAAGTAATAATTATCCTTCGATAATTTCACTTATGGGAGCTTTTGTATTGGAAAAATAAAATATTAGAACATAAAAATACACTCAGATGAATTGAAATTAATCTACTTCATCTGAGTGCTAGAATTGTAGGGTATATCCATACTTATTACTAATATTATTTATTTAACGATATTCTTTTCGAAACGACCTAAATCATTATCGTGTCCAATCATAATCAGTATATCCCCGATTTCAATACTTAAATATGGATCAGGTGAAACTATAAACTGCTTACCTCTTTTAATAGCAATAATATTAATTCCATATTGAGCGCGGATATCTAAGTCTATGATAGTTTGTCCAGTCATTTTTTCTGTAGCTTTTAATTCAACGATTGAATGTTCATCTGCTAATTCTAAATAATCTAATACACTGGCACTTGCAACATTATGTGCAATACGTCTTCCCATATCACGTTCTGGATGTACAACAGTATCTGCCCCTATTTTATTTAATATTTTGGCATGATAATCATTTTGTGCTTTGGCTGTAACCTTTTTTACACCTAATTCTTTTAAAATAAGTGTTGTTAAAGTACTAGATTGAATATTTTCACCAATTGCCACAATAACATGATCAAAGTTTCTTATACCTAAACTTTTCATTACTGCTTCATCTGTTGTATCTGCAACAACTGCATGTGTTGCAATATCGCTATATTCATTGACTCTATTTTCATCACTATCAATAGCCATGACATCCATATCTAAGGCGTTAAGTTCACGAACAATACTGCCACCGAAACGACCTAAACCAATTACAACGTATTCCTTTTCCATAATTGTCCTCCGTAATATATACACATTTAAATAACAACGGCTAAATCAATCCTTACTAATGTAACACTTTAAAAATTGATTCAATACCGTTGTTATATATTGATAAACTTTTATAAATTATTTTTTGCCCTCAACATAATCTTTATCGAAAACAAATAATCTCAATAATAATATTAACGATGGAACTAATAAAAGTAAACCTAAAATAAATGCTATTACAAGTGCTAGACCCATTTCATCATTGACATGGGAACTTGAAATTTTCACAAATGGTTGTAATAAATATGGCAATTTACTGATACCATATCCGAAAAAGGCAAATAACATCTGTAGAATAACCATAATAAATGCCAAGCCATGATTTTTCTTAAATATTGTTAATGCACCAGCAATTAAGAAAAATATAAAACTAATAACAAACATCCACCAATAGTTAAAGACAGCATTATTAAAATGATATGAATTTTGAACTCTTAGTGATAAAAAGACAAATAATGAAATAATCATCATTGGTGGTCCCCAAAATATATGCCAACGTCTCATTAAATCGTATGCTGGTTTATCATTCGCTTTATTAGCATAAAACGTTAGGAATCCTGAAGATATATAAAGTACAGATATAATGGCTAAAAATACTACGGACCATGCGAAAGGACTTAATAACAATTGAACCCATTCCAAATCAACATGATTACCAACTTCTTTTATATAGCCACCTTCTGAAATCGTTAATCCAGTCGCTAATGCAGCCGGAATCAACAAACCTGTTAAACCATATAAGACAATCCATGGTAATTTAGTATCTTGACCATAATTTTCAAATGCGTAAAAACTATTTCTAATTGAAATCAATATCGTTCCAAGTGAACCGGGAACAAGTAGCACTGTTCCTAAATACTTAACAGAATCCGGAAAGAAACCGACGAAACCGACAAAGAAAAATACAAAAAATACGTTGGTTACTTCCCAAACTGGACTTAAATATCTTTCAATAAGGTGATTAATTTTCTTTTCATCACCAGTAATTTTAGAGTGGAGTGCAAAGAATCCTGCACCAAAATCAATTGAGGCTACGATGATATAGCAAAATAAAAATATCCATAACACTGTAATACCTATATATGAATACATCATTTGCTATCACCTCTTTCTTTAATTACTCGATCAACATCATTGATTGCCGGTTTATTTTTAAACATTCTTAGTAAAACATAAGCTGAAGTTACTAAAAGTACTAAATATAATAAACCAAATAGTATTGTTACTAACGTAATGCCTCCAGCTTGTGTTGCAGCTTGTGAAACTCTTAAATAACCTCTTACAATCCATGGTTGGCGTCCCATTTCAGTTAAGAACCAACCAAACTCTATAGCTAACATAGAAGCTGGTCCAGTTAATAAAATACCGTATAACATAGCTTTATGAGTTGTAAACTTACGTAATTTTTTAATGATTAAAAATAACATATATATTCCAGAAACAATAAAACAAAATACACCCATAGATACCATTAAATCAAAGAAATAATGAACGATTAATGGTGGTAATTCATTTTTAGGAAAATCATTAAGTCCTTTTACTGTTGTTTTCGTATTATTATCAGCTAAAAAACTTAACATTCCAGGTATTTCAATAGCACCAGATACTTCTTTTGTTTTGTCGTTTAATACACCAAAAAATACTAAATTGGCATGTGACTGCGTATCAAAATGCCATTCATAAGCTGCTAATTTTTCAGGTTGTACTTTGTGCAAGAATTTTGCAGACATGTCCCCTGCTAACATAGATAATAATGTTGATATAAAACCAACAATCATAGTCATTTTTAAAGATTTTAAATGATATGTTTTATCTTCCGGGTGACGATTTTTTAATAACTTAAACGCTGCAATTGCTGCAAGAACGAATGCCATTGTCATACCTGCTGTCGCAACGACGTGAAATGATCTTACAATAAATGATGAATTAAACATTGCTTCTAATGGTTGAACATTCACCATTCGACCATTCTTCATTTCAAAGCCAGCAGGTGTGTTCATAAATGAGTTAACTAACGTTATAAAAAATGCTGAGAACGACCCACCGATAATCACAGGTAAACCAATGAAAAAGTGAATCCATTTATTTTTGAATCTATCCCATGTATAAAGATAAATACTTAGGAAAATTGCTTCAAAGAAGAAAGCAAATGTTTCCATAAATAATGGTAAGGCTATGACATGACCACCCATTTTCATAAATGTCGGCCAAACAAGTGATAGTTGTAAACCAATAATTGTACCCGTTACAACACCAACTGCAACAGTTATTGTATAACCTTTTGACCATCTTCTTGCTAATGCTATATAATTCGCATCATTATTACGTATACCAAGAAATTCTGCAATAACGAACATTAATGGCATACCAACACCGATTGTTGCAAATATGATATGTACTGCTAATGTCATACCTGTAAGCAATCGGCTTATTTCTACTGAATCCATATATAATCACCTTGTACTTATAATTTTAAATATTTTACAATGCTTAAAATTATAAATCTTCTGTATCACAAACAAAATACATCTGCTTACAATTTTGATATAAAATTTATTAAAAGACACACAATGTTCACACCATTGATATTTTAAGAATTTATCTATAAGATAAGTCTATACAAATTTAAGAGAAAGGAAGTTCTCGATGTCACAGATAACATTATATACTCAAGACGATTGTCCACCTTGTACATTTGTTAAAAATCATCTAAAAGCAAATAATGTTGATTTTATAGAAAAAAACATTAAAAATAATCAATATCGTATTGAAATGATGGATTATGATGCGTTTGCTACCCCATTTATATTGTTAGATAACCAACCTATGTATCAAGTTGATATGGATAAAATTAATGATGCTTTTAATATTAAATAATCTTGAATGAACAAACAAAAAAGCAACTAGAGCAAAATTAATTGCCCTAGTTGCTTTTTAATATATTATTTTGAAATGTTATTAACTAATTCGATAACTTCCTCTTGTGTAGCACAATCAATAGCACGATTTGCTAATTCTGACATTTCGTTTTGGCTTAAGCCATTAATTTGTCTTCTAGCTTTAAGAATAGATGTAGGACTCATTGAGAACTCGTCTAATCCTAAACCTAATAATAATGGCACTGCAGTTGCATCTCCTGCCATTTCACCACACATACCTGTCCATTTACCTTCTTTGTGAGAAGCTTCAATAACTTGTTTCACTAAACGTAAAATTGAAGGGTTGTATGGTTGGTATAAATAAGATACACGTTCTGACATGCGGTCTGCAGCTAATGTGTATTGAATTAAATCATTTGTACCGATACTAAAGAAATCAACCTCTTTAGCAAATACATCAGCTAAAGCTGCAGTTGCTGGAATTTCAACCATGATACCAATTTCAATGTCATCAGATACATCATAACCTTCGTTTTGAAGATTTTCTTTTTCTTCTAATAACATAGCTTTAGCATCACGGAATTCTTTGATAGTTGCAACCATTGGGAACATAATATTTAATTTACCATAAACAGAGGCACGTAATAACGCGCGTAATTGTGGTCTGAAAATATCGGGTTGTGCTAAGCAAAGACGTATCGCTCTGTAACCTAAGAATGGATTCATTTCATCAGGTAAGTCTAAGTAAGGTAATTCTTTATCGCCACCAATATCTAATGTACGAACAACGACACGTTTACCTTCCATAGTTTCTAATACTTTTTTATAAGCTTCGAATTGTTCTTCTTCAGTAGGTAATTGATCTCTACCCATGTATAAGAACTCAGTACGATATAATCCAACACCTTGTGCACCATTTTCAATTACACCTGGTAAATCATTTGGTGTACCGATGTTAGCTGCTAATTCAGCATGAACACCATCTACAGATACAGTATCTGCATCACGTAATTTTTGTAATTCTTGTTTATCTTCAAAGAAACGTTCACGTTTATTTTGATAAGCAATTACTTCATCTTCTGTAGGGTCGATAATAACATCACCTGTTAAACCATCGACAATAATCATATCACCTTGTTTCACTTCTTTAGTGATTGATTTTGTACCTACAACAGCAGCGATTTCTAAAGAACGACTCATAATTGCTGAGTGGCTTGTTCTGCCACCAATATTCGTAACAAAACCTTGAACGAATTCTTTGTTTAATTGTGCTGTATCAGAAGGTGTTAAGTCATTACCAATAATAACAACACTTTCATCAATCATACTTGGGTTTGGTAATTCAACACCAAGAATATGTGCTAAAACACGTTTAGAAACGTCTCTAATATCAGCAGCACGTTCTTTCATATATTCATTATCCATAGATTCAAAAATAGTAATAAATTGAGTAGTAACCTCATTTAATGCTGTCGCAGCATTAACTTTATCATTTTTAATTTTATCTTGGATAGGTTGAATTAATTCTGGATCATCTAAAACAAGTAAATGTGCATCAAAAATAGCTGCTTTATCAGCGCCTAATTGAACTTCTGCATTATTTCTTATTTTAGTTAATTCAATTTTAGATGCTTCGATAGCGTTATTGAATTTGCTAGTTTCACCTTCAACATCAGTGATTGTTTCACTGCTGTCAAAAGTTAAGTCTGGCTCAACTATTAAGTATGCTTTAGCGATTGCTACACCGTCAGATGCCGCAATACCATTAATTAATTTAGACATATTACTTAGTTAAACCTTCTTTTGATAAGACATCACTGATTGATTCAATTGCTTCTGTTTCGTCGCTACCGTCAGCATAAATTGTAATTTCAGCATCTTTACCAACACCTAAACTCATAACACCCATAATTGATTTTAAGTTAACTTTTTTACCGTTGTATTCTAATTGAATATCTGAATCAAATTTTGAAGCTGTTTGTACCAACATTGTTGCTGGGCGAGCGTGAATTCCTGTTTCATCGATAATTACATATGATTTTTGTTCCATAAATTTATTTCTCCTTCTATAAGTTAGAATCTTCAATATACTTACAATCTAACATAATTTTTTATACTTTAACTTTACCAAAACCAATAGTTAAATTCAATTTCTTTAAAACCGGTTTCAGTATATTTCTACAAAATTATAACAATTTATAGTCTTTAAAGTAAATCTTTGACGACTTTTTCACATTTTTCAATGTGATCCTGGCCTAATTTTTTCATGAAATAATAACTAATTGATGCTGAAACTGCTTGTCCAACAAATGGGAACCATTTCGTTTGTTTAGCAGCTGTTCTTTTAGCAACATCTCTGATAACTACTTTCATCAAAGCATTTGTCAATTTTTTACCAATGAATTGACTACCTTGGATAGCTGCCGCTGACATAATACGTTCTCTAACATCATCACTTAATGAATTAACTTGTTTATGATCTAATCCATAGATTTTGTTAACATCACTTATGATATCTCTCATTAATTTGATATCAACACCAAAATCTAAACCTGGAATAGGTACAATACTCATACCAGATGATAATATAGATTTCTTCTTAACGAGGTTTTCTGCTGATTCTCGTCTATCTTGTAATTCACTTTGAGTTACTGGTAAATTACTTTTTTCTTTAATTTCTTCAATATTTAAAACTCTGTTACCAACAGTATTAGTAACTTTATTAGTCATTTTATTTCTAATACTCATCTAATTCACCTTCCTAGAATCATATTCAATAAGACTATATACCCAGTTTACAAATAATTAATGCTCAATATTTACGAAAATCGCTTTTAAATATTTTGAAGGTTTGTAGTGAGGATGTGTTTTAAAGTCTTTAGGTAATCCCATAACTTCTTTAATTTCATATTCAACTTCAGCATTATCTAAAGTCGTTTTAATTACATTTTTAAATGCTTTAAGTGAAAATACACTAGAATTCGTACATAACAATAATGTTCCCTTTTCAGATAAGATGTCTAAAGCACCGTCAATTAATTTATCGTAATCTTTTTGAACAGAAAATGTTTTTTTCTTGTTACGTGCAAAACTTGGTGGATCTATAACGATTGTGTCATATTGATGACCATGTCTTTTGGCATAATTGTAAAAATCAAATGTATCCATAACATAAATATATTCAGATTTAGGGTCCATCGCATTTAGTCCAAAGTTTTCCTCTGTTAATCCTCTTGAACGATTAGCTAAATCTACACTTGTTGTTGATAAAGCATTTTGTGCAGCTACCACAGAAAATGCACCAGTATAACTAAACACGTTTAAAATATGACGTCCCTCAGAAAATTGGTCACGTAATTTTTTCCTTACTTCTTTTTGATCTAGGAATATACCAGTCATTAATCCATCTTCTAAGTCAACATTATAAAATGTGAAATTTTCCTCTATAACAATTGGGAATGTCTGACGTTCTCCTTCAACAAATCCACCAGTATACTCTGTATCTTTGAAACGCATTTTTTCGTAGATAGATTGATACTCAAATGTTGATTTTATTGCTTCTAAAATATAGTAACGATACTTATAAATTCCTTTTGAATACCATTGAATTAACAAGTTCCCATCATAATTATCAATTGTTAATCCTCCGACACCATCGCCTTCAGCATTAAATAATCTAAAAGCATTTGTTCCATCAATATGGTAATAATATTCTCTTTCAGTCAATGCCTGTTCGAATAGTCTTTTGAAAAAAGCAGTATTAATATCTTCAGAAGGATTATAACTTAACACCCATCCTAAACCTTTATGTTGTCGACCTACATAAGCGGTTGCGATATATTGCTCCCTACCATCTACTAATTTGAATAAATCCCCCTCTTTCAGGTGATCATGTGCATAAATATCATCTTCGTCTATTAGTGGATATTGATTATGGTATTTTGTTTCTTTTCCTCTATTTAAAGTTGCTATTTTCATATACTTAACTTACCTCTCTTTTAATATATTTCTACGGGAAATTAATTTAAATTCACAATTAAGCCTTATACTTTAATTTTTATAAGCTAACAAGTAAATATTTTAATTCAATCGCTATTTTAACAAATTTTTCATCTTACTCCTATTTTCTAACAAAAAAAAAACGGTATCACAATTCAATCTTTAATAAGAAGGAACTGTAACCCGCTCAAAAATACGTATTATTATTGTTAACGATACATATCTATTTCATGCATAACTTCAATTGTATTATTTTGGTTTATCTCTTAATTGCAATGAGTATGCAATTATGATTGCAATTAACATTAGTAATAGCGTCGGTGTAATAAACACTGATAATAATAATCCATGAACCATAATATTCATAAATTCGGTTAATAATTTGAAGAATAAAATGCTTCCCATAAATAATTGAAGATAATAGAATTTACCTCTTAAGAAATAAGTTAATGTTGTCGCAATATATACAATGATAATAAATAACAGCAGTAACAATGTTACCCATTCAATCACATATTGTGTTTGAGATAATTCCCACTCACCTGATAAGAATAAGGCATTTCTGTTGTTGAATTCTAAAAATGTAAAGAAGAAAATAACTACACCGCAGAATATTTCAACATACATTGGTTTAATCCATTTAGGTTTTCTCATCCAATTTGGAATATCATCTTCCTGGATATCAACAATATTTTTAACTTTTTCTTTAAACTTATCTCTTTTAGTTCTAATTTTTTCTAAATCGACACTTCTTCTAGTATTACGTGCATATTCTGTTGTCTTATCTTGAAGTTGTTTTAAGTGAACTTTAGTTTGATTTGAAACGTTACCTTTACTTGTTCTTGATAATTCTGGTTCTTCTTCCCCTAATTCTTGTTTCGTTAGCGGTAAAGCTCGTCTTAAGAATAAGAAGTTCCAAATAGACATTTGTCCTAATAACCACATGATGATAAAGAATGTATTCACACTTAAAATATCAATAGATTCAATTTCATTTGAGTCAATACGACCATGCAGTGCAATTTGTGTAATTAGATAACTGATACCATAAGATACGATTATCCACATATAGTGACTTTTTCGATTATTACTATTTAATTCATCTTTATAAACGATATAACCGATATGAATGATGAATGGAATAATAAATACGATACCGAAGAAACCATATACTTGCATCATTAGAATTAAAGTTATTAGGAAATACATAATCCCTATAACTAAGAAGAAAATAGAAATATCATAGTCATACTTAATTGTTCTAAATAATGTATGACCGAGTAACATAACTAAGATACCAAATAAAATAATGATAATGGCACTTATTATTGGGAAGCTCCCTATAAATCTACTCATCACTTTTATGATTTCAGCGAAAAATGCATTCAGGAATTCCCATATATTATGTACATGAGTATTTACCTTCTTATCACCATTTAATTGTTTAATAAGTGGTAAATTGATTAATATAATGAGTCCTGTGAAAAGTGAAACGATACCGATAATATAACTAAATATAATCTCGGTGTGTTTCTTAAGAAAAGACATACTATTCACCTCAAAAGTTATTATATATGAAGAACTTCTTCTTGTCTTTAATAAATCACTAAATACATCTATAGACCTAGAAAAGTTTAATATTAGCATAACTGGGTAAAAGTAGTATGTAAACAAATAAAACACAATTAGGGGTGGATTTATTATGAGTAACGAAGAATTAAATAAAAAATCAGCTGAAAAAGCAAAAGAAGCAGAAGAAAAATTAAAAGAGCAAAAAGAAAATAAATCTGATGATATTGAGCAAACTAAAAAAGATATCGACGATGCATTAAACTAATAGTTGACTAAATTTTAATTATACAGATAGGCACGTGTAGTGAATTAAAAATAAAGCTATGTAGATAGGTTATACTATTTACATAGTTTTTTTTATTTTGATAAATTAATTTGAAATACCCTTTCTTTTAAAATTATTGTTCTAAAATCTTCATTTTTCTTGAATTGTATTTGTTGTCTAAAAGTATATTAAATTAACATCAATTTATACTTTTATATTCTATACCGCCTTGACATTCTTCACGAAAAAACTTACATTAAAGACAAATTAAATTAATGAACGCACTAGGGGTGTTTTGAACTGAGATGAGGTTAACCCTCAAACCCTTTGAACCTGATCTAGCTAGATACTAGCGTAGGAAAGTGTAACTAACAGAAGATATAAACGTATGTTTAGACATATTCTTATGTTTTGCGCACAACTTTCCTAGAGAAGGTTGTGCGTTTTTTTAGGAGGATGTTTTTTATGTCAAAAGGTTTAAAACTTTCTGAGATACTAGTGACAGTGCTTATCTCTGTTATTTTTGCAATCATTTATAATTTATGGTGGTTGTTTTACAATGTTGCTCAAGTTGCTGGCTTACATCTTGAACAATTAACGTATGGCGTTTGGTTTATGGCTGCAGTAGTTTGTTATTTAATTATACCTAAACCAGGTATCGCCTTACTCGCTGAATTTGCAGCTGGTGCTGGTGAAACAATTGTTATGGGGAAATTTGATATTCCGACAATCGTATATGCACTTTTACAAGGTTTAGCATGCGAAATTGTATTCGCTATCTTTAAATATCAATCTCGTTCAGTTATGGTTGCTATTTTAGCTGGATTGGTTACAGCACTTATTTCATTCCCTGTCGATTACTATTACGGATATTTAAACGAAGTTGCCGGATGGAATTTAATTTTATTTATTGTTTTTCGTGCACTTAGTGGCATCATTATATCTGGTTTACTTTCTTACTTATTAGTAAAAGCATTGGATCAAACTGGTGTAACTAAATTATTTAGACCCGCATCTAAAGATGACTACGATTCATTATAAGGGGATTTTAAAGTGCTAAAAGTTACAAATTTACGTTTGAAGTACCCAAATGGTCACCGAAAAATATTCGATGATCTTAATTTAGAAATTAAAGACAAAGAAAAAGTATTATTGCTCGGCCCTTCTGGTTCTGGTAAAAGTACACTACTCCATGTATTAAGTGGCATCGTACCAAAATTAATTGAATTACCTATGAAATATGACACTTTAGAAATCAATGACCATAATGGCGTTATTTTTCAAGATCCAGATACACAATTTTGTATGCCTAAAGTTTATGAAGAATTAGCTTTTGTATTAGAGAATAGACAACTTCCTAGAAAAGATATGGATGAAGCTATTGAAAATGCATTAAACTCAGTAAACTTAAATGTAAATGAAACAACACAAATTAATCATCTAAGTGGCGGCATGAAACAAAAACTAGCAATTGTAGAAACAATTTTGCAACAAGCTGATACCCTATTTTTAGATGAACCTACTGCTATGTTAGATGTAGAAGCTACAGAAGATTTATGGCAGCGACTAATAGACCTATGGCAAGATCAAACGGTTCTGATTGTAGAACATAAAGTAGAACATATTTGGCAACATGTAGATAGAGTCCTATTGATGAACTATGAAGGTCAAATTATCGCTGATGGTAGTCCAGAACATATTTTACAACATTTTGAACATCTGCTAAGTGAATATGGCGTATGGCATCCTAAAGCATGGAATCATGCCCCAGAACCGAAACAAATAACGCCATCTATACAACAACAATTATTTAAATTTAATAATGGAGAAATACTTCGTAGTAAGAAAACTTTATTTAAAGTAGACCAATTATCAATAAATTCTGGGGAATGGATTACAATTACTGGAAAAAATGGTACTGGTAAAACGTCTTTATTAGAGTCAATATTACAGTTAATTAAATACAAAGGTATAATGACATACCAAAATCAAGAATTACGTAAAATCAAAGATGCATCCCAACATATGTATCTTGTATATCAAAATCCAGAACTACAATTTATTACTAATTCAGTATATGAAGAAATTTTTATTCATTATAATCATTTAGATTCAACTCATGCAGATGAGAAAACATTACAAATATTAGAATTGCTTAATTTAACTAATGTAAAAAATCAACACCCTTATGAAATTTCAATGGGACAAAAACGTCGATTAAGCGTTGCAACAGCGTTAAGTTCTGATGCAGACATCATCTTACTTGATGAGCCTACGTTTGGATTAGATAGCCATAATACTTTCCAATTAATCGAACTATTTCAAGAAAGAGTTTCTAAAGGACAAAGCATTATTATGGTAACGCACGACCCTGAAATCATTAAGCGCTATCCAACTAGGAGATGGGCGATTAATAATAAGCAATTAACAGAGATTGAAGGTGAACAACATGTTTGAACACTGGAAAATCCGACATACCTTCGTAGATGATGTTAATATTATTACCAAACTTATATTAGGTGTTCTGTTATTTTTCTTTATTATTTTTATTCATAACTTTGATTTCATGATATATATCGTAACACTTATGTTAATTTTTTTAATTATATTTAATGGAACTGAATTTAAAATAACTGGTACTTTTATATTAGTAACTACATTCTTTGCCTTACTATCATCATTATTTATGATTTTATACGGTGATGGAAATCACATATTGTTTAAATTTGGAATTATTCAAATTAGTACAGAAAGTATTGTTCGCGGTATTCATTTATCACTTCGTACGATTACAGTATCTATGTTTGGTATTCTAATTGCAATAACTTCACAAGTTGTTATGATTTTTTATAGTTTAATGCAACATTTAAAAGTCAAACCTAAAGTAGCATATGCATTTATGGCTGCAATAAGAATGATTCCATTAATTATTAGTTCATTAATTCAATTAAGACGTTCTTTAAAAATGAGATACCAAATCCTCGATAAATCAAATTATCGAGGATTTAAACGATTAAAACATTTAATTATTCCATTATTAAGTCAGAATATTAGACGTGCCCATCAATTATCTGTTGCAATGGAATCTAAAGGATTTAAAGATGGGCCTAGAACATATTACTATAGAGCACCTTTCTCATATAAAGATCTTATATTTATATTGAGTTTATTAGTCATTATTGGGCTATCTTATTATTTATCTACTACATTTCCTATCACAGGCATTCATGATGTTCGTATAGGTAAATTAGAATAATTTATTTTATCCATTCAATTCACATAAAAAAGTAACTAGGCTGGGAAATAACTCCTAGAAAATAAGCTAGTAAATGAGTTTATCTAAAAACTCATTTACTGGTTTCTTTATTTATAATACTTCGTATTATCGGCTCGCTTTCTTAGGGGACAGCTTCAGCCTGTAGTCTTCAGCTTGTCCT
>NZ_RXWW01000092.1 GCF_003970495.1 Staphylococcus pasteuri
GTTTAATCCCCTAACTATTTAAATAATGATATATAATCTGCTTCAATATTTTTGATGTTGAGTAAAGTATTATCATTACCTATGTAATTTTGAATTAATTTCAGATTATCTTCTTGGTCAATAATTTCTATAGTATTGCCATCTATATGCGTAATAAAATCAAATTGTTGTTTGATTGATTGCATATCTTTTATTGGATTTGTATATGTAAGTAATTGTCGATTTTCAAATTGTGTAGATTTTAATTCTTTGATTTCACCATTGTTAAGGAACAAATAACGATTACATATTTGTTTTAATTCATTAATCTGATGACTAGAAATTAAAAATATAGATTGATATTTTGCAGCATATTGTTGTAAAAGTTGAATTAATTGATCAATACCTACTGGATCTAAACCAACAAACGGTTCATCTAGAACTGCTATTTTAGGTTCTGTAATTAAGCACATTGCTAAACATAGTCTTTGCTTCATACCAAATGAATAGTCTTTAACCTTCTTTTTATTGTCTTCTAAAGCAACAAAAGTTAAAATATCACTTATTTTATCGAGATATTGATTTTGATTGTTTACTTTTAAATAAAATTCTAAATTTTGACGCGCGCTATAATTAGGAAAATATACTTGATTAATCATAAAACCAAAGTCAGTAAGTATATTTTCATTTATATGTATATCTTGGTTATTGTATGAAATAGTCCCTTCAGAAGGTCGTTGCATTTTAGCAATTAATTTCATTAGAGTGGTTTTACCCGCACCATTTTTACCAATTAAACCAATAATATCGCCATTATTCATATCAAAATTAATATTATTTAAGATAGTTGTAGAACCATAAGTT
>NZ_RXWW01000093.1 GCF_003970495.1 Staphylococcus pasteuri
GTCGAATTCAACTTTTTGTCCTTCTTCTAATGATTTGTATCCTTCTTCAGCGATTGCTGAGAAATGTACGAATACGTCGCTTCCATCTTCTCTTTCGATGAAACCAAAACCTTTTTCTGAATTAAACCATTTAACTGTACCGTTATTCATATCGAATACCTCCGCGTGCTTTTGCACATAATATTTGTAACAAATCCATAAATCAAAGGGAGAATATTCTTAATAATAACTCGCAATTAACTTCACGTACTTGATTACTTAAGTACTACTATACGCTATATTTGAGAAAAGTAAACCCTTTTAGCCATATTCTTTCAAATTTATTATAATTAACAAAATAAAATTTTTAACTTTTATTGAAATCACCTTTGAAATAGCTATTAAATGTAATTATCATAAAAATATACATTATAAATATAGATTAGTTGTCTTGAATTCTATACAACTTCATAGCATTTTTATAAAATATCTTTTCACATTCTGTCTCATCAAAGTGTTGCTCTATTATTTTAATATCGTCTTTAGTAAATCTTTGAGGCGCTCTTGTAGATGGTAAGTCAGTACCAAACATCAAAGCATTAGGATTTAGTTGATATATTTCTTTCAATGTTTTTGCAATGTCTAAATTGCCTCTACTAAACCCTGTAGCTTTAACTCGAACATTTCTATCTACTAATTCTAATAAATCAGATAATCCTTCTTGCGATAAACCTAAATGATCAATAGATACTGCAGGTAATTTTTTAATTGTAGTTGAGATTTCAGGTAAATTTTTCGAATCTATATATAATTCAGTATGCCATCCAACTACTTCATATACTCTTTTAGCCAAATATTCTAGTTTAGATAAATCTTCAGAACCACCACGTTTTACATTGAACCTTAAACCTCTGACACCGCAGTTATTCAACATTATTAATTCATCATCTTTTACAGTATAAGGAAGTTGTGTAACACCTACAAACTTACCATCTAATTTGTCTAGAGCATCAATTAAATAGTTTTGATCATATCCTTGAAATGACCCAGACACAATCGCACCACCTAATATATCTAATTCTTTTACATCTTTTTGATAATCCTCAATACCGTATGATGGTGGTAAGTAACCATTATTTTCTTTTATTTCAAAATCATAGTTGATAATATGCAAATGCGAATCAAACATTTTCATATCAATGTCCCCTTTGTTTAATGATTATTGTTATAAATATTTTCAAATTCATTTTAACTTTTTCTAATGTTAATACCAATATGCAATAGATATAATGTTTTTTTAACATAACTATTGGTTACTTTTCTGATAAAGTTTTACCACCTGTCATTGTTAGCAATAAAATAGCAATAGCTATAATTGTTGCTGCAAAACCAAGTTCATGCACTGCTGTAGTTAAATCAGAACCTTTAAATAATATTCCAATCAGTGTTGAAGAAACAATTGCACCTAAATATCCTGCAGTTCTTAATAAACCAGAAGACATTCCTATCATTGATTTTGGAGTTTGATGATATAGCGCATTTTGATTTGCAATATTTAATAATCCTTGTGGCAATCCAAATATGGCTGATAAGACGATTAAATAATAAATTGATGTGTCACTTGAAATCATTTGAAATCCTATCATTGTGATTAAAGCACCAATTGTTCCAATATATAACTTAGTTCTTATATTTAATCGTGGGCCCATTAACTGAGCAGAAAAGATACCCACAATAAACTGTGGTAACATCATCATTCCTGAATGCATGGGTGATAAACCTTTCACCTCTTCTAACCACTGCACATAACCATATAGCACACTGTAAGAAATAAGCATTGATAAAAAAGTACGTAAATACGTATTATTCATCGATATATTATGACTCAAAATTTTCAAATCTATAAATGGTTTAGCCGATTTTAATTCATAAAAAATAAATGCGATTAAACTTATAAACCCAATTAAAAATAAATACCAATATGATGGTTTGGCTTCCATAAAGAAAATCATCCAAGAACTTAAACTTATCGAAAATAATATAATTCCTACAAAATCAACTCGTTGTTTTAATAACTGTAATTTATCTTTAGTGGCTGTCTTAGGAAAATATAAATAACCAAAAGTAAATGCCAAGATAGACATTGGTAAATTAACTATAAAAATGGATTGCCACCCACCACTAGCGACTAAAATTCCACCTAAAGTCGGCCCAATAACTGCAATAACTTGATTGCTAATAGATAGAATTGTCAATATTTTACTCGGACTATCTTCACCTGTACGTTCAGCTTCATAATTAATTAAATACATTGCTGAAGGGTATCCGGCACATGTTCCAATACCTATTAAAAACCTGGCTAAAATTAATCCATAAAACGATGGTGTCACTAACGCAATCATACTAGCTAATCCAACTAAACTCGTGGCAAATAAAAATAAACCTCTTGGACCAAAAATATCAATTAACTTTCCTATTACCGGTTGTCCAATACTTGTAGCCAAATATAAAGACGACACAAGCCAAGCAGTTTGATAAAAAGGCACACCAAATGCCTGAGCAATTGGGACAAGCGCTACAGCCAACATTGAAGAATTAATTGGATTTAAAATCGAACCTAAAATCATAGGTGTATATAATTTTTTATTAAAAGTATTGCTAATAGCTTTTTTCGACATAAATGTCACCCTTGACTATTCTATTGTTTTTGCCAGTCTGCAACTGTTAATACATCTCCATATCTAGTTAAAATATGATTTGTTAAAAATTCGTGCGTCTCAGAGGATCTATCAGCCATTGCATCTTGTAAAAATGTTAATTTAAAATCTTTATCAAAAGCTTCTACTCCTGTTGATAGGACAACGCCACTTGTGGCTATCCCCGTTAAAACTAAGTGATCAATTTGTAAACTTCTTAACAATACTTCTAAATTACTCCCAGTAAATGCGCTAATTCGTTGTTTAGTAACTAATAAGTCATCATCATCCATATGAAGCTCATCTATAATTTGAGTCGATTTATCCTTAACTGTCATTGGTTGTCCACTTTCTTTGATTCTACTAAACATCTTGTTATTAGATGAAATTTCCATAAAATTTTTCGAAAAAGCAACTCTTACAAAGATAATGGGTAGTTCCATTTGTCTAGCTGTAGTAATTGCTTCATTTGTTTTATCAATTAAATCTTTTGTATCAGATAATGAGCTAATAATCCCATTTTGCATATCCATTACTAATAACGCTTTATTATCATTCATATTTATACCTACTTCCAATTTAGTTTTTTACATTCAAAAATCGTACCACATCAAGGTTCTTATTCATAATGATTGGTTTATCAATACTTCATTGGATAAAGTTTACAATTTTTATTTAATAATCTTTAACCGCAAGAATAAAGTTAAAATCATGCTAAACTATATTTTATTTTGAATTTTTAGTTGTATGACAATTTGTTTTTAAAATAACTTTTATAAATTTCATTTTAATTATCATTATTGATAACATAATATGATTACTCATTAGCCTGGCACCACAGTATTATTAATATATATGTAAATTACATTTAAAGGAGATATGTTTAATGGAAGAAAACTTTAATGAGGAACAACAAAGGAAACAATGGGAGCAATTTCAAGAATTTCAAAGACAACAAGCCAAACAAGAACAAGCAAAATCTAATCAATCTAATACTAAGAAATGGTGGCTTTGGGGCTGTAGCGGCTGTTTAGTGTTTTTTATCTTATTTATTATTGGCATTATAGCCCTATCCATGATTTTTAATGGTGGTATCAAAGATAATTTCAAAAGTCATTCTAATGGTACTAAAAACTATAAAATCGGTGATACGATCAAAAATGGAGATTTAGAGGTAAAAGTTAAATCTGTTGAAAATACAACATCAGTTGGTCCATCTATCGCACCTACAAATGCTAAAGATACTTATGTTATAGCAGACGTTTCTGTAAAAAATAAAGGTAATAAATCATTAACTATCGATACCCAAATGTTTAAACTTAAATCTGGTAATAAATCGTTTGATGCAGATGCTACTGAATCTGTTTCTGCCAACCAAAGTGACGATGGCAGTGTTACAAATTCATTCTTTTTAGAACAAATTAATCCTGATAGTACTGCAGAAGGTAAAGTTGTATTCGATGTCTCTGAAAAAGTAGCAAATACTAAAGATAAAAAATTAGAAATTACATCAAGTTTGTTTAGCGTAAAAAGTATTACTGTAGATTTATCTGATGCTAAAACTTCTAATAAAGATGATGACGAATCAGATAGTGATGATAGTGAATCCTCTACTGACACAAGTTCAAGTGATACGACAACACCATCTAATAATGAAAGTACATCATCTTCAAGTTCAAATGCATCAAATAATTCGAGCCATAATTCTAATAGTAATGGTAATAGTAGCTCAAATAACAACTCAAACAATAATTCACAAGCTGAAAAAGTAGAGAAATCAACAACTTCTACACCAAAAGAAAGCGAACCACAAGAAACGAAACCAGAAGTAACTAACAATGATAATGCCGCTAAACCAGCTGAAAGTACTCCATCAAGTAGCACATCTTCAAGTTCAACAAGTGATAGCGGTAGTACGGAAAAATAGAAATTAAATATATATAAAGAAGGAAAGTTTAATACGCTTCCCTTCTTTTTTTAATTATACAACCTCATTTTTATAGTTACTCTTGATAAATTACGCACTAAAAAGAGAGCGTTTACTTATTTGATCAATAAATTAAAAGATGAAATTACAAGAGATAACCCATCAAAAGTTGGCGTTTCATATGCAGGAGAGCACGAAACTGCTGATTCTATTATTAATTTTTTAAAAGAGAAATTTCCAAATAAAATTATTGAAAAACACCCACTTATAAATGTTGGAGCTGTATTTACTGGTTATGGCACTGTTTCAATAGGATGGATTAATGTATAAATAATTTAAAAGACACTCTAATAAAGGGTGTCTTTTTATGTGCTGGGACATATCTATGATAACAATAACGAAAAGCCCACAACCATATGGGTTGCAGGCTTAGTAAGCAGACAATAATATTTATCTAATCAAGTGATAACTTTTATAAGAAGTGTTATATCATAGCGTGTATACTAGATTACATAATGTATCCTATTAGATGTTAATTATCATTCTTTTTCTTCTTAAATGCCTTCTTAACATCATTAAATAATGAGCTACTACCTAACCACTTTGAAACAGTTTCCATTGTGAAATTTATGATCTTACCTATCAATTCCATATGTTCGTCCTCCATACATATTTAATTAGATAACTTAAGATGTAAAATAGGATAATCTCTACCTTGACCATCCTATTCAGATTCATCGTATTTTATAAATCCATTCTTCTTATAAAATTGAACAGCATTTTCATTGTCTTTGTTAACATCAACGAATTGTATTTTCTTTTCTTTAACAAGCGTCTGTACAATTTTTGTACCATAACCCTTATTAAAATATTGAGGGTCTATAAATAACATTTCTAGATTTTGATCTTTCATTCCCGAAAAACCTATCAATTCAATGTCATCCCACCACAAAAATCCTTCTACATATTTAAAGTAAGTTGGAATTTCATGTTTTAATGCTATTCTATCTTCATCTTTAAGAAAATCGTGTGTTTCTATTACAGATCTTTCCCATATTTCTAAAGCTTTATCATAATCTTTTTCATTTAATTTAGTTTTCTTTAATTTCATAAGATTCTCCTATATTAATTAAAATCATCATCTATTAAAAATAAATATGCAATAACACCGATAGGAACTCCTAATATGGGTGTAGTAAATATACTTCCTAAAAATATGAATAATGCTAAAAACATTATATCTTCAATATCCCACTTTTTATTTATTAAGTAATTCCATATTTCACTAATACGCATATAATTTAGTCCTTTCAAATTATTTTAGTTCTCAATAATAAAAACTATGACTAATAAAATAATGGATATGATTAACGTTATCGTTCCTATAGGTGAATACTTATTTACCATTTTTTCATATTCATGATCAGAGGCATTTCTTTTCTTCAGATTTCTGATTTTAATCAAAAGATAAAACGTTTCAACTAGCGAAATAATCAGTAATATAGATAATAAAACAACCATGTCATTCTCCTAAAAAATAACTTTCACTTACTATACATATATCATATTTTAATGTTTTGTAAACATAATCACTAAGTGTAAAACCAATCATTTTTAAATATGCTTTTAATTAAAGGTGTATTTTTTATAATAACAAAACATTATAGCTAACAATAATCTTTAGTTAATATTAATAATTAAAATTTAAATGTATCATTAAATTAAATTGTATATTAAGGAGCCAAATCGAAATGAAATTCAAATTATTAGGAACGGCAATATTATCATCAGCGTTAGTATTAACCGCATGTGGTCAAAGTGAAGACCATTCTAAAAAGGACGATGACAAAAAATCTGAAAGTAAATCAGATAAGAAATCAAACGACCCAAAGAAAAATAAAGATAAAAAATCAGATGACAATAAAAACAAAGACAATAACAAAGATAAAAAGCAATCAAGTGAAGATATTCAGCAAAATGAGCAATCTAATGAACAAAATAATGAGCAACAAACACAACAAAACAATACACTAAACAATTCAAATCAAAACAACCAACAAACTCAACAGCCTCAACAACAAACTGCTCAGAATCAACAAGCAAATAGTAAAGAACCCACTAAAGAAGAAATAGCAGAATGGGATAGACAAAACATCAAAGGTGGTACTGACTACGGTTTAATCGATCCAGAAGAAGCTAATGAAGCTTCACAATCTCAAAATGAAGAGCCTGATGAGTGGGTAAAAGGACAAGAAGAATGGGCTAATGCTAGTCAGTCAGAAAAAGAAGAAATTCGTAAACAAGACGCAAAAAAATATGGTTATGAATATGATCCTAAAAATTACGAAGAATAATAACAGAATTAGGTAATTACACCTAGTATTTTTAGCTACCATGAATGGTAGCTTTCTCTATTATTTTATCAATTATTTGTATACTTCTTTGAAAAATTAAAGTAAATTCTTTATTAATATCTTTTACCTCTCTCCTCTTTTTGATAAGCCAATATGTAATTTATTCTTTAACTATTATTAAAATAAACATCAATAGTAGTCGTATCCTTATCCAGCTTGATAAGTTGAATTTTTCTCTTGTTGTAATTATTGTATTTATCTAATTAATAATCCCCAAAGTCACATCTTTCTTGCTAATTTAATATTGACTTCGTTCTTGCTAAAACATTCTCCAAGTAAACATCTTATATATACTAATTATTTATACTAAAAAACCCGCAACCACATGGGTTGCGAGCTTAACAATAGAGACTGTGAGAGTTCCTTAAAGCGATTATCTATTCATGTAGAATACGCCATAAGTATTGTCATATCAATTTTTACATTGTCTAATCAGTTGTGTTTAAAATTGAAAAAATGAGTTTGTACACTTTTAAAAGACAAGATATAGACTATCAGTTTAACTACTCATAAAATTTTATATGAGACTTTTCATCTTTATAATAATTTATTCTATCTTGTAATGAACCTGTGTGTAATTCTAATTTATGACCGTCTGGATCAGTAAAATATACTGATTTTTTATCTCTGACATCTCTTGGACGACCTTCTAATATATTTACATGATTTTGTTTTAACCAGTCATACCATTCATCAAAATCCTTCTCATTAATTGAAAAAGCCATATGAGTATATGAGTAATGAAGTTCATTTCTTGGTATTTCTCTTTCTTCGTTTAAAGCTAACCACAAACCACCTATTGTAAAGTAAGCTGTCTTTTCGTTTTCTAATAATATTTTAGCTTTCAGTATATTCTTATAGAATTCAATAGACCTTTTAATATTTGAGACTGAATAAGTAACGTGATTTACGGATTGAATCATATAATTACTCCTATTCACAAATTTTAAACGCTAATGTCCTTTATGCTTTTCTTTAGCTTTATCTTTCTTTATTTCCCTTTTTCTTTCTTTAATGAGTTCTTTTTTCGCCTTACTGCTCTTCTTGGATAACTTTTTATTCAACTCTTGCTCTTCTTTTATAGCTATTTGAGCTTTAGTAATGTCTTTAGGCTTTTTTTGTTCTTTAGCCACTTGTCGTTGCAATCTTTTAGGATTAATTTTTCGTTTTTTCTCTTTGGTTCTAACACTTGTTTTAGTATTTTCAATTAGTAACGATAAATAATTTTCAATGAAATAAAGAATTTCTTCCTCATTCGGTTCTGTACCAAAGGTAAATTTTGCAAATTTAGATTTATTTCCTATTTTATATTCGACTAAACCAATAAAAAATTGTCCGTCATGAAATATAGTAGCTCCACGCTATCCCTCCTCTTAATTATTCAGAAATGATGGACGACCTGAGGAGGAAGGTTACTGACAGATATTATTATCTGCATTGGGACTACCAACCCAATTGTGTTTTTACATTTCTACATATAGTTTAAAATAAATCACAAAAATTTCAATAGAGTACCCAATTTATGTCAAAATCTAAAAATACGACTTCTATAATATTTAGCAGTATATAATTTACTAATTCTTGTAAAACAGATGATTTGAAATACAGTATCGACTCATGATGTTATTTTTAGTATTTACATCATATTTGAGTAAACTCATTTCTAACTGAAATATAAAATATTCATCAGTTCAAATATATTCCTGAACAAGTGGAAATTAACATGTTTTAATCATCGTATAAATCCATCAATAAATAAACTATGATGCCTATTGGAATTCCAAATAGTGGTGTTGTGAAAATGCTTGCTATGATCATATATGTAATCAAAAATAATACATCTTCTGCATCCCACTTTTTATTTATTAAGTATTTCCACATTTCTTTTAAGCTCATAGAATAACCACCTTTTTATGTTTCATCAATAAAGTAATTATTAATACAT
>NZ_RXWW01000010.1 GCF_003970495.1 Staphylococcus pasteuri
ATATTATGTTAGTATATGTTTATAAAATATTTAGGAGTTGTAAATAATAAATGTCTATTAATATCGATCCTGAAAAGTTTGCAGAATTAGTAGTAAGTTCTAACCCATCTAAATCAGAAGATGCAGAAGATATTGCTAAAGAAAGTTTAAAATTATACATCAATGCATACCGTTTAGCAGAAAGATACGCTAATATCGCTACTAATTGCTATGACACAGCTGAAATTATTCAAGAATTGAAGAAAACAGATTTACAATTGAAGTAAAATTTTTAATACAACATTATGATTATACGAATATCTGACGATTGATTTATTTAACATCAATCGTCAGTTTTTTTATATAATCACAAATTTTGATAATAACTAAACCCCTAACTACACAATGAGTAATTAGGGGTTTAACTTATTTAGCATATTCTACTGCTCTAGTCTCTCGAACAACTGTCACTTTGATATGACCTGGATATTGTAATTCGTCCTCAATTTGAGTTTTAATATCTCTAGCCAATCGGTATGATTTTAAATCATCTATTTCTTCAGGTGAAACTACTACACGAATTTCTCTACCTGCTTGAATTGCGAATGCTTTTTCAACACCATCATAACTTTCTGAAAGTGTTTCTAAACGCTCTAATCGACGAATGTAATTTTCTAATGTCTCTTTTCGAGCGCCAGGACGAGCGGCTGATAATGCGTCAGCTGCTGCAACTAAAATCGAGATAATTGATGTTGGTTCAACATCACCATGATGGGAATGAATAGCATTAATAATTGTTTCATTTTCACCATATTTTTTAGCTAATTCAACACCTATTTCAACGTGACTACCTTCAACTTCGTGATCGATGGCTTTACCAACATCATGAAGTAATCCAGCACGTTTCGCTAACGTAACATCTTCACCTAGTTCTGCTGCTAACATTCCTGATAAATGTGCTACTTCGATAGAATGTTTAAGCACATTTTGTCCATAACTTGTACGATAATTTAAACGTCCAAGTATTTTAACTAAGTCAGGATGCATGTTATGAACATTGATTTCGAATGTAGCTTGTTCACCGGCTTCTCTAATAATATCGTCTACTTCTTTTCTAGCTTTTTCGACCATATCTTCAATACGACCAGGATGAATTCTTCCATCAGAAACTAAGTTAACTAATGCTGTTCTAGCGATTTCTCGTCTAATAGGGTCAAAACCAGATAAAATGACAGCTTCTGGAGTGTCATCGATAATTAAATCGATGCCCGTAAGTGTTTCAAGTGTACGAATATTTCGTCCTTCACGTCCGATTATTCGACCTTTCATTTCATCATTTGGCAAGTTTACAACTGATACAGTTGATTCAGTTGTATGATCTGCTGCTAACCTTTGTACTGTAGTAGCTAGCAATTCTTTTGCTGTTTTATCAACTTTTTCTTTAGCTTCTCTTTCTTTTTCCTTAACAAGTATAGCAATATCTTGTGACAGTTCTTCTTCTACTCGTTGAAGTTGCTCATTTACAGCTTCTTCTTGAGTGAGACCGGAGATGCGTTCTAATTCTTGTTCATGCTTCATTATTAATGTTTGAACACTACTCTCTTTTGCGTCTACTTGTTGTTGTCTTTCTTCAATTTTTGATTCTTTTTGCTCTAAAATCTCATCTTTTTTATCTAACAGATCAGATTTACGCTCTAAGTTCTCTTCTTTTTGAAGAAGTCGGGTTTCTTGTCTTTGTAATTCACCACGTCTTTCACGTAGTTCATTTTCAGTTTGTTCTCGTAAAATTTGATTTTCTTCTTTTGCCTCAAGCAATTTTTCTTTCTTAGTGTTGTCGGCTTCTTTGTGCGCTTGATTGACAATATCATCGGCTGTCTGTCTAGCCTGAACCTGCTTTTGATGCAATAAATTTCGGGCAACAACATACCCTACAACAACGCCTAGAATTATACCCAGCAAAATGAGTAGGAGGCCTAATAAATTCACATAAACACCTCCTTTATCTAGGGTTTGCTCTGTATATCAAAATCAATATGATTATATGAAATTATATAAGAATCATACATACTAATTGTACGGTTTTACACTCAGAAGTGTCAAGATATCAATGCTAACTTATAAGTATTATAAAGAAATTGAGTTGTTATTTTACAAAATGTTATTTTGATTTATTTCAGTTAATGATAAATAAAAAGCAGTTTCTATATAATATCTATAGAAACTGCTTTTGAAAAATCCAATTTATTTTATTCTTCATCAAATAAAGACTTTGGCGCCTCTTCTTCTTTTTCTTCTACGTCGCCATCAAAAATTCCAAGTTTTTGTCGTAATTTTTGGTCAATTTCTTCTTTAATTTGTGGGTTTTCTTTAAGGTAGGATTTAACATTTTCTTTACCTTGTCCCATTCTATCTCCATTGTATGAATACCATGCACCTGATTTATCTACAATTTCATTTTCAACACCAAGATCAATAAGTTCTCCTTCTTTAGAGATACCTTGACCATACATGATATCAACTTCTGCAACTCTAAATGGTGGCGCAACTTTATTTTTAACTACTTTAATCTTAGTTCTATTACCAACAATTTCTTGTCCTTGTTTTAATTGTTCAGCACGACGAACTTCTAATCGAACAGAGCTATAGAATTTTAACGCTCTACCACCAGGAGTTGTTTCTGGGTTACCAAACATAACACCAACTTTTTCACGAATTTGGTTAATGAAAATTGCTGTAGTGTTAGATTTAGAAATAGCACCAGATAATTTACGTAATGCTTGTGACATCAATCTAGCTTGTAAACCAACGTGTGTGTCTCCCATTTCACCTTCAATTTCAGCTTTAGGTGTTAATGCAGCTACTGAATCGACTACAACGATATCTACTGCACCACTACGAACAAAAGCTTCTGCAATTTCAAGGCCTTGTTCCCCGTGGTCAGGTTGTGAAAGATATAAATTATCAATATCCACACCTAATGCTTGTGCGTATACAGGATCTAAAGCATGTTCGGCATCAATAAATGCTGCAACGCCGCCATTTTTTTGTGTTTCAGCAATAGCATGTAATGCTACTGTTGTTTTACCAGAACTTTCTGGACCATATATCTCAATAATTCTTCCTTTAGGATAGCCACCTACTCCTAATGCGTTATCTAACGTAACTGAACCACTTGATGTACTTGAAACTCTACGGCCTTTATTATCGCCTAATTTCATTACTGCACCTTTACCAAATGATTTTTCCATATTTTTTATTACTGTATCTAGAGCTTTTTGACGTTCGTTATCCAAAGCGAGACCTCCTAAATTGGGAATGTTTTCTGTTTAATATCTTAATTCATACTATACAAGCTTTTAAATAAAATTACAAGCGATTTACGAATATTTGTTCGTGTTATTTTATAAAACACACAAACAAAAACGAACAAACGTACTATAAAATAGTACAGAAACTAATATAATTTTATTGTTCTAGCCATTTTAATAATTTTATTAATGCATAATTTTGACTTCTGCTTCTTAATAAATTTCTATTTTGAGACATTTTAAATGATTCAATATCTAATTTATCATCATTGAGGATACCCAAATAAACATCTTTTTCATTATGCAATAAAGTAATACCCTTCTCTGTTTTAAATAAATCTTTTACATATTTAGCAGTCATATATAATTGTTCATTTATATCTAGTTCATGATCAACAAATTGTGGTGAATCTGGTAATGCGCCTTTTAATTGATCTTCTGTATCTTCATTTTTTAGACGTGTATATAACGCTCCATTGGTAACACCATCATAAATTGAAAATGTACTATTCATGTGATTCATTACAGCCGCTTCTAATGTTGTATCGTCTGAACCATAATAATATTCGCCAATGCGATTTAATACTTCTTCTTTTATTGGTTGAATTAAATCTCGACATTGCTGTTGGGTTTCAGCATTTGCTGTTAATCTGATATATACTTCATGAGAACCGGCTAGTGGCGCAATAGTAGGATTTGTTTGCTTATCAATTAAATCCATTAAGATTGTTTCTACTTTAGATTCGCCAATGCCAGCAAATTTAAGCTGTTCTGAAAAAATAACTTTATCATCATCAAGAATATATGGTAGTAATTCATTTTTAGCCATAGGTTTCATTTCTTTTGGCGGTCCGGGTAATAATACTACCTTTTTACCTTCATTTTCAACTAACATACCTGGTGCCATTCCATTTCTATTAGGAAGAACAATTGAATCTTCTATTACTAATGCTTGCTGTTTATTATTAGGTGTCATTTCTTGACCTTGGTCTTCAAAATAACCTTTAATATAATCTAATGAGGCTTCATCAGTAACTAAATCTTTGTTTAAAACTTTTGCGACTGTATGTTTCGTTAAGTCATCTTTTGTAGGTCCTAAGCCGCCTGTCAGAACAAGCATGTCAAAACGTTCTAAACCTTGACGAATAATATATTCTAAACGCTCTGGGTTGTCACCAATAACTGTATGTTCTACAACATTTTTTCCAACACCATTAAATAATTTAGACAAATATTGTCCATTAGTATTTGCAATTTGTCCTAACAGTAGTTCTGATCCAACAGCTATAATCGAAATATTCATAACACATTACTCCCCTTTAATTCTCGAATGTATGCAATATCACTATTATAAACGTTTATAACAGTAAAATCTAAGAATGAGGATTCCACATCAAACAAGATACTGAATCTGTTGAAAAATATAAAAAAACGAGTTGAAACGATTCCATTTCAACTCGTTAATTATTTAATGTTTAAATACATCTCTGCCTTTGTAGAAGTATTCAATACCAGAAAGAATTGTAAAGAATACACCGATATATAATAAAACTTGTCCAATTGGGAAACCAATCCAAGTTGCTAATGGATCACCTAATAAAATCCAAATAATAGCAACCATAGTTACTGCAGTTTTAATTTTACCTAGTTGCCCTGCAGCACTTACAAATCCTTGTTCAATTTGTAACAATCTAAGACCAGTAACTGCAAATTCTCTTGCAATAATTATAATTGCTACAACAGAGTTAGTTAAATCTAATTGAACTAATACAATCAATGCACTAGCAACTAGTAATTTATCAGCTAAAGGATCTAAAAATTTACCCATATTAGTTACTAACTGCCATTTACGTGCTAAATATCCATCGGCAAAATCACTTAATGATGCAATAATAAAAATAATTGCTCCGATAAATAGTTCTATTTTTATATCATATCCGCCTAAGAATGACATTTTCCCAAAACCAAAATTTACTAAAGCAAATAAGATAAACACTGGTATAAGTATAACTCTGAATACCGTAATCTGATTCGGTATATTCATTTTTCAACCTCATTTCTTAATACATTTTTCTTTAAAATAATAATACTGCTAAAATCCATAAAGCTAATGTTACTAATGTAACTAAAACAATAATAGCTGCAACTTGCAATGGTTCCATAGATTTACTTCGATAAGGAGGCGCTTCTTTATTAGCGAACGAAGTTATCATATCGTCTAATTGAATATGATGTTGGGGTATTTCATCTTGATGTGCCTGAATTAATTGGTTGGGTTCAATATTAACAACATTGGCATACTTTCGAATGAAACCTTCAGCATAATTACTGTTAGGTAATTGATTAAATTCATTGTTTTCTATTTGTTCTAGTGTATGACGTTTAAGTTGCGTTCGTTGCTCCAATTCATTAAGAGTCATTCCTAATCTTTCACGTCTACCTTTTAATACTTCGCCTATCGTTTTCAAAAATATGCCTCCTTAAATCCTATTCAAAAAATCCAAATCCTCCACCAAATGGATCACCAAAATCTAAATTATTTTTACTTTTAGTTTGAGCTGTTTGTTTCTTCATTTCTTCATATTGAATTTCCTGATCTTTATTTTCACGTAATTCAATAATATAGTCAAAATCATCCATGCTATAATCACATGATTCAACAAATAAATCTGGATGCTCCACTACTTTCACTGAAGGAAGTGTCATTATCTCTCTAACTAAATCTTGGTGTTTCGTATTAGATTCTCGAGCTGTAACTGCTCCGTCTATAATATAAACATGGTTCGAATCATATTCGCCTTTAATTAATGAACTTCTAACTGTTTGTTTAATTAATGTTGAGCTGATAAATAACCAACGTTTATGGGCACAAACACTACCTGCTACGATTGATTCCGTTTTACCAACTCGTGGCATGCCACGAATTCCTATTAATTTATGTCCTTCTTCTTTGAATAATTCTGCTAAGAAGTCAACAAGTAAACCTAAATCTTCACGTTCAAAACGAAATGTCTTTTTATCATCGGCATCTTGTTCGATATAACGACCGTGTCTAACAGCTAATCTGTCTCGCAATTCAGGTACACGTAATTTAGTTATATCGATTTCATTAATTTCTTTAACGATTTGTTCGAATCGTTGAAATTTTTCTAATTTATCAGTTTTAATTAATAATCCACGTTTACCTTGATCAACGCCATTAATAGTAACGATACTAATGCCTAACATTCCTAATAAACTCGAAACGTCTCCTAGCAAACCAGCACGATTCATTGTAATTTCGTATTCTAGATACCATTCTTTTCTTCTCTCAGCCACTGACACGAGTATCCACCCCTTGTTTAAACACAACTATAAAATAGACTATACTTTGATTAACAATACTCACATTATAACATCGAATTCAATATCATGTACTACAAAGTTCATGCAAAAATTTGGAGCTTACAAGTAGTTATTACAAATACCAACCACCGTTAACTTTTTGAATGGTGCCAGTAATACTTTTAGCCATAGGATGATATAAATATGAACAAGCATAAGCTATTTCATTAGGTGCAATCATACGGTGTTGAGGAAGTTCATCTAAAATTTGGTTAAGTTCATCTTCAGACCATTTGTCACTCATATTACCTGATACAAAACCTGGCGTAATTGCATTAACAGTCACTGATGTTTGTGATAATTCTTGACTTAATGATTTTACGAACCCTAGCTGAGCACTTTTCATTGTCGCATAAATTGTTTCCATACTCGCACCAGTTTCTCCCCAAATTGAAGAAATAACAATGATTCTTCCATTTTCACTTTGTCTCAATGTATCTACAAAATAACGACTTATTCTAATGAGTTGGTGGACGTGAATCTGATAAGTCATGTCAATTTGTTCATCAGTCATGTCTTGAAGCATACCGTATAATGCATTTCCTGCAGCATAAATAATACAATCAAGTTGCTGAATATGCCCAAATAAATGGTCTAAATTAACATTACCTGATAAATCGCATTGAATTAAATTAACTTTTTTATTTTGATACTGTGCCTTTAATTGGGTCTCATCGGACGTGTTAAATTGTAGATCGACTTCATATCCATCAATTAATAATTGTTCAACAATTGCTGTTCCTATTGAACCTGAACCACCTAATACTAGAGCTCTCATTATGATTTAATCTCCAAGCGACTATCAACGATTTCATCTAAATTCAAATATAGTTGTGATGTCTCGTTGACACTTTCAAGCGTAATATTTTCAACGATATCTAACATATCAAAGACACTAACTCCTTCAAAGTATAGCTTTGCATATTGATTCGCAATGTACTCAGGAGAATTAAGACTCGAAATAAATTCGCCGATAAATTGTTTTTTCAGTAATTCAAAAGCTTCAATGTCTGAAAGATTACCTTGATTTTGTTTCAATTGATTTAAAAGCAATTGTTTTAATTGATCTGGATTAGTTGTGGCACTTGTAATTATAGAAAAACTGTACGTCGGTTCTAAAACAAATTGATATCCAAATGTTTCATCAATTAAATCATTATTAAGTAATTCTTGATAAAATTCAGTCTCTTCTCCAAAAATAAGTTCATAGAAAAATGTCATTTCTAAATCACGTTGTACATATTTTTCAGGAGATTCTTCTAATGGTTGATTTTTAAATCCAAGCATCAATTTAGGGGATTGTAGTTTCATTTCTTCAGTTACAAAATGTTGATTCACAGATTGAGGTTCATCAATTTTAGCACGTTCGATTTCAGGTTGATTTGTTTTATCTCGCTGATTTTCATGTTCCTCTACAATATCAACAATATATTCTGGATCTACGTCACCTACAACAAAAAGTACCATATTAGATGGGTGGTAGAATGTTTCATAACATAAATATAAGTCATCTTTAGTAATGTCATAAATACTTTCAACACTACCCGCAATATCCACTCTAATTGGATGATTTGTATACATCGCTCTTAATGTATTAAACATTAATTTATAGCCAGGTTGTTCTTGATACATTTTGATTTCTTCTGCAATAATACCTTTTTCTTTATCTACAGTTTCTTTTGTAAAATAAGGCGTCTCAACCATAGTCAGTAATCGTTTAATATTATTTTCTAAGTGATCAGTAGCACTAAATAAGTAACTTGTACGATCAAAACTTGTAAATGCATTCGCTTGTGCATTTTCTTCAGCAAAAGCAGTAAATAAATCTTCCTCTTCTTTTTCAAACAATTTATGTTCTAAAAAATGTGCTACGCCATCAGGGACTGTCACAAATTCATTCTGCCCAAGAGGTTTAAAACGACTATCTAGTGAGCCAAATTGAGTAGTATACGTTACAAATGTTTTTTGAAATCCAGGTTTAGGAATGACAAATAAACGTAAGCCATTTTGTAATTCATGTTCATAAACTTTTTCATCTATGACCTCATAGTAATGTTGTTTCACTACTCATTTCACCCTTTCGTTAATACATAAATCGAATCTAAAACTGCTTCATTTACAAGATCTACGATATCTTTCTTAGTAACTTGATTTATGTTATTCAAAAAGTCTTCGTCAGTTTGTGGTTCATCTAACAGAATCTGATTATGTAATATTTCTATAATACTTTTGGGTCTATCTGTAGATTCGTGCCTTTGGGACGTAATGATTTTTTTAGCTAATTCAATTTTATCTTCTTCAAATTCACCTTTTTTAAATTTATCGAACTCTTCTAAAATTGTTTGTTTAGCAACTTCATATTTATCTGCTGATACACCACTAAGCACAAATAGATAACCATTTTTACCATCAATTTGTGAATGAATAGAATAAGCTAAACTTTGTCTTTCACGTACCTCGTTAAATAGTACAGATGAAGGATCTCCGCCAAACATAATATTAAACACTATAAAAGCATAGTAATTATTTTTACCATAATGCGTTGGGAAACGATATCCTAAATTTAGCTTTGCTTGATCAACATCATCAGTCTCAACAATTGGATTCGGTATGTTGCTAGCATTTTCTAATTGTTTATTATCATTTGAAGTTGTCTCAAAAATAAATGGCTCAATATTAAATTTAGTATTGATTTGGTCAATAACTTGTTGTTGATTAACATTACCTACAACATAAACAGCACAATAATCATTTTGAATCATTGATTGATATGTATTATATAAGGAATTTGGAGTCACTTTAGATATTTGTTCAATTTGACCTGTTGCTAAATATTGATAAGCTTCATTTTCAAACATATTTTCTAACAATTTTAAGAATGAATATTGCGCTTTATTATCAATCATAGCTTCTATTTTTTTACTAAGTAGTGATTTTTCTTGTTTAACAAATTTTTCGTCAAATTGTTGATTATGTATTAATGGATTCCATATTAATTCATTTAATAAATCTAACCCTTGTTCAAATAATGGGGTTTGGTCTTTGAGATAGCGTTCATTTACGATTTCAAGGGAAATTGTAATAACATGTTTATCTTTAAATTTAGAAACAAAACTATTCACATAAGCGCCATAAAGTTCAGACAATCGACGATTCAAAGCCTTATCGTCTTGCCACTTTTGAGAAGCTCTTACTAGTACTTTACTAAGCACTGATCGTTCAGTAATTGTTTCATAACCAAGTGGTGCCATAAATTTAAATGTTATCGTTGTAGTTTTAAATTTTTCAGTTGGCATCACATGAATATGTCTATTTTTATTATTTTGCTTTTCTTTATGCAACTACTTTACCTCCAATGACTTTATCATTATTTTTCTTTTGTAATTCTAAATTTCACTAAACTACTTTTCATATAATTTAAAGAATATAAAATCGGATTCTTTTCTTCATCATAATGTGTTACTTTGAGTAACATTAATCCTTCATGTGGTGAGGCATTAAGTAATTCTGATATATGAGGTTCATAATTAACCGCTTCTAAATCAGTTTCTGCATAAGTTACTATATGACCTGTTGCATCTTTAATTGCATTTAACATTGAACCATTACTTTCTTGGTAACCCGTACATGTTAAATAGTCCTTCGCAATTTTATCTAAACAATACACAACCGGTTGGTGATTGGCAGTTTTTAATCTTTCTATAATAGTAACTGGTTGTTTTTCGCCAATTCCTAAACGTTTAGCATCTAAAATGGTTGCTGGTTGTTCATCAAAATTTAAATATTCAGTCCCAGATTTAAAACCAGCACTTTTAATCATTTCAGTTATACTAATCAATTCATTTAAGGGATAAAAGAAAGGGGGCAGTGATTTCACACTTGTACCCTCTTCAAAATTATCAACTATCACTTGTTCAGTGATAAGTTCATTTATCCCATCATAAACATCATCTTTTTTTATTTGAAGTTCACGAGCAATTGATAAATTACTTGGTAATTTACTTCCATACTCTAACTCTCCAGATTTAATTTTATTTAAAATGTATTGTTTTACTCTATATTTAGCATTCATTTCCGACATAATTACACCTCATCTTTATCAATATCAACTAAAATTTGTCTTGGTTTACTTCCCTTTTGAGGACCTATAACTTGATTTCTCTCAAGATCATCCATGAGTCTTGATGCTCGGTTATACCCAATTCTAAACTGTCTTTGTAATAAAGATGTACTTGCTTTTTGTTTTTCTATAACAAATAAGTAGGCTTCATCATATAACGCATCTTCACTTTTCATTTCTGACTTATCTACTGGTGCATCAGGTTCCATTTCTTTAACATAATTAGCTTGTTGTTGTTCCACTACATAGTTGACTACATCCTGTACTTCTTGGTCACTTAAGAATGCACCCTGTATTCTTGTTTTAGTTGAATCACCATTTCCAACGTATAGCATATCACCTTTACCTAGTAATTTTTCAGCTCCTCCAGAACCTATAATCGTTCTTGAGTCTGTTTGTGAACTTACAGCAAAGGCAATTCTTGATGGAATATTATTTTTAATTATACCAGTAATAACATCTACGGACGGTCTTTGTGTAGCAACAATTAAATGAATACCTGCTGCACGTGCCATTTGGGTGATACGTTGAATAGCATTTTCTACTTCTTTACCAGCAACCATCATTAAATCAGCTAATTCATCTACAATTACAACAATATAAGGTAATTCTGCTTGTTTTTCATCTAATTCTTTATTTTGATTTCTAATATATTGATTATATCCTTCTATATTTCTTGTAGAAGAATGTTGGAATAAATCATAACGTCTTTCCATTTCCGCTACAATCTTTTCTAAAGCTTGTGCTGCTTTATGTGGGTTAGTTACAACTGGTATTAATAAATGCGGAATACCATTGTACACATTTAATTCTACCATTTTAGGATCAATCAACATAAGTTTAACTTCATGTGGCTTAGCATTTAATAACAAACTAGTAATTATTCCATTAATGCAAACAGACTTACCACTTCCGGTAGAACCCGCAACTAATAAATGGGGCATTTCGTTTAATTGAATAGTAATTGGATCTCCTGAGATATCTCTACCCAATCCGACTTCTAATTTATCATTAGAAGGGAATTTTTCTTCTAATACTTCTTTCAATGCAACTAAAGAGATCTTATCATTTGGCACTTCAATACCTACAGCTGAACGTCCTGGTATAGGTGCTTCAATACGTACATCCTTTGCAGCTAAAGCTAAAGCAATATCATTATGCAAATTAACGATTTTATTTACTTTCACTCCTTGTGCTGGTTGAACTTCATATTGTGTAACGGCTGGTCCGATTTTAATTTGAGTAACTTTTGCATCAACACCGAAGTTTTTCATTGTAGATTCTAAAACTTGACCTTTACGTTTAACTTCTGCTTTTGACGTTGATTGTTTCTGAGCTGGTTGCTTTAATAATGATAATGGCGGTACTACATAAGAAACATTCATTTCTTCTCCAGCTTCAGAAATAGAATTTTCATTTTGGCTATCATCATTTTCATTATTTGTTGATTGAGTTTGATGTTCTATTTCAGAACGATCATTATTCGTCTGTTGTTCTTTATTGCTTGGTGTATTGTCATTTGCTTCATGATCAAATAATCGTTTTTTACGTTTTGGTTGTACTGTCTCTTTCTCAGAATCACTATGACCATATATAGGTATATCACTGTCTTGTTGTACTTCTGGTAAATCTGTAACGTCTTTTACTACATCATTTTCTTGTGAACGATGGCGCTTTTCGATTCTTTCTGCTTTATTTTTGGCTTTTTCTTCTTTTTTAGATTTATTATTTTGTCGGTTTTCTTTTAAATTTTGAGAAGCTGATACTGTAGTAGTTTTTATACCTTCTAATATTTTTTTAGATACATCACGATGTCTTAAGTTTAATAGCAAAATAATGCTTGATGCTAAAAGTAAAATCGTAATAATGATAACACCGACAATAGAAATGAGCGGAATACAAATTTCTAGTAAATAATAGCCAATCAATCCGCCACCAAAATTTGGAAAATGATTATGTTCATATGATTTATAAACATAAGACAATACTGGTTCTCTTTCAGAAACGATACCTTTACTAAAGTGATAATATAGCTGAGCTATAAATAGTAATGCAAATTGTAATGTAATTGAACCTACTGTTCTTCTTGTTTTAGGTATTTTCTTAGAATATGTGATAAAACCTGTTGCTAATAAAATTAAAATATATGTTAAATATCGACTCATTCCGACAAAATAATTAAAGAAACTATCAATCATTCGTCCTATGATGCCTAATTGAAAAGCACCTAAAATGATTAAAATAACCACAACGATAGCAATAATATATCTTAATGGACTCTCAGTTTGCTTTTTCTTTGTGGTTGTTTTCTTTCTAGTTGTATTTGTTTTTTTCTTTGTCGGCGATTTTTTCTTTGCTTGTGGCAAATTGGTACACCTTCTTTTTATAATCTTTCATATGTATAATAAATAACTTTTGTGCCAATAATTTAAGGCTTTTTTAATAAGATGAAAGAGGCAAGGACACTTACACTCATAATAGAAACATTTCGTAAAATAAAGAATGTATTCGAATCATTCCTTATACTTACAATAGTCTATTGAAGTTCAAAGTCATATATTTCAAATGACTAAAAACAATGTGAGTATGTCCCAACCTCTTTAAATTATATTTATAATGATTATATTTCTGAAATGACTGGAATAATCATTGGACGACGTTTAGTACTTTCGAAAAGTAATTTGCTAATTTTGTCTCTCATATTTTGTTTAATATCTGACCATTCAATACGTTTTTCTTGTAATCCTGCTTCAACGATTTCACGTACTTTTTCTTCAGCTTCTTTTAATAAGTCTTCGCTTTCTCTAACGTAAACAAAACCTCTTGATTGTATTTCAGGTCCCGCTGCAATTCTGCGATTTTTAGGATCAAGTGTAACTACTGCAATAAAGATTCCGTCTTCAGCTAATAAATGGCGATCTCTTAATACAATATTACCTACATCACCGACGCCGATACCATCGATTAATATATTACCTGAAGGTACTTTTTCATTTAATACCATATTTGTACCGTCATAATTAATAACATCACCTTTTTCAACAAGGAAAATCTTTTCAGGTGCAACACCTGCTTCAGCTGCTAATTTAGCATGCGCAATTTGCATTTTAAATTCACCTTGAACAGGTATAAAGTATTCTGGTTTCATAATATTAATCATCATTTTTAGTTCTTCCATACATCCATGACTTGATGCATGAATCTTTTTATTATTAGGAATAATATGTGCACCTGCACGTACTAATTCATTTAATGTATTAGCGATAATAACTTCCATATTAGCTGATGCTGTAATTGCTAAAAATACTGAATCACCTTTTTCGATGTTCATAATTTTATGTTTTTGTTGAGCCATTTGACTTAATGCTTCTACAGGTTCACCTTGCATACCTGTTGCAATAATAATGACTTCATTTTTAGGATAATTTTCAACTTCGCTAATTGGAATAAGTAAATCTTTCGGAATATCAAAATAACCCATTTTACGTGCAATATTAAATGAACTTTCTAGTGAACGTCCTAAGAAAGATACTTTACGATTTAATTGGCTCGCAATATTTAATACTTGTTGTATTCTTATAAAGTTTGAAGCATAGCATGATACAATAAGACGTCCATTTACTTTAGCAAATGCATCGTACATGTGATGTTCAATCACGTTTTCAGGTGTATTGTATCCTGGTTTTTCAGCTTCAGTAGAGTCACTGATTAAAGCAAAGACTCCTTCTTCTCCAATTTCAGCCATACGTTTAAAGTCTGGTGAGTATTGTCCACTTAAACTTTGATCAAATTTGAATTCACCTGTGTATACAATTGAACCATAAGATGTGTGAATACAGATACCTAAACTATCGGGGATACTATGTGTTGTATTAAAGAAACTAATATTCACATTTTTAAAACGCATAACTGATTCATGGTTAACTGAATAGTAACGAACTTTTTTATTAATATTACGTGATTTCATAATCTCTTTAACAAGGGCAATTGTTAATTTAGACCCGTAAACAGGAGCATCAACTTGTTCTAATATATAACTTACGGCACCCATTGCATGTTCATGTCCATGTGTTAGGAAAATGCCTTTTAATTTTTCTTTATTTTCAATGACATATTGAATGTCTGGAATTACGATATCTACGCCTAACATTTCATCTTCTGGAAACATTAAACCAGCATCAAGCATAAACATCTCATCGTCTACTTCAACGATATACATATTTTTCGCAATTTCTCCTACACCACCAAGTGGTATGATGCGAATGTCTTTATTTTTTTTCTTTATTAAACTCAAAATGTTACCTCCTATATTTTATCCCCGTCCATATATAAACTCACCATTTATTATAAGTTAAAATGGGCTTGATGTACACTATTAATCAATGTCATCACTGCTTTAATATAAAAGGTTAGCGAAATATAAAAAGATTGGAACCCTTTATAAAGATTCCAATCATTTAAACAATATTATTTTTCGTTTATAGCTTTATGTGAAGCGTTGACACGACCTTGTTTGTCAATTTCAGTTACTTTAACTTCAATTGTGTCTCCGATTTTCAACACGTCTTCTACTTTATTAATACGTTCAGTAGAAATTTGTGAGATGTGTAATAACGCATCTTTACCTGGGAATAATTCAACGAAAGCGCCGTATTTTTCAATACGTTTAACTTTAGCATTGTATACTTGACCAACTTCAGCTTCACGAGTAATTTCTTCAATTATTTCACGTGCACGATTAATCATTTCTTGATCTACTGCACCAATAAATATTTGACCGTCTTGTTCGATATCAAGTTTAACGCCTGTTTCATCAATAATTTCATTGATTTTTTTACCGCCTGGTCCAATGACATCTCTAATTTTTGATGGGTTAATATTCATTGTAACAACTTTAGGTGCATAGGCACTTAGTTCATTTCTAGGTTGATCAATAGTTTGTAACATATGATCCATAATAGCTAAACGACCTTGACGCGCTTGTTCTAAAGCTTCTTCAATCACTTCACGAGTTAAACCGTCAATTTTAATGTCCATTTGGATAGCAGTAATACCTTCTTTAGTACCTGCAACTTTAAAGTCCATGTCACCTAAAGCATCTTCCATACCTTGAATATCCGTTAAAATAGTATAACTATCTTCACGAGTAACAAGTCCCATAGCGATACCGGCAACTGGTGCTTTAATTGGCACACCTGCATCCATTAAAGCTAATGTTGAACCACAAATAGACGCTTGTGAAGATGAACCATTAGATTCTAATACTTCACTTACGATTCTTACTGTATAAGGGAAATCTGAAGTATCAGGTATGATGTGCTTAAGTGCTCTTTCACCTAATGCACCGTGACCAATTTCACGACGTCCTGGTGCTCTTACTGGACCCGTTTCACCAACTGAGAAGTTAGGGAAATTATAGTGATGCATAAAACGTTTTTCTTCTTCTGGTCCTAGGCCATCAATTAATTGATAATCTCCTAAAGCACCTAATGTTAATACTGACAATGCTTGTGTTTGTCCACGAGTGAATAAACCAGATCCATGTGCTCTAGGTAAAAGACCAACTTCAGATTCTAATGGACGAATTTCATCAGGTTTACGACCATCAGGACGAATTTTTTCGTCTGCGATTAAACGTCTTACTTCTTCTTTAACCAAATCATTTAAGATTGCATAAACTTCTTTAATTAAAGTTTCATTATCAGGATCTTCTTCATCGATAAATTCAGCAACAATGTCTTCTTTTAATGCATCTAAATTAATGTCACGTTGTTGTTTATCAAATGTTAATACAGTGTCTTTTAAACCTTTTTCTTCTGTTAAAGATTTAACCTTTTCAACAAGTGCTTCATCTCTTTCAATTGGAATAAATTCTTGTTTTTCAGGTTGAATATGGTCAATAATTTCTTGTTGGAATGCAACTAAGCGTTTAATTTCATCATGACCAAAGAAGATTGCCTCAAGCATTTCGCTTTCAGTAATTTCGCTAGCACCCGCTTCAACCATGTTAACAGCGTCTTTATGACCTGCAACTTCTAGGTCTAAACGTGATACTTCTTTCTCTGCAACAGTTGGATTGATAACATATTTTCCGTCAACATAACCCACATTTACACCAGCGATTGGTCCTTGGAATGGAATATCAGAAACACTTAATGCCATAGATGAACCTATCATTGCAGCCATTTCAGGTGAGCAATCTGGGTCTGCACTAAGTACAATGTTCATAATTTGCACATCATGTTTGTAACCTTTAGGGAATAATGGACGAATTGGTCTATCAATTAAACGTGCAGTTAAAGTTGCATCATCACCTGGACGTCCTTCTCTCTTTTTAAATCCTCCAGGAATTTTACCTGCAGCATACATTTTTTCTTCATAATTAACTGTTAATGGGAAAAAGTCACCATCACGTGGCTCTTTAGAAGCAGTTGCAGTTGATAATACAACTGTATCACCATAACGAACTAAAACAGCACCATTAGCTTGTTTGGCTAACTGTCCTGTTTCAATTGTTAATGATCTGCCAGCCCATTCAGTTTTAAAAACTTTCTTCTCTTGAGACATTATGAATCTCCTCTCTAAATTCTATTACTTATATCATATCACTTATTACTTTCAATTTATATTAGTTCTTATTTGTTAGAGAATAAAAAAAGGAAAGTACCAATCGAATGGTGCTTTCCTAATTTATTATTAAGATTAACGACGGATACCTAATGATTTAATTAATTCACGGTAACGTTGAATATCTTTACCACGTAAGTAGTTTAATAAATGTCTACGACGACCTACCATTTTTAATAATCCACGACGTGAATGGTGGTCTTTTTTGTGCTCACGTAAATGCTCGTTTAAAGCTGAGATTTCAGCAGTTAAGACAGCGATTTGTACTTCTGGAGATCCAGTGTCTGCTTCGTGAGTACGGTATTCTTTAATTAATTCATTTTTACGTTCTTGTGAAATTGCCATTATCAATTTCCTCCTTTATTGTATATACACCTTTATCCGAGTTAGGCGTCGGAGTCTCGACCTACTAAGAAAAAGGTTGTGGTTAAAACGAATCAACTCGTTTTAATCAACTTTATATATTATATGATACATCATCACCGAAATCAACTGATAATAAATATTTTGCACGCGCTTTATCATCATTCATTTGTTCAACCAATGGATCTATACCATCAAATTTTATTTCCGGTCTTAAGAAATGATGCCAATAAACAACTACACGTTCACCGTAAATATTTTCATCGAAATCGAAAATATTTACTTCGATAACTACTTCGGCTTTAGCTGGGTCATGGAAAGTTGGTTTAACACCTACATTAGCAACTCCACGGAACAGCTTTTGTTCTGCTCCGATTTCCATACTTACAGCGTATACACCTTTTTTTGGTAATAAGTAATCATCGCTAGGATGAACATTTGCAGTTGGAAAACCAATAGTACGGCCTCGTTTTTCACCTTGAACTACAGTACCTTTGATTTTATATAAGTAACCCAATTCTTCATTGGCTTTTTGTAGTTCTCCATTTTGCAATGCTTCTCTAATAGCAGTCGTTGATATTTTTTCTTCGCCTAGTTCTTGTCTACCAACTATAGTAGTGTTAAAGTCTTCTACCTCATTTAACACTGACATGTTACCTTTACCGAATTTTCCAAATGTAAAATCAAATCCTGCAATAACTTCTTTAACATTATTTTTAATAATATATTCTTCTATAAATTCTTCAGAAGTAACATTAGCAAATCTAGATGAAAAATTGATGACAATACAGTAATCAACACCATGTGCTTCAATCATGTCAATTTTATCAGAAAGTGGTGTTAAATAAGTTGTTCTTTTACGTTCTGGATTTAACACAACTGATGGATGCGGATCAAAGGTCATAACTGCTTTTTTCAATCCGTGTGATTGCGCTTGTTCATCTAAAGTTTGAAAAACTTTATCGTGCCCTTTATGCATACCATCAAAGAAACCAAACGCCATCGCAACGTTTTCATTTATTCTTTGATTTTCTTGAATTGGATGGGTAATTTCTATCACTTTCATAATAAATCTCCTTTAATTAAATACTTTTTTAGGTTTTAATTCTCCTGGTTTATCTGGATGTATGATATATATAGCCAACACTTTTTGTGATGCATTATCTACAAATACAAATTGATCATCATTAATGTTTTCGAACTGCTTTTTATAAAATTTTTGTCCGTTTAGGATGCGTTGTTTGATTTGATCATCTGTAACCATTTGTTGTGGTAAACCTTTCAAACCATATTCTATAGGAAACAATTTATCTTGTAACGAATCATGCTCATGCAAATTTTTAATATCTTCTAATGACAAACTTTGTTCTAAATTAAAGCCTCCAGATTCAATACGAGTTAATAATGACATATGAGCAGGATACCCTAGTTTAGCACCTATATCAGTAGCTAGTGTTCGTATATATGTTCCTTTACCACAACTAACTGCTATATCAAAGTGACATTCTTCCCCATCAAAACGTAATGGTGATGTACGTTTAATAATTTTTATAGTGGCTTGTCTTATTGGTCTTTCAACCGTTTCATTATTACGTGCATATTCATATAATCTTTTGCCGTTAACTTTAACGGATGAGTACATAGGTGGAATCTGTTCAATTGTACCTTCGAATTGTTTAATAACGTGATCTACTTGTTGTTCAGTTAAATCAGTTTCAGTAACCGATTTATGCTCAACTGTTTCTCCTGTCTGGTCTTCTGTAGTTGTGCTTCTTCCAATGGTTACTGTGGCTTCATATGCTTTCCCCATCTCCATAACATAATCGCTTACACGAGTCGCAGGCCCTACACAAATAGGTAATACGCCTGATACTTCAGGGTCTAATGTTCCAGTATGTCCTATTTTTTTAGTATTAAGTATTTTTCTTAACTTAAATACTACATCATGGCTAGTTAAGCCTCTTTCTTTAAATACTGGTAATATACCGTTATACATGGTTTCACACCTTTTTTATTATCAATATTATTATCCCTGGCTATTATACCACTACTAATTAGTAATATGATTCGTTTGATAGATATTTAAAATCTATTCAGTCATTTTATATGTATTTAGCCTGAGAAAAAAGTTTCCCAGGCTAAGTGTTGTCATGCTATATTTATTTATCTTGTTTGTGTAAATCTTGAATCATACGTTCGATTTTATTTCCGTATTCAATGGATTCATCATATTCAAATGATAATTCTGGAATGATACGTAATCTCATGCGTGATCCAAGCTCAGATTTGATAAAGCCTTTAGCTTTTTCTAATGCTTTAAATGTGTTGTCGACTTCTTTTTTATCGCCTAAAACTGTTAAATAAACTTTTCCTTGAGATAAATCATTTGTTAATTCAACATCAGTAATTGTGATAAAACCAACACGTGGGTCTTTCACTTTATTGTTAACGATATCCATGATTTCTTTTTTCATTTGTTCGCCAACACGTTCTGCTCTCATATTGCTCATCTTTGTCACCCTTTCTAAATTTTTCTTTAGTTAAAATAAGAGGTGAGATCAAGGCAATTTTCTTTTCAGAAACTTAACGTTGTTTCAAAAAGTGTCGCCAGTCTCAACCTCGAATAAATCATTAGTATAAATTATCTTTTAATTTCAACCATTTCGAACGCTTCAATAATGTCGCCTTCTTTTAGGTCATTGTATTTTTCAATTGTAATACCACATTCATAACCTTGAGCAACTTCTTTAGCATCGTCTTTAAAACGTTTTAGTGTATCTAATTCACCTTCAAATTGTACGATACCATCACGGATAACACGTACACCTGCATTACGTGTAATCTTACCGTCAGTAACATAACTACCTGCAATTGTACCAACTTTAGATACTTTAAATGTTTGACGTACTTCTGCTTGTCCAATCACTTGTTCTTCAAATTCAGGATCAAGTAAACCTTTCATTGCTGATTCAATTTCTTCGATAACGTTATAGATAACGCGATGTAAACGCATATCTACATTATCAGCTTCAGCAGCACGTTTTGCTCCTGAATCAGGACGAACGTTAAATCCGATGATAATACCATTTGATGCATTGGCTAATGTTACATCTGATTCATTAATCGCACCTACAGCAGTGTGAATGATACGTACGTTTACACCTTCAACATCAATTTTCATTAATGATGCAGCTAATGCTTCAACAGAACCTTGAACGTCACCTTTAATAATCACGTTTAAGTCTTTCATTTCACCTTGTTTCATTTGTTCAAACAAGTTATCTAAAGTAACATTTTTACTTTCTTGACGTTGTTGGATAACACTTTCTTCATGACGTGCTTCACCAATACGACGAGCTTGTTTTTCGTCTTTAAATACTACAAAGCGATCGCCTGCTTGAGGTACATCGTTAATACCAGTAATTTCAACTGGAGTTGATGGACCAGCAGTTTTAATACGTTGTCCTAAATCATTTACCATAGCACGAATACGTCCATACGTATTACCAACTACGATAGAATCACCTTGGTGTAATGTACCGTTTTGTACTAATAGTGATGCAGCTGGACCACGTGATTTATCTAATTCTGCTTCAATTACTGTACCTACAGCTTGTTTTTCTGGGTTAGCTTTTAATTCTTGTACTTCTGCTACTAAACCAATCATTTCTAATAAATTATCGATACCATCACCGCTTAAAGCTGAAAGTGGTACAAAGATAGTATCGCCACCCCAGTCTTCAGGAATTAAACCATATTCTGTTAATTCTTGCATAACACGGTCTGGATTTGATGTTGGTTTGTCAATTTTATTAACTGCTACAATTGTTGGAACATTGGCTTCTTTCGCATGGTTAATTGCTTCAATAGTTTGAGGCATAACACCATCATCAGCAGCTACTACTAAAATTGTAATATCTGTCACTTGAGCACCACGTGCACGCATAGTAGTGAAAGCTGCGTGTCCTGGTGTATCAAGGAAAGTGATTTTTTTACCTTCATTTTCAATTTGATAAGCACCAATATGTTGAGTGATACCGCCAGCTTCACCTGCTGTTACTTTAGTGTGACGAATTGAGTCTAGTAATGTTGTTTTACCGTGGTCAACGTGTCCCATGATTGTTACTACTGCTGGACGCTCAATTGCATCTGGATCTTCTGATTCATCATCGAAATAAATTGATAAGTCTTCTTCTTCAATAACAACTTCTTCTTCGATTTCAACACCATAGTCATCTGCAATTAACTCTAATGTCTCTTGATCTAATGATTGATTAATATTTGCAACAATACCTAATAAGAATAATTTTTTAACAATACCTGAAGATTCAACATTTAACTTATCAGCTAATTCGCCAACTGTAATACCTTCTTGGTACGTAATTTTTGATGGCATTTCTTTAGGTTCTGCTTGTTGTTGGTTGTTTTGTTTTTGGTTGTTCTTTTTATTGTTTTTATTATTTTTGTTATTCTTATTATTTTTCTTATTATTGTTGTTATTTTGATTATTTTGGTTGTTTTGTTGTTTACCTTTGTTGTTTTTATTCTGACCACTTTGATTATTTGATTTATTATTATTTTGTTTCTGATTGTTTTGTTGTTTGTTTTCAGATTTTTTGTGATTATTTTGAGTATTTTTAGTGTTTTCTTTGCTTTGTTCTGGCTTGAACTTTTTGTCTAAAGCTTTAATTTGGTCGTCTTCTAAAGCTTGCATGTGATTTGACACTTCAACGTTCATACTCTTTAATTCATCTATAATCTCTTTACTCTTTAGATTTAATTCTTTCGCATATTCGTAAATTCTTTGTTTACTCATATAATCACTCCTCACGATATTCATCTATCATAGATAGCAATTTTTTGGCAAAACCTTGATCAGTTAAACCTACATTTACCCTCTCACCTTTACCAATAGCTATCCCTAACTCTTCTCTAGTTCCAAATACCCTTAATGGCACTTTATAACTCGAAGTTTTATTTTGTATTAATTTCATAGTGTTAGGAGAAGCATCATTAGCTAATATAACTAATTTTATATTGCCTTTTTGCATATCATTGACAATAACTGATTCACCCGTTTTCACTTTGCCAGCTCTCATTGCAAGCCCTAAAAAATTAAATATCTTCTCATTCATTATTTTGGAATCTCTTCTCTATAAATTAAACGAATAACCTCTTTATAAACAGGTTCTAATTGTTCTTTTGACGCTTTAAAATATTTTTCTAAAACTTCTTTTTGTTGTGCGTTTTCTACTAATTGGACATCTTTAGAAACATAAGCACCTCGTCCTTGTTTCTTACCAGTAGCGTCAGCAAAAATTTCGCCTTCTTTATTGATCACAACTCTAATCATATCTTTTTTAGGATGCATTTCATTCGATATGATACATTTACGCATTGGAATTTTTTTCTTTTTCATGTTACATCATCACTCCAACCTATTTTTCTGTATCTTTATCTTCAACAGAAACGTCATCTGTTTCTTCTAATTCTTCATCTGTCTCAGCAGCTAATTCTGCAGTTGTTAAATTAGATTCTTCTAAATTCACATCATCAAATTCAACATCTTCGTCACCTGTATTGACTACTTCGTCCGCAATAGGTTCAGTTTCAATAACAGGATAAATACCCGCTTCACGTGCATCGCTTTCAGATTTGATATCAATTTTCCATCCAGTCAGTTTAGCAGCTAAACGTGCATTTTGACCACGTTTACCAATAGCTAATGACAATTGATAATCTGGAACGACAACAACTGTTGATTGATTTTCTTCATCAACAATGACTTCTAATACTTGTGATGGACTTAATGCATTTCTTACAAATACTTTAGGGTCTTCATTCCATTGAACGATATCAATTTTTTCTCCACCTAGTTCTTCAACAACCGCTTCTACACGTGCACCTTTAGAACCTACACATGCACCAACTGCATCGATATCAGGATTTTCAGAATAAACACTGATTTTAGAGCGATCGCCAGCTTCACGTGCAACAGATTTAACAATAACTGTACCGTCAAAGATTTCAGGTACTTCTTGTTCAAATAAACGTTTTAGTAAACCTGGATGGCTTCTTGAAACATAAATTTGAGGTCCTTTAGTTGTCTGTTCAACTTTATTAACAAATACTTTGATTCGTTCGTTTGGAATGTAACTTTCATTAGGACTTCTTTCAGCCTCAGATAATACTGCTTCAATACGGCCTAAATTTACGTATACATATCTATGATCAACACGATCAATAACACCTGTTAAAATGTCTTCTTCTTTGTCGATAAATTCATCATAAAGAATTTCTCTTTCAGCATCTCTTAAGCGTTGCATAACAGCCTGTTTTGCAGCTTGAGCACCTACGCGTCCGAAATCTTGAGGTGTTACGTCTTCTTCGTAAATGTCACCAATTTCATATGCTGGATTTTTAACTAATGCTGTACTAATATCCACTTCTTCTCTGTCATCGAATACTTCTTCAACAACTTCTTTTCTTGCTATAACTTTGAAAGTACCTTCATCCATGTTTAACTCTACTCTCACGTTTCTAGCACTATCATAGTTTTTCTTATATGCTGTAATTAAAGCTGCTTCAATTGCATCAATTAAAACTTCTCTAGGAATTTTCTTTTCCTTTTCTAAATATTCAGTAGCTAATAATAATTCATTACTTGACACGATTTTTCCTCCTCACCACGTTAAAGCATTACTGCGTGACGTGCTTTTGCAATTTTATTGCGTGGTATTTCTATCGTTTTAGTTTTAGATTTTTCTTTAACTTCTATTAGTATAATATCCTCTTTGACATCTTTTAAAATACCTAACCATTCTTTTTCTTTTTCAATAGGTGCATAAAGTGATACAAAGATAGGATGTGTAATTGCATCTTTAAGTGCTTTTTCATTTTTAATAGGTCTTTCAGCACCTGGAGAAGCAACATCAAGGTAATACATTTCAGGTATAGGATCGTTTTCATCCATTGCTTCGCTGATTTTTTCAGATGCTAACGTACAATCATTTAAATCAACGCCACCATCTTTATCTATAGAAATTCTTAAAAAATGATCTTTACCTTCTTTAACATACTCAATTTCAACTAGTTCAAAGTTAAGGTCATCTAATACGGGTTGAATAATAGGTTCTACTTGTTCAGCTATTTTACTCATACAGGCCTCCCTTTTAGGCAAATAGAAAAGAGCGGGTATATGCCCACTCTTTTGCCTGAGTTACTAATTTTTTAAGCAACATAAGTATATCATAAGTTTCACTTGTAAACAAATCACAGCATAATCACTATGGTTGTTCATTAAAATGAAATAGTTATTCTATAAATTGATTACTAAAATTAACTCTTATTTTAAATTTACATATCGAAAATTGATAATTGTGCTTTATCAGGTAAGCCCGGTAATGAACCTAAATCATCTAAGTATTCAATTACTTTTTGTGATAGACCTGCTTTTTTATTTAAGTCTTCTTTTGATAAAAATGGTCCTTCTTCTCGCGCTTCAACAATTCTCTTAGCAACGTTTTCCCCTAGTCCTGGAACAGCAATAAACGGTGGAATTAAACTGTCATCTTCAATTATGAAATCGAATGCTTGGCTTTTTTCAAGGCTGATAGGCTGCATGCGGTAACCACGATGTGCCATTTCATTCATAATTTCAAGAACAGTTAACACGTCTTTTTCTTTTTTGCCTAAATCCATATATCTTGAGTACATATCTTTAACTGTATTTTTAATACTTTCTTTATCTTTAATCATTGTAATTAAATCAAAATCAGATGCTCTAACAGTAAAGTATGATGCATAATAATATAGTGGATGATGCACTTTGAAATACGCAATACGAACTGCCATTAATACATAGGCAGCTGCATGGGCTTTAGGGAACATGTATTTAATCTTACGACATGAATCTAAATACCAATCTGGGACATCATTTTCTTTCATAGCTTCAACCATTTCATCAGTCAAACCACGACCTTTACGCACAAACTCCATCGTTTTGAAGGCCATAGAAGGCTCTAACCCTGCATACATTAGATACACCATAATATCATCACGACAACCAATTACTGATGATAGATCACAAATGCCTGCACGGATTAATTCTTGTGCATTACCTAACCAAACGTCTGTACCATGAGATAATCCTGAAATTTGAACTAACTCAGAGAAAGTAGTTGGCTTAGTATCTTCGAGCATTTGTCTTACGAATCCAGTACCGAATTCAGGGACGCCAAACGTACCTGTTTTACATAAAATTTCTTCTTCAGTAACGCCTAAACTTTCAGGACTACTAAAGATTTTCATCGTCTCTTTATCATCAACAGGTATCGTATGAGGATCAATGCCAGATAAATCTTGTAACATACGTATCATTGTAGGATCATCGTGTCCAAGTATATCGAGTTTCAATACATTATCATGAATTGAATGGAAATCGAAGTGTGTTGTCATCCAAGCTGAACTCTGATCATCGGCTGGATATTGTATTGGTGTAAAATCATAAATATCCATATAATCTGGAACAACGATAATACCACCAGGGTGTTGACCTGTAGTTCTCTTAACGCCTGTACAACCTTTAACTAAACGGTCAACTTCTGCGCCACGTTTGTGAATACCTTGATCATTTAAATAACCTTTAACGAAACCGAATGCTGTTTTTTCAGCAACTGTACCGATAGTACCTGCACGGAAAACTTTATCTTCACCAAACAATACTTTTGTATAGTTATGTGCATTGGGTTGGTATTCACCACTAAAGTTCAAGTCAATATCGGGTACTTTATCCCCTTTAAATCCTAAGAATGTTTCGAACGGGATATCTTGTCCTTCTTTAATTAAATCATTACCACATTGTGAACATTTCTTATCAGGTAAATCAAATCCTGAACCAACAGAACCGTCATCAAAGAACTCACTCGTTTTACAGTGCGTACAAATGTAATGAGGTGGCAATGGATTAACCTCAGTAATCTCTGTCATCGTTGCCACAAAACTTGATCCAACTGATCCACGTGAACCAACTAAATAACCATCATTTAATGATTTTTTAACTAAACGTTGTGAAATTAGATAAATAACTGAGAAACCATTACCTATAATACTATCTAATTCTTTCTCTAAACGATCAATAACTATTTGAGGTAGGTCCTCGCCGTATAACTTTTTAGCATTGCTATAACTTAATTCTCGAATTTCCTCGTTAGCTCCATCCATTCTCGGTGTATATAGTTTGTCTTTAATCGGAACAACACGTTCAATTCGGTCAGCTAAAGCATTAGTATTAGTTACTACGAGTTCATATGCTTTTTCTTCGCCTAAAAAGTGTAACTCATCTAACATTTCATCAGTTGTTCTAAAATGTGCTTCTGGTAATGTCGAACGATTTAACGGATTACCTGGTTGTGAAGCAATAAGTATTTTACGTGCAATAGCATCATGTTCATATAAATAATGTGCATTACCTGTCGCAATAACTGGGATATTCGCACTTTTACCCGCTTCTATTAATCGATTATAGATTTCATGTAATGTTTCAGTATCTCTGATAAGTTCTCGATCGATTAAATCTTGATACAATGCAGGAGGTTGTACTTCTATAAAGTCATAATATTTAGCTATTTTTTCAACTTCAGATTGATCACGTTGCATTACTGCAGTGAATAACTCACCTTCATCGCATGCAGTTCCAACAAGTATACCTTCTCTATATTCATTTAATAACGATCTAGGGATTCTAGGTGTTCTGTAATAATAAGTAACTAGCGATTCACTTACTATTTTAAATAGATTTTTCAATCCTTGTTGGTTTTGTACGATTAAAGTGACGTGTGAAGGTCTTGCCCTTTTATAAGCATCTTCATTGGTTAACTTTTTATTTATATCAATATGGTTAGTTACACCTAATTCTTTCATTTGTTGTACCATTTTAATGAAAATATAAGCAGTTGCTTCGGTATCATAAATGGCTCTGTGATGTTGTGTTAAATCCACGCCATATTTTTTGGCAAGGAAATTCAAACCGTGTTTTCCGTATTCTGTATTGATTGTACGTGATAATTCTAACGTATCAATAACTCCGTTAGTTGATGGTCCAAAGCCTAATCGTTCATAACCCGTGTCAATGAATCCCATATCGAAAGAAGCATTGTGAGCTACAAATATTGCGTCGCCAACCCATTCTTTAAATTCTGTAAGCACTTCTTCGATTTCTGGAGCATCTGTTAACATGTCATCTGTAATATGTGTCAAGTTAATGATTGTTTCGGATAGTTTTTCATGTGGGTTACTGAATCTCTCAAATTTATCAATGATTTCTCCATCGTGTACTTTAACGGCAGCTAATTCAATAATCTTATCGTATTGGTTTGATAAACCTGTAGTCTCAACGTCGAATACTACATAGGTAGCATCTTTTAAATCTCGATCAGTAGGTTTATATGCAATTGGAACGCCATCGTCTACTAACATACCTTCCATACCATATATCATCTTAATACCATTTTTCTCAGCTTCTGCATGGGCATCTGGAAATGCTTGAACAACATTATGGTCAGTAACAGCTATAGCTTTATGTCCCCATTGAGCGGCTTGGTCAACATATCCGCTAATATTAGGAATACCATCCATTTGACTCATTGATGTATGTAAATGGAATTCAACTCTTTTTTCTTCAGATTTATCTTTTTTAGGAGATTTTTTAATTTCTTCTATGTCAGACATCATCATAACTAGGTCTCTGACAAATGTATCTTCTTCGATACGACCTTGTGCACGTACCCATTTACCTACACTTAATGCTTTGAAATGATCTAAATCATTTTTATTTTTACGTGTAAACATTTTTAACACTAATGAATCGGTATAATCTGTTACTTTTAATTCTACAATGTGGCGTCCACTTTTTAACTCTTTTAAGTTGATATCAAAAATAACACCTTCTACAGCCACTTTAAATTCTTCTTCGATAATAGACTCTATAGAACGTAGATTTTCAACTTGAATTGGTTTACCAATTTGACACTTATCTACATCACTTTCATTATTATCTTGTTGTTTAGCTTTTTCAGCTTTCATTTTTTCTAATTTTTCAGTAGCTTCTCGTGCACTTTGTTCATCTTCTTCTTGAATATGTGCTTCTAGTGACGCTAAGTCATCATCATGATTGGTATTATCTGTTTCAAACACAATTTTATCAATATCAAATCCGCAATTTTTAAATGCTGCTATTAAACTACCATTACATGCTTTATCAAAGTGATTACGCTCGATATCATTAGATACCATTACTTTTAAAATGTTACCTGACATAATCAAACGTTTTTGTTTTAACTGACCTTTAACTTTAGGTGACAATGCTGTTTGTTCGATACAATGCCCAAAATATTTGATAGCATGTTCATCTTGATTATCTGTATTTTTTACTGTGAAATAGCATTTTACAGTAGCTATTTCTTTAAACTCTTCTACTATTGCATGATTAAAGAGTAAGTAGTCTTCATGTGATAAAAAATGCGGCAATGTAATATGAAATTCCCATGTTCTGTTTTTACTTGAGACATTAATTCTTGTTAACTCGCCTTGCTCTATGATTTCTGAATCTAACTGATTAGAAATTTTAATTTGATCAGCAAGTACTTTAAATTTTTCCTGATTTGTCATTGCCAATACGAAAACCACCTTAAATATATAATTCTCTCGAAAATTCCCATGATTAATATGATATCAATGCTACAAATTATACTGATTTATGCTATGAAGTTCAAAGCAAATTTATATTATATTATATTATATTATACGCTTAAATGACTTATATTTCATTGATTACATTTTGAAATTTTAAAAGAAAATAAAGGAGTGGATAAGAACTCAATTTGAATTCGTTATCACACTCCTACTCAATGCTCGAATACTAAATAATGTAAATATTTCTTATACAATATTTATTAATCGTAATTTAGTTTAATGTTAAATATAAATCTTTAATGTAATCTTCTAATTGATCAATATGAATTTCTTCACTTTCTCCTGTTGAACGTTGTTTTACTTCAACAATTCCTTCTGAAGCAAGTTTACCCACAACAACTCGAATAGGTAATCCAATTAAATCTGAATCATTAAATTTAACGCCGGCACGCTCTTGTCTATCGTCATATAATACATCATATTGCTTCATTAATTGATTATACAATTGGTCTCCAAGTTCGCGTTGGTCATCTTTTTTAGGATTAATAGTGATTAAATGTAAATCAAATGGTGTTACTGATTTAGGCCAAATAATTCCATTATCATCATTATGTTGTTCAACGATTGCACTTAACGTTCTTGATACACCAATTCCGTAACATCCCATAATAAGCGGCTGAGCTTTTCCTTGATTATCTAAGAACGTTGCGTTCATTTCTTCAGAATATTTAGTACCGAGTTTGAATACTTGTCCTACTTCAATTCCTTCAGCAAATTGTGCAGCAGAACCATCAGCTAATGTTTCTCCTTCGAGAATGAATCTAAAGTCTCCAAATTCATCTACTTTAAAATCACGGTCTAATTGTACATTATCGAAGTGATATCCATCTTCATTTGCACCCACAACTAAATCAGATAAATCTTTCACAAAATGATCTGCGTAAATTTTTATATCTTTATCGTGAACTGGACCTAATGAACCAGGACTAGCACCCAATAAATTGACAATTTCATCTTGCGTAGCCATTTCAATATTATCAGTACCAAAATAAGCTTTTAATTTTACGTCATTTAATTCATGATGCCCTCTAACCAACACCATTATAAATTCGCCATCTACTTTGAAAATCATTGTTTTAACAATCTCATCTAACGGTCTGTTTAAAAAGTCTGCTAATTCTTGAGATGTTTTAACACCTGGTGTAGCTATTTTTTCCATAGCTTTACCGCTTGATTCTTTAGGATTGGCATGATATACGACTTCAGCTTTCTCAATATTCGCAGCATAGTCTGTCTCGTTACTATAAACAATAGTATCTTCACCAATTTCACTTAATGCCATAAATTCGTGAGTATGACTACCACCAATAGCACCAGAATCTGCTACAACTGGACGCGCATTGATACCTACACGTTTAAAGATGCGATCATATGCGTTATACATGTCTTGATATGTTTCATCTAATGAAGCTTCATCAGCATGGAAAGAATATGCATCTTTCATAATAAATTCTCTTCCACGTAGTAAGCCAAAACGAGGACGTTTTTCGTCTCTGAATTTAGATTGAATTTGGAATAATGTTATCGGTAATCGCTTATATGATTTTAATTCATCTCTTACAAGTGATGTTACGACTTCTTCATGTGTTGGTCCTAGTGCAAATTCGCGTCCATTACGGTCTTTTAAACGCATTAATTCAGGACCATAGGCACCCCAACGACCTGATTCTTCCCATAATTCAGCTTGCTGTAACGCTGGCATTAAAATTTCAACAGCATCCACGCTTTCCATTTCTTCACGAATAATCTTAGAAATGTTATTAAGTACACGAGTTGCTAGTGGTAGATAACTATAAATTCCACTCGTACTTTGTTTAATTAAACCTGCTTTTAATAGTAATCTATGACTTAAAGCTTCTGCTTCTGCAGGTACTTCTCTCATTGTTGGTATAAAAACTTTAGATTGTTTCATAGTAACTTTGCCTCCCTATTTATAAGAAATATCGTTGTATGTCATTCCAAGTAACTAAGATCATAATAATAATTACGAAAATAGCGCCGACTGCAATAATAGTCGTTTCTGCTTTTTTGTTTATAGGTTTTCTAAATATTGCTTCGTAGAAAACAAATAAAATACGTCCGCCATCTAATGCAGGTATTGGTAATAAATTCATAATTCCTAAGTTAACACTTAATAGTGCTGTATAAGTAATTAAATTAATGATACCTGATTTCACCACTGAATCCACATTATGGTATATACCAACAGGACCATTTAACATATCAAATGAAAATCCGCCTGTGAAAATACTAGCTATCATTCCGACAACAGCTGTAAATATTAAAGTGCCTGCTTTGAAGAATTGTTCAACACCCATAACTAAAGGTTTAAATACGGTGTGTTCTTTCTCTGGTATAAAACCAATTTGATAAACGGTTTCAGATTTATTTTTAGTTTGTTTGATTTCTCTTTTCTTAGGTTCTAAATCAATTGATTTAGTCTTGCCATCTCGATCAACTTTAATAGTTGTTTTAGCAGATTTATTTTTATCTAAAACCTTTTTAATATCATTGTAGTCTTTAACCTTATGATTGCCGACTTGTACAATTTTATCTCCAGCTTTTAGGCCTGCTTTTTCAGCTGGTAAACCTTTTGCCAAATCTCCTACTGTTGTTGTAGGTGTACCTTGATAATAAGCTAACCCAATAAATAAGACGATTGCTAAAATAAAATTGAATAATGGTCCTGCAAATAATGTTAAAAATTTAGGTAAAGGTTTTTTATGTGTGAATTGACGATCTCTTGGGGCAATTTGAATTAAACTACCATTTTCAACAAAATATGCTTTCTTAGCAATATTAAAGTGATGTCGTTCTTCATCATATGAAGTAATTCCTTCAATAAATAAATTATCTTTAAAATCACATTGTTTTACTTCAATTGCTTCAATTTGTTGAAATTTGTGTTGATCATCTAAGATGATATGTGTAATTTCATCTTGTTCATTTAATTTAATTTTAACGTTCATACCAGGTTCAACAGGTGGTTCTTCAAGTCCATCTCCTGCCATACAAACGTACCCACCTACAGGTAAAATTCGAATTGTATATAAGGTTTCATCTTTTCTAAAACTAAATATTTTAGGGCCCATACCAATAGCAAATTCCGGGCACATAATGCCTGCTCTTTTAGCAAAGAACATATGTCCATATTCATGAACAGTGACTAGTACACCAAATACTATGATGAACGCTAATATTGTAATTAAATAGCTCACGCGCTACACCTCAATTTTTTAAGTAATATTTCAATTTATAACTTCCATTAATAATAAGACAATAATAAAAACATTATATTACGATTACCAAATTTAGCATACAAATTTGGATAAGCATTTCAAAATTTCTAATTTTTCCATAAAAGTTATGTATAAGTTATGAAAAGGAGTTAAGAAATGATAATTCATTTCAATAACTCCCTCATTATAACATTATATTTATTTGAAAATGATTGATGATATTAAATTTGAATTAAAAGAATGTTTAATAATGGTAATACAAACATAAAGCTATCAAATCTATCTAATATACCACCATGTCCTGGTAAAATTCTTCCTGAATCTTTAACACCAAAATGTCTTTTAAATCCTGATTCTACTAAATCACCTAATTGACCAAACATGCTTAAAATAATAGTTACAAGCAATAGTAACCATACATTTAAGTTGAAGTCTACAAAAAATTGCATGAGTAGAGGTACTAATAAACTACAGAAAATACCACCTATAAATCCTTCAATTGTTTTATTAGGACTAATAACCGGCCATAATTTGTGTTTTCCCATTAAACGTCCAAACAAATAAGCACCAGTGTCAGTTAACCAAACAATCAAGAATGCAAATAATATATAATGTAAACCTTCAGAACGTGTTTCATAAAAATACATAAAGCCTATTCCTACGTATGCAACACTCATTAAACAAAATGCCGCATCCATAAAACTAAATCTATTTTTAGATAAAACAGTATAACTTAACACTATAAAACTCATAGCAATTAAACTTTTCAATTGAATGACTTGTACCCAATTTCCAGCATCTTGTGGCAACATAATGATAATTAATCCAATAGCACTAATAATCCCTGGAATTGATACAAATTTAATCATATTCATATTTAAAAGTTCTTTTAATGCAATTAATGCTAATAAATTAGCAAAAAGCATTAGTACTAATCCACCCTTTAATAGGATGGGCAAGAATATTAATAGAGCAATAATTGCTGTCAATGTTCTTACTTTCATACTACTTTACTCCTCACTCAATCCTCCAAAACGTCTTTGGCGAGATTGGTAAATTTTTAAACAATTTTTCAATTCTTCACCATCAAAGTCTGGCCATAATTTTTCATTAAAAATGAATTCACTGTATGAAACTTGCCAAATTAAAAAGTTACTTATTCTTTGTTCGCCAGAAGTTCGAATTAATAATTCTGGATCAGGATAATTTTGGGTCATTAAATGCTGATCTATCATCGTTTCATTAATATCATTACTATTAAGTCCTTTTTCTTGAAACTCATCAAATATCATCTTCATACTTTGGACAATTTCAGCACGACCACCGTAATTAATTGCAAAAATTAATTTCAATCCTGTGTTATTTTTTGTCTTTTCTTTGGCATGATCAATAGCTTCGATTGTTGATTTCGGTAACCCTGTTTGAAAACCAATTGTTTCTACTTTCACATTCTTTTCAATTAATTCAGGTAAAAATGTTTTTAGAAAATTAACTGGTAAATTCATAATATAGTTTACTTCACTTTCAGGTCTAGACCAATTTTCAGTGGAGAAAGCGTATAAGGTAAGATATTTGATACCGATATCACTAGCTTCTCTTGTGACTTTCTTGATTGTTTGCATACCTTCATAATGTCCTTTTATGCGAGGCATTCTGCGTTTTTTAGCCCAACGCCCATTTCCATCCATAATAATAGCAACATGTTCAGGTATATTATGTAAATCTAAATCATTAAATTGATTATTTTCACTCTTGTTATTATTTCTAAGCTTTTTAAACATGGTCTTTCCTCCGAGCCTGATCATCTCTGTAATATAGTATAGGTTGTTTAAACAATCATCTACCATTTTATCATACTCATTTATAGCATTGAATAAGCAAATAAAAAAACTGTACCAAAGTCTTACTTGGTACAGTTTAGACTAGAATGAAAATAGCATCATTTTGTCTTTCAATTTCATCTCCAGATGTATTGTACCTGGTAAGATGAAACTATCGCATTAAAGTTTAATTACACTGACATAATGTCTTTTTCTTTATCATCTACTAATTGATCAATTTCTTTAATTGAATTATCAGTAGCTTTTTGAACATCGTCTGTTTGACTTCTTAAATCGTCTTCAGTAATGTCACCATTTTTTTCATCTTTTTTGATTTGGTCGTTTACGTCACGACGGATGTTTCTTATAGAAACTTTTGCGTCTTCACCGATTTTTTTAACTTCTTTAACTAATTCTTTACGACGTTCTTCAGTTAAAGCAGGTACAGAAATACGAATTACTTCACCGTCACTAGTTGGATTAACACCAAGGTTAGCAGCGTTTATAGCTTTTTCGATATCAGCAACAGATGATTTATCATATGGTGAAATAACAAGTAATCTTGCTTCAGGAACATTAATACTTGCTAATTGTTGCACTGGCGTTGGTGCACCATAGTAATCTACATTTACACCATTTAATAAATTAGAATTGGCTCTTCCTGCACTAATATTAGCTAATTCTTTAGATAAACTATCGATTGATTTTTGCATTCTTGATTTAGTATCTTTAATAATGTCACTCATTTTTTACACCTCGTATTATTTTGTAATTAATGTACCAATTTTATCGCCCATAACAGCACGTTTAATGTTGCCTTCTTCCATAATTGAGAACACATTTAATGGAATATTATTATCCATACAGAATGATGATGCTGTTGAGTCCATAACTTGTAATCCTTCTTGTAACATTTGAATATGTGTTAAATGTTCATATTTAACTGCATTTTTATCTACTTTAGGGTCAGCTGAATATACGCCATCAACATTATTTTTACCCATTAAAATGACATCAGCTTCGACTTCAGCTGCACGTAAAGCTGCTGTAGTATCCGTAGAGAAATAAGGATTTCCAATTCCAGCCGCAAAGATAACAACACGTTTCTTCTCTAAGTGACGAATAGCACGACGACGAATATATGGTTCTGCAACTTGTTTCATTTCGATTGAAGTTAATACTCGAGTATCGCAATCTAATTGTTCAAGGCTATCTTGTAAAGCTAAAGCGTTCATAACTGTAGCTAACATGCCCATATAGTCAGCAGTACCGCGATCCATACCTAAATCGCTTCCTGTTTTACCTCTCCAAATATTACCGCCACCAACGATGACAGCAATTTCACAATCCATTTTTGCTACTTCAGCAACTTGTTTAGCTACACTTTTAATGATCATTGGATTTATACCAAAACCTTTGTCACCTGCAAGTGCTTCACCACTAAGTTTTAAGACTACACGTTTATATTTTGAAGTTTGAGCCATTTTCTTATCCTCTCTATAGTAGAAATATGTAAAAGTATATAAGTAAAGAAGACACGGATGTCTTCTCTAAAGCAAAGTATTTACTTCACTTTGAGAAAACCTTTCAGGTGTCTTCTTTCTTGTTAACAATATGACTAATTATTTCATTTGTCCTTTAACTTCATCTGCGAAGTTTTCTTCACGTTTTTCCATACCTTCGCCTACTTCATAACGTACGAAGTCAACAAGTTTACCACCTTTAGATTTTAAGAAAGCTTCAACTGTTTCGTCTGGGTTTTTAACGAAGTTTTGGTCAACAGCACAAATTTCTTGTAAATATTTACGTAAACGACCTTCAACCATTTTTTCAACGATGTTTTCTGGTTTACCTTCGTTTAATGCTTGTTGTTTAAGTACTTCTTTTTCATGGCTAATTTCATCTTCGCTTACTTGATCAGATGAAACGTATTTAGGGTTGATTGCAGCGATATGCATAGCAACATCTTTAGCTGCTTCTTCGTCAGTAGTACCTTCAACAACTGTTAATACACCGATACGTCCACCCATGTGTAAATAAGCACCAAAAGCATCGTTATCAGTTTTAGTTCTAACTGAGAAACGACGGATACTTAATTTTTCTCCAATTGTAGAAATAGCTTCTTTCATTTTTTCGTCAACAGTTTTACCGTCTTCAAATTTAGTTTCCATTAATGCATCAACTGATTCTGCTTTTGTAGCAAGAACTTGGTTAGCAATTTCTTTAACTAAATTTTGGAAACCTTCGTTACGAGCAACGAAGTCTGTTTCTGAGTTGATTTCAACGATAGCTGCTTCGTTACCATTTATTTCAACATGTACAAGACCTTCTGCAGCGATACGATCAGCTTTTTTAGCTGCTTTAGCAATACCTTTTTCACGTAAGTAGTCGATCGCTTTATCCATATCACCATCAGTTTCAGTTAGCGCTTTTTTACAGTCCATCATACCAGCGCCAGTTTTTTCACGTAATTCTTTTACAAGTTTAGCTGAAATTGCCATTAATTATTCCTCCAGTATATATAATTCTATTATAGATATATCTAAATTCTACCATTATTGTTAGTAAAATTTCCAATACTCTATACTTTATTTTTATTTTTTAAAAAAAGGTGATAAGCATTAGTATCTTATCACCCATTTAAACTATAACTTAGTTTGATTCAACAGAAGTGTTTTCTTCAGTTGTTTCTGCTTTGTCAGATTCTTCTTTATCATCTAAATTGATGTTTTGTTCTGCAGCTACTTCTTCGTTTGATACACCTTGTTGACCTTCTAAAACAGCGTCTGCCATTTTACCAGTTAATAATTTAACGGCACGGATAGCATCGTCGTTTGCTGGGATTACATAATCAATTTCATCTGGGTCACAGTTAGTGTCAACAATACCCACGATTGGAATATTTAATTTACGTGCTTCAGCAATTGCGTTGCGCTCTTTACGAGGATCAACTACGAATAATGCTTGAGGCATAGTTTTCATATCACGAATACCGCCTAAGAATTTAATTAAACGGTCGTATTCTTTTTTAAGTTCAACAACTTCTTTTTTAGGTAATACTTCGAATAATCCGTCTTCTTCCATTTTTTCAATTTCAGAAATACGTTTGATTCGTTTTGAGATTGTTTTGTAGTTAGTTAAGATTCCACCTAACCATCTTTGGTTAACGTAGAATTGTCCAGCACGTTCTGCTTCAGCTTTAACTGATTCTTGTGCTTGTTTTTTAGTACCTACGAATAAGACTTTACCGCCATCTTCAGATACTTGTTTAATAAAGTTGTATGCTTCTTCAACTTTTTTCACTGTTTTTTGTAAGTCAATGATATAAATACCATTTCTTTCAGTGAAGATATATTTTTTCATTTTTGGGTTCCAACGACGTGTTTGGTGGCCGAAGTGAACACCAGCTTCTAACAATTGTTTCATTGATATAACTGCCATTATAAATTCCTCCTATTGGTTAATTACCTCCATAACAAACTCATATAAAGACAATAATTAAATATTGCACCCTCTATATTTACATTTATTATGTGCGTATTGGCTTCATAGCCGAAAATAAATATATCATAATTTGATGTTTAATGCAATGGCTTTCTACTGATTAGTTGAATGTAATTGAGCAACTTTTAATCTCTTAATTAATGTTAAAATCACAATCAAAAAACAACTGAGTAGATAACATAAAAAAGGTTCAGGTATAAAAGTACACTACCCAAACCTAAATTGATTTATTATTTATTTCGCTCTAATTCGTCTAAGAATTTTTCTTTTTTAACTTTTATAAATGTACCCTTCATACCTAGTGAACGTGACTCAATAACACCAGCACTTTCAAGTTTACGTAAAGCATTAACAATTACTGAACGAGTAATACCAACTCTATCAGCTACTTTAGATGCGATTAGTAATCCTTCGTTACCACCTAATTCATCAAAGATGTGTTCAATAGCTTCTTTTTCAGAATATGATAATGAATTAATCGCCATAGTAATTGAAGCTTTATCGCGTGCTTCTTTTTCTACTTCATTGTGTTTTTCACGTAAAATTTCCATTCCGATAACAGTAGCTGCATATTCACCTAAAACTAAATCGTTTTCGTTGAAATCGTCTTGTACTCTTCCTAAAACTAAGGTACCTAATCTTTCTCCTCCACCTAGTATAGGGAAAATAGTTGTTTTACTATTAATAAATACTTCTCTATTTTCTGGAGGGAATACAGTTAAAACATTATCAATATCAATATTTGATTGTGTTTCTTTTACGTCCATTAATTGATCAGTGTATTCTGCAGGGATGTGTCTATCTTCAAGCATGTGAATGATACGATCACTTTTAAGTAATTCGTTTAAACTTGATCCTAAAATTTTACCTCTTCTCGACACGATGAATACATTTGTAACTGTAACGCTACTAATTGTTTGGGCTACGTCCTTAAAATCTACTGCGATGCCTTTGTGTTTCTGTAATAAAGTGTTTAACTCTCTTGTTTTAGATAATAAGCTCATAATTTTTCTCCTTCTTTGTATATTTATAGAATAAATGCACTTAAATCTTTATTTGTTGAGATTGATTTTAATTTATCGTCTACATATTGCGGTGTAATATCAACTACAGCATTTGGCATGCTTGGTGCCTCAAATGATAAATCCTCTAACATTTTTTCTAATATTGTGTGTAATCTACGAGCACCAATATTATCTGTATCTTGGTTAACTTGATATGCGATTTCAGCTAATCGAGTAATAGCTTCGTCAGAGAAATTAACAGTTACTTCTTCTGTTTCAAGTAATGCTTCATATTGTTTAACTAGTGATAATTTAGGTTCTTTAAGAATTCTTACGAAGTCTTCGACTGATAGACTATCAAGTTCTACTCTAATTGGGAATCTACCTTGAAGTTCTGGAATTAAATCACTAGGCTTAGAAACATGGAATGCACCAGCACCAATAAATAGCATGTGTTCAGTATTTACAGTACCATATTTAGTTTGAATCATGCTACCTTCAAGGATTGGTAAGATATCTCTTTGAACACCTTGTCTTGAAACATCTTGTCCGCTATTTTGGTTATTTGTTGCCACTTTATCAATTTCATCAATAAAGATAATTCCCATTTGTTCTGCCAATTCTAATGCTTCTTGGTTTGCAGTTTCTTGATCAATTAACTCATCAGCAAAATCATCTGCTAATATTTTACGTGCTGTTTTAACTGGTACTTCACGTTCAACTTTCTTCTTAGGCATAAGTTGATTCATCATATCTTGCATTTGTTGATTTTGATTCGTTCCTAACATGCCTAATGCACCAGGATCTTGTTCAACTTTAATACGTACTTTTTCTTCTTCTAACTTACCTTCTTGAAGTTGTTGCTTGATTTCAGAACGTTTTGTTTTAATCTCTTCTGTTGGTGGTTCTTCCTCTTCTTCATTGTTCTGATTAAAATTAGGAATAGCACCACCAAAAAGTGATTCTAACGGATTGTTTCCTTGAGAAGCTTTTTTCTTCATACTTGGAACTAACAATTTAACTAGTTTGTCATTGGCTTTTTGAGTTGCTTCATCTTTAACCAATTCTTTCTTTTCATCTTTGACTAAACGAACGGATACATCTACTAAGTCTCTTACCATGCTTTCTACGTCTCGTCCTACATAGCCAACTTCAGTAAATTTAGTTGCCTCTACTTTAATAAATGGCGCACCAACAATTTTAGCCATTCTACGAGCTATTTCAGTTTTACCAACACCAGTTGGTCCAATCATTAAAATATTTTTAGGTGCAATTTCTTGTTTAGATTCTTCATCTAATAAACTTCTTCTGTATCTATTGCGTAGGGCAATGGCCATTTTTCTTTTTGCGTCATCTTGCCCGACAATATATTCATTTAATCGAGATACAATATCTTTCGGTGTTAATTTAATACCATTTGTATCCATGAATGCTTTACCTCCATATATCATAAATTACTTGAAATTAGTGTTATTTAATTTATATACAAATCAATTTGCTCGAATGATTAAATATATTTATAATGTTTCAACTATAATATTATCATTTGTGAATACACAAATGTCAGATGCAACCTTCAAACTTTCATATGCCATTTCTTCAGCAGACATATGTGTTGCATGTCTCTTAAGTGCTCTACCTGCACTTAATGCATAATTCCCACCTGAACCAATAGCGATTAAATCGTCATCAGGTGCTATAACTTCTCCTGTACCACTTACAACTAAAATAGCATCTTTATCCATAACAATTAGCATTGCCTCAAGTTGACGTAGTTGTTTATCTCCTCGCCATTCTTGCGCAAGTTCAACAGCAGCTCTTTCAAGATTTCCGCTAAATTGTTGTAATTTAGTTTCGAATTTTTCAAAAAGTGTAAATGCATCGGCAACACTACCTGCAAAGCCTGCAAGCACTTTACCGTCATATAAACGTCTCACTTTTCTAGCTGTTTGTTTCATAATGACTTGTTGGCCTAATGTGACCTGTCCATCTCCTGCCATTGCAGCACCGCCATTATGTCTAACAGCATATATCGTTGTTGCATGTAATGAATTATCCATAAATCATTCTCCTTTTTTTGCTCGAGGGTGTGCATTGAGATAAACTTTTCTCAATTGTTGATTCGATACGTGCGTATATTTACCAGTTGTTGATAAATTAACGTGACCTAATAAAGATTGTACTGTTCTTAAATCAGCGCCTTGATTAAGTAGATGAGTTGCAAACGTGTGTCTTAACTTATGCGGATGAATATTTGTAACACCTGACGTACGTTTGACCACATCATTAAGTACATATCTTACGCCTCTTTCTGTAATAGGCTGACCCTGCATATTAACGATTAAATAATCATGATCAACATTTTTTAAAGGTTTGAATTCCTCTAAATACCGTTCGATACTTTGTTTACAAAATTCTCCAAAAGGTATAAATCTTTCTTTATTACCTTTACCTAATACTTTGACACCAGGTAAATTCATATCTAAGTCATTTCTTTTTATATTCACTAACTCAGAAACGCGAATTCCCGTGGCATATAGTAATTCAAGTATGAGTTTATCTCTCATGCCCTTTTTATAGTCAGTATCAACTGTTTTAAATAATGCTTCCATCTCTTCTTCATAAAAAAATTGAGGAAGATATTGTTCTTTCTTGGGATGAACAAGTTGAACAAAAGGATTAACGACCGTCTCATCTTGCGTCATCCAATATTCATAAAAAGTACGTAACGTAGAAATTTTACGTGAAACTGTAGTTCTTTTCAAATTTTTCGAATATAAAAAACTTAAATAATTTCTTGCATCTTTATATTCAAAATCATTTAAATCTAAACACTCTTGATCTAAAAAGTGATTAAATTGCACAATATCGTCATGATAAGACTTAAGTGTATGATCTGAAAAATTCCGTTCAACTTTTAACATATAGAGAAACGCTTTTTGAATATCATTCAATAAATTTCGCCTCCATCATATTGAATTGTAGCATATTCGTGGTAGGGCTTACAGTGATTTGATATTCAATTCAAAATCTTTCGAGAATTGTAATGCTATATCTTTATAAGCAGTAACCAACAAAAAACTAGATAGCATTTGCCACCTAGTTCATGTACTTGAAAATTATAAAGTTTTTTTATAATTCTCAAGATATTCTAAAGCACGATTCGCTTGAGTTTCATATCTTTCTTTTTTATCTTTAATACGTTTTTCTAACGATGGTAATAATCCAAAATTAGCGTTCATCGGTTGGAAGTTCTTTTCATTCTTAGCATGAGAAATGTAATATGCCATACTACCAATCATTGTTTCTCTTGGGAAAATGACTTCACCTTTATTTAATAATTTATGTGCCAAGTTAATACCTGAAACTAAACCACTTGCAGCACTTTCAACATATCCTTCTACACCTGTCATTTGACCAGCAAAGTAAATGTTGTCATGTCCAATTAATTCATATTTTTCATTTAAAACATCTGGCGAGTTAATAAATGTGTTTCTGTGCATCACACCGTATCTAACGATATCTACGTTTTCTAAACCAGGAATTAACTTAATAACTTCTTTTTGTGCGCCCCATTTTAAATGTGTTTGGAAACCAACAATATTGTATAGTGTGCCAGCAGCATCGTCTTGTCTTAATTGCACTACGGCGAACGGTCTTTTTCCTGTTTTAGGATCTTCTAATCCAACAGGCTTCATTGGTCCAAATAACAATGTTTTACGACCACGTTCTGCCATAACTTCAAATGGCATACAACCTTCAAAATATTTTTCTTTTTCAAATTCATTTACAGGTGCTACTTCTGCTTCTAAAACAGCATTATAAAAACGATCAAACTCTTCTTCAGTCATTGGACAATTTAGATAAGCAGCTTCACCTTTGTCATATCTTGATTTTAAATATACTTTATCCATATCTATACTATCTTTTTCAATGATAGGTGCTGCAGCATCATAGAAATATAGTTGGTCTTTACCAGTAATGTCTACGATTTCTTTAGCTAAGTTTTCAGTTGTAAGTGGCCCAGTAGCTATTATTGTATAACCCTCTGGAATACTGTGCACTTCTTGATTTAGCACTGTCACATTAGGATGATTTCTAAGTGTATCTGTAATATGACCTGCAAAATCATGTCTATCTACTGCAAGTGCACCACCAGCTGGAACTCTTGCTTTATCTGCTGCTTGAATAATAAGTGAATCCAAGCGTCGCATTTCTTCTTTTAAAACACCTACAGCATTTGTAAGTGCATTACCTCTTAACGAGTTTGAACATACAAGTTCAGCAAATTTGTCAGTGTGATGTGCAGGTGTCTGCTTAACTGGACGCATTTCTATTAAATTTACTTTAATTCCTCTTTTTGCTAATTGGTAGGCAGCTTCAGAACCAGCTAAACCTGCACCAACTACATTGACTGTTTGTGTCATGTTAATGCCTCCTGCTATTCTCATTTATATAAAATTCTAACGAGTAATTTTATTAATAAAACTATAAAAATAGCTCTCGCAATGTAATGCGTAGCTATTTTTATATAGATATCTATTTTTGTACTTCTTCTTTATAATCACAATTTGAACAAGTTACTTGGCTGCTTCTGCCCTTTTTCTTTTCAACTAAGTAATGATTACATTTTGGACAGTCTCTACCGATTGGTTTATCCCATGAAATAAATTCGCATTCTGGATAATTTGAACAACCATAGAAAATTCTGTTCTTCTTAGATTTACGTTCTACAACATCGCCATCTTTACAAGTTGGGCATTTCACGCCAATTGTTTTAACGATGGCTTTCGTATTACGACAATCTGGAAAATTAGAGCAAGCCATAAATTTACCGTAGCGACCCATTTTGATAACCATCGGAGAGCCACATACTTCACAATCTTCACCTGCAGGTTCGTCTTTGATTTCTATTTTTTCCATTTCTTCTTCGGCACGTTCAACGTCCTGTTTGAAACTATTATAAAAATCTCCAACTACTTTTCTCCAATTTGTGTCGCCTTCAGCGATTTTATCAAGAAGTGTTTCCATATTTACAGTAAATTCAACGTCAATGATTTCAGGGAAGTATTCTTTAACTTGTTCATAAACAATTTCCCCTAATTCAGTTGGCATGAATCGTTTACTATCTAATTTGACGTAATTACGTTTTTGAATTGTGTCAATTGTTGGTGCATAAGTTGATGGTCGACCAATTTTTAATTCTTCTAATGTTTTAACTAGTCTAGCCTCTGTAAATCTTGGTGGTGGTTGAGTAAAGTGTTGTGCAGGTTCAATTTGAGTGGCAGTTACTTTATCTCCCTGTTCTAATTTAGGTAATTTATTTTCTTTTTCACTATCTTGGTCATCTTTAGTTTCAACATATAATGTCATGAAACCTTTAAACTTAATTGTTTGACCATTAGCTCTAAATTTAATGTCATTTTGTGTTACATCTAAAGCGATAGTATCTAAAATTGCTGGAGCCATTTGACTTGCAACAAAACGTTCCCAAATCAATTTATATAAACGATGTTGATCACGAGTTAAGAATGGTTTCATATCATCAGGTGTTCTTAAAGTACTTGATGGTCTGATAGCTTCATGGGCATCTTGATCCCCTTGTTTACCAGTTGCTTTTCTTTTAGAAACATATTCGTTTCCGTATTTATCAATTATATAATTTTTAGCTTCAGACTTTGCTTGGTCTGAGATACGAGTTGAATCGGTACGCATATATGTTATTAGACCAACTGTACCTTGTTTCTTTAAATCAATACCTTCATAAAGCTGTTGTGCAACCATCATTGTTTTACGAGCTTTAAAATTGAGTTTACGCGCTGCCTCTTGTTGTAATGTTGATGTTGTAAATGGATTAGCTGGATTACGTGTTTTTTCTTTCTTATTCACGTTAGTGATTTCAAATTCGTCACCATCTAATGCAGCAGTAATTTTTTCAACATCATCTTTTTTATTTAGTTTATAAGGTTTGTTTTTATAATGAAGAAATTTAGCTGTGAATTTAGATTTTTTATATCTAAATTCTCCTTCTATTGTCCAATATTCTTCAGGTTTGAAGTTTCTAATTTCATTTTCTCTATCAATAACAAGTTTCAATGCTACAGATTGTACACGTCCTGCAGATAGACCTTTTTTAACTTTCTTCCATAATACAGGAGAAATATTATAACCAACTAATCTATCAAGTATACGACGTGCTTGTTGCGCATCAACTAGATCCATCTCAATACCTCTTGGGTGTTTGAAACTATCTTTTACAGCATCTTTTGTTATTTCATTAAATACTACTCTGTTTTCTTTTGAATCTTCTAATTCTAATATTTTTGATAAATGCCAAGCAATTGCTTCACCTTCGCGGTCAGGGTCACTAGCCAGGAAAACTTTTTTAGCTTTCTTAGCATGTTTCTTTAATTCTTTAACTACGGGACCTTTACCACGTATTGTTATATATTTGGGTTCATAATTATCTTCAGTGTCCACGCCCATTTGACTTCTAGGTAAATCACGAACGTGTCCCATTGAAGCGATAACTTTATATCTTTTTCCTAAATACTTTTCAATGGTTTTAGCTTTTGCAGGCGATTCAACTATGACTAAATTATCTGCCAAAGTGATTTCCCCCTTGCTAATCTAATTACTAAAGATAAATGATAAACGGTCAATTTTGTTTTTGTCAATGTTTTAATATTTTATGACGCATTTTGTTATATTTTTTAATTAACTATTTGTCTTTTTCTTTAATGATTTTAATCCATTTTATTACAGTCTAATTGCTTAATATACACTATATTCTTAAATTGAATAGTCTTGTAAGATATCATGTTCATTCACAACAATCGTTGCGCCTTCTTGATGCAATAATAAATTCCCTTTTGTTGAGGTATCAAATATTTTTCCTGGTAATACATAGACATTTCGATTTTGTTCAAGTGCACAATCTATAGTAATACGACTTCCACTTCTTTCATTAGCTTCTGTTAATAAAACACCTTTTGATAAACCACTAATCAATCTGTTCCTTGCAGGAAATTTATATTTCGCTATTGGAGAAAATGGTGGATATTCGCTAATAACAATACCTTGTTCTTCAATTTTCTTTCTAAGTGAAAAAGTAGATTTTGGATAATGATGTGTATGTCCATAACCTAATACAGCAATTGTAGGCAAATAGGCATTCAATGTCTGTTGATGTGCCTCACTATCTGCTCCTGCAGCAAGACCAGATACAATTGTAAGTTGAGCTCTTTTAAATGAAGGAAAAAGATAATTAAGTGCTTGGCTTGTATAGTTTGTACACTTTCTAGCACCAACTATAGCTAAAGTTTTATCGTTTTTTAAAATGTCTTTATTACCCTTATAAAATAAGACAAAAGGATAATCATAAATTTCTTTTAATAAATAGGGATAATCTTTATCAAAATAGGTGATATAGTTGATATCTAATTGTCGAAGAACTTTCATAATTTCATTATATTGAAATTGTTTGTAGTCAAGGAACTTAGGCAATAATCGTGGCTGGTATTGAGTAATCCAACAATGTAATAACGATTCTTGTTCATAATCATTAACATGAAAGAGCTGTGGATAATATTGGTTGAGTTGATGTATTTGTGAAGTAGTAAACTGAGCCCAGTATAATTTAAGTAAAAAATGTTTGTTCAAAATCATTGCTCCTTTAATTAAATTATACACAGAAACAACTTGCTTTTGTGTTACAGTTCATAAACATATAAATGGAAAATGTAATTCAATTTTAAGAAGTAAAATTTTAACCATTGTAAATTTTTAAAATCTTCATTAACTTCTATAAAAAAGCTCCCAATATCTTGATAAACAGTGGGAACTTTTTTAATTATAGTTTTGTGTTACTATTTATTGTTTCAAATTGTATATTTTATATAATAGTGGTCGTACAGGTATAATAAAGTCTCCGATTAATTCTTCAATATGTGTATTAAATCCCTTTTTAAATTGTTGAACGCCATAATCTTCAGCATCTAATCCAAACTTCCCGGTTATCCCATAAAAATTATACCGATTAATTTTATGTTCTTTTGCATATCTAATCATTTCCCATTGTAATCTATAAGCACCCATATATTCATTATACTTAGGATTAGAGCCACTAGATAAGTAATAAACTTCATCCTTAGTACAAATAAATAACGCAGCTGCTAAGTCTAAAATTTTTCCATCCCTTTTAATTAATTTCCTAGTTCTGAATATTTTCTTCTCGACGCTTATTTTTTGTGATTCTAATTGAGATAATAATGTCTTATTTTTCTTTGAATTTGGATATTTAATTAATATACTTTTAGAGTTTTCAATTTGTTTTTCAATTGTTAATATTTTTTCTTGTAAAATATCTAGATATTCTATTAAATCTATATAAGCTAATTTAATCATTGCATCTTCTTTATATATATCTAGCATTTGTTTAAAATATTCTTCTTCTCTAAACTTAAATCCATGCTTTTTTTCGGCCATTTGGAATAATCTATAAAATTTAGAAATTTCATTAATAGATAACGTTCTAACTTTTACACCAATTTCAATTGTTTTTAGAACATTGCGTCGCGTTTGATAATTCATATCTTTTAATAATTGCTGTTCAGATTTATCATCAATATTTAAAACTGACATCCAACGAATTTGGCTCATGTTTGAATATCCGATACTATAACCTTGGTGTAAATATCCTAGATTTCGGAGCGCATTCATTATCTGTTCATTATTATAATGCTTAATTATTTTTCCGTCAGGATTTCTTATGTTTTCTATAATATAAGGGTCCACCAAAACATATACACCTTTATGCTTCCATGTATACACCTTCAAATTTTCAAAGAAATAATTGAGTAATGATAAATTGTCATAATCTAATATGGGACCTCGATGAGTATAAAAATACTTATAATACCTTAGTATGCGTGCTTCTGTAAGTACGCATGCAGCTAAGACTTTATTATTATCATCTTTCACCCCAACTATATGTGAATCATTATTATTTTTTTGCCTATAATCATATAGTTTCAATGACTGAGTATAGTGTTTAAAATGAGATTGAGCAAATTCATCAAATTCTTCTCTAGTTAAAATAGTAAATTTCATTAAAATTAACCTACTTTCTAGATAATTAAATTATGCTTTTTTAAATGGTCGTATGAAAATCATATCGTAATCATAATCATGAACAACTTTATGTGCTACTTCAGTTTTACGCCAACCACCTAAATTCCAATTTTGATCTAAACTTTGAAATTTCATTAATTTACCATCATAATCACCATTTAACACAATTGCGGTATGACCAAATCCTCCACCATATCTCCCACTAAATACAACGATATCTCCTGGTTCTGCTTTAAAAGATGGTGTATTATGATAAATTTTAGCTTCCCCATTAAAATTATTAGCATATGGAATATCTTTAGCTCCATAACCTTTAAGTCCATGTCCATAAAGATGGTTCCAATATACATTAACTAAATCAAAACATTGCCACCCATAACTACCATCAAAATCCCAACCTTTATTCTCCAATGTCTTTAAATAATCAAGTGTAGTTGAATTATTTTTAGGTTGTATTTTTTTCTTTGGCTCGATAAGAGGTGTCATCGGGACTTTCAATTTTTGCCCAATAAAAATTAAATTTGGATTAGATATATTATTTGAATTTTGCAAATTAGTAACTGTAGTCTTGTATTTTAAAGCTATCGCACTAAGTGTATCACCACTTTTAACAGTATAAATTTGTGTACTCGGTGCGGCTCTAAAGAAATAGCCGCCAGAACCATAAGAGTTATTTTTATTTGATTTATCAATATGAGTAGTTGAGATAACTGAATTTTCAGATTTTTTAAATTCTAAATTCTCAATCTTCTTTTGACCATTTTGTAAGTTTAAGTTTTTTATTTCATTATTGTATCTAACATTTTCTGTTACTTCTTTATTTTTTTGGACTTTAATACTATTTTCAGATGTATCGATATTGGATTTATTAATAACCTGATTATTGGAATTTGATTTTTCTTTAGTTACTACATTTATATTCGTATTTTCTTCAATAATATTTTGTAAGTGATTTTCTTCTCCTCTTAAAACGTTAACTTGATTTGTATTTATAATATTTATATTATTAGTGTTATTTTTTCTTTTAAAGTTATTTTTTGTTCTTCACTAAGTTGATTATTATTAATTTCATCGGCACTTGCCGTGTTAGAAATCCCTATTAACATAAAAGAACCAATTGCTAATGAAAATACTCCTAAACTAATTTTTCTGATTGAAAGTCGCAAATTAATATGATTGAAATTATACATGATGTTACACTCCTGTTGTTAAATATATTATATAAATAATATATCATTTTACACAACTTATTGTAAATGTTTTTTATAAAATAAATAACCTAGGGCTACAAAGAACCCTAGGTTTATCAATTAAAATTATTTAATAGTTAATAATTCTTCGTAAATGCCTGCTTCTTTTGCTGCTTCGATTAAAGTTGTACCGATTTCTGAAGGTGTATCTGCAGTGTGTACACCACAGCTGTTAAGTGTTTTAATTTTTTCTTCAGCAGTACCTTTACCACCAGAAATAATCGCACCAGCATGACCCATACGTTTTCCTGGAGGTGCTGTTTGACCACCAATGAATCCAACTACAGGTTTATCCATATTTTCTTTAATCCATTGAGCTGCTTCTTCTTCAGCTGTACCACCGATTTCACCAATCATTACTACAGCTTTAGTTTCAGGATCTTCATTGAAAGCTTTTAAAACATCGATGAAGTTAGTACCGTTAACTGGGTCGCCGCCAATACCTACAGCAGTTGTTTGACCAATACCTTCTTCAGTTAATTGGTGAACTGCTTCATAAGTTAATGTACCTGAACGAGATACAACACCTACGTGACCTTTTTTGTGAATGTAACCTGGCATAATACCAATTTTACATTCATCCGCTGTAATTACTCCTGGACAGTTTGGTCCTACTAAACGTGTTTTTCTACCTTGTAAATAACGTTTAACTTTAACCATGTCTACAACAGGAATATGTTCAGTAATACAAATCACCATATCTAAATCAGCATCTGCTGCTTCTAAAATTGAATCTGCAGCAAATGGTGCTGGAACGTATACTACTGATACGTTTGCTCCAGTTTCTTGTTTAGCTTCTTCAACAGTATTGAATACTGGAACACCTTCTACTACTTGTCCACCTTTACCAGGTGTTACCCCTGCGACAATTTGTGTTCCATAATCTAACATTTGTTTCGTATGGAAAAGGGCAGTAGACCCTGTAATACCTTGTACCATTACTTTTGTATTTTTATCTATAAATACACTCATCTTAGTGTTCCCATCCTTTCCTTATGATTCTTTAACAAGTTTAACAATTTTTTGAGCGCCGTCAGCCATAGTTGATGCTGGCTCAATTGCTAAACCTGAATCATTTAAGATTTCTTTACCGCGTTCTACGTTAGTACCTTCTAAACGTACTACAAGTGGTAAAGTTAACTCTACTTCTTTAACTGCTGCAACGATACCTTCAGCGATAACATCACATTTCATAATTCCACCGAAGATATTTACAAAGATACCTTTAACATTTTCGTCACCTAAAATGATTTTGAATGCTTCAGTAACTTTTTCTTTAGTAGCGCCACCACCACAGTCTAAGAAGTTAGCTGGATTTCCACCAAAATGATTGATTGTATCCATAGTAGCCATGGCAAGTCCTGCACCATTAACCATACAGCCAATATCACCATCTAATGCAATATATGATAAATCATATTTAGATGCTTCGATTTCTTTTGGATCTTCTTCTTCTAAATCTCTTAATTCCATAATGTCTTTATGTCTGAATAAAGCATTGTCATCGAAGTTTAATTTAGCATCTAATGCTAAAACTTCACCGTCACCAGTTGTTACTAGTGGGTTAATTTCAACGATTGAACAATCTTTTTCAATAAATACATTGTAAAGTGACATTAAAAATTTAGCAGCTTTACCAATTGATTCTTTAGGAATATTGATATTGAAAGCAATTCTACGTGCTTGATAAGGTGATAATCCTACAACAGGATCAATTGTTTCTTTAAAGATTTTTTCAGGAGTTTTAGCAGCTACTTCTTCAATTTCAGTACCGCCTTCTTCTGATGCCATTAAAGTAACACTATCAGTAGCACGATCAATTACAAATCCTACATAATATTCTTTTTGAATGTCGCAACCTTGTTCGATATATAAGCGTTTAACTTCTTTACCTTCAGGTCCTGTTTGATGTGTAACTAATTGTTTACCTAATAATTCATTAGCGTAAGTTTCAACTTCAGATAGTGATTTAGCAATTTTTACACCGCCTGCTTTACCTCTACCCCCAGCGTGTATTTGTGCTTTAACCACGTATACATCTGAATCTAATTCTTTCGCTTTTTCCACCGCTTCTTCAGCAGTAAATGCTACTCGTCCTTCTGGAACGGCTACGCCCATTGAACGAAATATTTCTTTACCTTGATACTCGTGGATATTCATCTTCCATCCTCCTGTTTCTTAGGTTAAGTTCCTTTTCAATTATAAAAAATGAAAGCGTTATTGTAAACTGATACCACTCTTTTTTTGCAATTAATTTAAAATTCAAACTATTATTTGATTGATTTAATAGGTTCAAACGTTTTTCGGTGTTCTTTTATAACGCCATATTCTTCTATACCCTTAAGGTGTTCTTTAGTACCATAACCAACGTTATTTTCAAATCCATATCCTGGAAATTGCTCAGCTAATTCTTTCATATAGTTATCTCGATGTTCTTTAGCCATAATACTTGCTGCTGCAATTGATACACTTTTAGCATCACCTTTAATAATAGACGTCTGGTTAATTTCGTTATCTAATTTCATCGCATCAATTAATAAATGTGTGGGTTTTAATTTTAAATTGTCTATTGCGCGTTGCATGGCGATTTGTGTCGCTTTATATATATTGAATTGATCAATTTCTTCTGCTGTTGCAACACCATAAGCGTATTCAGTAACACCATCTATTAATTGTTGGTTTAATTTTGCTCTATTTTTAGCAGATACCTTTTTAGAGTCATTAAGGCCTAGATAATTATGGTCATTATTCAAAATCACTGCACAAGCTACAACTGGTCCAACAAGTGGACCTCTTCCCACTTCATCGATGCCACAAATAACTTCGTCGGCATTATTTACTAACAATTCATTTTCATAGAAAGTCATCTCATGATATTGTTCTATGAGTTGTAATTCTTTTTCTAATTGCTTTTTACGACTAGCAATTGCTTGCTGTACACCTTTTCGATTATCCAAATTAGCTTCATGTTGTTCTAGTTCTTCAATCGTATCAATTTGTTCAAGCAACTGCTTCATTTCTTTAATCGTTTTAGACATGTTCAATGTCACTCTTCATTTCTTTAAATATATCAAAGCAATATGTGCCGATTTTAGCATTTCTAATTTCATAAATAATTAACTCAATAACCGCTTCATAATCCACTTCATTACCCTTTTGTAATAAACCTCTTCGACGCCCAATTGCATCAAACCACTCTAATATTTCTGCATCTTCATCCACTTCAATATTGTAATGTGATTTTAAACCAACTAAATCTTTTTTAATCATAAATTGAAGTCCATAAATAGCTACTTCATCTAAGTGAACGATGCTATCTTTAATTGCACCAGTTAGACTTAGTTTCTTCCCTACTTCTTCATCTTCGAATTTTGGCCATAAAATTCCGGGTGTATCTAATAATTGTAACGAGTTTCCTACTTTAATCCATTGTTGTTGTTTCGTAACTCCAGGTTTATTACCAGTTTGAGCAATGCTTCGGTTCGCTAGTTTATTAATTAGCGTTGACTTACCTACATTAGGAATACCAACTATCATGGCACGTATTGCTCTAGGTCTTAATCCTTTTGCTTTTTCTCGATCGAACTTTTCTTTCGTCGCTTGTATTGCTGCTTTTTCAACATCTTTTAAATTTTTACCATGTTTAGCGTCGACAGCTACTGGATAGTAACCTTTATTTTCAAAGAATTGTTCCCATTTTTCCAATTCCTTTAAGTTAGTCATGTCTTTTTTATTTAAAATAACTACTCTTGGTTTTTGTTTTATTACTTCATCAATCATTGGGTTTCTTGAACTATAAGGAATACGTGCATCTACAAGTTCAAATACAACGTCTACTTTCTTTAATTGTTCGCTTACTTCCCTTTTAGCTTTGGCCATGTGGCCAGGATACCATTGTATTGTCATTGTCATCACCTTTCATCAATACTTTTCATCTTTTACATTGTATAAATTATACTCTAACATCTTCTCATAAACTAGGTTTAGTTTAACACGCGAACTATAATAACTTGTTTTTAAATATTTTAGCGATTCTATACTTTAAGATTCTGTAAAATAGTTTAAATTAAAGTATAAATACTTTTCATCGTCATTACTATCCCCTACAATTTGGGAATAGTCATAAAAAATTATAATCAAGATAAATATATGGAGTAGGAGTCAGTCATGAAAAAATTTCTCAAATACTCACTTATTTTCTTCTTTCTATCATTAATTGGTCATAGTTATGTTATTTATAAATTCTATCATGACGGCATACTATTTACTGGCCCTAATGATGGTATGTAACAAATGGTACCTATCCAGATGTACTTATTTAACCAATGGAGTCATGGTAATTGGTTTTATTCATCTGACTTTGGAATAGGTGGAGATTTCTTTACAGATTTAAGTTATTACTTTTCAACTAATATTATATTCATTATCAATGTTTTAGTAATTATGTTATTAAAGCTATTCATACATATTGATACTTCACAATTGTTATTTTGGATGAACAATGCGCTTATCGTTTCAATTTTAAAAGCAAGTTTAGCGCTTTATTGTACATATTTATATGCAAAGCATTTAACAAAAAATCACATCATTAGCTTGTTAATGGCGTTTTTATTTGTAATTTCACCTTTGTATTTCAGATTTACAGTATACTGGCCATTTTTCAGTGATGTATTTATTTGGATGCCATTATTGTTATATTCGATTGAACGATATTTTAAAACTAAAAAAATAGGTTTATTCATAACATCAATGACATTGATATTAATTAATAATTTTTACTTTGCTTATTACTTACTCATTATCGGTTTAGGATATATTATCATTCGAATCTTGTTTAAACATGACAATGATAAAGTTTCACGTAAGCAAGCATTTTTTATTTTTATCATCAGTGGTCTTTTATCATTAGGGAATAGCTTATTTATTTTCTATCATAGTGTGCAAGGTTATTTAGGTAATCGACGTATTCCATTTACAGGAAAAGTGCCTCGTTTTGAACATCTAGATGCAAATACAAATTTATTTTTTGATAATTATCTTATTGTCATTTTATTTATTACGATTCAAGCTATTTTAACCTTTAAATTATATAAACATTTTTATTATCGTTTATTTGCTATTCTAACTTTTGTATTTATTTTATTTAATTTTGTACCGTTTATAGACCAGTTATTTAATGGATTCTCTGCCCCGCAAAAAAGATGGCATTTTATCATTGCATTTAATTCAGCTATGTTAATAGGACTTTATGTTAAATATTTTAAAACTGTAAAAATTAAATCTTATCTTCTAACAAATATTATTGCGCAAAGCGTCATATTTATAAGTGCCTTCGCCTATCATACTTATGTTGCTTGGATGATATTTGTACCTATAGTTTCTCTTATAGGATTGTTGATTTTAGTAATCAATGATAAAACAAGCCGTATTAAATTATCATATTTATATATTGTTGCTATAGCTTTATTAAATATCATGGTGTCATTTGTATTTATTAAAAATCAAATTTATTTTGAAGATCATAAGGATAGAGCTAATACGTTCTACTTAAATTCAAATATGTATAGTTCAGATTTACAAAGATCACTAGTTAATCAAATGAAATCATCTAAACGTGAGGATGAGCGTATCGATTGGAGAGTTAATGAGCAAGATAATACACCTATGTATCAAAATTTCAAAGGATTGAGCCTATATTCAAGCATTTTCCATCATAATATTCTAGATGATTATTATGATGATTTAAAAATTAACTTAGCAGAGGAATCATTAAGTAGGTATCAATCTACAAATGGTAGACAAAATATAGCTAGTCTTTTCTCAATTCGTTATCTCATGTTGAAAGAATATCAAGATAATGTCCCAAGTTACTTTAAAAAGGTTAAAAAAGCAGGTCAATATTCAATTTATGAAAACACACTAAATCTGCCTTCAGTTAAAGTTACAGATAACGTTTTTAATGAAAAGTCTTTAAAAACACCAATTGACCGTGAACATGCCATGTTAGATGGTGTTGTTTTAAATAAAAAAGGACAAAACTATCATAAAAAAGCAGATAATTTACTAAACAGAGTGAAAATTTCAAGCGACAATATTTCTAAATTAAAGCATCATAATATTAAAGTTACTCAAAATACAGGACATATTAAACTTCATATTCCTAAAAAATTAAGAACTCAATATACTGATTTTTACTTAACGATGAAGATCAAAAGAGGTGTTCCAGATAGCAATTATACGGTCAACGTAAATCAATATAATAACAATCGTCTATATAACGATTCTGTATACCGCACAGGTGTAGATACCCAATTATACCGTGCTCAACCAGATAAAAATGGCGATATCACGATTCAATTATCTCCTAAAGGTACATTTAACTTACAATTATTAAACCTAAATGGTGAAAATTATGATACGCTCAAAAAAGCAAAGCAACATGCAAATTTTAAAATGAATTATCAGGACATTAAAAATGGTGTGAAAGTCAATTTAGATCAGCATAATAAAGGTATTGCGACCATCAATATTCCTTATAGAAAAGGTATGAAAGCTTTCGTAGATGGTGAAAAAACAGAAGTCTATAAAGCTAATGGCATGATGACAGGAGTTCCAGTAAATAAAAATGACAAAACGATCATCATTAAATATCAACCACCTTTATGGAATACAATGATTTTTATATCAATAATTAGTATGATTGTAAG
>NZ_RXWW01000011.1 GCF_003970495.1 Staphylococcus pasteuri
ATTATCTGCTTTATATTTACTAATCCAAGTTGCAATTCTATCATTTTGATCATTATATTAAAGTTTATCTAGTTTAATTTTATATACATCATAGGTATCAGTTATTCCATCTACCGTTAATCTAGTAGTCAAATCAGTTTTAATTAAATCATTTGTATTTATTTTTGTCATTAATATTCAAACTCCTCATAATAATAATTTAAATCTAAATAAACTTTTTCCATTATTTCATCGTAATACATGTTAGTTCTCTTAATTACTTCAGTTAATTTATAATACTCGAAATTCACATCATACTTTTCATTTATAAATTCCGTCAAATCAAAAATATCTATCATTTTCACTTTAGTTACTTCTTCTTCAATTAAATCCCTAACAGTAAAATCTTCATCTCGTTTCAGGAGATAATTTCCACCAATTTTATTACTATATATATTATCTAAACCTCTTAAAATAGACCGATAGAATATAGGTTCAAAACCAAATGAATCAATTTGTTCATTGTCAATGGTCTCAATTATATTATTAATAGACCACACTTTCTTATCATTTGATTTTTCTAAAACTTTCATTCTAAAATCCTCTAATACATCTGATGTTAATCCTATCTCATTAAGTTTCTTTCTAGTAATAAACATTTTAGGCGAAAATTCCAACAACTCCATTGTTTTATACTTATCATATATCCAGCTATTAAATGAACTTAAATTCCATATTCTTTTATCTATATCCGTAAAATCAACAATATCCATATTATTATAAAAATGCTTGTTAAAGTAATCAAAAGTTGTATCATATTCGCTTTTTAAAGCATATGATGTGAATGTTTTATAATTCAAATGTTTTAAAATAATTGATAAGTCTACAATATTATAATCTAAATTTTCTTTTAAATCCTCTATAAACATGAAATCATTATCGTCAAGAATGCTTTCTATATATTTAAGTTTTTCTTCATTAATTGGACTAAAATTACCTTTAATATAATCATCAACAATATATTTATCTATATAGTCTAAATAATTGGCTTTGACAGTTTGTTCTTTAATTCCAAATTTTTCATAATATAAATGCACAAACTCGTCTACATAAAGAGGTGCATACTCAAACATCAAGTCTTTCACTTGTTGTTCTCTATTAACATTACCAATTGATATAGTAGGCATCCTATTTAACTTTATGTTCAAATTATTTCTATTTTCTTTAGTTCTTCTGATTATATTATGCAACTCATTCTCATGTTTAATATTATAACTTTTCATAAGTGAAGGATGATACTTAAATAAAATAAGTGTTGATATCTCAACATTTTTCCATTCCTCAAAATTAATTTTTTCGTAAAACAAATCCCAATCATATTCATTATAATTATAGTATCTATAGTATTTTTTACCACGACTTACAGCATTTGAAATATCACTTAATCTTTCTTCGATATATCTAATATCAATATTAAATCCTTCTATATCTAACCCTAAATCTTCAAGAAATAAATTAATTATTTCTGATAATTCATTAACATGTAATATATCTTCTCCAAATTCTTCTAATACATAGTCAATTATACTTGTTTTCGATATTGAAATTAATTTATTTCCTATTTCGATTTTTCCTTCTAATTGTTCATTCCTAATGCTCTTTTTTAATTCTGTTGAAGCTTTATCATCATTTAGAATTTCTTCCCATGAATTGAGGCCTTTTTCATATCTAACAGATAGATAGTAATATAAGTTATCGTTGAACAACCGTTTATATTGCTTATTATCTAAATCATAGTTACTAAACCAATATGCATTTTCATCTTCTTTAAATATTTGATTAGTACTATTAATAACTTTTTTTACTACTTGTCTTACTCGTTCTCTTGAAACACCTGTAGCATTACCTATTTCTTCTAAAGTTTTACCTTCTAATCTTAGTTTTATCATTTCTAATGTAGTTTCATTATAATTTTCGGCTGTGTAAAATAATATTGATGGTTTTTTTGAATAAACTTTATCAAGTTCATCAATTGAAATTAAATCTAATTCGATAAGTTCATCAAAATACTTATAAATATCTAAATTCAAGAAATGGTTACTCAATTTATTAAACATTTCGTTTTTACTATATAAGCGTGTACTATTTTTCACGTAGGCATATACTATCTCTTGTGCAGTCTGTTCATTAAACTCCAAATTTTTAATACAATCATCCATAAGTTGATTTTCTAATAACAAATCTATTTCATGATTAATAGAAAACTGTTTACCATTCAATACTTTACTTATAGTATCGTTTAAATCCATTTGAATATTATTTAATATATTTTCCCTCATAACTAATAAATAACTATATGAGGATTCTTTTAAATAAAGCCTTGAAATATCACCTATAAAATATTCATACTTATTCCTAACAACAACTTGATTTAAAAGTTTTTCGAGAACGGCATTCAAAGTTTTTTTCGATATATATGATTTCATGAGCCATTCTTTATATGAAGTTGAAAGCAGATTATCTATTTTATTCAGACTATGTGTAAGTATTAGTTTCTGTTCTTTATTAGAAAAACCTTGGTCTTCAATATTTATTTCATCTACATATCTAGATTTAGAAAAATATTTTATCGTCACTTTAGAAAAAGTTTTAGGTATATTTTCTAGAATAATATCTCTAATATCCTGATGAGGATTTTTATATACTAGTTTAAATAAATCTCTATCAATTAGATTCATTTTTTCTTTCACTTGGCTACAAATACTTTGAATTTCATTTATAAGACCATCATTAATATTTCTTAATTTCTTAATATCCTCGTAACTCAAATCCAAAAATATACCCATTAGTTTTATATTATTAATTTTCAAGACATTTAAAATGTCCTTATCATCAATCATTTCTTCAATATTCACAGACCTTAACGATTCAATAGTCATGTCTATCGGTATATTAATATGGACTTTATAATCATAAATCATATTATCTCTAAAACTTTGAATTTCTTGAATAGATTTAGCACCTAAATTTCTAATTCTTCCTAAATCTTCATCAGTAAGATTTTCTAATTGAGAAGTATAAATATAACCATTTTTTATTAATTGGTTTTTACTACGATTCGACAAAGTCGAATCACTTATCTTAAAATCTTCCATAAAATTCCCCTAACTTTTTATAGGATTGGTTTATTACTATATTCAGCAATTCCCATTAGTCACTTCTCAGAATTAGATGAACACTTTCTGTAAAAAGCCTTGTTTACGTTTTTGTAATAGCGCAACTTTATTTGATTGATTATCTATTAATTGCTCTATTTTGATTAACGTACTAGATATTTTTCTTTGTTCCTCAATTGTAGGCAATTTAACGATAATACTATTAATAGAATCATTATTTAGTGTTATACCTTTAACAGCTTGTGCGCCAAATGTACTAATGTTGATTGAATTTAAATAGTAATACATATATTCAGTATCAACATCATCTATTTTCCACTCAAAATGACATATAGCTTCATTTGTAAATAAAGGTTCTTTTACTATGGCTAGCTTACCCAAAGTGAGTTTAAAACTCATAATCAATGTATTTTCTTTAACTTTAAAATGATTTGAAGCCCCCTCTTCTGTAATTCCTTTATTACCTTTGTATAAATATTTCTGAGTCATTCCTGCAATAGATAACCAATTTTGATTTTCTTCATTCCAATATTTATTATTTTTAGTACTTGGAGTAAACCCTTTGTTAACTTTTGCGACATCTTCTATTTTCTTTAATATCCATTCAGGATAATCGTTGCCATTTTCGTCTTTGAATCTTAGTTCTTGGGAGAAGATTTTTTGCATGTATCCTTTTTTCTGTTGTTCTAATAATTTTAGTTTTTTCTCTTCTAATTCGATTTGTTTGTCGAGTTTGCTAAAAAAGTCACCTATTTTTTGTTGTTCATTTTTATTAGGTAAAAAAGTTCTAATACTGTAAAAATCTGAATGATTTAAGTCTGGGATAGTAGATGTGCCAGCTAATGATAGTATCCTATTGTTTATTTTCGAAGATTTAAGTAATTCAAATAAAAACAATCTATCGTATAAATTCTTATCGAAAGATATTTTGAAGAAATTATTATGAAAAGCTCCGAAAACACCTGTTATAACTTTTCCAGTATTTCCAGTACGAGTCATTAAGATATCCTCTTCATTGGCAATAACCGACTTAGGTGGATTTTTAATAAAATATTTTGTTTTACTATTAGGCTTTAAAAATTCATTAGTTATATAAAAATATAACCCCTCTTTATACTCTGTCTCTCTGTCGTTAATAGCAATCTGCAAACCTTGGTTAGTTTTAGTGAATTCACCAAAAGTCTTCTCTTCCCACTCATCTTCAAATCCTGGAAATCTCAATTCAGGAACGTTCTTTTGTGTATTACTCATCTTTCAACACTCCTAGTTCTTTCAGGTACTCATTGATTTCTGATTCGACGTCAGCGATTTCTTTATCAATAGCTTTAAGGTCTTGTTGTACTTGGTCTAAATCAATAGGTTCTTCTTCTTCGAATGTGTCGACATATCTAGGGATGTTTAAATTGTAGTCATTTTCTTTAATATCATCTAATGTTGCGACATAACTATATTTATCAATTGTTTCTCTGTTACTGTAATTTTCAATAATTTTATCTACATCTTCGTCTGTAAGATGGTTTTGGTTTTTACCTTTTTCAAATGATTGTGATGCATCGATAAATACGACATTGTCATCTGTTTCACGACATTTTTTAAATACTAAAATACATGTTGGAATGCTTGTACCGTAAAAAATATTTGCAGGTAAACCAATGACCGCATCTAAATAGTTCTTTTCTTCAATCAAATATTTACGGATAACGCCTTCTGCAGCACCACGGAATAAAACACCATGCGGTAAGACTACCGCCATTGTTCCTTCATCGTCTAAATAGTGCACCATATGTTGAATAAAAGCGAAGTCAGCTTTTGATTTAGGAGCTAATTTACCATAATTACTAAAACGTTCATCGTCATTAAATTTACTATCTGCTGACCAATTGGCACTGTATGGTGGGTTTGCGACAACTGCATCAAATTTTTCGTCCATAAATGCAGGATCTTCTAATGTATCTGCATTTTGAATATCAAAGTTTTCATAACGCACATCATGTAATAACATGTTCATTCGAGCTAAGTTGTATGTCGTATTATTACGTTCTTGACCATTGTAACGATACACTTTCGTTTCTTTACCAACACGTAATAGTAATGAACCAGACCCACATGTAGGGTCATAGACATTTCTTAATTTATCTTTACCTTGTGTCACGATCTTCGCTAAGATTTTAGACACTTGTTGAGGTGTATAGAATTCGCCTGCTTTTTTACCTGCATTTGCCGCAAAGCGACCAATTAAGAATTCATAAGCATCACCTAACATATCTATTTCCATATCACTATGCACAAAAGGTAGTTCTGATAAATGCACCATGACTTTACTTATTAAAGCCGTTCTATCTTTTACCGTATTACCTAATCTAGTTGAACTTAAGTCCATATCACTGAACAATCCGATAAAGTCTTCTTCACTGTCTTGTCCTAAAGTAGAAGTTTCAACTTTACGAATCGCTTGTGCTAAATGTTCAATATCGAAACGTTGATTTTCAATTTCTTTAACCATACTGCTGAATAAATCTTGCGGTTCGATATAGTAACCAACATTTTCAATTAATTCTTCTTTGAGATCTTCTCTATATTCCTCGTCTTCCCATGCTTCTTCGTAAGTCATATCTTCATCAGATAATGCTTCAGCGACTTCTGCTTCTGCCTTCTCAGATAAGAATCGATAGAAGATTAAACCTAAAATATAATTACGGAATTCACTCGCATCCATGTTGCCTCGTAAATCATTCGCAATAGACCATAGACGCTTATGCAATTCCTGTTGTTGTTGACGTTGCTTTTCTGTAATAGACAATGTGTCCTTCCCCCATTAGTGATTATTTTGTATATTCGTTTTTTATTAGCTATATTTCTCTGTGACTTCTTCGACGAATGATGCGACGGCTGCTTTGGTTTGTCTCTTTTCACGTAGTTTCATGCCTGATACTAAATCTTTAACTTTATCGTTATTAAGAATGCCACTATATTCAAATTCGCTAGTAATGCTTTTTAACATGTCTTCATCAATTGATTTTTGACCTGCAAAGTTATTAAATTCTTCTTCTTTTTTCGCATTTTCAAAGGTGATATATGCTTCATCAAGATTCTCATCTTCTGATAAATCCGGAATAATCTTATCCATAAATTCTTTAATTAAATCGCGTTTTAATCGTAACTTAGGATCATCTGCTGTATCTAAAATTCGTCTAATTTGTTCACGGTTACGTTGTTGTTCTGCTTTATCCGTTAAGTCAATTTGACGTACTAAATCCATAATGTAAGACACATTAATCGTATCGTTACGTAGTATCTCAATTTCAAAATCGATGTCATTTAAAATCGATACTTTATTTTTATCATTTTTTAGTGGTTTGACTTGGTCATAAATCGCAAAGTACTTACTCTTATAATCTTCAAAATCTTGTTCTTCAATACCAACACTTGAAGACGTAAATTCAAATTCATCAAAGGCCTTCATTCTTAATATGAGTTTAGATAATAAGCGATACGCTTCTACAAAGGCTTTCTTTTCATCGTCACCCTGCACTTCATCCATGTGTTGTGGTGATGGCGCAATCGCTTTTAATTCAGCTAAAGCATCTACGAATTCAGCTTTGTATTCTTCGTAACTCTTCATTAACACACGATCTGTATCTTCTGTTTGTGAGAATAATTGTAGTGCATTGTCAGTCGCTTTTTTTAAGTCACGATAGTTCACAATTTTACCGAAAGGCTTCGTTTCTTTTTCAACACGGTTGGTACGTGAATAGGCTTGAATTAAATCATGGTATTTAAGATTCTTATCAACATATAATGTATTCAATACTTTACTGTCGAAGCCTGTTAAGAACATATTAACGACAATTAAGACATCAATTTTATTGTCTTTAACACCTTTTTTCACATTTTTAGAAACATGATTAAAATATTCTTGGAACGTGTCTGTTGTAAAGTTCGTGTCAAAATTTACGTTATAGTCTTTCATCATTTTATCCAAATGTTCACGTGCCGTTGTTGTTGGTACATCATTGTCACTTTCTTTTGTTTCTTCATTCGGACCAAATGAATAGATACCTGCCACTTTTAATGGGCGGTCATACTCTTGATTCACCTTGTTAAAGGCTTGGTAATATTTAATTAACGCAGGAATACTTTGTACCGTTAAGATACTTGAATATTGTCTATTACGTGTGTATTTATCGTGATTTTCAATAATATGTCTGACAATGAGTTCGATACGGTCATCTGCCATCCACACTTCATCTTTATTAATATCTTCGACCATATCTTCTGTTTCAGTTTCAATAGTCTTCTCTTTAATAGTATTAATATAATCAACAGAGAACCCTAATACGTTGCCATCATGAATGGCATCCTTAATTAAATATGTGTGTAGGCATTTGCCAAAGATATCTGCTGTACTACGCCCATCTTGGCTTTTATTTTCTTCAAAACGTGGTGTACCGGTAAATCCAAAGTATTGTGCGTTATTAAAGTGCTGACGAATAATACGATGCATATCACCAAATTGACTACGGTGACACTCGTCGATGATGAATACGACTTTATCTGTTTTATATTGTTCTAAAGCGTCTGCATTGTTTTGAATGGCTTTAGACATTTTTTGTATTGTAGTAACAATTAACGGTAAGCTTTTGTCGTTCAATTGACGGACTAATTGTGATGTGTTGTTTGTTTTATCAACGGCACCTTTTGAGAATTTATTAAATTCTTCTTCAGTTTGACTGTCTAAATCTTTACGGTCTACTAGGAAGATAACCTTTTTAATATTTTCTTGTTCTGATAACACCTGACTCGATTTAAATGACGTTAAGGTTTTACCACTACCTGTTGTATGCCAAATATAACCGTTATTAGCTGTTTCTGTTGCTTGATGTATCAACGCTTCTACAGCATGTACTTGATACGGACGCATCGCCATTAATACTTTATCTGTTTCATTAATAATCATGTAACGTGAAATCATTTTCGCAAGATGACAAGGTCTTAAAAACGTTTCAGTAAAGTCATTGAGTGTGTTAATACGTTTATTATGTTTATCACTCCAATAAAACATATGACTCTTATAAATTTCGCCATCATTATTAGAAATATAGCGTGTTTCGACACCATTACTAATAATGAACATTTGGATATAACGGAATAGACCTGTGTAGTTTTGCTTACGATATCGCATCACTTGGTTAAATGCTTCATTAATATCTACGCCACGACGTTTGAGTTCCACTTGGACGAGTGGTAGCCCGTTAATAAGAATCGTCACGTCATATCTAGCTTTGTATGTATCTTCAACAGACACCTGGTTAGTCACTTGGAATTTATTTTGGCACCAATTTACTGTATCTAAAAATGATAAATATACTTCTGATTCATCATCACGTTTTAATGGTAATTTGTCGCGCAAGATACGCGCACTTTCGAAGATCCCTTTACCATTGATCATTGTTAATAGGCGTTGAAATTCTTTATCTGTTAATGGTTGGCCATTTAATTTATCTTTATGTCGTTCATTTAATATAGAACGGAAATTATCTAATAGTTGTTCATCGTTTCTAATCGTTACGATTTCATATCCATTTTCTTTTAATTGATTCATCATTTCCTTCTCTAAGGAAAACTCACTTTGATACGCCAAGATACCCCATCCTTCGTTTTCTACTATTAATTAAAATATATCATAATACCTATATTTCTCATAAATAAATTTAATATTAATTGCCAATGTAACTGTGTATAGTTTGAGTTTTGTAATATTTATTAAAATTCGTAATACAAATCCAGAAAAAGTGAAGTTGGAAATGTGTCAGCAATGGTTAACAGAAATTTTTGCCTATAGTATAGTGAAATTAATAAATGAATTATGAACTAATTTATGCAATTGCTTATTTTTACAAAGAAATACATTATTATTTGAGCTCTCAAGATGACATATAAGAAAAGAGTGTTGATGTTAGTGATACTGTTACCTATGAGTTTTTTTATGATTGTAATATCTACTTTATTTAAAAATACATACCCTAATGATAGAAATTCTTTTTATGGATTTAGATCAAAAAAATCTATGAAAAGTGATGAAAACTGGGTTAAAGCTCAACGTTACTTTGTTTATTACACTAGAATGATATTTAAGTATACTACTGTAATATCTGTCTTATTTTTAATAGTCGATATTATTTTTTTAATGTGCAAACTAGAGAATTCATTAATTGTTTCCATCTTGATTCAAACAGGATTGATTTTCATATTACTTGGATACCTTTATTGGATTGTGAATAAAAAAATCTAACAAATGATTTCTATTGGAGAAGAATAGATAAAAAGGAGAAGTTATGATGAAGCATCTTCGGAGATTTTTATTCTTTTTTGTATTTATTTTTATAGTTCATTACGTTATTGACTGGATTTTAGGTAAAGATTTTTCATGGGGTGACTGTCTAGCAACCAGTATTATATTAGCTTTGTTTTTTACTCCAACTTCTGATTTACTGAAGGATAAAAATAAATAAAAGTTCGATGCTAGTACTTATAGATGAAAGAGGTCGATGATATGTCTACATTAAGAACTATTTTAATAATTTTTATATCTATTTTTGTTGGTAATATGGTATTGATGATTTTCGAAAGTGCTCCAATCAATATATGGATTGTTAGATTAATTGGTGGCATCGCCTGTGCTATTACTGCCTTGATAATTACTCGCTATTATCAAAACAAAAATTCTAAAAATTGAAAAACTATCATAGTCAGATATTGACTTAAAATACAAAAGACAACTTTTAATTAAGTTGTCTTTTTTCTGACTTTGCAATAAATCCTACATATTCCGTAAGGTAATAAGACTTATATGATGAAATATAAAACAAAAAGTAGTATTTTAAAGTTGACGATTTCTATATGATTACTCAAAAAGGGGATTTATTTATGCGGTTTATGGATATTTTTAAAAATTGGGCAAACGATTATGACCAAACAGTTAACGGTAATAACGAGGAATATTATGATGTATTTTATAACTATAATGATCTAATTTCACAAATATCTAAAAAGGTTTATGGTGATGTTCTAGATATTGGTGCTGGTACCGGAAATTTAACAGAGTTAATGTATAAAAATAATGATATAAAAAACATTTTGTCTATTGATCCTTCCAAAGAAATGCGCGAAGTTGCTAAAAAAGATAAGAATATTGATATTGAATATGGACACTTTTTAGATATTCCTACAACTAAGAAATTCGACTTTATTGTTGCTTCATTTTCTTTTCATCACCTTACTTATAAAGAGAAAGATACTGCGTTTAAGAATATGAAAAGGCATTTAAATACGGATGGACGTATTATTATATTAGATACGTTATTCAAAGATGAATTATCTAAAAAAGAAATTATAGAGAAGTATACAAAAAAGAACTACATTAATTTAGTTGAAGACTTAAAAACTGAATACTATCCCTATCTAGAAGAGATAGACACTTTACTTAAGAAAAATGATTTCCAATATACTATCACTCAAAAAAATACTTTTGCATGGGAAATTATCATAGAAAACAAATGATGATTTATGATATTAACAGCATACACTAGTGTTTAAGAATAAACTTCATTGTTTTGAACGTAATAAGAAAAATAAAAAATAAACTATATTATTATAGATAAATGTATCCCCTCAAAGTTAGATTCCAATTCTAATTTTGAGGGGATTTTTCGTTGATAAAACATACAAATTTCGTTTTAAAAATAAAACCATGAATATAAAGAACATATGCCCTGTTCAACAAAATCGACCATTCTTCTAAAACACTTAGATTTACATATTAGCTATGTTGTATACGAGATTTAAACCAAATCATTCCTAAAATTGCTGATAATGCACATGATAGGGTTAGTAATACAATATGACTGTTTTCTATTAAAATGCCTCCAACGACAGAACTTAATGTGATCCCTAAATACATGGCAGTTTGATTCCATGACATGGCACTGCCTGATGTTTCACGATGACGTTTAGATATAAAGGCTTGAAAGGCTGAAAATACAATATAGCCACTAATACCTAATAATGTTAATAAAGGATAAACTAGATAGATATTTTTAAACGTAATACCTACTAGTACTAAAGCAATGGCTAGTCCGATAAATGTGCTAGAAATCAATGTGTTATTTTTTAAGCGATCGGAAAGTACGCCACCTAGTAGACTACCTACAAGTGCACCAACACCATAAAATACAAAGGCAACACCCACAATACTTGAATTTAAATGATTAATATCTCGTAGTGCACTGCCTAAATAAGTGTATAAACCGTAAATCGCAAATGCCCAAAATGTAGTCACAACAACATCTTTGATAATAGGAGAAAGTGTTTTAGCATCAAGCTGACGAGTACTTCCGGAATTAATATGATTTGGATAAATAAAGATGATTAAAATAGCACTGATGATTGAAGTTATTGAAAGATATAAAAAGACAGTTCTCCAATTTGTAATGTTACTTAAAAGATTTCCGAGTGGCGCACCAATCCAAATTGAAGTTAAAAATCCAGAAGTTGCTATTGATAGCCATAGTCCTTTTTTAGAAGACGGTGCAAGATCTCCTGTAATAGCAAATACTGAAGACGTAATCATAGATGCAGAGGTACCAGCAATAATTCTACTAATTAACAGTAATACAAAGTTGGGAGTTAAAAAAGTTAAAAAATTAGATAAAGCAAAGAAGATTGAACCAACAACTATATTACGTTTTTTCCCCCATTTATCCGCTAATATCCCAAATATTGGAGCCATGATAGCATACATAATTGAAAATACTGTCACAGACCAACTAGCTTCATATTTAGAGATATCAAAATTTTGTTGAATGTTTGGCAACACAGGCGATATGACAAATAAATCCGTACCAATGATAAATAACGTAATCCATGAAATTACTAATTCTAGTATTTTAGTAATTTTAATATTCACGACCAACACCTCTAAAATTTATTATCTATATATAATTGTAATCCTTTTAATTTGAATTTTAAAATTAATTACAATTAATCAATTAATGGATTATTTTTTTAAAGGATAACGATATTATTTAGACATTTGACGAGAATACAAAAGCAATCACCCCAAAGGTGGATATTCAATCCACCTTTGGGGCTTTTTAAATACATTAATAACCCTTTCAATTTCATTCGACAATTCATAAATCAACACACCACAAAACCAAAATCGAAATTATTTTTTCAAAGAAAAAATAATTTTTAACTGCACGTTCTCTCCTTATACTGCAACACATCCCTATCCCCTCCTCCAAATGAAACTTTGTTCATTCCAAAGTTCAAGTTCAAGAGAAACAATTTTCAATTGTTTCTTAGTTTACAACTTGAATACGTAAAAAAGGAGGAAGAGACATGACATATATTCAAGTTTATATTGAACTATTAATAAAAAACAGTGCCCCACCATAATCACAAATCAATCATTACTAAGACGACTAGAACCACGACACATTTTGTCAGTGGTTCTATTTTTATTTCTACCAACTTAAAACACTCAAAACATCATGATAAAGCGTTTTAAATCCATATCTACAAAATCATTGAAACGACAATTATCAAGCAACTTTTTCAATATAATATGGCTAGGGAGGGCACGACACTGTGGGGTACAAAACAAAAAGAATTTTATCTATTTATAAAAAATTGTTATCTAACCATCACGTGAACGTCAAACATATGGCTGAATTTTTTAATACAAATGAACGAACAATTCAAAGAGATATTAAAGATATTAAGTCATTTTTAAATACACATAATCAAACAATAATATACGAAAAATCAACATGTAATTATTATTTATCACATCAACTCACCCAAGACGATGACCCTACTTATATCAATGTAACTTATGAAATGACTTATCAACTCTATAGACAATTAAACAAACAATATGAAACGTATACCATTCAAAGAACGCGTCAAACAATCACAGTGGTACTTGCGATATCAGAATCTGATGCACTTAACCTCTGTTTCATGTATCGACATTCTTTACGTTTGGTTTCACCTCAAACATTAATTGAGACATTTAGCAAAGAATTATGGAAATTACAAAATAATTATATATTAAACAAAATTTAAAGGAGATTAACCACATGAAAAAAATTCTAATACTATTAACTTTACTAATTACTTTTGCGGCGGCTTGTTCTAATGGCCCCGCAAAACAAGCTGAAGGAAAATGGAAAAACAGTGAAGGTCAAGAACTGACAGTTAAAGACGATAAATTAAAAGTTAACATTGAAGGATCTACAGTTGAAGGAACGATTAAAGACGATGAAGACCATAAAGATTTAGCTAAGATCAAATTGGTAGGTGAAACAGCTTACGTTAAAGTCAAAGATGACACACTTACAGTTACCGAAGAACCCGGTGAAGCAGCAGATGACGAAACTACATTCACACGTGTGAAATAATATTTTAAATTCAAAGGATGTTTTTTATAGTGAAAAGAATTTTAGTAAGTATATTAGGTGCAACATTACTATTAACAGCTTGTAGTACATCACATCAAGACGACGGTCAGTCTAACTCAAGTCACAAAGCGGAATCAGACAAACATCAAACTAAGGATAGTTCACATCATTCAACTAAAACTGTTCAACTTAAACAATTGTTAGACAATCCAAAAGAACAATTAATCGTTACATTAAAAAACGATAGTGTTCCAAGTGAAAAAGTATCTAACAACGATTTCATCAAACATCCAAAAGATAGTTTGAAAAAATTCAGTATCACTAATATTGGCTATATTAAAGACGGACAAGGTTACAATTATAGCGACAAAATCAATGATCAAGTAAGTTTTGATCAACTCGTTAGTACTGATGTTTCAGATATTGACCGTAAATTAACTAAGCTAACAGAATATGAGATGAATCATGGCATTAATGATGACCAAAATAAAGTCAACATTAAATACGAGCCTTCTGATTTGAAAACTATTTTATACACTAAAAAAGGTGACGCTCTCAAAGAAGACGTGCAATTAGCCGATTATCAAAGAGAAATGGATATGAGTGGTGACATTAGTGAAGAAAAAACAGATTGGCTATCTAACCATAACAAAATTGATGAAGATGGCTTAAAAAGTAACTTCCCTCAATCGTCAGACTACGAAATCGAGCCATTTGAATATAAAGGTAAAACATTTGCCGGATTTGCGAAATTAACGAGTGATGTTGATAATGACAATCAACCTAAAATTGATCAATATATTTCAGAATTAACATTAGTTGAAGTACCAAAAAATACTAAAGTCACTAAAGATGACAAAGATGACGTAACTAAAGTCATTGATTATAACGATACCGATTCTGGCAAACAAGAGAAAGACAAAGAAGATCATTCATTCGACAATTTATAAACTTCTATGTATAGGCACCATTAATCACTGTATTTATGGTGTCTTTCATTTTATAAATCATTATCTTATTTCATTTTAAAAAACCTGTATTGGGAGGTTAAAAACCATGACGAACTATTTATCTAAATTTATATTTTACGATTAATCATCACTGTGAAATATAAATAAAAATCACAAAAATAAAGAGGAGTGTTTTTAAATGAAAAAATTAACCATATTAGGTGCAACAACATTAGCAGGAACTTTATTATTTACAGGAGTTAATACACATGATGCAAATGCATCTGAATACCAATTAAATGGTAATAACGTTCAATCTATTGCTACATCAGTTTGGCAAAATAATGGTGGCAATCCTGACAGAGTTAAGTTCGACAAAACGCAAGATAAAGGAGACTATTATCTTTTAAATTATCATAATGCTTCTAATGTTGGCGGTGGTGCTATCAGAGTATATAAAGACGGAACTGTAGAAAATGGTTCAGGTCTTTTAGCATCAAACGATGATTCTGATGCTGAATTTTATAAATTAGGTAAATATGATTTTGATAATTCAAAAAGTAATGACCAACAACAAGCGACTGACAATAATGTAGCTACTCAAAACAATAATCAATCAGAAAAAGCGACTGACAATACAGTAAATACTCAACAAAACGATCAACAAACACAAGCTACAAATAGTAATGATGCAACTCAAAGCAATACTCCAGAACAATCTCAAGCGAAAGCATTACCAGAAACAGGACAATCTAATACAACATTCGTTACAACAGTAGCAGCTATTTTATTAGCTGTAGGTTCATTATTAACGTTCAGACGTGTGTCTAAAAACCAATAACAACTAATTAAGGGAGTATCTCAAATCATAGATACTCCCTTTTTTATTATTCATTTGAATCCATATCTATTTCTGTAGTATTTCCACGTTCTAAATCAGCTATAGATTTAGCTAAATGTTTAGCGTTGGCCGGTGATTGTTGTAAGTACAATGTTTCCATGATGGCATTATAATTATTTTCGGAAATCAATACAGCATTATGTTCATTAGTAGTAATAGTCACAAAATCTAAATCAGTATTCACTTTATTTATCAGACTTCTAAAATTTTTTCTAGCATATGAATAAGAAACTACGGTCATAATAAAAACACCTCCGTTTAAATTTATTTTATTATAAATTCAACGAAAGTGTTTCTAATTTATTAATACTATTTAGAGAGAGGACATATAAATATCTTCTCCCCCTATTTCCTTAATAAACCATAATTGATATCTCTATTTAATCTTGATAACGTGAAACGACTGTTGCGATACCTTGTCCGCCACCAATACATAAAGAAGCAAGTCCTGTTTGTTTGTCCTCGTTTAATTGATGTAAAAGTGTTACTAAAATGCGTGCACCTGATGCGCCGATAGGATGACCTAACGCAATTGCGCCACCTTTTGTATTAACTTTGTCTTCTGGTAATTGAAGTTCTTGATTTACAGCTAAGGCTTGTGATGCAAATGCCTCGTTTAACTCAAATACATCAATGTCCTCTACTGATTTATTTGTACGTTGTAATACTTTATTAACCGCTTCAACTGGTCCAATGCCCATAATAGAAGGATCAACACCACTTGTACCGAAACCATCTAACACTGCGATAGGTTTGATGTTTAATTCTTTAGCTTTATCTTCAGTCATCACTAACATCACAGATGCACCGTCATTAATGCCTGAAGCGTTACCTGCAGTCACTGAGCCATCCTTTTTAAAGACTGGTCTTAAATGACTTAATTTATCCGCTGTTGTTCCTTTGCGAACGCCTTCATCTTGAGATACTACTAGAGGTTCACCTTTACGTTGTGGTACTTCAACTGGCACAATCTCTGCGTCAAAAGCGCCACTATTTTGTGCTGCTTCTGCTTTTTGTTGGGATTGAGCTGCAAATTCATCTTGAGCTTCACGACTAATGTTATATTTGTCGACTAAGTTTTCAGCTGTAATACCCATATGATAGTCATTAAAGACGTCCGTTAGACCATCTGCTACCATACTATCGACTAATTTTTGGTCCCCCATTTTAAATCCAAAGCGCGCATTTTTCATTAGCATTGGGGATTGTGACATGCTTTCCATACCGCCTGCGAGTATGACTTCATTATCGCCAGCTAGAATAGATTGATACGCAAGTTGAATAGATTTCAAACCTGATCCACATACTTTATTAACTGTAAATGATGGTACTGTTTCTGGTAAGCCACCTTTCATCGCCGCAATTCGTGCAGGGTTTTGTCCTTGGCCAGCTTGTAAAACATTGCCTAAGATAACTTCATTAATTTCTTTAGGATCGATATTTGTTGTTTTTAAAATGTGTTGTATTAAAGTTGCTCCTAATTCGTAGGCAGGTAAGTCTTTAAATGCACCTCCAAAAACGCCAATTGGTGTACGATATGCTTCAGCTAAAACGATTCTAGACATAAGACATATTCATCTCCTTCTCATTTATATATAGGTATGTCATGTTTTCATCATTAATGAATAAATCAACGTTTCCTCACCCATAACATCATGGATAAATCACTCATCAATTGAGTTAACATGAAAAGTTAGTGACTAAATTTTTATTTACTCATTGTTGACATTTTACCAAAATCTTATTCACATTTACCAGAAAGAGCCTATTAACAAGCATCATTATTTTAAATTAAAACAATAATTAAAAATGAAACACTAGAAAATTCATATAGTTCTTTAAAATGATTAAAATAGTATTCAGTATTTAAAAATAAATCTATAGACTAATACGACATATTTATAGCGAGACTCCCGAGGGAACCGTACTAGTTGTAGACCCTAGAAATATTCACGGGTTTATCTGTGTAGTATTTCCGGCTGAAACTGTGCCCTGGGAGGAGAGTCGATTTAAAACAGTACATAAAAAATAAACCAACTAAAGTTGGGGGCTTTAGTTGGTTTTATATGTTGGTCTGTTTATATTTTATATTTTTTAGCTTACATTATACCTCTTCGTTAAGGTTTGGGTTTAAGTTCGATTATGATTTATAACCGAAATCTGGAATATTATGCCAACGCTCTTTAAAGTAATGTGCGATAGCTTTTGGCTTACGATCACGAGTGAAGATACCTTTTTTATTACCTTGAACACGGATAATACCATTTGATGTTTCAAAATCAGCAAAGTTCCATGTTTGTTCACCAATAAATTGAGGATATTGATCCATCACTTCATGATTGGCTTTATAGTATCTTAATTGATATTCTTCTGTAAACATTTGATCATCAATCGCATGCATACCTGCAACTGTATCAGCGCCATACTCTGTAAACATAATTGGTTTATTAGGTTGACGCTTAGACCATTCAGATAATTCTTTATCCAATGCTTCTTTAGCACTTTCTAAATCACCTGATTGTGTATACCAACCGTAATATCTATTGAGACAAAGTACATCAACTAAATCTTGTACTTCACAAACATCTGGTTGCGCCATTAGAATTGTAACAATTGTCACTGGTCTATTTTGTGGATCTTTTTCTCTTGCTAGGTTAATAAATGGTTCAAAGTATTCTTTCGCACCTTTTTCATTAGAAGCTGGTTCATTCGCAATAGACCACATTACTACACATGCGTGATTTTTATCTCTTTCAATTAATCCTTCAATCACTTCTTTGTGCGCTTGATGTGTTTGAATATCTTTCCACGTATCTTGTTGTTCGGCATCACCAATAAGTTCGACTGCGAAGTTAAGATGAATACCAACACCAGTTGTTTCATCAATCACAACAATACCTTGTTCATCAGCTAGACGCATCATTTCCTCTGAATAAGGATAGTGTGATGTTCTAAATGAGTTTGCGCCAATCCATTTCATCAAGTTAATATCCATCACATTAGCTGATTCATTTAAGCCACGTCCATTATAAAAAGTATCTTCGTGTTTACCGAATCCTTTAAAGTAAAATGGCTTATTATTAATTAAGAATTGACCGTTTTTCACTTCAACTGAACGAATACCAAAACGTTCAGTATAAACATCCACGCACTCAGTACCATTTAATAATTCTACTTTCATATTGTATAAATAAGCATTCAATGGTTCCCATAGACGTGGATTTTCAATAGTAATCTGACCTTCAGTACCCTCATGTTCAGCGACTACTGTTCCTTCTTCATCTAAAACAGTTACTTTAACTTTGTCGATTTGATCACCGTGTTGTTGTGTGCTCACTTTGTAATTCACAATACTTTGTGATTCACTTTTTACTTCAGGATTAATAACAATGTCCTCAATATAAGTTTGAGGTGTTGAATAAATTTTCACTGGGCGATGAATACCTGAGTAGTTAAAGAAGTCAAAGTTAGGTACATTGACAGGTGTCACATTGCCGTCTTTATCTGTACGTTCACTATAGTTTCCTACAGGTAATGTACTGTGTGTCAGAACATTGTTCACAACAACTGTTAAACGGTGTGCACCAACAGTAGCGATATCAGAAATATCCGCTTCAAATGGTAAGAATCCACCTGAATGTGTCACGACTTCTTGACCATCGATATAAACTTTAGCATGATGTGTCACAGAGCCGAATCTTAATACAATGCGTTCTCCTTTTAGATGTTTAGGAATAATGATGTCGCGTTCATAACATACATCACCTACGTGAGTTCTAATAGTTTGAATCACACCTTGATCATTAAATGAACCGGGAACAGCCATTACCTCATCTGTATCTAAAGGTTGGCTTACATCAATTTTCTCTTGATGCTGAATTAATTTAAATTTCCATGTTCCACATAAATCAAGTAGTTGTCTTGTTTCTGTAAATATTGGATATAACAACTTAAGCTCCTCCTATTCATTAAACACCAGAATATGCGTTAAATCCTCCATCAATCGGTAATACTACACCATTTATAAAGCTAGATGCTTCTTCGCTTACTAGGAATAATAATGCACCAATAAGTTCTTCTGGTTTACCAAAGGGCTCCATAGGTGTCGCATTGATGATTTTTCTAGAGCGATCAGTGTAACTTCCGTCTTCATTTAATAATAATGCTTCATTTTGTTTTGTTAATAAAAATCCTGGTGCAATCGCATTGACGCGAATATTAGTTTTAGAGAAGTAAACACTTAACCATTGTGTAAAGTTACTAATTGCTGCTTTAGCACCACTATAACCAGGAATTTTAGTTAATGGTGTAAATGCGTTCATAGATGAAATGTTGATAATTGATGCTTCTTCTTTATCTAACATATCAGTTGCGAATACTTGTGAAGGAATAAATGTACCTAAGAAGTTAAGATCCATCACAAATCCTACGCTCTTTTCATCTAAGTCGAAGAATGTCTTACCTTCTTGATCAAGTTGGCCTTCAAAACGTTCATCATCAGTTGTACCTTTTGGAGAATTTCCGCCAGCGCCATTGATTAAAATATCAACGCTACCGAAAGCTTCATTAACTTCTTGTTTTACTCTTTCCATGTCCGCTTTTTTAGTGACGTCTCCTAAAAATACTTTAGATTCTCCACCTAATGCTTTGATTTGATCAACTAAACCATTATTATCATCTGCAATTCCAACCATAGCGACTTTAGCGCCACTTTGTGCTAATGCTGTTGACATCGCACTTCCAAGTACGCCTGTTCCGCCTGTAATTACTACTACTTTGTTAGTTAAATCTATATTGAAAGGTAATTTCATAAATTGATTTCTCCTTTAGTTTATTTGTTAGTTTTACTAACTGCTTCATATAACCCGTTTAAATATGTTGCACCTAAGGCACGGTCATACAATCCATAACCTGGTTTACCTGTTTCGCCCCATATCATACGTCCATGGTCAGGTCTAATTGGTCCTTCATATCCGAAATCATACATTGCTTGAACGACTTCATACATATCAATAGATCCATCTTCAGATAAATGACCAGATTCTTGGAATGATTTGTCACCAATTAATTTAACATTACGTGCATGTACAAAATGAACACGGTCTTTTTGACCAAAATAACGTAACATATCTACAAAGTCATTTTTTCTATCTGCACCTAAAGAACCAGAACACATTGTTAATCCATTACTTCTAGAATCATATAAGTTAATGAATCGTTCTAAGTTTTCTTTGTTAGTGATGATACGTGGTAAGCCAAAGATATTCCAAGGTGGATCGTCCGGATGTATCGCCATTAGAACGTCTTCCTCTTCAGCAACCGGAATGACTTTTTGAATAAAGTAATTTAAGTTTTCCCATAATTTTTCTTCATCCACTTGTTTATAATCTTCAAATAATTGATTTAAGTCTTCTTTTGTATAACTTGAATCCCAACCAGGTAATGATAATTCACCACTTAGTGGATTCATTTTTTCAACATCTTTCTCATCATAAATTAAGCATGTAGATCCATCGTCTAAGCGATAATCTAATTGAGATCTTGTCCAGTCGAATACTGGCATAAAGTTATAACATACTGTGTTAATACCGACTTGTCCTAAATTGCGTAAAGTTTGGCAATAATTTTCAATATATTTATCTCTTGTCGGTTTACCTAATTTAATATCTTCATGTACTGGTACACTTTCAATCACATATATTTCCATACCTGCATCTTCTACTTCTTGTTTTAATGCTTTGATTTTATCTAATGGCCATACTTCTCCAACTGGCACATCGTATATCGCAGTTACAATACCTTTCATCCCTGGTATTTGTTTAATATATTCTAAGCTAATGGGATCATCTTTCCCATACCATCTAAATGACATTTTCATAGTGTAGTCCTCCTAAATAAGTTTGAAATAATGATATGCATTGTTATAACAGATGTTCTCAATCATTCGTTGTAACAATTGATCATCATTTGGAATTTCACCTTTTTCTACTAAATCACCAATAAATGTAGATAAAATTCGTCTAAAGTAATCATGTCTTGAGTATGAAATAAAGCTTCTTGAATCAGTTAGCATACCTACGAAGTGCATTAACAATCCTTGATCTGCTAATGATGACATTTGGCGTAACATACCTCGTTTTGTATCATTAAACCACCAACCAGCACCGTGTTGAACTTTACTTTGAATACCAGGTTCAGTTTGGAAGTTTGCAATCGTAGAACCTACAATATCGTTATAAATTGGGTTTAAATTATATAAAATCGTTTTTGGTAAATGATTACCTTGTTCCATCATGTCTAACGTTGCGTTTAAATGATACGCTAAGTTGTCTTGATCTCGGATAGAATCAAATCCAGCATCTCTACCTACTTTTTCAAACATTTTAGTATTGTTATTTCGGATAGCGCCAAAGTGAATTTGCATTACCCAACCATGTTCATGATAGGCTTTACTTAATTCGTTCAAAATAAATGTTTGGAATTGGAATGCTTCATATTTTGAAACGTCTTCATTATTTATAGCTTTATTGAAAATCGCCTCAATATCTTGTGTTGTATAACTTTCAAAATGTATTTCTTCTAAACCATGGTCAGCAAGACGTCCGCCTTTGTCATGGAAGTATTGAATACGTTGATTTAACGCATCTACAAATTGAGATGGATTATCTATTTTATGTGTTAAGCCTTCTAATTTTTGTATTAAATCAGTAAATGCTTTGTCACCAACTTTGAACACATCATCAGGTCTAAACGCTGGTAAGACTACAGTTTTAAAATCGTTTTGTTCTTTAATTTCATCATGATATTTTAAGTCATCTGTTGGGTTATCAGTTGTACAAATCAAATTAACATTTGAATTAGTGATTAATGATTGTGTCGTCACGTTATGTTCTTTTAAATAATCATTTGCCCGGTGATAAATCTCTTCGGCGTTGTCACTTGTTAATAAGTCTTCAATTTCAAAGTACATTTTTAATTCTAATTGTGACCAGTGATATAGTGGATTACCAATTGAATTTTCTAATGCTTCAGCCCACTTTTTAAATTTCTCAAGTGGTTCAGCGTCTCCAGTAATGTATCTTTCTTCAATACCTTGTGCACGCATTGCACGCCATTTATAATGGTCACCACTTAACCATAAGTCAGCAATATTATCGCATTTAACATTATCACTAATTTGTTTTGGATCTAGGTGACAATGATAGTCGTAAATCGGCATTTCTTTCGCGAAATCATGATACAAGTGTTTAGCTGTTTCATTTTCTAGCATAAAGTCTTCGTTAATAAAAGCCATGCTCATTTCACTCCTTATATTTCTTCTCTTAATGCAAGTTCTTTAACAATTTGTTTATGTCGTTTATCTGTTAATGGATACCATATGAAGAAGATAATTAATGCAAGTAAACAAGCCACTGCCGGTACTGCGAAGAATAATATTTTAAGACCTTGAATTGTACCAGCTGATTGTTCTACATTTGGTTTGTATCCTATTAATGTTAAAGCTAAACCAGGTACAAATCCTGCAAGTGCTTGTGATACTTTTCTTGTGAAACTGTAACTAGAATACGTAATACCTTCAGAACGTAATCCAAATTTCCATTGTCCGTATTCCACAACGTCAGCAATGAATGCCCAAATAACAGTGTTTGGAATAACTAAGAAGAATTGTGCAATAGTATTCATTACTAAGAACATGATGTGGTTTTCACTAAATAATAGGAAATTTATAGATTCGAATACTACAAAACCACCAATACCGATAAGTGCTGTTGCTTTTTTACCCATTTTTTTACTAATAAGTGTTGTTGCATATAATGCAGGTAATAATACAACAAAGTTCAATGTACTTACTAAACCTACTAAATTAGGTTCATCTAATACATATTTAAAGTAGTAAAGCTGACAAGATTGAATTAAGAACATTGACATGATTGTTAATAATGTAAAGATTGCTAATACTGCAAATGCTTCGTTTTTCACTAAGTTAAAGAATGCTTTTTTATTAAGACCTTTTTCTTTAGGACGTTCAACAACGTGACGTTCTTTAACACCTTTATAGCAAATCAAATGGAATATAACACCGAATACTGCTAATCCAGCAACAACTACTGGATAACCTATAGCATGGTTATCAAATTTTGATACTAATGGTATAACGACAATTCCTGCTATAAATAATGCACTTTGTGAACCTAAGTTTCTAAATACAGACAATTGTGTTCTATCATCTGAGTTCATTGTCATAGCAGCAGATAATGAACCGTAAGGAATGTTAACAACTGAATATGCGGCATTGAATAGTAAGTATGTAGCAAATGCCCACACTACTTTTCCTGTATAACTAAAATCGGGTGCAGTAAATGATAAGACCGTTACAATTGCTAATGGTACAGTTCCATATAAAATAAATGGTTTGAATTTACCTTTAGGACCAATGTTTCGACGTGAATCGACGATGGTACCTACACCAGTATCTACAAATGCATCAAATATTTTTGCTACCAAAAATACAAGACCACCATAAAATGCTGAAATACCTAAAATGTCTGTAAAGAACATCATTAAATAAATTTGTCCCATGTCAAACATCATACCGTTACCTAAGTCACCAAAACCGTATGATAACTTTTCTTTAAATCCTAAAGCAGGTTCTGCAATATGATTAAGTTTTTTAACTTTTCTACTTTCTCTTTTTTCAACTGTGTCTCCCATAATCGTGCCTTCTTTCTATCTATTAATGTCTCGGTTACTTTGAATAGACGCGTAAATATTTTCTAGACTTGCATAACTAAAATCACCAAATATATTGTGTTTATAGCTCATGTTATAAATTCCAAATTCAACAATTTTTGCTAAATTCCATTTCTGCATAATCCCATAAATGACACCTACGCTAAATGCATCCCCAGTTCCTAATCTATCCAATATATCGACATCTATAGGATCAGTTTTTACTATCTGATTCTGTGTAGATAGAAATCCTTGTAAGCGGTTTCTTTTATGGCTAAAAATTTTTCTCTGTACAAACGCAATATATTTAATATTGTATTTATCGTGAATTTGTTCTAAATATGGTTGTATTTCCTCAATGTCAGCCATTCTATCTAATCCATCTTTTTGGTCATGTCCTTCATTGTCTGGCAATGCAATTGGTTCATAACCGAAGACTAAATCCACATCATATAATATGTCTGACATTTCTTTTCTAGCTGTTTCAAAATCCCATAAAGCAGCTCTAAAATTCAAATCGCAACTTACAAATAGACCTAGCTTTTTGGCTACTTTTACAGCTTTTTTCAAAAATTGTAATAGCTCGTTATTCAAACCAGCTGTAATACCTGTTATGTGGAACCAATCATGCCCCTTTAGTATTACTTCGATATCATCATCACGATGATAAAATTGACTAAATGTACTCATTTGACGATCATAGATAAGTCGATGTGCGCGTTGTGCATATCCACTTTCAGTAAAATAGAGTCCTAACCTTCCTTCTGCTTGGCTCACATGCTTTGTATCAACGTTATACCGTTTTAAGTTTTGAATGATTTGGTTTCCTAAATCATTGTTAGGTACAGCGCTAATCATTGCAGTATCAACGCCTAATCCTGATAATCCTATGGCGACGTTCATTTCTGCACCGCCGTAGTACGTATCAAATGATTGAGCTTGATTGAAGGTTTGATGATTCGGTGTGCTTAATCGCATTAAAATTTCGCCAAATGTGATGAATGACATCTCATCACCCTCTTATTTTTTGAATTTTTCGACAAATTTTTGTGTGTTTTCTTTGATAACTGAATCGTTACCGTCTTTGGAACCTTTCATTAATGCACTACCAATTCCAACTGCATACGCACCTTTTTGATACCAGTCTTCCATGTTATCTAATGACACGCCACCAGATGGCATTAATTCAATATGTGGAATAGGTCCATGTATATTTTTAATAAAATTAGCTCCTAATAAATCTCCAGGGAATAATTTTACTAAATCAACACCTGTTTCCATTGCTTGAACAATTTCTGTGACTGATCCACAACCTGGTAAATAAGGTATTGAATAACGGTTACACATTTTAGCAATTTCAGGATCAAAGTGTGGACTAACTACATATTCTGCTCCATTTAAAATAGCTAATCGAGCGGTAGTACTATCTAAAACTGTACCTGCACCAATCACTACATCGTCATGTGTTTGATGTTGATTTAAATATTGAATAACTTCTTCAGCTTGTGGTGTTGTGAAGGTAATTTCGATATTGTAAATACCGCCTTCTATCATTTGATTTACAGCTGCGATAGCATCATCTTTACTTTTACCTCTTACAACAGCTACAAGGTAATTTTCATGTAAACGATTTAATATCTCTGCTTTTTTCATTTACTCAGCTCCTTGCTATTTAAAAAGTTTTTTTCTTCGCCAACCCAACTTCATTATATTTCCAAATGAGAAAACGTCAATTCAGTGTAAGTTACTAGGAATTAATAAAAAATAAAAACCCTCTCATCCAATCTTTAAAAAGAGTTGGTATCAAAGGGTTTTTAAAATATGCTCATTTTCAGTGTGAATTCAACGAGTGAAACAATTAGACGTACTAAATTGCATTTGAGAAGCATAATTTTATATGATTTTTTATAATTTTTTTAAGTCTTTTATAAAATTTTGACGTTATTTTCAGAAAAATCAGCTATTTGCATATTTTTCTTTGTGTTTAGCTAGTGAAAAACAAAAATGAATGATAATTTTAAAATGTAATGTAAAAGTTAAACAAAATCATAAACATTTACGTTATGTAACTTTTTCATCGTTTTCACCATTGTAAGATTTTTTATATTCTAAGGGCGCAAGTTGATATTGTTCCTTAAAACATTTTGAAAAATAGCCTTGTTGTTTAAAACCTACATAGTTTGCTATTTCTTCAATTGTCATAGGCGTATTGATTAATAGATCTCGTCCTTTTTCAACACGTAGTTTCATAATGTATTGTGACATAGACTGACCTGTTTCTTTCTTAAATAATCTTGAAAGATATGATGGCGCCAACCCAACTAAATCAGCCAATTCTTCTAGATGTATCGGGTGGTCTAAGTTAATTTTAATATGTTGAATGACTGTGTTGATATTAGAACTATAATTTAATGATGTTACATTTAATGCTGTTCGCGCATAATCACTGATCATTTGTTTTGAAACCATTTCTAACGTTTCGACATCCATAGCATCATCAATTTTAGCAGCATAATATGCTGATAGTTCATTGATGATGAGTAAATTCACTTCTGCTTTTTCTATACTTTTACGGCATAGCGTATTAAGCAGATAGGCTTTGTATTTTTGATTTAATAAATCATCTTTTACACGCCTAATACCGGAAACCGAAACTTTCATTACGGAATATAGATTTAACGCTTCATCAATATTGCCATTTTGAATTGCTGTTAGCATCTTATTCTCAATGTCATAAGCTGTTTTGATTTGGTTAAATGTATATTCATATTGTTCTTTGTCGTGCGAATGGGATTCAGGATTACGGTGAAAACTAAAATCTAATTCTTCAACTTTATAATTTACATTTCTATTTTTCAAATATCGTACTGTTAGACGCCCCATTTTTAATGCTTGGCTATATTGACAAACAGGTATTTGTAAAAGGTATTGTTTTAAAATTGATAATTTAGAATATTTAATTTGTACTTGTTGTAACATCTCATGACATCTTTTTTCATTAGGACGTTGATGTAAAAAAGGTCCGAGAATGACAACTCGATTATATTTTCTATACTTAAATAATAAAAAATTAACATCAAATTGATTCACATAATGATAAATACAATCACTTTTCATATTTTCTAAAAGTTTCTTTAACTCTAATTTGTATTTTTTACTTTTAGTATTGGTAAAAGGAGACTTTAAATGGTTACTGATATTTTTAATATCGGATAAGTCATAATGATTTATATCAACCATTAATAATTCAAATGCATGAACTTTTAAAACATCAAAAATTTGTTGATTCAACATAATAATCACCTTCACTTAAGACTATAAACAGAATGGAAAGGATTGAAAAATTTGAATTATTCACTAGAACATTTTCAACCTCAACATGACTATCTCATTTGTGTAGATTCAGATGGTTGCGGAATGGATACAATGACGATTAAACATGAACGTGCTTTTGGTCCAGCCCTACTTGATATTTGGAACTTGGACGATATAAAAGACGAAGTACTAGAACGTTGGAACCAATTTAACCTATATGAAATCACACGAGGTATTAATCGATTTCAAGGTCTGGAAAAAATGCTCACAGAATTACATGAGCAAGGTCGTACAGTTGACGGCTATCAAGACATTAAAGAATGGGTAGACAACACTTCAACATTTTCTAATCCTCAATTAGAACAATATATGAAAGCGCATCCAGAAAAGAAAGGACTACGCTTAGCTTTAGATTGGTCTAATCGAGTAAATGAATTAATCGTGAAATTACCTAGTATAGGTCCATTTGATAATGTACATTCTGCTTTGAAACATGCACATAAAGATGCAGATATTGTTATTGTATCATCTGCCAATTTAAAAGCAGTAGAAACTGAATGGACAGAGCATGAACTTACACCATTTCTTTCAAGTATATTTGCGCAAGAAGCAGGCACTAAAAAGCATTGTATTAACCAACTAAAACCATTTTACAAATCTGGCCATATTTTAGTATTAGGAGATGCCAGAGGAGATTTACAAGCAGCTCAAGACAACCATGTTCATTTTTATCCAATATTAGCGGGACATGAAGCACAATCTTGGTATGACCTAGATCATACTTATATCGATTTATTTACTAATAATCAGTTTGATAATACTATTCAAGACCGTGTAATTCAACAATTTTATAATAATTTTGACTAAGGAGTGGCTTATTTATGGTAAAAGTAGATCTAAAATCTAAACCTTATAATCTTAACGATCAACAAATTCAATGGGTAGAAAATACACTATCAGAACTTACAGATGAAGAAAAAATTGGTCAATTATTTTTCAATTTATTCTTTTTAGAAGACGATGCAAACTTTAATGATAATGAATTAACAAATAAAGATATTCTTGATAAATACCATATTGGAGGCGCAAGATTCCAAGGTGGCAATGGACAACAAGTACAACACTTACTTAACGATTTACAACATAACAGTAAAATCCCATTACTCATCGCTGCCAATTGTGATTCAGGTGGTAATGGCGCTTGTAAAGACGGTACTTACATTGCTTCTGCAGCTCAATGTGAAGCAGCTCAAGATACTAAAGTTGCATATAATGCAGGATATGTTTCTGGACAAGAATCTAGTGCATTAGGTGTAAATATCAACTTTGACCCTTGTGTTGATATTCTTGAAAATTGGAGAAATACTATCGTTAATACTCGCGCATACGGAACAAATGCTGACACAGTGATTAAATATACAAATGCCTTTATCGAAGGCTTTAACCAAACAAAAGATATGATTACATGTATCAAACATTTCCCAGGTGATGGCACAGAAGAACGAGATCAACACCTTGTTTTAGGCGTAAATGAAATGACTCCAGACGAATGGGATCAAAGTTTCCGTAAAGTATATGCTAATCACATTGATAATGGCGTTGAAATGATTATGTCTGGTCATATCGCACTACCTCACTACTCTAAAAAATTAAACCCAGCTTTAAATGATGAAGACATTTTACCAGCAACATTATCTAAAGAATTAATTACAGATTTATTGAAAGATGATTTAAACTTTAACGGACTTGTTGTAACTGATGCGAGTCATATGTTAGGTATGACAGCTGCGATGAAACGTGAAGATTATGTACCTCAAGCCATTGCTGCTGGTTGTGACATGTTCTTATTCTTTAACGATATTGAAGAAGATTTTAATTTCATGCTTAATGGTTATAAAAACGGCGTTATTACTGACGAACGTTTAAATGATGCTGTAAGACGTATTCTTGGATTAAAAGCAAAAATTAATCTACATGAAAAACAAGCTAATAACACTTTAGAAAAAGATGAAAAAGCATTAGAATTTGTTGGTTGTGATAAACATATTGAAATGCAAAAAGAAGCAGCTGATTTAGGTATTACACTAGTGAAAAATACACTTAACCAATTACCTATTCGACCTGAAACACATAAAAACATTCGTCTTTATGTTATTGAAGGTGAAAAAAATGGATTGTACAAATCTGATGACTCACTTACAGATAATTTAGTAGATATCTTAGAAAAACGAGGCTTTAATGTAACAGTAAACGACGGTTCAACACGTATTAAAGGTAAAACTTTAGAATATCGTGATGAAGTTGATGCTGCTTTAGTATTTGCCAATATTGTAGGTTACGCTGCTGAAAACAACTACCGTATCCGTTGGTCAACTGCTATGAGTAATGAAATCCCTTGGTATGTACATGAAGTACCAACAGTATTCACTTCACTTAACTTCACAACTCATTTACATGACGCAACAATGGTTAAAGCATATATCAATGCTTATCATTCAAATCAAATCAGTTTAGAAACAGTGGTAGATAAAATCATGGGAGAATCAGACTTTAAAGGGGTACCAAACGACCTAGTTTGGACAAATAAATGGCAAGCTAAATTATAGAAGTTAGTGGGATTTCTGCTTAATATGCTTGTTATAGAACAAAAAACAGTATAAGAATAAACCCTAGAAAAATAGCCAGTAAATGAGTTTTATAAATTCATTTACTGGCTTCTTTATTTATAATACTTCGCATTATTGGCTCCCTATGTCCAACCTGCTTTGCTTGTAGAAACTGGATAAACCAGTTTCTTTGTGTTGGGTCCCTTCTTAGGGGACAGCTTCAGCCAGAAATACTACACAGATAAATCTGTAAGGATTTCTAAGGTCTTCAGCTTGTCCTGTTCCCTCAAGAGTCTCGCCAAAATGCTCCGTATTTATATGTAAATTGAAACTAAAAGATGCTCCAAGATAAAATCCTTTGTCCAATTTGTACATAAATGATATGTCACAACACCTTAATGAAATCCATGAAATAACTACTTTTATTTTTGGAGATTGATTTATAGAAATTAAAAAAGTCTAATTAATTTATTTCATGATTTAGTAACGAATCTAGTTTGGGCTTTTGTTGTTTTAATGAAGTTTGGCTTAAATCTATAAAATGGGATTTCTGCCACTGTTGTGTTTTAAAGGCCGTAGTATTTAAATCTGTATCCCAAGTTGGATAAACACGAAATGCCATCTTACCTTTATGGTTCATATTTCTTAAAATGCCTTTGGTTAAAAGGGTCTTCTTATCAAACACAAACATGCCGTTAAGTTCCTGATCAAAAATGTGAATAATTAAATAGTCACTCATTTTATCAAAATGTATAGGTATATTTTGATGATTTTTATCCTTCTCCTATAGAGTTACAAAATAGCCCTTTTTCTTTGGTGTCTTTTTGCCCAATCTACTTTTAATACGATATTGAAACAATTCAAATTCCATCGCTTCATATTCTTGATTCCACTCTTCGACTTGAACTGTATTTACTATTTTAGTTTGATAAATATTTTCCAATTCTTGCAATGGTGTTATTGACTGAAATGATTCAAGATTTTTTGCCATTTGCTTTACCTTTATTCCTTTTATTGATTTCATTACTTTTATAAATTAGATAAAACGAATTTAACATTATTACAGTAACAACTAAAATAACTAAAATTAAATTTTCTGAAGTTCGTATTAAAGCTAAGACCCCCATTAATAATATATTTAATAAGTTCGAAATCATAAATCCTTTATCTTCCATGTTCGATCTCCCCTTTGTTTTAAAAATGCATTTCATTGATACATTCAATATACATTATCGATGTCATTTTGACAAATATACTTGTCAAAATGACGCGATTAATATACACTAAAATCAACAAGGAGTTGGTCCACTTGAGAAATCGACTTAAGGAATTACGGGCTCGTGATGGTTATAATCAAACACAATTGGCCAAACTAGCAGGAATATCGAGACAAACTGTGTCTTTGATAGAAAGAAAAGATTTTACGCCATCAGTGCTCACAGCGTTAAAAATCGCCAAAATATTTAACGAACCTGTTGAAAACATCTTTATCATTGAGGAGGAAGATTTATGAAAGTAGGTAGATATCTGTTACTAGTTTTACTTGGAGGTATTATCGGAGGAGCTGCTGGCTACTTAATACCAACCCTTAATGACATGGGTTTCTTTAATAAAATTCTTTTTACCAATCAAAATTCTATTATGGTTGTTTGTTTCATCGCGACATTAATTAATATTATCTTAACTGTAATTTTGTACAGAGAGTTAAAAAATTCTGTTTATTTTAAAAATAAAATAAACAATCCTGATAATAAATATAGCGAAGATGAATCCGAAGAAAAATCTAATTTGAAATTTTTAAATGCCAGTTTTATATACTACTTTCAAATTTTAATTAGTTTAATCTTTTTATTAATTCTTGTTATAGGAAATATTAAAGATATTTATGTATTATTTGCTATTATCCCATATATGATAACAGTCATTCCTGCTCTTCTAATAGGGTTATATGCCAGAAAAGTCGATGAACGTTATCCAAAACTAGGAGAACATAAATATACTGAAAAGTTATTATCAATTATGGACGAAGGAGAGCGTCACATAACTCTTACATCAATGTTTAAAACTTATCACATTAATTTAGTTCTAATCATTGTATTTGCTATCTTTTTAGCAATCCATTCAATAAGCTCTGGTATTAATCAAACAATGGGTGTAATATTTCTTATTGTTTTATTTATATATAATGCATTTGTCTATCTGTCTAAAGTTAGAAAATTTTATAAATCTTAAATGTAATTACCATACTTTTAAATATATTTTAGAAAGTGAGGCATATTCATGGAACAACTTTTAAATGTTCAAGATCTTAATAAGTCTTATAAAGATTCAGAATTTCGACTTTCAAATATTAATTTGTCGATTACACCTCAAGAAGTTGTAGGATTAATCGGTAAGAATGGCTCAGGGAAGTCTACCCTCATCAATACTTTAGTAGGCAATCGTCATAAAGATACAGGAGATATTTATTTCTTCGACCAAAAAATTTCAAATAATGATCTTTCATATAAAGAATATCTTGGTGTCGTCTTTGATGATTTACGCGTACCGAATAAACTTACTTTAACTGATATAGATAAAGTCTTTAGTAATATTTACAAAACTTGGAAAAGTGATCGTTTCTTTTCAATAATTAAGCAGTTTGAATTGCCAACTAAAAATCAAATTAAATCATTTTCAAGAGGTATGCGTATGAAATCTGCTTTAGCTATTGCTTTAGCTCATGATAGTCATCTACTAATACTTGATGAAGCAACAGCAGGTATGGACGCTTCAGGTCGTGAAGAAGTCATTGAAATATTAGAAGATTTTGTAGCTGAAGATAATGGTATATTAATTTCTTCCCATATCTCTGAAGATATTGAACAATTAGCCACTAAACTCGTATTTATGAAAGATGGATGTATTATTTTAGAAGAAGATAAACGAACATTACTTGAAAATTACGGAGTTTTAGACGTTGATGAAGAGCAATTCAAAGTACCTAATGAAATGATAGTTGCATCTCGAACACGACAAAATAGAATAATCGCATTAGTTAATAATTATCATCAAATTGAAGGTGCAGAGCCACTTTCTAGCATTGATGATGCGACAAAAATTTTAATGAGAGGTGAACAATAATGAAAGGTCTATGCCTTAGCATGCTTTATACAGCAAAAAAATCATTAATCACTTATTTCATTGTTTCTATCGTTGTATCTTTATTTATGGCTTTAACAAGTCCATTAATATCTTGCTTTATTTCAATGTTATTTCTCATTTCACCAATCTCAGATAATTTAAAACATGAAAAAGAATCAAAATGGATGTATTATGTATCAACATTACCTACAGGTCGTAATCTTTATATCAAAAGTTACTTTCTTTTAAATTGTATTTTAATAGTAATAGGACTAGTAATTGGTACAGTATCACTTACGATTATTAATCATAATCTAAATATAATCATAGCATCTGCTCTTATTGGCATAGGAGCTGCTGGCACATATGCTGTCGCATTTCCATTAACTTTTAAATTTGGTCCTGAAAATTCAAATGCTGTTTTAACAACAACGGTTCTTATTGTAATGCTATTCTATTTCATTGTAGTATTTGCCTTTGTATTCCCTGGTATGGGTGGTGCAGATAATATTGAAAATGTATTAACACCTTTCAATCAAGTTGTACTAATCATTTATGCATTATTTGGTATTATGACAACAGTAATTTCATACATTTTATCTATTAAGATTTTCAACAAGCAAGATTTATAAAATCAAAGACTAGGTAAGATTGGGCTAACCTTATGATTATGCACTAATCTCGCCTAGTCTTTTTTCTATGATTGCCATTCTGATTTTAATAAACTATATACATAACTATCTGTAAATTTTCCTTGTACACATTCTTCACTTCGTAATTTTCCTTCTTTTGTAAATCCTAATCTTTTTGGAATAGCTTGGCTTTTCGTATTTTCCACTGAAGCTCTAATTTCCACACGGTTTAAATCCAACTCATTAAATGCATAATCAATAACCGCCTTAGTACATTGCGTCATAATTCCTTTTTTCTGATGACTTTCACCTAAATAATAACCAATAGACGTTTTTCTATTAACAGTATCGATATAATGTAAGCCAATCACACCAACTAATTCATTTTCTGACCAAATGCCACAGTGGAATCCATTACCACTAGCAAATTGTTGTAATGCTGCTTGAATAAATTTCTGACTATCTTCAACTTGATTTGTATATTCTACAAAAGGTAACCATTTTGCTAAATACGCTCGTGATTGATCTATAAGTTTAAAAAGTGCATCCGCTTCTCTTGTTTCTAATATTTTTAAAGTCACTTCATCGTTTACCTTAAATCCAAACATGCTTTACACCCCATTTACATTATTGTCACACAATTCTGTTAATTATCAACATTTTAACATATGCTGTGGATAACTCAAATTACATATCAAACCCCTGATATAACAGTGTTTTAAAGAATATCAATCAAAATCTATCCACAGCCGTGCCAATTATCCACGCCTATAAAAAATCTCCATAATCAATTCATTGTTTACATAAAAATGAATCAACTATGGAGATTGTTAACATTTAATTTGGAAAAGTATCTGGATTAAAACCGCCTTCCCATTTGCTGATAGGCCAATACCTAAACATAACTTTTCCTACAATCTGCTTTTTATCAATTAGCCCAACGTCATATCTACTATCTATACTGTTCTGTCTATTGTCCCCTAATACTAGATACTTATCTTTAGGAATTTTAGCATGCCCTTTAGCACCTTTCAGTGTCTTGGAATTAAAATCTTCTGTTAAATATTTGCTTACTTTATTCTTTTTATTTTCTTTCAAATAAGGCTCTTTTATTTTTTTATCATTTATATACAGTTGATCTTTTTTATATTTAACAGTATCACCAGGTTTACCAATTAACCGTTTAATATAATCTTTTTTAGCAGTAGCGTGAAAAATAATAACATCCCCTGAATCAATGTGATTCAATGTTTTCGAAATTTTACTCACTATAACTTTATCTCTATCTTCAAAAGTGGGATGCATTGATTCTCCCGATACCGTATATGAAGTACCGATAAATACAGTTAGAATGATAGCTATGATAATACCTGTCGCTAAGGTAATAATCCACTCAACTAATTCTTTTCCCATATAAGCTCTCCTCGCATTTATTAATCACTATTCTACAACACCATTTTTTATTTTAATGTGCTGTCCTTTTTGCACTTTGTCGTACTGTTTTTTAGGTAAAACAACAATACGTTTACCTTGTTTAGTATCAACTGTAACGGTATATAATTTTTCTCCGTTTTTCATTTGATGCTTCAACTTAAATTAAATTTTCATATGTAAAATCAATTAATTCTATCATTACATAACTTAATTATTTATTTCAATTATATTTACAAAAACTAAACTTTTATTTTTTATTATTAGTTAATCCTCTATAAAAATTCAAAAATCCACTATCCCTTCCCTCTTAAATCTAACCTTTCAATGCTGTAAGTTTGGTAGCGTATTTTGTAAGTTTAGATAAAGGCTAGAATATCTTATTACTCCTAAAATTAAGATATAAGCAATAAGGAGTGATAACATGTCAATTTTACAAGTCGATTATTTATCAAAAATTTATGGTAAGAAAAAGCAATATCAAGCATTGAATGATATTAATTTTTCAGTTGAAAAGGGAGAATTTGTAGCAATTATGGGGCCTTCAGGGTCTGGTAAAACAACATTGCTCAATGTTCTTAGTTCAATTGATACAATTTCAAGCGGCTCAGTCATTGTTGACGGTCACAATATTAGTCAATTAAAGAATAAACAACTTGCACAATATCGTAAAAAGTCATTAGGATTTATTTTCCAAGATTACAGTGTATTACCAACACTCACGGTTAAAGAAAACATTATGCTACCTTTATCAGTTCAGCATTACGGCAAAAAAGAAATGGAACAATCTTATCAAGAAGTCACTGAAGCATTAGGTATTCATGACCTGGGAAATAAATACCCAAGTGAAATATCAGGAGGTCAACAACAACGAACAGCCGCTGCCAGAGCATTTGTGCATAAACCGAAGATTATTTTTGCCGACGAACCAACTGGTGCATTAGATTCGAAAAGTGCGAAAGATTTACTCAACCGTCTTGAAGAAATGAATCGTACATTCCAATCAACAATTATTATGGTCACACATGATCCAGTCGCAGCGAGCTTTGCCAAACGCGTCATTATGTTAAAAGACGGACATATTCATTCTGAAATAAACCAAGAAGAAGATTCTAAACAAGATTTTTATCAAAACATTATTCAACTGCAATCTTCTTTAGGTGGTGTAGCGAATGTCATTTAATCAAATTACACTCAAAAATTTAAAAATGAATATAAAGCATTATAGTATGTATTTATTTTCATTGTTATTGAGTATCATATTATATTTTAGTTTTACGACATTACAGTTCACTGACAGTATTAACAACGATCAGTCTTTAGCTATTATTCGAAAAGGTGCATCAGTCGGCTCAATATTTTTATTTATTATGATCGTGATTTTCTTAATGTATGCCAACCACCTATTTATTAAAAGACGTACTCAAGAATTTGCATTATTTCAGTTGATAGGTCTTACTAGAAATAATATTTTAAGAATGCTTTGTGTTGAACAAATCGCTATTTTTGTAATAACTGGATTATTGGGCATCGTTTTAGGTATATTTGGTTCTCAATTTTTACTATATGTTGCATCTAAGTTAATGCATTTAACAGTAAAATTATCTATTAATTTTGAACCTATGGCTTTAGCATTAACATTATTTTTAATACTCACTGCTTTTATACTTATTTTATTTCAAAGTTATTTATTTTTGAAAAAACGCAGTATATTGGCATTGATGAAAGCCCGCCGTCAGACTGAAACAACAAAAGTTAAAATTACATTTTTAGAAGTATTAAGCGGTATATTAGGCATTGTCATGATAGCGTTCGGTTACTATATAGCGACTGAAATGTTTGGTACATTTAAAAAATTAACATTTACTATGACTTCACCGTTTATCATTTTATTTTTAACAGTCGTTGGCGCCTATTTATTTTTCAGAAGTTCTGTATCACTCATTTTCAAATCAATGAAACATTTCAAAAATGGTCATGTATCTATTACGGATGTCGTGTTCACAGCTTCAATCATGCATAGAATGAAGAAAAATGCGATGTCGCTTACTGTTATTGCAGTGATTTCAGCGATCACGGTAACTGTCCTTTGCTTTGCGACAATAACTCAGGAAAATAGTAATAATACTTTCCAAACAATGTCACCACAAGATTTTGATTTTTCATCCAAAAAACAAGCACAACAATTCAAACAGCAATTAGATAAAAATCATATCGGATATAGCACTAAAACGTATGAGTCTATTTCAGCCGAAACAATAGAAGATAAGGTGATGACGTTAAAAGATGATAGTAAAAGTATGTCTGCCAAAAACGTTTTAGTACCTAATGATCAACTTAAAGGCACCAATGCAATTATTACAAATACTAAAAATACACCAGGTATGATGCAAATTAATATAAATAAGACAGTCACCGTTAAAGGTAAACAGCAACAAACTTTTAAAGTAACTAAAGAGGATAAAGAAACAATGCTTCCCCTTGATTTGACGACTAATATGCCGGTCATTGAAATTAGCAGGGCCGAATTTAATAAATTGAAGACAAACGACATCATGCAAAATATGTATGGCATCAATATCAAAGATCATACTGATATGAAGAAAGCAGCAACTATTGCTAAACAGATCAATCCTGAAATTCAACCACGCGATGAAGTTAAAAAACTCTTAGATTCAACCAATGGCATATTAATCTTTGTCACATCATTCCTAGGTTTATCATTCCTTATCGCTGCCGGTTGTATCATTTATATTAAACAAATGGACGAAACCGAAGATGAGATTGATAACTTCCGTATTTTAAAACGAATTGGTTTCACTCAAATGGATATGTTGAAAGGACTCGGATTGAAAATTATCTTTAATTTCGGTTTACCACTTATCATTGCTTTATTACACGCACTTTTTGCAGCAATTGCATTTATGAAATTGATGGGTAACGTCTCTTACACACCTATTATTGTCGTAATGGTCGTATACTCACTCGTCTATTTCGCATTTGCACTCATTGCTTTCATACATTCAAATCGCATTATTAAAAAAACGATATAAATTAAAGGAGAGATTTATAATGAAATTCAAAGACTTAATCAAACAATCATATGAGGATTTAAAAAATTTAAAAGTGAACTTATTTAATGTGGTGATGCTCACACTTATAATCATAGTATTAAGTAGTGCTATCACGCCGATTGCAGGTATTCCAGTCGGATTATTAGGTGGCGCTTACTTCTTAAAACGCAGAGATGAAAAAAAGGATTTATAATGTAGATATAACAATCGTGTGTGCTCGTTATTCATTGAGCGCACACGATTCTTTGATTTGATCATATTTTATAGCTTGGAATATTTAAATATATAAACATTAGCTACCACTTTACATGTTTGTTATATTGGGATTATTAATACATATTAAGGAGTTTCCTTATGAATCAATATCAAGAGTTTTTAAATCATCCTGATAGTTTTATCTTCATATTGTTTATATTTTATCTTATCGCAAGTTTATTTTTCTTTACTTTAACAGTTTTCATAGGTTTAAAGCCTGTTTCATTTAAAGAAAAAATCATAACAATACTTATTTTAACGATTATTCTGACACTTACTTTAACGGGTTTGTCCTACGTGATCATTCATTAGTTGTCATATATTTATGCTACTTGCTATTTAATAAGCGAGTAGCTTTTTTTGAATCAATTTAGCTGTGATTGTATTTATAACTTCTATATATAATAAAAAAAGCCTATGTCCGCTGAACGGGCGTACATAGACTTAAAAAAAACAAGATTTTTTACCTAACAAACTACTTGTAGTATAACACCATTTTTATAAAATGTATATAACAACTTAATTTAAGCGTAAAAACAATTTGTTCTTACTTTTGATAATTAAACAAATTAAGTTTTTTACAGATGCAACTTATTAAAATAATAATAATAATAATTCATATTATATACCCGCTTATCTCAAATCTAATCATTAAGTTACAAAATTTTTGAATTAGATGTCATATCAAAACCTCAATATAAAAAAGCAGTCTAATGCGTTATCTCATTAGACTGCCCTTCTTTTATAAATCTATCGATTAAAATTTAAATGGTTTAATTATTCACTTAAATCAACTTATGTTTTATTATTAAAATCCAATTCCTTGATAAGTTACACTAACATTTGTAACTTTATTATTTTTCGTAGTAAAGAGAACGTTTGGTCTATTGTTAGAAGGTCTATAACTGTATACAGACTCTTTACTTTCCGGTGTATTAGGAGGACCTACTCTATTTAAGTCATTGCCGTAAAAGTTCTTAATTTGCGAAACTGATAAATTATCTTTGACATCAAACGAAACATCTGATGCACTTTTACCTGATTTTGTTACACCAGAAAATCTTTGATCATAAATATTAACGCGACCTTCACCTTTTGTCTGAACTATTTTTTTACCATTAAATTTAACATTTCCGTATTTAACTCCATTTTTAAATTGGTTAGTAAGTAAAAAGCTTGTGTCATTGCCAGCGTGACCTTGATAATTATAATAAGGTTGTGTTGCTGCATGTGCTTCGTTACTTTGTGGTGTTTCTACTGAGGCGCCGATTCCGAATACTGTTCCTACTGCTAACATTGATCCAACAACTGCTTTTGTAGTCTTTTTCATATTCAATCTCTCCTCTTTATTTTTTGAAATGCAATACAAATGCAAGCGATTACATTTCGATTACATTATTACACAAAAGTTACAACGTTTCAAATTACACATTCCTTGATTCTGTATTCTAGATACATCACTCTCAAAAATAATATAAATATTTACAGATATAGGAATGGATTATATAATAAGAGTGTAAATTGTTTCTCTATTTAATAGAGAGCAACAAATAAAAAGCACAAGTGCTACCAACACTTGCGCCTATGTAAGCCCGTTAAAAAGACGGTAGCTTTTGAAATTGTCTATTTAGACCATCTAATTGCTAAAGTTGAGATGGTCTATTAATTTTGCTTACTACTAATTAATATTAAGCCAATAATCGTTAAAACGACCATCAGCATTTCATAATCAGTCATGCTACTCCTCTCTAGGAGTAAAAACCAAAATCATAGGCATCACCCCATTTTTTTGAGATTAGCCGCCACCATTCAACTTGCTTACTTTAAATATTATACAATAATAGATAAAATAAATATTATAATTTTATTCTATAATTTACGCTCTTAATAACGGTACTTATAACTCTTCATTTCTATTTTTTAAATATTTTAAAAGGTCTCAATCGAATCAAAATTTTCCCGTTATGATTACGCTTATCCATTATTACATTAACAATTGATTGTGCACCTTCATTTACTGTACGCATTAAAAAGCCTTTTTGGTTATTATTTAAATCTGTTGTAACACCACCAGGCATGACTCCAAATATTTCAACAGAAATCTTATGTTTCTTAAAATACTTCGCAAATAATTTAATCATTGAATTGAGTGCCGTTTTCGTTGTCATATAACTAAATGGATGGAAAAAATTACTTGGTTTAGTAGGAATGGTTAAATTGAGTATTCTCCCTTTATTGCGTGCTAGGATTGACGTGAACGACTTAACCATTTCAAAGTTTCCATAAACATTGACCTCTGTCACTGTTTTTAATTCTTCAATATCAACATCTAATGGAGATGCTTCCATATTTCCCGAAATGCCTGCATTATTAATAAGTACGTTTAAATCCGGATGTTTTGCTTCAATATACTTCGACGCTTCATGAATCGTCGTTAAATCATTTAAATCAATTTTGATCCATTCCGCATTAATACCTTTTTGCTGTAACGTCTTTACCGCTTCAGTCCCTCTGACTTCATCTCTAGCACCTAATAAAATAGTCCAACCTTTGTTTCCTAATTGTCTCGCCGTTTCAAATCCTAATCCTTTATTCGCACCTGTAATTAATACTTTTTGTGTCATATATGATTCCTCTTTATTCATGACTTCTCTCTTTAAATTTACATTACTACAATATTGCTTTATTAACTAGACACACCTCTTAATATAATAGCTGACAATAATACTTTCATTGTTAAAGAAAAAATTCCCTCACTACAATCATTAATGAGGTTTTTTTTGTTACAATTTCATATTTTATTTCCAATTCTCGATATTTTCAGTTAAGGATGTCGCTAGTGTCTTCCCTTGTTCATATCCAGCATCACCAATTTCTTTAATATTTTTTGATGAATAAATATTTTGACCTATACTACCTTTACTGTTTTCGTCAGGTACAATTAAGGTAACGTTACTTTGTTCTTTTAATTTCTCCGCTTCTTCATACACTGAAGGCACTTGACCTAGTTTTTGACTAAGAGGAGCCAGAATAATAATATCTTGATAGTCTGACACTAACATCGCATTTGTTGATGAAACCATACCACCATCAATCCAAGATTCTCCTAATAAATTAATATGTGGCCAAAGACCCGGAACGGCACCACTAGCTGTCACTGCTTCTTTTAAGCTCACGCCGCTATTCTCATTAAAAGTCGACAACTTGCCTGTCCTTGCATTTATCGCAGTAATTTCAAGTTGATCCGTCCATTTAGCATTACCTAATCTTTGTTGTATTGAATCACTTCGAGTCTCTGGTGAAACATTTGATGGGTGACTATTAATAATATCTCCTAGATACTGACCGATTAATTGTTCATTATCCCTACCTTTAATAAATGCTTTAGTCCACAAGCCATATATCGCTGGATCAAGTTGAGCATTATCGGATTCACTATGATGTGTTGCTAAATCTTGATAATATGCTTGCATGTTTTGATTATTTGCTAAAATCGCTCCAACAAATGAACCTGCAGAACTACCTAATATTTTATCTACTTGATCCATTTTTATACCTGAATCTATTAACCCTGCTAGTACGCCAGTTTCCCAAGCAATGCCTGTAATACCACCGCCACCTAATACAAGTGCTTTATCCTTACTCATTTTAGACTACCCCCTCGTTATTCCGTCTAAATTACATGTTGTTACTATGATTATATACAATATATTATTTCCCATTATATAAACAGTTAAAAGCATTGTACTTATAACAGGTAAAATTTCAAACAATAAGGATTTACACAACAAAAATCATCCTAACTTTTAGTTAGTATTACACTTTATTTATAATAATTTTTATAATTATTTCATATAAAGGGATGTCGCATTTTTAAGGAGGAATAACAATATGCAAAAGCTAAATAATAAGGTAATGATTATTACTGGTGGCGCTCAAGGTATGGGAGAAATGCACGCAAAAAAAGCTATAGAACATGGTGCTAAAGTCGTTATCACTGATATCAATGAGGAAAAAGGAAATGAATTAGCCAAAACTTTAGGCTCTAATGCTCTTTTTATCAAGCATGACGTAACTAGTGAGGATGATTGGCAAAATGTAATTGAAACTGTTTTAGCAAAGTGGAAGAAAATTGATGTTCTAGTTAATAATGCAGGTATGACTTATAACAAGCCTTTAGAGTCTTTAACACTAGACGATTATATGAAGATTGTTAATATTAACCAAGTCTCTGTCTTTTTAGGTATCAAATCAGTAGCTAAAGTCATGAAAGAACAACAAAGTGGTGCCATTATCAATATTTCTTCTATTGATGGATTAGTTGGAGGTGCCATTGGTTATACTGATACAAAATTTGCAGTAAGAGGTATGACTAAAGCTGCAGCACATGAATTGTCGCCGTATAATATTCGCGTAAATTCTGTTCACCCAGGTGTTATTAATACACCTATGATTCAACAAAAAGATGTTAAAGAAGCCGTCGATGAATTTGCTAAACAAATACCAATGCGACGTATAGCTGAAGTTGAAGAAGTGTCAAACATGGTTTGTTTCTTAGCATCCGATGAGGCTTCTTACTCTACAGGTTCAGAATTTGTTATAGATGGTGGCATTACAGCGATTTAATTAATATAGATAAAATGTTAATTAAACATAAATACATCTCATACAAACTTGTTAATTTTTAGTTATAAAAATAAATACTGTATCTCAGAAAATATTATTTATATTGTAATAATTGGAGTAGAAAAAGTTCGCCACAAATGATAATTGTGACGAACTTTTCATATATTTAGTTAAAATTGAAATGTTATTATTTAATAATATCTATTAATTCTTTTTTAGAGGCTGCGCGGGCTGGTATCCAACCGAAGACAACACCAATAAGCGTTGATACGCCTACAGCTAAGATGACTGAACTTATACTAACTGAACTTTTAACCATATCTGGTGTTACCATGTCGACCACTGTGGCAATGATAATGCCTAGAATTAATCCAATAATACCACCGAGTAGACAAAGTACGACACTTTCAACTAAGAATTGTATTTCAATGTCTCGTCCTTTAGCACCGAAGGCACGACGTATCGCAATTTCCTCTGTTCGTTCTGTAACAGAAATATACATCACATTCATGACACCAATACCTGCGATAAATAGTGAAATACCTGCGACTGCTGCCACAAAGTATGTGATGGTATCTAAGACTTTACCAATGCTTTTCATCATTTCTTCGTTATCATTAAAACTATACTGGCCATTTGAAACACCAGTTCCTTTTTTATTCAGTTCTTTTTCAACTTTTTTACCGATCTCTTTTTTATCTTCGCCATCATTGACCTTTACTTGTATTTGAGGTGTTCCTTGAGACAGGTTACTCATATAATGGTCAGCTGTTTTCGTTGGCATTTGAACAACCGTTTCGAGAGGCATGCCACTCGCATCTTGGCCGCTTGCATCACCAACACCAACGACTTTAAAGCCTTCCCCATTAATATAAATTGATTTTCCTACCGCACTATCTGCATTATGAAAGACTTTTTTAGCGACTTTATTATCTATAACCACAACTTTTTCCTGTGTGTCATTATCATCTTTTGTAAAACCATGCCCATGATCGACATCTGATACATGGCTCGCCTTTTTCAAATCAACATCGCCACTTCCATGAGTATTTGTAATTTTAGCGGCATAAGTACTATCTTTACTTTCCTTTACTTTCGCGCTTTTAACACCTTTAACTTGTTCTACAACACTGAGATCTTCTTGTTTAAACGGGTTGTCTTTAGGTGCACTCATATCTTCTGTCATATAAGTAATCATGGCTTGGTCTTTACCTGCACCTGCATCATCAAATTGTTCATTGGTTGTCTTTTTGAAACCATTACCCAATGCCATAATCGTAATAACAGCAGCAATACCGATAATAATCCCTATCATCGTAAAGATATTACGGCGTTTATTTTTTAAAATAGAGCGAAAGGCGACAGACAAAATATTAGAAAAGTTACTCATGCGCCAACACCTCTTCCTCTTTCACACGACCATCCAAAATGTGAATGATACGATCCGCTTTGTTAGCGACCTCACGATCATGGGTTACCATAATCATGGTTGTACCTTTTTCTTTATTTAACGTTACGAATAAATCCATAATGTCTTTTGATGTTTTTGAATCAAGAGCCCCTGTAGGTTCGTCAGCAATGACAAACTTAGGTTCATTGATAATGGCTCTTGCGATAGCTACACGTTGTTGTTGACCACCTGACAATTTATTGGGAAGTAAGTCTTCCTTGTTGTGAAGGCCAACATCTTCTAATCCCTTCAATACTTTGTCTTTACGTTCTTTACTACCCATACCGTTGTATATGAGTGGGATGCTGACATTTTCAAGAATTGTATTATTTTGAATAAGCTTAAAGTTTTGGAAGACAAATCCTACTGTGTGATTACGAATGGTTGCGAGTTTATTATCTGAACTTTTTTTATAATTTTCACCATTAAAAAGATATTCACCTTCATAACCACGATCAATAAATCCAAGGATATTGATGAGGGTACTCTTACCTGAACCGGATGGTCCCATAATAGCAATAAATTCGCCTTCATCAATATGGATATCAATATCTTTTAAGATATGATTCGTTTCGTCACCATTTTTGAAGTGTCGATTGATTTTTTTCAATTCAATCATGATGACACCTCAACTTTTTCTCCATCATTTAGATTACCTTTAGGATTTTTGATGACTTTGTCACCTGCTTTAAGTCCTTTTTTCACAATAATTTGGCCATTACTACGATCAATTTTAATATCACGTTTATGAACTTTATTATGTTTATCTACTACAAACACATCATTATCTTTTGTTAACACATTATTAGGTAATTTCTTAGTTTTTAAAGGAATTTTAGCATCCATAGAGAATCCAGCACGTACAGGGATGTCTAAATCACCAATAATAACATTATATTTAGACGTGTCTCCTTCTTTACCACCAGAAGGATTGTTAACTGTTGGATTAGAAGCTTGGGCTGCACTTGCGCCTTCTTCACTATCTTCGCCTTGACCTCCAGCACTTGCCTGAGCTCCACTTGATTCACCACTCGCGCTATCATCATAGCTAGTTGGTAGTTCATCTACTTTAAGGATTTTACCTTTGCCTTTTTTACCGTTACTATTCACGGTTACATCAACCTCGTCACCCTCTTTGATTTTATCGACATCAAATTCAGTAACCGTTGATTTAATTTGTGGATTGTCTGAAATCAATTGTAGAACAGGTTGACCATCACCAGCATCTTCACCATTTTTAATATTTACCTTACCGTCAAATGATGCATAAATACTGTCATTCATTTGTTTATCATGTTGTGATAATTGTTGTTGTGCTTCATTGAGTGAACTTTGATCTTGCGTCAATTTAGACTGTAGTTGATTATTGTTTGGACTTTGATTGACCTTTTGATAATCATCGTTCACTTGTTGTTGTGCTTGATCAACTTTATTTGCGAGTTGTTGGCGTTTACTATTATTCGTGTCGTAGCTTAAGAGACGGTCGCCTTGTTTAACCTTTTGACCATCGTCTACGGCAGGACTTTGGAATGTGCCTATTTGGCTATTGTTGTTATATGTTTTGACTGATTTGGGAGATGCTTTACCTTCCAAACTAATCGGTGTTTCTTTTTTAACTGTATATGTATCGTATCCCTTACTATCTTTATCGTCAGAGCTTGTTGATTGCTTTGCGATAAATGCGGCAATGATAAGAAGTAAGATAATTGCCACGCCAATAATACTCCATAATAGTTTCTTATTCATATCCTATGCTCCTTAAAATGTATTATATTTTGCATGATAACACACTTTAATTATTATATATATTGAATTTAAGGATATTTAAGTTATTTTTAAGTTTGAGATTAATGAAATGTTTTTAATATTATTTTTACTTAGTCTATTTATTATACTTATTCAAAATAAAAATTGATATTTTAAATATTAGTTAACAATGTTATTCTGTTAATAAATATTAAAAAAGGAGAGATACATAAATGGAACAATCTAATGCAGCACAGACTGAAGAAGCGACAAGTTCTAACTTACCTTTTGTTGATCACTTTAGAAAAATCCGTCAAAATCCTAAATGGATAGTGAAATTAATTGTACTTATTGTGTTATCTATTATTTTAGGACTTTTAACTGCACATATAACTGACAACACCAAAATGCTCAAAGATATGGGAATGAGCCAATCTGAAATTGATAAACAAAACCAATTCAATTTAGCAGTTACTATTGGACAATCAATTGGTGGTCTTATCCTAGGATTATTAATCACATTTGTTATTTTCTTAGTTATCTCTAAAATTATGAAATCTGATGCACAAGCAATACATATTTTTTCTGCATCTATCTCTTACTTAATCATTACAACTTCATTTTCAATTATTGTTTATGCGATACAAGCATTATTTGGTCTTACAATTCCAGAAACTCAATTAGATAGCCTGAATATATTCGACAAGGGTAATAATTATTTAGCCGCCTTTAGTTTATCGAATTTATTAGCTGCCTATGTTATTTTTACAGTTTATTACGGTACAAGTAAACTTTCTAAAAAAGCATCTATTATTTGGGCAGTCATTGCCTTAATCGTGATGGTTGGCTTTACGCTAGGAGGAGCTGCGTTTACAGAATCTATGAAAGGCTTAGCTAACATGCAATAAAATTAATTATCCTGGGACATAGGAAAGTGTCTCAGGATATATTTATGTATGAGTATAGTTAATCGAATTGCGATAATCTATCTCTTTAAAATAGCTTTCATAAGACTTCCTTTAGACTATCCCCTTATTCTAGACAAATTAAAAACGCCCTCTATCAAGGACGTCGTAAAATTATATATCATAAGCTTTTAAAGCAATGTTCAACATATTTTCTATATACTCTTTAGTTAATGATTGCGGTTTAATTAAAATATTAAAATAAATAGGTGAAAAAATAATATCTATAAATAAATCTTGGTCCGCTTCATCAATATCCTTACTAATAATTGACTTTAAAATACTTCTATTACGTTCAAAGTATTCTTTCATAAACTTATCTTTTGCTTCAGTTTGCTGATTACTAATTAGAATTTCTATCACTGCACTACCTAAAGGTGTCTTATAGATGTTCATTATTTTTATTAAAAAGTCATATAAATTATCAAATACAGTATCGAATTCTGGCTCAATAATACGTGATTGGTCGACAAACATATCAACAATCATTGATTCTTTGTCTCTCCATCGACGATAAATTGTTGCCTTTGATACACTTGTATTTTCAGCAATCTGATCAATGGTCATATCTTTAAAATGTGTTGTTTCTAATAAACGATTAATTTCTTGATAAATTTTTTTATTTACTGTTGGGTCTTTCGGTCTTCCAGCCATATTTTTCCCTTCTTTTTCGTGCAATGACTTCCACGATTTCAAATATTATAAATGCACTAACAAACCATACTATAAATCCAACAATAATGCTAAGCAACCAAATATTTGTTACCTTTAGCATGCCCCATGTAGCTAATATACTGAATAAAACACCAGTCATTCCGAAGATCGCACCTCTACTGACATGCATAGCTACTTTATTTCCATATTGCATACCAGATATAAACATAGACACTAAAAAGACTGCAGGAAACGTAGCAAAAATACCTCCAAATTCTTTCCAAGGAAGTACTACTGATACGATGTAACTGACTAATACTGCTAAGCCTCCAACTAAAAACTTAATTATTGTTAATTTCATCAAAAATGTACCTCCCTTTTTATAAATGTCTGACTATAAAAATAGCTACAGAAATAATAAACCAACATAATACGGCAAATACTGTACCACTCTTATAATCTTTCTTTTTTATAAAAATTGAGGTGAAAAATACAGTTAAAATGCAAGAGATAATACCGACAATGGCACCTGTACTTAAATGCATAGACATTTTAACGAGCGAATCTCCACGATGATCTATAGCTAATGCTATTACTGCTGCTAAGTAGACTGCAGGCATTGTTGCTATTATACCTCCTAATTTACCACCAACTTTGTCAGCAATAATAGAAGCTAATGCTACTGCAAACCCACCAATGACAAAATGAAGTATCGCACTTGAAATAGATATTCCGAACACAATAATCCTTCTTTGCTAATTATTAAACGAAACGTTTCGTTTACTTTTAGTTTAAAACTGTCCTACTATCTTGTAAAGATTAAAATAAATATACCTAATTTTCTAATTATTAACGTTTGCTACAGCCGTCCATTAGGTCTTTTCTAAATTTGTTTCAACAAAAAAACTCCTTCCGTCAGTTACAGACAAAAGGAGTTATCGCTATTTCTTATATATTCTTATTTTAATTTCATAATAATCATCATGATCTCTATCTTTTTGTTCAACATATAAACCTGATTGTTGTATAGCTTCGATACTTTTACCTACTTCATCTCGCGCTTGTGTCACATCTTGTGAAAATTGGAATGATTGAGCTTTAACCTTTTCAGGACCAGTTTTTTGGCGAACTTTATCTTCTGTTTGTTTCACATTTAATTTCTGTGCTATGACTTGTTCAATCAATTCTTCTTGATCTTCATGTGATAGTACAAGGACAGCTCGAGCATGGCGTTCTGTTATTTTACCTTCTCTTAATCGTGTAATAACATTAGGTGCTAATTTAAGTAAACGTAACTTATTAGCAATAAAGCTTTGGCTCTTACCAAGACTTTTAGCCAATTCACTTTGTGTCACATCACCAAGTTCAAGTAGTTTTTTATAGGCTTCCGCTTCTTCAACGACAGATAAGTTTTCGCGTTGAATATTTTCAATAAGTGCAACAACTGCAGTTTCCTCATCATCCATATCGCGAATAATCACATCTGCTTGAGACATATTTAAAGATTGCATTGCTCTAAATCTACGTTCACCAGCAATGATTTCAAACATATCTTCTTCGATTGGTCTTACTACAATCGGCTGTAATAATCCATGTTCTTTAATAGATTCAGCAAGTTCATTGATTTTACTTGGTTCAAATACTTGTCGTGGTTGATAACGATTAGGTACGATACGTTCAATATGAATGGACTCAACATTATTATTTCGGTCTTCTTCAATAGAACCCATGATGTCATCTTTGTTTTTTAAACCAAATAATTTTGAAAAAGGTTTCTTCATAATCCATTCGCTCCCTCTCATTTATTTCTATATCATCACATCTTACTTTTCAAGTAAAGGGGATTTATTGGGTGTACCGGGTTTTCTCGGGTATTTCTTAGATGTTTGTCGTCGTTTATCAATGACAATCATTTGTCTTTCTCCTGCATCTTCTGGTAATTCAAAGTTAAACGTCTCTTTCACGTTACCACCTAACACATTAATCGCAAACTTGGCTTCATCTAACTCTTCTTCGCCTTTAGATGATTTTAAAGCTATAAATTGTCCGCCTTTTTTAACTAATGGTAAGCATAATTCACTTAGTACTGTTAAACGGGCTACAGCACGAGCAGTAACGATATCGTAAGACTCCCTGTAGTCTCCTTTACCAAATGTTTCTGCGCGATCGTGAACAAAACTTACATCCTGTAGTCCTAAAGCATCTGCTAAGTGGTTTAAAAATTGAATACGTTTATTTAATGAATCAACAATAGTAACTTTTAATTCAGGAAAAATAATTTTCAATGGAATACTAGGGAAACCTGCACCTGCACCCACATCACATAAAGTTAATGGTCCATTAAAGTCGTAATAAAAACTAGGTGTAATGGAATCATAAAAATGTTTTAAATAAACACCATGTTCATCGGTAATACTTGTTAAATTCATTTTTTCGTTCCATTCAACAAGTAACTGATAATATGTCTGAAATTGTTCTTTTTGAGTGTTAGATAATTCGATGTCGTGTTCTTTTAATTTCTCAGATAGCCATTCTATACTCATTATTGATTCACCCTTTGAAGTTTACCTTGTTCTAAATACACAAGTAAAATTGAAATATCTGCTGGATTTACACCTGAAATTCTTGATGCTTGTGCAATGTTTAATGGTTTAACTTCAGCTAATTTTTCTCTTGCTTCAGAAGCTAAGCTATCCACTTTACTATAATCTAAGTCTTCAGGTATTTTCTTTTTCTCCATGCGTTTTACTTTTTCAACTTGTTGTAATGATTTATTGATGTAACCTTCATATTTAGTTTGAATTTCAACTTGTTCTTCAACATCTGAAGGTAATTGATGGTCTTCTTCTAAAATTTCTAGAATAGTATTGTAAGTCATTTCTGGTCTGCGTAATAAATCAATTGCTAAAATACCATCTTTAAGTTTAGAACCATTATTTGCTTCAATTATAGATTGAGTATGTTCATTTGGTTTAATACGAATTTCAGTTAATCTTTGAATTTCATCTTTAATTTGTTGACGTTTATGGTTGAATTTTTCATAACGTTCGTCAGAAATCATACCTAATTCATAACCTAAATCAGTTAAGCGTAAATCAGCATTATCATGACGTAGCAATAAACGATATTCTGCACGTGATGTTAATAAACGATATGGTTCGTTAGTTCCTTTAGTTACTAAGTCATCAATTAAAACGCCGATATAAGCGTCAGAACGACTTAAGATAACTTCCTCTTTACCTAATACTTTCGCAGCAGCATTAATTCCTGCCATAATACCTTGTCCAGCCGCTTCTTCATAACCAGAAGTACCATTGATTTGACCTGCAGTATAAAGGTTTTTAATTTTTTTAGTTTCAAGTGTTGGCCATAATTGAGTTGGAACAATTGCATCATACTCAATAGCATAACCTGCACGCATCATGTCTGCTTTTTCTAGGCCTGGGATTGTTTCTAACATTTGTCTTTGAACATGTTCAGGTAGACTTGTTGAAAGTCCTTGTACATAAACTTCATTAGTATTACGTCCTTCTGGCTCTAAGAATAGTTGATGACGTGGTTTGTCATTGAAACGTACAAATTTATCTTCAATTGAAGGACAATATCTTGGTCCAGTCCCTTTAATCATACCTGAGTACATTGCTGATAAATGTAAGTTATCATCAATAACTTGATGCGTTTTATCATTTGTATAAGTTAACCAACATGGTAATTGATCTAAAATGTATTCAGTTGTTTCATAACTGAATGCACGTCCAACTTCATCACCTGGTTGGATTTCAGTTTTTGAATAATCAATTGTTTTAGAATTTACACGTGGTGGTGTACCTGTTTTAAATCGTACAACTTCGAAACCTAATCCTCTTAAGTTATCTGCTAATGTCACAGATGGTAATTGGTGATTAGGACCACTTGAATATTTCATATTACCAAGAATGATTTCACCGCGTAAGAATGTACCTGTTGTTACAACAACAGCTTTAGAACGGTATTCAGTACCAATATTTGTACGTACACCTTTAACTTCTTCATCTTCAATAATTAATTCATCTACCATACCTTGCATGATATCTAAATTTTCTTCGTCTTCAAGGACATTTTTCATTTCTTGTTGGTATAGTACTTTATCTGCTTGGGCACGTAATGCTCTTACAGCAGGTCCTTTACCAGTATTCAGCATACGCATTTGGATATGCGTTTTATCTATTGCTTTTGCCATTTGTCCACCTAATGCATCTATTTCACGTACAACTATTCCTTTAGCTGGGCCGCCAACAGATGGGTTACATGGCATAAAAGCGATATTATCTAAATTGATTGTTAACATTAATGTTTTAGCGCCACGTCTTGCTGATGCTAAACCTGCTTCAATACCTGCATGGCCTGCACCAATTACAATTACATCATATTCTTGAACCAATTGTTTAACCTCCTTATTAATCGTAAATCTATATACATCTCACATTTTGATTTTATTTTTGACTGCCTTTAATCATGTAAATCCTTATTTTCCTAAGCAAAATTGACTAAATAATTGATCGATAAGTTCGTCACTTGCTGACTCACCTATAATTTCACCTAGTATTTCCCAAGTGCGTGTTAAATCGATTTGTACCATATCCATCGGAATACCAGATTCTGCCGCATCAATCGCATCTTGAATAGACTGTCTTGCTTGTTTAAGTAATGAAATATGTCGTGAATTTGATACGTATGTCATATCTTGGTTTTGAACATCTCCACCAAAGAATAGATCTCTGATTTGTATCTCTAATTCGTCAATACCTTCTTGTTTTAACATAGACGTTTGAATTAATGGTGTGTCACCAATCATTTCTTTTACTTCATTTATATCTAAATTCGTTTCTAAATCTGTTTTATTGATAATAACAATGACATCTTCATTTTTAACGACATCATATAATGTTTGGTCATCTTCTGTTAATGCTTCATTATTATTTAATACAAATAAGATTAAATCTGCCTGACTAAGTGCTTTACGGGATCGTTCAACACCTATTTTTTCAACAATATCTTCAGTATCTCGAATACCTGCTGTATCTACTAATCGTAATGGTACGCCTCTGACGTTAACATATTCTTCAAGTACGTCACGTGTGGTACCAGCTACTTCAGTCACAATCGCTTTATTGTCTTGAATAAGGTTATTTAACATGGAAGACTTACCTACGTTTGGTCGACCTACAATAACAGTTGAGAGCCCCTCTCTCATAATTTTACCTTGAGCACCTGTTTCTAGTAATTGATTAATTTCTTGTTTTATACGTTTAGATTGTTGTAATAAAAACTCTGTGGTTGCATCTTCTACATCGTCATACTCAGGATAATCAATATTCACTTCTACTTGGGCGAGTATCTCTAATATTGATTGACGTTGACGTTTAATTAAATCACTTAAACGACCTTCAATTTGATTCATCGCCACTTTAGAAGCACGATCTGTTTTAGAACGAATAAAATCCATTACTGCTTCTGCTTGAGATAAGTCAATTCTTCCATTTAAGAAAGCTCGTTTTGTATATTCACCTGGTTCAGCAATACGTGCACCATGTGTCATTGTTAATTCTAAAATACGATTAATTGTTAATATACCGCCATGACAATTGATTTCGATGATATCTTCTCTAGTAAAAGTTTTAGGTGCCCTTAAAACTGAAATCATAACTTCTTCAACTGTTTCATTAGTATCCGGATCAATAATATGACCGTAATTAATTGTATGTGAATCTACTTCTGCTAATTTTTTCTTACCTTTATATAACTTATCGCCAATTTCAATTGCTTGTGGACCTGAGAGTCTCACAATACCAATTGCACCTTCACCCATTGGCGTTGAAATACTAGTTATTGTATCAAAATCCATTGTTAGGCTGGCCTCCTTATTCAAGTAAATTTTCAATATTATATTGTAAATTGTTTCTTTTTAAAAAGCTATTATCTTGTTTTTAAATAGACAGGTTAGACTTAGGGTTGTCTGAGGTTAGACTGATGTACGTCTAAAAGTCCGTCCCTTTTTTCTTTCCCCTACCCTACTTAATCTTCTTATTAAATACTTTAGCTATTTTGAGAACATGTTCTAAGCTTCCTTGTATTTCTAATGTCGACATATTTTTTGCAGGATGTCTTGCAATAACTATAATATCTTTCGAGATCATATCTTGTTTATGAACTTTAAAATTTTCTCTTATCGCTCTCTTAATTCTATTTCTTGTGACAGCATTTCCTATCTTTTTTGAAACACTAATGCCTAAGCGAAAATGTTCTTGTTCACTATTGTCATAGGTATATACAACAAATTGTCTATTTGCAACAGACTTTCCTTTTTTATATATCTTTTGAAAATCTGAGTTCTTTTTTATACGGTACGCTTTTTCCACCAAACATCACTCGCTTATTAAATTCTCTTACTGCATTATTATAACTCATTTCATTTTTTAACTAAAAATAAACCAGCATTTATCGGGAAAACGCTGATTTCAATTGAAGTCTAGTTGTATCATTTGTCTAAAGTTAGTTAGCTTTTCTTATTCTAAACGAAAAAAAAGACCACTGATGAGTCAGTGATCTTATGCAGATAATACTTTACGGCCTTTACGACGACGACGCGCTAAGACTTTACGGCCATTTTTAGTGCTCATGCGTTTTCTGAAACCATGAACTTTACTATGTTTACGTTTATTTGGTTGATAAGTACGTTTTACCATGCAAAACACCTCCATCTTTATTAAGTTATCTAACATCTCCAGGATTAAACTTCCTGATAAATTTCATAGATAGATAAATTGTTAAAGTGTGTAACTATTAATGTAATAGCAACAAAACTTATATATAAGAGATACCTCTTATTGACTGACTGCTATAAGAAATTCTTGGTTTAATATACTTATTATCTAGTCATATTTCAAGCAACTACTACAATATAACAAATTACTACTTATAAAGCAAGCTCATTTTAAATACGCTATTACGATTTAATCTTAACCGTAATTAGTGATTTTTTATTTCCTTAAAAACATAGCCTCTTATTCATATTCATTTTTCATACAGCTTTATAAATTATTTCCCAAACTGTTATAGTCCCTTGTTTTCATTATTAATAAGTATGACGTTGAGTTATCCACTTATCAACAGTGATTCGTGTTTTCTGTGTGGATAATTACTATACTATGCACAAGTTTACACATCTTTTACGAACATATTCACAGTCATTTGACATCTATCTGACTGAAAAAGTATAATTGTGTGGATAAGTCGTTTAATCATTGATTTTATAAGGATTTATTTATTAGATTTATATACAAAAAGTCTGTGAACAAATCATAGTATGAATTAAGTTATCCACTGTCTGTGATTAACTTGTGGATAATTATTAACATGCTGTGATTATTTTTATCCACGGCTGTTATTTTTGTGTATAACTAAAAATTTTTGAGAAAGATGGAGTTATTTATGTCTGAAAAAGAAATTTGGGAAAAAGTATTAGATCTTGCCAAAGAACGAATTTCAAAAATAAGCTTTGATACCTTCGTAAAAGATACGCAACTCTATTCACTCCAAAATGACGAAGCCATCGTATTAGTAAGTGAATCATTTAATGCGAGTTGGCTAAATCAAAAATATAGTGAGATTATGCAAAGCATCATATATGACGTCATTGGTTATGAGGTTAAACCACATTTTATAACTGAAGAAGAATTGTCTAAATATATGAACCCAGATCAAAAACAACCTGAACCAACTTCTACTAAAGAACAAACAACTTCACATAATGTTGAAAACCCAGGTGGTATCGAACAATTTAATACACATAATACGTTTGATACATTTGTTATTGGTCCAGGCAACCGCTTCCCACACGCAGCCAGTTTAGCCGTAGCTGAAGCACCAGCAGAAGCATATAATCCTTTATTTATTTATGGTGGAGTTGGATTAGGAAAGACCCATCTTATGCATGCGATTGGGCATCATGTTTTAAGTAATAATCCTAATGCTAATGTGATTTATACATCTAGTGAGAAATTTACGAATGAATTTATTAAATCTATTCGTGATAATCAAGGTGATGCATTTAGAGAGAAATACCGTAATATCGACGTATTATTAATCGACGATATTCAGTTCATCCAAAATAAGGAACAAACCCAAGAGGAATTTTTCCATACATTTAATGAGCTACATAATAATAGTAAACAAATAGTTATTTCAAGCGATCGCCCACCTAAAGAAATCTCTAAACTATCAGATAGACTTCGTTCACGTTTCGAGTGGGGTTTAATTGTGGATATCACACCACCAGACTACGAAACACGAATGGCTATTTTACAGAAAAAGATAGAAGAAGAAAATTTAGATATACCAATGGAATCTCTAAACTATATTGCTAATCAAATTCAATCCAATATTCGTGAACTCGAGGGTGCACTAACACGTTTGTTGGCTTATTCACAACTTCAAGGTAAACCAATAACAACTGAATTAGCTGCTGAAGCTTTAAAAGATATTATTCAAGCACCTAAATCTAAAAAGATTACAATTCAAGATATTCAGAAAGTGGTAGGTCAATACTACAATGTACGTATTGAAGACTTTAGTGCTAAAAAACGTACTAAATCCATTGCCTATCCAAGACAAATCGCGATGTATCTTTCAAGAGAACTAACAGATTTCTCATTACCTAAGATTGGGGAAGAGTTCGGCGGTCGTGATCATACTACTGTGATTCACGCTCACGAAAAAATTGTAAATGATATTAAAGCAGATCCAACATTCAAACAAGAAGTAGAGAATTTAGAGAAAGAAATTAGAAATCAATAGTTGGGAAATAATTTTAAATATTAAGCTGTTATAATACAGCTATAATTTAAGATTGAATTTAACTCTAAAAGGGAATAATTACATCGAATATTTTATTTCGCTTATTTTTTCTTTTATAAAGCTAACAGAGATAATCAACTTGTGGATTGTGGACAATGTTGAAAAGGTGTACACAGTATACACACTTTATCCACATGTGTATAACTTTGGCACATCAGACTTAATGTCACTTATCCACTAATTCACAAGCCCTACTACTATTACTATGAATTTAAAACCTATATAATTATATATAAACGACTGGAAGGAGTTTAAATTTTAATGATGGAATTCACTATTAAAAGAGATTATTTTATTAATCAATTAAACGATACACTAAAAGCTATTTCACCAAGAACTACATTACCTATACTTACAGGTATTAAAATCGATGCTAAAGATAATGAAGTCATCTTAACTGGTTCAGATTCTGAAATCTCAATTGAAATCTCAATCCCTAAACAAGTAGATGGTGAAGATATTGTAGATATATCAGAAACTGGTTCAGTCGTACTTCCTGGTCGTTTCTTCGTTGATATTATCAAAAAGTTACCAGGAAAAGACGTTAAATTATCTACTAATGAACAATTCCAAACACTAATTACATCAGGTCATTCTGAATTTAACTTAAGTGGTTTAGATCCAGATCAATATCCATTATTACCTGAGGTATCTAGAGATGATGCAATTCAATTATCTGTAAAAGTATTAAAAAATATCATTGCACAAACGAATTTTGCAGTGTCCACCTCAGAAACACGCCCAGTACTAACTGGTGTGAACTGGCTTATACAAGATAATGAATTAATATGCACAGCAACTGACTCACACCGCTTGGCTGTAAGAAAGTTGAAATTAGAAGATACATCTGAAAACAAAAATGTCATCATTCCAGGTAAAGCATTATCTGAATTAAATAAAATTATGAGTGACACTGACGAAGATATTGATATTTTCTTTGCGTCTAACCAAGTGTTATTCAGAGTAGGACATGTCAATTTCATTTCTCGTTTACTTGAAGGTCATTATCCTGATACAACTCGTTTGTTCCCTGAAAACTATGAAATTAAGTTAGGTATTAACAACGGTGAGTTCTATCACGCAATTGATCGTGCCTCATTATTAGCAAGAGAAGGCGGCAATAATGTTATCAAGTTAAGTACTGGAAACGAATTAGTTGAATTGTCTTCAACATCTCCAGAAATCGGTACTGTTAAAGAAGAAGTGACAGCAACTGATGTTGAAGGTGGAAATCTTAAAATTTCTTTCAACTCAAAATATATGATGGATGCCTTAAAAGCCATTGATAATGACGAAGTTGAAGTTGAATTCTTCGGTACGATGAAACCATTTATCTTAAAACCGAAAGATGACGATTCAGTAACACAACTTATATTACCGATTCGTACTTACTAAAATATGTTATAGATCAAAAGTAAAAAAGCTGAGACACAAATATTTGTCTCAGCTTTTTTATTTTATTTGAGTTTTAAAGTGTGTGAGCCTCTGTATAAGCTTAAGAAAAAAATTTTAGGAGGAATTTATCGTTTCAGAAAAAACGAAGCAAATATTGCCTTTAAAATTAAAAAAAGATAATGTAACTCTCGAAAATCGTATTAAAATGTGCTTTAAAAATAAAAATAGAAAATTATCACATTAAGTAAACGTTTACTTTCTTTGTTTTACATGAAATTTAAGCGCAAAACAGGTATAATATATTAATGACATAAAAAGAAATGGAGTGATGAATTTGATTCAAGAAGTTGTTGTAGAAGGTGACATTACTTTAGGTCAATTTCTGAAAACAGAAGGTATTATTGAATCAGGTGGACAAGCGAAATGGTTCTTACAAGATTTCGAAGTTTTAATCAATGGGCAACGTGAAGTAAGACGTGGCAAAAAATTAGAACATCATGACCGTATCGATATACTTGAATTACCTGAAGATACAGGTGCCTTTTTAATCATTCACCAAGGTGAACAATGAAACTAAATACACTCCAATTGGAAAACTATCGTAACTATGAAGAAGTTACAATCGATTGTCATCCTGAAGTGAATATTCTCATTGGCGAGAATGCACAAGGAAAGACGAATCTCCTTGAATCAATTTACACTTTAGCTTTGGCAAAAAGCCATAGAACTTCAAATGATAAGGAACTCATACGTTTTGATTCTGAGTATGCTAAAATAGAAGGTGAGCTAAATTATAGACATGGCACAATGCCACTAACGATGTTCATTACTAAAAGAGGTAAGCAAGTTAAAGTTAACCACTTAGAGCAAAGCCGACTAACACAATATATCGGACATCTAAATGTGGTGCTTTTTGCGCCAGAAGATTTAAACATCGTTAAAGGAGCACCTCTAGTACGTCGTCGTTTTATAGACATGGAGTTGGGACAAATTTCAGCTGTCTATCTAAACGACCTTTCTCAATATCAACGTATTTTAAAACAAAAGAATAATTACCTTAAACAATTACAAATTGGAAATAAGACTGACACAACTATGCTAGAAGTCTTAAATGAGCAATTTGCAGAGTATGCGTTGAAGGTAACGTTACGTCGAGAACATTTTATTAAAGAATTAGAACAATTAGCTCAACCCATACATGCAGGTATTACAAACGAGCGTGAGCAATTAGCGCTCAAATATTTACCAAGTTTGAAAATAAGCAACCATGACCAATCGGAATCAGAAATGCTTGAAGAAGTGTTGGCGTTACTTAATGACAATCTTCAAAGAGAAAAAGACCGCGGTGTAAGTCTGTTTGGACCTCATCGTGATGACTTAGGTTTTAATGTTAATGGCATGGATGCACAAACATATGGGTCACAAGGACAGCAGAGAACAACTGCATTGTCTATTAAGCTAGCAGAAATTGAATTAATGAATATAGAAGTTGGAGAATATCCAATTTTATTATTAGATGATGTGTTAAGTGAGCTAGATGATTCTCGACAAACACATTTATTAAGCACAATTCAACATAAAGTACAGACATTTGTAACTACGACATCCGTAGACGGTATTGATCATGAAATCATGAATAACGCTAAGTTATACCGTATTAATCAAGGTGAAATTATAAAGTAACAGAAAGTGATGGTGAATACATTGTCAGATGTAAACAACAATGATAATTATGGTGCTGGCCAGATCCAAGTACTAGAAGGACTGGAAGCGGTTCGTAAACGACCTGGTATGTATATCGGTTCAACTTCAGAAAGAGGATTGCACCACTTAGTATGGGAAATTGTTGATAATAGTATTGACGAAGCATTAGCAGGTTATGCTGATGAAATTAACGTAACAATTGAAAAAGATAATTGGATTAAAGTTACTGACAATGGACGTGGGATTCCAGTTGATATTCAAGAGAAAATGGGACGCCCAGCAGTTGAAGTTATCTTAACTGTACTTCACGCCGGAGGTAAATTCGGTGGCGGTGGATATAAAGTCTCAGGTGGTTTACATGGTGTTGGGTCATCTGTAGTAAACGCCTTATCAGAAGACTTAGAAGTATATGTACATCGTAACGAAACAGTTTACCACCAAGCTTATAAAAAAGGTGTACCACAATTTGATTTAAAAGAAGTTGGTAGCACTGATAAGACAGGTACAGTCATTCGTTTTAAAGCAGATAGTAGTATCTTTACTGAGACAACTGTTTACAACTATGAAACATTACAACAACGTATTCGTGAATTAGCTTTCTTAAACAAAGGAATTCAAATCACTTTAACTGACGAACGTGATGAAGATGAAATAAGACAAGACTCATATCACTATGAAGGTGGTATTAAGTCTTACGTAGAAATGTTAAATGAAAATAAAGAACCGATTCACGGTGAGCCAATTTATATTCATCAATCTAAAGACGATATCGAAGTAGAAATTGCGATGCAATATAATAAAGGCTACGCAACTAACTTATTAACATATGCTAATAACATTCATACTTATGAAGGTGGTACACATGAAGATGGTTTCAAACGAGCATTAACACGTGTACTAAACAGTTATGGTATGAGTAGTAAAATTATCAAAGAAGATAAAGATAGACTTTCAGGTGAGGATACACGTGAAGGTTTAACAGCTATTGTTTCTATCAAACATGGTGATCCTCAATTCGAAGGTCAAACTAAAACGAAATTAGGTAACTCAGAAGTACGTCAAGTAGTAGATAAATTATTTGCTGAATACTTTGAACGTTTCTTATATGAAAATCCTAATGTGGCTAGAATTATTGTTGAAAAAGGTATTATGGCATCTCGTGCGCGTGTAGCAGCTAAAAAAGCACGTGAAGTCACACGTCGTAAATCAGCTTTAGAAATTTCAAGTTTACCTGGTAAACTTGCTGATTGTTCAAGTAAAAACCCAGAAGAAAGTGAAATATTTATTGTCGAAGGTGACTCTGCCGGTGGGTCTACAAAATCAGGACGTGACTCAAGTACACAAGCAATATTGCCATTAAGAGGTAAAATCCTTAACGTTGAAAAAGCACGTTTAGATCGTATTTTAAATAACAATGAAATTCGTTCTATGATTACTGCATTTGGTACAGGTATTGGCGGAGAATTTGATATTTCAAAAGCACGTTATCATAAAATTATTATTATGACAGATGCCGATGTAGACGGTGCGCATATTAGAACATTATTATTAACATTCTTCTATCGTTTTATGAGACCACTTATAGAAGCGGGCTATGTATACATTGCACAACCGCCATTGTTTAAATTAACACAAGGTAAACAAAAATATTACGTCTTTAACGAGAGAGAATTAGATAAATTAAAAGAAGAATTGAATCCAACACCTAAATGGTCAATTGCACGTTACAAAGGTCTTGGTGAAATGAACGCTGATCAATTATGGGAAACAACAATGAATCCAGAACATCGTGCAATGCTTCAAGTATCTTTAGAAGATGCGATTGATGCCGACCAAACATTTGAAATGTTAATGGGAGATGTTGTTGAAAATCGTAGACAATTTATCGAAGATAACGCAGTCTATGCCAACCTAGATTTCTAAGTAGAAATGAACTGAACTTTTGAAGGAGGATCTCTTGATGGCTGAATTACCTCAATCAAGAATTAATGAACGAAATATAACCAATGAAATGCGCGAATCATTTTTAGACTATGCAATGAGTGTTATCGTTTCTCGTGCATTGCCAGACGTCAGAGACGGATTGAAACCAGTTCATCGTCGTATTTTATACGGATTAAATGAACAAGGTATGACACCAGACAAATCTTATAAAAAATCAGCACGTATTGTTGGGGACGTAATGGGTAAATATCACCCCCATGGTGACTCATCAATTTATGAAGCAATGGTAAGAATGGCACAAGAATTCAGTTATCGTTATCCATTAGTTGATGGACAAGGTAACTTTGGTTCTATGGATGGTGATGGAGCTGCTGCCATGCGTTATACCGAAGCACGTATGACTAAAATCACTTTAGAACTTTTACGTGACATCAATAAAGATACAATTGATTTTATTGATAACTATGATGGTAATGAAAGAGAGCCGTCAGTCTTACCTGCTCGTTTCCCTAACTTATTAGTAAACGGTGCTGCAGGTATCGCGGTTGGTATGGCAACAAATATACCACCACATAATTTAACTGAAGTCATTGATGGTGTCTTAAGTTTAAGTAAGAATCCAGACATCTCTATTAGCGAATTAATGGAAGATATCCAAGGTCCTGATTTTCCTACTGCAGGTCTTATCTTAGGTAAAAGTGGTATTAGACGTGCTTATGAAACAGGTAGAGGTTCTATACAAATGCGTTCACGTGCTGAAATCGAAGAACGCGGTGGCGGTCGTCAACGTATCGTAGTTACAGAAATACCTTTCCAAGTAAACAAGGCACGTATGATAGAGAAAATTGCTGAACTTGTTCGTGATAAGAAAATCGATGGTATTACTGATTTACGTGATGAAACAAGTTTACGTACAGGTGTAAGAGTTGTTATTGATATTCGTAAAGATGCAAATGCTAGCGTTATATTAAATAACTTATATAAACAAACACCATTACAAACATCATTTGGTGTGAATATGATTGCCCTAGTTAATGGCAGACCTAAACTAATCAATCTTAAAGAAGCATTAGTACACTACTTAGAACATCAAAAAACAGTCGTACGTAGACGTACTGAATATAACTTAAGAAAAGCCAAAGATCGTGCGCATATTTTAGAAGGTTTACGTATAGCGCTAGATCATATCGATGAAATTATTACGACAATTCGTGAATCTGAAACAGATAAAGTCGCAATGGAAAGCTTGCAAGAACGATTTAAATTGTCTGAACGACAAGCACAAGCCATCTTAGACATGCGTTTAAGACGTCTGACTGGTTTAGAAAGAGACAAAATTGAATCAGAATATAACGATTTATTAGCATACATCGATGAATTAGAAGCTATTCTAGCGGACGAAGAAGTGTTATTACAATTAGTTCGTGACGAATTAACAGAGGTTAAAGAACGTTACGGTGACGAACGTCGTACAGAAATTCAACTTGGTGGCTTAGATGACATTGAAGATGAAGACTTAATCCCAGAAGAACAAATTGTTATTACTCTAAGTCATAATAACTATATTAAACGTCTCCCTGTATCTACATATCGTGCACAAAACCGTGGCGGTCGTGGTGTACAAGGTATGAATACTTTAGAAGAAGACTTCGTGAGTCAATTGGTTACGTTAAGTACACACGATAACGTCTTATTCTTTACAAATAAAGGACGCGTATACAAACTTAAAGGCTATGAAGTACCAGAACTTTCTCGTCAATCTAAAGGTATTCCAATTGTGAATGCCATTGAACTTGAAAATGATGAAAGTATTAGTACAATGATAGCTGTTAAAGACTTAGAAAGAGAAGATAACTACTTAGTATTTGCTACTCGTAAAGGTATCGTTAAACGTTCATCATTAAGTAATTTCTCTCGTATTAACAAAAACGGTAAAATCGCGATTAACTTTAAAGAAGATGATGAGTTAATAGCGGTTAGACTGACAGATGGTGAAGAAGATATCCTTATCGGTACAGCACATGCATCATTAATTCGCTTCTCTGAAAAAGCGTTACGTCCACTTGGTCGTACAGCAGCAGGTGTGAAAGGTATTACCTTACGTGAAGGTGACGAAGTTGTTGGCTTAGACGTTGCTCATGCTAATAGCGAAGACGAAGTGTTAGTTGTTACTGAAAATGGTTACGGTAAACGTACACCAGTTAGTGAATACCGATTATCTAATCGTGGTGGTAAAGGTATTAAAACTGCAACGATTACAGAACGTAATGGTAATATCGTATGTATTACTACAGTAACAGGTGAAGAAGACTTAATGGTTGTAACAAACGCAGGTGTGATCATTCGTCTTGATGTACATGATATTTCTCAAAATGGACGTTCTGCACAGGGTGTTAGACTTATGCGTTTAGGTAACGAACAATTCGTTTCTACAGTTGCTAAAGTAAAACAAGAAGACGAAGCAGATGTAGAAGATGAGAACGAAGAAAGTACTCAAAATAATCAAACTGGACCTAGCAATGAAGAAGTCATTGAAGGTGGCGCACCTGGTCAAGCTATTCAAACAGAAGTTACTGACGAAGAACAAGATAATTCAGATAACGATGAACGTATCGATGTAAGACAAGACTTTATGGATCGTGTCAATGAAGACATTGAAAATGATTCAGACGAAGATAATGAAGAAGAATAAAATTAAAATATAGACTAAAAATAAGACTTCCCTATAATAAGGGAAGTCTTATTTTGTGTTATATATGATTGAAATCGGACTTTAAGAAATATCTTATATCCTATTCTTCTAATTGCTTCATAGCAAATGGGATTTCATTAATTAAACGAGATGGTGGTACCACATACATCTTTTCTGATAACTTTTCGCCAATATAACTATGTGTATATGTGGCACTCATTACCGCTTCTTTAATACTATCAAATTGTCCTACAAAACTAGTAATCATACCAGCTAGTGTATCACCCATACCACCAGTAGCCATTGCTGGACTACCGATAGCTAATTTATAATCTTCATTTCTAAAGAATATCTCAGTACCATGTTTTTTAAGTACCACTGTAGCCCCTAATTGATTTACCGCTTCACGGTTACGTTCATATGTTTGTTCATCAATTGGAATACCACTTAATCGTTCCCATTCCTTTTGATGAGGCGTGAAGATAACACGACATGATGGTAATTGAGGTTTAAGTTTACTAAAGATAGTAATTGCATCACCATCGACGATTAAATTCTGATGAGGTTGAATATTTTGTAGTAGGAAAGTAATCGCATTATTCCCTTTAAAGTCTACGCCAAGTCCTGGACCAATTAAGATACTATCAGTCATTTCTATCATTTTAGTAAGCATCTTAGTGTCATTAATATCAATTACCATGGCTTCTGGACATCTAGAATGTAATGCTGCATGGTTTGTTGGATGCGTCGCAACAGTGATTAATCCACTACCACTAAATACACATGCACGTGCCGCTAACATAATTGCACCGCCTAAATTGGCAGAGCCACCAATTAATAGAATTTTACCGTAATCGCCTTTATGAGTATCTTCTTTTCTTTTGGGGATATTAACCGTATCTAAAGTTTCCATCTACCTAAACCTCCTTTTACCGGTATTATCTATTTGATTTAACAGTACTTACCGGGTTCAAATTTTTAATTAATATATAGTTGTAGCCTAATACATTTACTTATGAAAAAGGCTTACTCATTTCAAATACAATAGAAAATACTATACCTGTAATAGACTTTCGTCAATAGGTATTTAAGAAATATAACAGTCTACTTCATACATCAAAATTAAAATATTTTAGCGTATTAAATAATTAAATTGGTAATGTAATACAAAAATTATAAAAGGTATTGTTTATGTAAAAATGAAAACGTATACTTTTTACTAATAGAAGTTTTAATTCTACAAAAAGGGAGCTGTTTCTATGACTTTATTTTTAAATGGAGATGCTTTAACGATTGAAGATATCAAACAATTATTACACCAAGATTTAAAAATTGAAATTACAGAAGAAGCATTAGAAAGAGTTAAAAAAAGTAGAAGTGTAGTAGAAGGAATTATTAATAATAATGAAACGATTTATGGTATTACAACTGGTTTCGGTCTATTTAGTGATGTGCGTATTGATTCTACGCAATATAATGATTTACAAGTCAATTTAATACGTTCACATGCATGTGGTATGGGTGAACCCTTCTCTGAAGAAGTATCGCTCGTTATGATGATTTTACGTTTAAATACATTATTAAAAGGACATTCCGGTGTAACATTAGAATTAGTTGATCAATTACAATATTTTATCAATGAACGTATTATACCTGTGATTCCACAACAAGGTTCATTAGGTGCTTCTGGTGACTTAGCGCCTTTATCCCATTTAGCATTAGCGCTTATCGGTGAAGGTCTTGTATATTATAAAAATGAAGAAGTAGACAGTCGATATGTCTTAAATGAATTAGGAAGAACACCATTACATTTACAAGCAAAAGAAGGATTAGCCTTAATCAATGGTACACAAGCTATGACAGCTCAAGGCGTTATCAACTATATAGAAGCGGAAGATTTAGGATACCAAGCAGAATGGGTTGCTTCATTAACTCACCAAGCATTAAACGGTATCATTGATGCATATGACCATAGAGTGCATACCGTTAGAAATAGTCAAGAACAGGTTGATGTAGCTGCACGTATGCGTGACTGGTTATCAGATTCTCAATTAACGACAAGACAAGCTGAAATTCGCGTTCAAGATGCATACTCTTTACGTTGCATTCCACAAATTCATGGCGCTAGCTATCAAGTGTTTAATTATGTAAAAGAAAAGTTAGAGTTTGAAATGAATGCCGCTAATGATAATCCTCTTATATTTGAAGAAGATGGTGAAACTACAGTTATTTCTGGAGGTAATTTCCATGGCCAACCGATTGCATTTGCTTTAGATCATTTAAAACTAGGTGTGAGCGAACTAGCAAACGTTTCTGAGCGACGTGTTGAACGTTTAGTTAATCCACAACTTAATGGAGATTTACCAGCATTTTTAAGTCCAGAGCCTGGATTACAAAGTGGTGCGATGATTATGCAATATGCAGCAGCAAGTTTAGTTTCTGAAAATAAAACATTAGCTCATCCAGCGAGTGTAGATTCTATCCCTTCTTCAGCTAACCAAGAAGACCATGTTTCAATGGGAACTATCGCCTCAAGACACGGTTATCAAATGATTGAAAATGCGAGAAGAGTTATTGCAATTGAATGTATTATTGCCTTACAAGCTGTCGAACTTAAAGGTATAGAAGGATTATCACCAAAAACACGTGCTAAATATGACGAATTTAGAAATATTGTGCCATCTATTAAACAAGACAGACAATTCCATAAAGATATAGAAGCTGTATCCCAGTATCTAAAGGATAGTGCATATCATTAAGATCAGTTAAATAAAATTATTGAATTTTAAAATAACTTGAAAATTACAAAAAACTTTGCTATATTGTGAGTAAGTTAATAAAATATTGTTCGTAGGCCAAGTAGTATTAATGATGGATTTCAGAGAGCTTGTGGTTAGTGAGAACAAGTAATCCACTTTAATGTGAATCTACCTACATATAGTGAACAACCGGTGAATAACCGTTATTTTAGTTAAGTGCAGATAAAGTAATATCTTTGTTAGATATTTTCTTTGTTTGTTAAATAGGGTGGCAACGCGTAGACCACGTCCCTTGTTGGGGCGTGGTCTTTTTGTATGCTTTTATACATAGTTGTCACGCTAAATATAAATTATAGGAAATGGGAAAGGATGAGGGTTTCATGTTAGATATTAAACTTTTTAGAACTGAGCCAGATAGAGTTAAGAGCAAAATTGAATTAAGAGGAGACGACCCTAAAGTAGTCGATGAAGTATTAGAATTAGACGAAAAACGTCGTACTTTAATCAGCAAGACAGAAGAAATGAAAGCACAACGTAATAAAGTAAGTGAAGAAATTGCTCAGAAGAAACGTAATAAAGAAAACGCTGATGACGTTATTGCTGAAATGCGTCAATTAGGTGATGATATTAAAGAATATGATACACAATTAAATGAAATTGATAATAAAATGACTGACATTCTTGTCCGTATTCCTAACCTTATCAATGATGATGTACCTCAAGGTGATTCAGATGAAGAAAATATTGAAGTTAAAAAATGGGGTACACCACGTGAATTTGATTTTGAAGCTAAAGCTCACTGGGATATCGTAGAAGATCTTAAAATGGCTGATTTTGATCGTGCTGCTAAAATCTCTGGTGCACGTTTCGTATACTTAACAAGAGATGGCGCACAATTAGAACGTGCTTTAATGAACTATATGATTACTAAACATACAACTCAACATGGTTACACTGAAATGATGGTTCCTCAATTAGTTAACTCTGATACTATGTTTGGTACAGGACAATTACCTAAATTCGAAGAAGACTTATTTAAAGTAGAAAAAGAAGGATTATACACAATCCCAACTGCTGAAGTACCTTTAACTAACTTCTACCGTGATGAAATTATTCAACCAGGCGTATTACCTGAAAAATTCACTGGACAATCTGCATGTTTCCGTAGTGAAGCGGGTTCAGCTGGTAGAGATACAAGAGGTTTAATTCGTTTACACCAATTCGATAAAGTTGAAATGGTACGTTTCGAAAAACCTGAAGATTCTTGGGATGCTTTAGAAGAAATGACATCAAACGCTGAAGCTATCTTAGAAGAATTAGGTTTACCATACCGTCGTGTGATTCTTTGTACTGGAGATATCGGATTCAGTGCTAGTAAAACATATGACTTAGAAGTATGGTTACCAAGCTACAATGATTACAAAGAAATTAGTTCTTGCTCAAACTGTACTGATTTCCAAGCACGTCGTGCAAATATCCGTTTCAAACGTGATAATGCAGCTAAACCTGAATTAGCGCATACGTTAAATGGTAGTGGTTTAGCTGTAGGTCGTACATTCGCAGCAATCGTTGAGAACTACCAAAATGAAGATGGTACTGTAACAATCCCTGAAGCCTTAGTACCATTCATGGGTGGTAAAACTCACATTCAAAAGCCAACTAAATAATAAGATTGTTTGCGAATAAATAGTAAACATGCGTGGTAATGAAGAGCCATCATTGCCACGTATTTTTTTATGCCATTTTATATATGAAGTGGGGTAGGGGAGCATTAAATTTAAAAAATATCTGTAATTATATGCGGGTAAGTCTAAATATTTATTGAAAATTCTGTCATATATTAAATATCGTTATGACAACGTTTGTAAAAGGAAGTTTGTCTAACGTCACACATACAGTAGTCTAAAAATATTGCCGTTTTGTGAATTGTATATTAGACTTGAATTTATTATTTACGATCTTATAAATAGAGTGAAAAAAGGGGGCGACACATACATATATGACACATCTCACATTTAGACAAGGCGTGAAAGAATGTATTCCAACTTTATTTGGATATGCAGGCGTAGGTATTTCGTTTGGAATTGTTGCCGCATCTCAAAAGTTTAGTTTGTTAGAAATTATTTTACTTTGTTTAATTATTTATGCAGGTGCTGCCCAATTTATTATTTGTGCTTTAGTAATTGCGGGTACACCTATAACTGCGATAGTATTAACAACATTTATTGTGAATTCACGCATGTTTCTATTGAGTATGACTTTAGCACCCAATTATAAATCTTATAGTTTATGGAATAGAGTTGGTTTAGGGTCACTCGTAACCGATGAAACATTTGGTGTTGCCATCACGCCATATTTAAAGGGAGAATCAATTAATGATCGATGGTTACATGGCTTAAATATTACTGCATATTTATTTTGGACATTTTCATGTGTGGTTGGGGCGCTCTTTGGAAAATATATTTCCAACCCAGAAATGTTAGGACTAGACTTTGCTATTACTGCTATGTTCATCTTCTTAGGTATCGCTCAATTTGAATCGGTTAAGAAATCTAAAATTAATATTTATCTTGTTTTAATTCTATTCGTTATTGTGATGATGCTAGCATTAAGCTTTGTTATGCCATCATATGTAGCGATTATTATTTCAGCAGTCGTCGCTTCTGCACTTGGGGTGGTGATGGATAGATGATGACAGATACGCATATGTTAGTTGTAATCATATTATGTGGTGTAGTTACACTATTGGTTAGAATTATTCCATTTATGATGATTTCACGAGTTAGTTTGCCAGATGTTGTGATACGATGGCTTTCATTTATTCCTATTACACTTTTTACAGCACTCGTTTTAGACGGCATCATTCAACAACATGAGGGTAGTGTAGGATACACTTTAAATATTCCATTCATTATTGCTCTTATACCTACAGTACTTTTAGCAATTTTAACGAGAAGTCTAACTTGGACTATTTTAGGTGGTATTGCCTTTATAGCGATTTTAAGATATTTTATTTAACATTTTCTTCGTATCATATTGAATTTCAAATTCGAGTTAGTTAAACTTTAAGTAATTAGAATGTTTTGATAATTATCGTTTTTCTTAAAAACTTAATCATAAAACCTTATTCAGAGAAGTTGAGGGACTTGGCCCGTAGACGCTTCAGCAACCGGCTACAAATATTAAGAGTACGGTGCTAAAACCAACGATTACTCGAATGATAAGTACTGAACCGCTTCTTACTTTTCAAAGAGTAAGAAGCTTTTTTATTTAAAGGAGGATGGATTGATATATGTCGAATTATATTGTTGATACATTACATTTAGGCGAATTCACGACTGAGTCAGGAGAAACAATACAAGATTTGAAACTAAGATATGAACATGTAGGTTATCCTGGACAACCATTAGCACTAGTCTGTCATGCGCTAACTGGTAATCATTTAACATATGGTACTAATGACAATCCAGGTTGGTGGCGTGAAATTATTGATGGTGGATATATGCCAATTAATGATTATCAATTTTTAACATTTAACGTCATTGGCAGTCCGTTTGGTTCAAGTTCAAAATTTAACGATAAGCACTTTCCTAATCATTTAACATTAAGAGATATAGTTCGTGCCCTTGAAAAAGGGATAGCAGCATTAGGATTTAATAAAATTGATATATTGATTGGTGGAAGCTTAGGTGGTATGCAAGCGTTAGAATTTCTTTATAATCAACGTTTTCCTGTGAATAAAGCGGTCATACTAGCCGCTACTGAAAAAACGTCATCATATAGTCGAGCATTTAATGAAATTGCAAGACAAGCCATTCATATCGGAGGCAAGAAAGGTTTAAGTATTGCTCGTCAATTAGGGTTCTTAACTTATCGTTTTTCGAAAAGTTATGATCAGCGATTCACTCCAGAAGAAGTTGTCAATTACCAACAACATCAAGGGGATAAATTCAAAGAATCATTTGATTTATCATGCTATTTAACACTGCTAGATGTCTTAGATAGTCATAATATTGATAGAGGTAGAGATGATGTTGATGAAGTGTTCAAATCACTAGATACTAAAGTCTTAACAATGGGATTTATTGATGATTTATTATACCCTGACGATCAAGTGTTAGCTGCCGGGCAACGATTTAAATATCATCGTCACATTTTCGTACCAGATAATGTTGGACATGATGGCTTTTTACTAAACTTTGAAACTTGGGCACCTAATCTATATTACTTTTTAAATTTAAAACAAATAAGACGTTAGTTAACTAACTTGAAGTAGTAATTAGAATAAATATTTTTAATAGGAAGCATGCGAGAAATCACCCTTCGTAAATGACTATAGTACTTTATTGTTTATTTTTTTCAAAGAGGTTAAAATAGTAGTTATAGTCAAAAAAAGTATGGGAGTGGCGTGTGTGTTTTCAAAAATACAACCTAAAGCAACTATTATAGGGACTTTAGTATTAGCGATAGTAGCTTTAGTAACACATGTATTACCTATTCTCGGCTTAATTTTATGTTTATTTGCAACAATCCCAGGTGTCGTGTTATGGAATAAATCTATTCAATCATTTGGAATTAGTGCTTTAGTAACAGTTATAATTACAACCTTATTAGGTAATACATTCGTCTTAAGTATCATGGTTCTAGTGATTTTAACAAGTTTAATCATTGGACAATTACTTAAGGAAAGAGCAACAAAAGAAAGAATTTTATATGTAACAACGGTATCTCTAAGCTTAATGACATTGATAGGATTCATGTTATTACAAGTATTTGAAAAAATACCAAGAGCAACCGCATTAGTTAACCCTGTTAAAGAAACCGTACATAACGTTTTATTAACAAGTGGAGCAAATGCTGATTATAGACAGATGCTTGAAGAAAGCATCCGCAAAATGACGGTCCAACTCCCAAGTTATCTCATTATTATCGTTTTCCTTATCGTTTTAATTAATCTGATTATAACATTTCCAATCCTACGTAAATTCAAAGTAGCGACGCCTATATTCAAGCCATTGTTTGCTTGGCAAATGAATCGTACGCTATTAACAATCTATATTATTGATTTAATTTGCGTGATGTTTGCGACTCAACCAAATACTTTCCAGAGTATCGTTTTGAACTTTGAAGTTGTGTTATCATTAGTGATGTACATTCAAGGGATGAGCGTCATTCATTTCTTCGGGAAAGCGAAACGATTACCGAATGTAGTAACAGTTATATTAATGATTTTAGGAACATTATTAACACCTATGACACACATTGTAGGATTAATTGGTGTCATTGATTTATGTATTAATTTAAAACAACTAATGAATAACAATAATAATAAAAAGTGATGAGAGGTGGAAAAATGAACCGTCAATCCACTAAAAAAGCTTTGCTCATACCTTTTATTGTAATGGCATTAACAGCCATTGCCTTAGTCGTCGTTTGGTTTATATTTAACCAAATTATCGCAGGTATAGCGGCAGGAGTACTACTAGTGATGTTGATTGCTAGTGGATTCTTGTTGAGACAAGCTTTTATGAAAATGGACAATTACGTGGATGATTTAAGTGGCCATATTACAACGAGTAGTAATAAGGCAATTAAACACTTGCCAATCGGGATGATTGTATTAGATGAAAATGACCATATTGAATGGGTTAACCAATTTATGTCTGAACATCTAACAACAAACGTGATTTCAGAATCGGTTAATGAAGTATTTCCCAATATTTTAAAGCAATTAGAGAAAGTTCAAGAAATTGAAATTGAACACGAAAATTATCATTTCAGAGTACGTTATTCTGATAATGAACATTGTTTATACTTCTTTAATATTACAGAAGAGGTACAAACAAATCAGTTATATGAAGATTCTAAACCAATTATCATGACATTATTCTTAGATAACTACGATGAAATCACGCAAAATATGAACGATACACAACGTTCTGAAATTAACTCTATGGTTACACGAGTAATCAGCAGATGGACTTCAGAATATGGTATCTTCTTTAAACGTTATAATTCAGATCAATTCGTAGCATATTTAAACCAAAAGATTTTAGCAGAAATTGAAAACTCAAATTTCAATATTCTAAGTCAATTACGTGAAAAAAGTGTCGGCTACCGCGCGCAACTTACATTAAGTATAGGTGTTGGTGAAGGTACTGAAAATCTTATTGACCTTGGTGAATTATCACAATCAGGCTTAGACTTAGCATTAGGCCGTGGTGGTGACCAAGTTGCTATTAAAAATATGAATGGTAACGTACGTTTCTATGGTGGTAAAACTGACCCAATGGAAAAACGTACACGTGTAAGAGCGCGAGTTATTTCACATGCATTAAAAGATATCTTAACTGAAGGCGATAAAGTTATCGTTATGGGACATAAACGACCAGACTTAGACGCTATAGGCGCAGCAATCGGTGTATCTAGATTTGCATTAATGAATAATTTAGAAGCTTATGTTGTGTTAAATGAATCAGATATCGACCCAACATTGCGTCGTGTTATGGATGAAATTGATAAGAAACCAGAACTTAAAGAACGTTTCATTACGTCAGATGATGCATGGGACATGATGACTTCGAAAACAACAGTCGTTGTCGTTGATACACATAAACCAGAAATGGTCTTAGATGAAAATGTATTAAACAAAGCTAACCGTAAAGTAGTCATTGATCACCATAGACGAGGCGAAAGCTTTATTTCTAATCCTTTATTGGTATATATGGAACCTTACGCAAGTTCAACAGCAGAACTTGTAACAGAGTTATTAGAATATCAACCAACAGAACAACGCTTAACAAGACTTGAATCAACAGTAATGTATGCTGGTATTATTGTAGATACACGTAACTTTACATTACGTACAGGTTCAAGAACGTTTGATGCGGCAAGCTATTTACGTGCTCATGGTGCAGATACAATCTTAACGCAACACTTCTTAAAAGATGATGTTGATACGTACATTAATCGTTCTGAATTAATTAGAACAGTAGAAGTACAAGATAATGGCGTTGCAATTGCCCATGGATCTGACGATAAGATTTATCATCCTGTTACAGTTGCACAAGCAGCCGATGAGTTGTTAAGTTTAGAAGGTATAGAAGCTTCTTATGTAGTCGCGAAACGTGAAGATAATTTAGTTGGTATATCTGCCCGTTCATTAGGTGCTGTTAACGTTCAGTTAACTATGGAAGCCTTAGGTGGCGGTGGACACTTAACTAACGCAGCGACTCAATTAAAAGGTGTCTCAGTTGAAGAGGCTATCGCACAATTACAACAAGCTATAACAGAACAAATGAGTAGGAGTGAAAACGCATGAAAGTAATTTTTACACAAGATGTTAAAGGTAAAGGTAAAAAAGGCGAAGTTAAAGATGTACCAGTAGGTTATGCAAATAATTTCTTATTAAAAAATAATTACGCTGTAGAAGCGACTCCTGGTAACTTAAAACAATTAGAACAACAAAATAAACGTGCTGAAGCAGATAGACAACAAGAGATTGAAGATGCAAAAGCATTAAAAGAAAAATTAGCAAATATCGAAGTTGAAGTATCTGCTAAAACTGGTGAAGGCGGCAAATTATTTGGTTCAGTAAGTACGAAACAAATTGCTCAAGCACTTAAAGATCAACATGATATTAAACTTGATAAACGTAAAATGGATTTACCACAAGGTATCCACACATTAGGTTATACAAATGTACCTGTTAAATTAGATAAAGAAGTTGAAGGTACAATTCGTGTGCATACAGTAGAACAATAAGATGGATTGAAATAGAGGTGTGATCAATAATGGATAATATGTACGAGCAAAATCAAATGCCACATAGCAATGAAGCCGAACAATCTGTCTTAGGTGCCATTATTATTGATCCAGAATTGATTAATACAACTCAGGAAGTGTTACTTCCTGAGTCATTTTATAGAGGCGCCCATCAACACATTTTCCGTGCGATGATGCACTTAAATGAAGACAATAAAGAAATTGATGTTGTGACGTTGATGGATCAACTTACAACTGAAGGAAGTTTAAGTGAAGCGGGTGGTCCGCAATATCTTGCAGAATTATCTACAAATGTACCTACTACAAGAAACGTTCAGTATTATACGGATATCGTATTCAAACACGCGCTTAAACGTAAATTAATTCAAACTGCAGATAGTATTGCTAATGATGGATATAATGATGAATTAGAATTAGATACTATTTTAAGTGATGCGGAACGACGTATTTTAGAATTGTCATCCACACGTGAGAGTGATGGCTTTCAAGATATTAGAGACGTATTAGGTAAAGTGTATGAAACTGCGGAAGAACTCGATCAAAATAGTGGTCAAACACCAGGTATACCAACAGGCTATCGTGATTTAGACCAAATGACAGCAGGATTTAACCGAAATGATTTAATTATATTAGCGGCACGTCCATCTGTAGGTAAGACTGCCTTCGCACTTAATATTGCACAAAAGGTAGCGACACATGAAGATTTATATACTGTTGGAATCTTCTCACTAGAGATGGGGGCAGACCAATTAGCTACACGTATGATTTGTAGTTCAGGTAATGTCGACTCTAACCGTTTGAGAACTGGTACGATGACGGAAGAAGACTGGAACAGATTTACTATTGCAGTCGGTAAGTTATCCCGTACTAAAATATTTATCGATGACACGCCAGGTATTCGAATCAATGATATACGTTCTAAATGCCGTCGACTTAAACAAGAACACGGTTTAGATATGATTGTGATTGACTATCTTCAATTAATTCAAGGTAGTGGTTCAAGATTCTCAGATAACCGTCAACAAGAAGTATCTGAAATCTCACGTACGCTTAAAGCTATTGCCCGTGAGTTAGAATGTCCAGTTATCGCATTGAGTCAGTTATCACGTGGTGTGGAACAACGACAAGATAAACGACCAATGATGAGTGATATTCGTGAATCAGGTTCTATCGAGCAAGATGCTGATATCGTCGCTTTCTTATATCGTGATGATTATTATAATCGCGGTGAGGATGAAGATGATGACGATGATTCAAGCTTTGAACCACAAACTAATGATGATAATGGTGAAATTGAAATCATCATCGCTAAACAACGTAACGGCCCTACCGGTACCGTTAAACTACACTTCATGAAACAATATAATAAATTTACTGATATTGATTATGCTCATGCAGAAATGGGGTAAAAAATATTACAAATAAATTTCCGTACGATAAAATTAATTTTAGTTTTATTGTACGGTTTTTATTTTGTCTTTTAGCTTGATATTATGAATAAGTTTGTATATTGATTTTTAGTTAATTACTCTAAAATACTTTATTTAAAGGGTTTGTCAGACTTTTGAAGATTATATGTTTTCTTAAAAGGTAAATCATGTTGCCCAAAATTAATGTTCGATTTTTATTTGCAATATGGTATTTATATTGGTAAAATACTTCATGGTTAAATGAGAAAAATTTGGAGGTGCTCATATGTCATCAATCGTAGTAGTTGGGACACAATGGGGAGACGAAGGTAAAGGTAAAATTACTGATTTCTTAGCAGAGCAAGCAGATGTTATTGCACGTTTTTCAGGTGGTAATAACGCAGGACATACCATTCAATTTGGTGGAGAAACATATAAATTACATTTAGTACCATCAGGTATCTTTTATAAAGATAAATTAGCTGTAATCGGTAATGGTGTAGTTGTAGATCCAGTTGCATTACTTAAAGAATTAGACGGTTTAAATGAACGTGGTATCTCAACAGATAACTTACGTATTTCAAACCGCGCGCAAGTGATTTTACCTTATCATATCGCACAAGACGAATTTGAAGAGCGTCTTCGTGGTGATAATAAAATCGGTACAACGAAAAAAGGTATCGGCCCAGCATACGTAGATAAAGCACAACGAATTGGTATCCGTATGGGAGACCTAATGGAAAAAGAAACTTTCGAAAGACGTCTAAAAGAAAATATTGCATATAAATCAGCATATTTCAAAGGTATGTTTAACGAAACTTGCCCTAGCTTTGAAGATATGTTTGAAGAATATTACGCTGCAGGTCAACGTTTAAAAGAATTCGTTACAGATACACCTAAAATATTAGATGATGCATTTGTTGCGGATGAGAAAGTATTATTCGAAGGTGCACAAGGTGTTATGTTAGATATCGACCATGGTACATACCCATTCGTAACTTCAAGTAACCCAGTAGCAGGTAACGTAACTGTAGGTACAGGTGTAGGTCCAACTTACGTGTCTAAAGTAATTGGTGTTTGTAAAGCATATACATCACGTGTTGGTGATGGCCCATTCCCTACTGAATTATTTGATGAAGATGGACATCATATTAGAGAAGTTGGTCGTGAATATGGTACAACAACAGGACGTCCTCGTCGTGTAGGTTGGTTCGACTCAGTAGTATTACGTCATTCACGTCGTGTGAGTGGTATCACAGACTTATCTATTAACTCAATTGATGTTTTAACAGGTTTAGATACAGTTAAAATTTGTACCGCTTATGAATTAGACGGTGAAAAAATTACTGAATATCCTGCAAACCTAGATCAATTACAACGTTGTAAACCAATCTTCGAAGAGTTACCAGGTTGGACAGAAGATATTACGGGTTGTCGCAGTTTAGAAGAATTACCTGAAAATGCACGTAAATATTTAGAACGTATTTCTGAGTTATGTGGCGTACACATTTCAATCTTCTCAGTTGGTCCAGACCGTGAGCAAACAAACCTATTAGAAAAATTATGGTAAAGTTTAGGGAACAATAAATTTTATACTCTAATATTTTGATAAAAACCGATTCGTCCATAAAAGCGAATCGGTTTTTTTCTGTTTATATCAACAACTATAATATTTGTTGGTGAGATAGCATGATTAAATAAGTTTAATTCATTACCATTGTATATATACATACTCAATTCAAGTAAGTCATTTTCAAATAGTCATAAGTCTATCAACACTTTTATAGCAATATTTCTCCTTTATTAACATTTCAAAAATAATGTTATATTTATGTAAAAAAATAGCTTGTCATGTAAATAACGGCTATGCTATAATCTATCTTGTGCTTAAGAACGGCTCCTTGGTCAAGCGGTTAAGACACCGCCCTTTCACGGCGGTAACACGGGTTCGAGTCCCGTAGGAGTCACCATTTTTTAGGTCTCGTAGTGTAGCGGTTAACACGCCTGCCTGTCACGCAGGAGATCGCGGGTTCGATTCCCGTCGAGACCGTATTGCCTACCCAAGAGGGTAGGCATTTTTTATGTCTATTTTTATTAATTAGCAAAGTCATTCATCAACTTATTCGCTTTCCTACTCTATAGCAACGCACATCATTCTACACTATAGATAAATGAGCCAATTTCCCATCACATCATGCTACGATCCACTCATTTTACAACTCTATGACAATAGGCAATCGAAACTTAACATTTACCCTTTCACTGCAACTAAAGAAATGTAAAACATTGAATTAATCACTTTTATACTAAATTTTTATATTACAAAATAATGAAATAGATATCATTTAGTTTTTAAAGGTTACTGAAAGTGTTCAACTTATTTTGTGATATACAATTTTGGTGGTAAACTTATATATAATATTATTCTATAATTTTTTATACAAAAATAGAATTAACCGTTCATAAATGGTAAATTATATAGTAGTTACTGTGCTATCAATGCACAATAGTTTGAGTCGTGAAAAAGGTCTCAAACGTTACGAATGAAGCTAAGTTGAACGGTAGAATTATACTTTGAGAAATGAGGTTTATATATATGGCTAGAAAAGTTGTGGTAGTCGACGATGAAAAACCAATTGCTGATATTTTAGAATTTAATCTTAAAAAAGAAGGATACGATGTATTTTGCGCGTACGATGGTAACGACGCAGTAGATTTAATTTATGATGAAGAACCAGACATCGTTCTATTAGACATCATGTTACCTGGTAGAGACGGCATGGAAGTTTGTCGTGAAGTACGTAAGAAATACGAAATGCCAATCATTATGTTAACTGCAAAAGATTCTGAAATTGATAAAGTTTTAGGATTAGAATTAGGTGCGGATGACTATGTGACGAAACCATTTAGTACGCGTGAATTAATCGCTCGTGTGAAAGCAAACTTACGTCGTCATTATTCTCAACCAGCACAAGAAGTGAATGATGCAACAAACGAAATTTCAATTAAAGATATCGTCATTTATCCTGACGCATATTCTATTAAAAAACGTGGTGATGACATCGAGTTAACACACCGTGAATTTGAGTTGTTCCATTACCTTTCTAAACATATGGGTCAAGTAATGACACGTGAACATTTATTACAAACTGTGTGGGGCTATGATTATTTTGGAGATGTACGTACAGTGGACGTAACGATTCGTCGTTTACGTGAAAAAATTGAAGATGATCCATCACACCCTGAATATATTGTGACACGTAGAGGCGTTGGATACTTCCTCCAACAACATGATTAGAGGTTCAGTCGAATGAAGTGGCTTAAACAACTCCAATCCCTTCACACGAAACTAGTCATTGTATATGTCTTACTGATTATTATTGGTATGCAAATTATTGGTTTGTATTTTACTAATAGTTTGGAAAAGGAATTATTAGATAACTTTAAAAAGAATATTACGCAATATGCGAAACAATTAGATGTAAGCATTGAGAAAGTTTATAACGAAAAAGGTTCGGTTAACGCTCAGAAAGATATTCAAAATCTTTTGAGCGAGTATGCCAACCGTCAAGAAATTGGTGAAATTCGTTTTATAGATAAAGATCAAATTATTATGGCGACGACGAAGCAGTCTAACCGCGATCTTATCAATCAAAAGGCAAACGATAGCTCTGTTCAAAAGGCATTATCACTAGGTCAAAGTAATAACCATATGGTATTGAAAGACTATGGTAATGGTAAAGAAAGGGTTTGGGTATATAACATACCTGTTAAAGCTGATAAACAAACGATAGGCAATATTTACATAGAATCGAAAATTAATGACGTATACAATCAACTGAATAATATTAATCAAATCTTTATTGTAGGTACCGCTATTTCGTTATTTATTACCGTCATACTCGGTTTCTTTATTGCACGAACGATAACCAAACCGATTACCGATATGCGTAACCAGACAGTTGAGATGTCTAAAGGTAACTATACCCAACGTGTTAAAATTTATGGTAATGACGAAATCGGTGAACTTGCGCTCGCATTCAATAATTTATCCAAACGAGTTCAAGAAGCACAAGCGAATACGGAAAGTGAGAAACGCCGTCTAGACTCTGTTATCACACATATGAGTGACGGTATCTTAGCAACAGATAGACGTGGTCGTGTACGTATCGCCAATGATATGGCACTTAAAATGCTAGGTATGGCTAAAGAAGACCTTATCGGCTACTATATGTTAAGTGTTTTAAACTTAGAAGAAGAATTCTCACTAGAAGAAATTAATGAAAATAACGACAGCTTCTTATTAGACATTAATGAAGAAGAAGGCATCATTGCACGTGTTAACTTCAGTACAATTGTGCAAGAAACAGGCTTTGTAACAGGTTATATTGCTGTACTTCATGATGTAACAGAACAACAACAAGTAGAACGTGAACGTCGTGAGTTCGTTGCTAACGTGTCACACGAACTACGTACACCATTAACATCTATGAATAGTTATATCGAAGCACTAGAAGAAGGTGCTTGGAAAGACGATGATTTAGCACCACAATTCTTATCCGTTACACGTGAAGAAACTGAACGTATGATTCGACTCGTTAATGACTTACTTCAATTATCTAAAATGGATAATGAATCCGATCAAATTACGAAAGAAATTGTCGACTTTAACATGTTTATTAATAAGATTATTAATCGACATGAAATGTCTGCTAAAGATACAACATTCGTACGCGAAATTCCACAGCAAACTATTTTTGCTGAAATAGATCCAGATAAGATGACACAAGTATTTGATAACGTTATTACGAATGCAATGAAATATTCTCGTGGTGATAAACGCGTTGAGTTCCACGTGAAACAAAATGCACTTTACAATAGAATGACGATTCGTATCAAAGATAATGGTATCGGTATTCCTATTAATAAAGTAGATAAAATCTTTAATAGATTCTACCGTGTCGACAAAGCACGTACACGTAAAATGGGTGGTACAGGTCTTGGTTTAGCAATTTCTAAAGAGATTGTTGAGGCACATAATGGCCGTATTTGGGCAAATAGTGTCGAAGGACAAGGTACATCTATCTTCATTACCCTACCATGTGAAATTATTGAAGATGGTGATTGGGATGAATAGTAAAGAATACATCAAAACGATTATCCTGATACTACTTGTATTAATGAGTATCGTCTTAACCTACATGGTATGGAACTTCTCACCTGATCTATCAAATGCTGATAGTACGTCATCAGATAATAAGAAAGATAATTCTAAACCTATTGGAAAACCAATGAGTGCGAAAATGGATAAAACCATCACACCATTTCAAATCGTTCAATCTAATGGCGAAAAAACAAAAGGTATGCCAGCAACAGGTCATGCAGTATCTCAAATTTTAAGCCCATTAAAAGATAAAAATGTTGATTCAGTACAACATTTAAAACGAAATCATAACTTAATTATTCCTGAATTAAGCGATAACTTTATCGTTCTTGATTTCACATATGATTTACCGTTATCAACTTATTTAAGCCAAGTATTAAACATAGATGCTAAGACACCTAATCATTTTAACTTTAATCGACTACTGATTGATCAAGATCAAGAAGGTCATGTGATATTATATGCGATTAGTAAAGATAGACATCAGGTTGTTAAGATGAAGACATCTGTCAAAGGTAAAGATGTGAATCAATCATTAAAAAATCTTAGCTCAGAAATGCAAAAGTATACAGAAATCATTACCAATAAAGATACGATTGATAAAGCAACACATATTTTTGCGCCAGATAAGCCTAAAGACCTCAAGTGTTATCGTATGGTATTTAATACGATTAATGTAGAAAAAATGAACTCTGTATTATTTAACGATTCAACTATCGTCCGTAGTTCTCAAAGTGGCTTGACGACGTACAATAATAATACAGGTGTTGCTAACTATAACGATAAAAGTGAGAAATACCATTATAGAAACTTGTCCGAAGATGAGAAAAGCTCTACCAATATGGAAGAAACAATTGGTGGTACATTCGAATTTATCAATGGACACGGTGGTTTCTTAGACGAAGATTATAGATTGTTTAGCACTGATAATATGAGTGGTGAATTAACTTATCAACGATTCTTAAATGGTTACCCTACGTTCAACACTCAAAAATTAAATGAAATTCAAGTGACATGGGGCGATAAAGGCGTATTTGATTACAAACGCTCATTATTACGAACTGATGTCATATTGAATAGTGGCGATAAAAAGTCATTACAAAGTGCAGAATCAGTACGCTCAGCACTTGCTAATAATAATAGTATTGATTTTGAACGTGTATCCAATATAGCAGTCGGTTACAATATGGATGACCGACCTAAGAATGATGATATTGAAGTACAACGTAATAGCGAATTTACGCCTCAATGGTATGTCGAATATGACGGCAAATGGTATGCATTTAAAGATGGGGGGCTAGAATAAATGAATTGGAAACTGACAAAGACACTATTCATTTTCGTATTTATTCTCGTCAACATCTTCTTGGTTGGCATATATGTAGATAAAGTTAATAAATCACAGATTAATGAAGCGGAAAGTGATAATCGTGTTAACTTCCAACAAGAAGAAATTAAAGTCCCTGTCGATGTGTTAAACAAAGATGTGAAAGATACAAAAATGCAACAAATTACTGCCCAGTCTAAAAACTTTTCAAGTTATGCTAAAAAACATTCAAGCTTGAGTACATCCGATTCAGGAAAAACAATTAATGGTGAGATAGATAGTACAGTCAATGTGAGTGATAATAATTTAAAAGAGATTAAGAATTATATGAAAGACAATATATTTGGTGGTAAAAATTATCAGTTGAGTAAGATGAATTCTGATTCAATGACTTTTGAACAAACTTACAATGGCTATCCTATAATGAACAATAGTAAAGCACTATTGAAGTTCAATATTAATGATCATAAAGCATCTAGCTACAAACAAACAATGATGAATGATATTCAAGCAGCTAAAGGTTCAAATAGTAGTAAAAGCCAAGTGATAGGCCCTAGAAAAGCAATAGAAGCCCTATACTTCAATCGCTATCTTAAACGCCATGATGAAGTAGTTGACGCACGATTAGGCTACTATTCAGTTGTTAAAGAAACTAACGTTCAGTTATTACAACCTAACTGGGAAATCAAAGTTAAACATAACGGCAAAGACAAAACTAAGACATACTACGTCGAAGCCACAAGTACCAACCCTAAAGTTATAGATAAGTAGTAAAAGGTCTGTAGAAAAGCGCTTAGAGTTTGAGCAGAATCGAAACGGAGAGCAAAATTGTTTCTCAAATTTTGTCGAGCCGTGAGAACTTCTGCCGAGAACTCTGCTTTTCGAAAGCCGTCAATCACAGATTTGCTATTGTTAGTCTTGCCCCGGCAAGGATGACTAGATTAGTAACTAGTCAAAGACGAAGTTAATGATCAGTCAGCTACTGCCAGGTCTGTAGAAAAGCGTTTAGAGCTTTAGCTCAGGCGAACCTTTAAAAGTAATACTTCGTATTGTAGGGGCTCCCTTTCCCAGGGTACAGTTTCAGCCAGAAATACTGCACAGATAAATCTGTGAGTATTTCTAAGGTCTTCAACTAGTACTGTTCCCTCGGGAGTTTCGCCATAAATACTTCGTATTAATATATAAGTTTAACTGTCTACAAAGGTTTGTACTTTGTAGGCAGTTTTTATGTGGTTACTCGTATATTGTATTAGTGTTTCGTTAATTAAATAGAGCATAGGAAAAATTTAATTTATCAATATACCGGTAGTTTAATAAACGGAGTATTGGCAGATTAATGTCATAATTGGTATAGTATAATATAAGCTATTTTAAGAACGGGTGGTTTCAGTACATAACTGAAATCAAAAAGTTAATCAATTAATAAAGAAAAATACAAAAATGATACGGAAGGCACTCTTACGTCACTAAGAGGGATGAGTGCTATATTAGAAAGGATGAGCCGCTTGATACGCATGAGTGTATTAGCAAGTGGTAGTACGGGCAATGCCACATATGTAGAAAATGAAAAAGGAAGTATTCTTGTTGATGTTGGTCTAACAGGTAAGAAGATGGAAGAACTTTTTGGCCAAATCGACCGCAATATCAAAGATTTAAATGGTATTTTAGTTACACATGAACACATTGACCATATTAAAGGTCTAGGTGTGTTAGCACGTAAATATAACTTACCTATTTATGCTAATGAAAATACTTGGAAAGCAATTGAAAAGAAAGATAGTCGCATTCCAATGGATCAAAAGTTCATATTCAATCCTTATGAAACACAATCTATTGCGGGGTTTGATATAGAATCATTTAACGTGTCACATGATGCGATTGATCCACAATTTTATATTTTTCATAATGATCATAAGAAGTTTACGATTTTAACAGATACTGGTTATGTTTCAGACAGAATGAAAGGTATGATTCAAGGTAGTGATGCCTTCATCTTTGAAAGTAACCATGATGTGGATATGTTACGCATGTGTCGTTATCCTTGGAAGACAAAACAACGTATTTTAGGTGATATGGGACACGTATCTAATGAAGATGCTGGCTTAGCGATGACAGATGTGATTACAGGTAATACAAAACGTATTTATTTATCTCATTTATCTCAAGATAATAATATGAAAGACTTAGCACGTATGAGTGTTGGACAAGTGTTAAATCAACATGATATTGATACTGAAAAAGAAGTCTTATTGTGTGATACAGATAAAGCACAAGCGACACCAATATATACGTTATAACTATTTTAGACAGAGCGAGACGGGAATGTCTTGCTCTTTTTTATGTCTTTTTCTGTGGAAAAGTCATTGAAGAAGGTCTTAAAAGTGATGTTTATAAGGGATAAGTGGATAAAATAGATTAAGACTATCGTGAAGTTATCCACTGAATTGTTCATAGTTATCCAGAGTTGTGTACAATACACACAGAAATACCCACATTGTACACATACTTATCCACAAAACAACAAGCTATTCCACAGAAATTGTGAATAAATGCTAAAATTTTATAAAAATTAGGGATATAAACTGGTAAAATAAGAGGGAATACTGTGAACAAGTTGATAACTTGTGGATAACTCTAATAAGTATAAGTGGAGGATAATATGAAAATCACAATTCTTTCAGTTGGAAAACTAAAAGAGAAATACTGGAAACAAGCAATTGCAGAATATGAAAAACGATTAGGTGCATATACTAAAATTGAAATAATAGAAGTACCAGATGAAAAAGCGCCTGAAAATATGAGCGATAAAGAAATTGAACAAGTAAAAGAAAAAGAAGGACAACGTTTACTAGCTAAGATTAAACCACAAGCAACGGTTATTACATTAGAAATTGAAGGTAAGATGTTGTCATCAGAAGGTCTAGCTAAAGAACTTAATCAACGCATGACACAGGGCCAAAGCGACTTTGTCTTTGTGATAGGTGGATCAAACGGACTACATCAGGACGTATTACAACGCAGTAACTATGCACTCTCATTCAGCAAAATGACCTTCCCACACCAAATGATGCGCGTTGTGTTGATTGAACAGATATATAGAGCATTTAAGATTATGCGAGGCGAAGCGTATCATAAATGATACGGTTTTTTAGTATTTTGTAATAAAAATTATAAGGTTCTATCTTACATTAAACAAGTTAATGTAAGATAGAACCTTATATAATATAGATTTAGTTATTAATTAAGCTATTAGATATTAGGTGTGAGTTTATTTCAACAATATCTATGAATTAAATAAACAAAGGTCTAGCGACGCCCTTACTCTAGGGATTACTTTAATTAAAAAACGTAAATTAAATTCAATATATAGTAGGCATATGTTTTATATGAAACAACTTGCTTGTAAATATGTTACTTAATTGATGTTTGTTTAATAGCTGTGTGCAATGCATCAACAAATTGATACATCTTTGGTGACCAATTATTTTTATTTTTACGTGAAGTTGTACTCATATTTTGATTTTTAAATAAAGCTTTTCTCAGTGCAGTAGTTAATTCCAATTGAACACCTGTACTATTTTGATTTTTATTAATAAAATTTTGATTATTTAAACCACCTAGATATTCTGGAGGCACTTTAACGGTAAAACCTCTACTTCTCAATTGTGATTGAATAGCATCTCTTAGTTTAGATTTAACTCCTCCTAAGAATACAATTTGGTCGTCGCCTTTTGCGCCATGGATAGAAATGTTTGCTGTTCGTCCTTTGACCATTTTGTTTAACGTTGGATCATCATAATGTGTAGACGTTACATGTAATTGTGTATTATTTGAATTTCTTATTCCTTCAAATGAGAAATAGTCATATCCACCTTGCTGAGCTAATAATTTTGTTAGCTCCGAAGTACCTTGTTCTATGTTTCCGCCATGTGGGGCTACAATAAGTACTTTACTACCTTTATTAGATGTCTCTTTCTTCCAATCAACACCTTCTTTAGTCGATTTTTCTAACTGGGTCATAGATTTGTAGTAATCTTTATGATTGCTTTTACTTGATTTGATTGAATTGACTTTAGGTATTGTTGCTATAGCTGTTGCTTTTTTCTTAGTTGTTGTTTCTGCTAATTTTTTAATTGGTGCTTTAGTTTTTATTGATGATACATGGGGTTTCGATACTGCTGTTTTAGCCTGATTTATTTGTGTTTTTGTTGTATTTGCTGTTTTATTTTTATTTGCTACTTCTACTGTAGAAATAGCTTGTTGGTCGCGTTTTGTTCCTATTGTGCTATTTTTAATATTAGTAGATGAATTTATAGGTGCTTTAGTAGACATTGGCTTTTGAGTTTGACTTGTAGATGTTTGAATAGCTTTTGGTTTCAAAGAAGTCGGTGCTTTAACCTTTTCTGGTTTCACTGTCGTTGAAGACTGTTTTACATTTGCAATTTTAGCTGTTGTTTTCACTGTTGTGGGTGACTTTACTGTTGTCGTCACATGTTTAATTGGTGTTGTGATATTAGAAACACTTGTTCTAGAGTTTTTAATAGTTTTTGTATTTGCTGTTTTTGAATTAGTATTACTCTCATTTTGTACTGTGGATGCATGGGCAGTTGTTTGCTGAGTTATGATGTTTATTGATCCTAAACTTAGTGATGCTGTTATAAATCCTAATGTTATTTTCACAATTGGTTTTGTTCGCTTACTTCTATTTTTATTCATTTGTAGCCCCTTAAATAGTTTGCCATTAACTCATATTAACCTATTCTTTCAAAATAGCAATAACTTTATTTAATTTATTACATATTTAACAATAATTTTTTTTGCCTATACACAATATTAAAATAAATTATTAAGCTGTGCTTAATTAGGATGCGAGAAAGAAATAAAGCAAAAATTGTTTATGCCAAACTCATAATCACTTCATAAAAGCTTAAAATGTTTTAAGAAGGGTACAATGTTAAGTAAGAGACATGAAGTTCTTGTCCATTATGATAATAAGCAAGTGAGCTTGTTAATCTAAAGATGAGCTGAGGTAATGTTTGCCTGCTCATCTTTTTTATTTGGAGGAAAATGATATGAAAAAAATTCTGTTAACGGGCGCATCTGGATATATCGGCAGTCACTTAATGAATAAATTAAAAGAAAACTATGAAATTATAGCTATTTCTAGAAATATAGAAAATAAATCGGATGAGCATAATGTTACATGGAAGGCAGCTGATTTATTTGATTTAAATGAAATAACTGAGGTAATGGAAGATATTGATATCGCGATCTATCTTGTCCATTCAATGATGCCTTCAGCCAAATTAACACAGGCAAGCTTTGAAGATATGGATGCATTGTTAGCTGATAATTTTGCTAAAGCTGCGAGTTATAACAAAGTTGAACATATTGTATTTATGAGTGGTTTGATACCAGATACAAATGAATTATCACCACATTTAAGAAGTCGTTTAGAATGTGAACAAATTTTAGGATCATATGGAGTACCAGTAAGTACGTTAAGAGCGGGATTGATTATAGGTTCTAAAGGAAGTTCTTATCCTATTTTAAAAAAATTAGTAGAAAGATTACCCGGCCTGCTGTTGCCAAAATGGTCTTACAATACAACATTACCAGTCGCAATAGATGATGTTATTGACGGCTTATATAAAATAGTAGAACGTACGCCAAATGAGAATGAATCAATAGATATTGGTGGTCCTAGTCACATGACATATAAAGATCTTTTCAACCAAACCGCAGAGGTACTAGATAAACGTTTGCCTACTATGGATTTACCTATTATTCCTATTTGGCTAAGTAAATATTGGGTGAAACTTATTTCTGGCGTACCAAAAGAGATGGTCTATCCGTTAATGGATAGCTTAATTCATGATATGGTTCGAGAAAATGACCATGTTGTGAAAGGTATTTCTATAGGTAAGACGGATTATAAAGAAAGTGTGCGTATTGCTTTAGAAGAAGAAACGCATACACCAAAGAAATCGAAGTCATCACGTAAGACAGATATTAAAGACGTTAGAGCAATATCGAGGGTAGTCTTACCTCAAGATATGAATATGATTCAATTAGCAGAAGTATATGCCAATTTCTTAAATAAAATTACATTAAATGTCGTTAATAGTGATTTTGACGAAGATAACTTTACGATTACTGTGCCTTGTTTAAATAAGAAATTATTATTATTAAGAAAAGACTTTAAAGCTTCTGACAATGAAAGAATTTTATATCGAATTGTTGGTGGGGATTTTGCTTTAGATATAGATGGTGGTAATGCGAGATTAGAGTTTAGAAGGTTGCCTAATAGTGATGAATGTATTATTGCCTTACAAGAATATAGACCAACATTACCTTGGTGGGTCTATAAGTATACCCAAGCGAAAGTACATAAAAGTGTAATGAACATTTTTAAATTGAAATTAGAAACTGAAAAAAATAAGAAAAATGGAGCTGTAAATATGAAAAAAGTTATTTTACCTGTCGTAATCGTTGGTGCTATTGCCTTAAATTTATATGGATTGAAGAAATATCTAGCTAGAAAAAATAACATATCTAATGCCGAATTGTAGTGGCTAGAAAAGTCGAAATTGACTATAAAACTAAATGAAATAATTAAATTAATCATAAAATTTATAATAATAATGAGCACCCCTAAAGTTGGACCAAAAATCTAACTTTAAGGGTGCATTATATTTTAGCCAAATCTAAGTTTCTCTAATTTATAAAGTAGGTTTTAAATACGTCTGTACCGCTTGTAGTACATCCTTTTTTAAGTTGTCTTGTAATTCATCTCTATAGTTATGATAACGAACATTGAGATCTAGTGAGCGTATTTGAATAGTATCTATGACACCTGTAACTAATCCTTTTTTAGTTTTGACTTCAATGTCAGTGGGAAATCTTACTTCTCGATTTGTAATTGGTAATACCCAAACGAAATCAGTACCTTCAATGCTCATTTGATTGTTTATGACTAGGCATGTGTGTATCTAAAGAGTATTGGATATCGTTCAACAGAAACTCAATAAAAAATTACCTCCACCGTATCGCTAAGAGAGACACAGAGGCGTATCATAAGTGAAGCTAAAAGTTACTAATCTTATAAGAAAACATTAGACTTATTACAAATATTGAGTATCGATAAGTTAAAAGAGACTATGGTATAATATTACCATCAGGAGGCGATAATATGATTACAATTGATTCAAAAGTTAACAAACAAATCGCTAAAAATCTTTCACTTGAAGGCATGGATGTAACTAAGGAACAACAAAAACAAATTCTTGATGTTATTAATAATAAAAAGGAAATTACGAATGAAGTGATTCGTAAAATCGCTTTTAAATAAATGAAATATAAAGCAACTTTTCAGGACGAATATCTTATAAATTCGAACTTGCTAGGTGCCCAAACAATAGATGAATTAGAGCAACTTGAGAAAGTTGCTTTTTATATTGTTGAAGGTTTAATGCAAGAAGAGGGATACGACTTTTTGTTTCCATTATCTGTAAGTTCAATCAAGTTATTACATAAAAAACTATTCGAAAGAATATACAGTTTTGCTGGTGAGATTAGAGATGTAAGCCTTATGAAAGAAAATACGCGGTTTTGTGAACCACAGTATATTAATACAAATTTAAATAAACTCATCGAAGAATTTAAATTAGAAGATGAGTGGTCCGATATAAAGGTTGCAGCAGAGAAACTTGCTTATTATAAAATAGAGTTGAATATGATACATCCTTTTCGTGAAGGTAACGGAAGAACAATAAGGTTAATAGTTAGAGAAATAGCTAAGCTAAAAGGATATGAATGGCGTACTGATTTATTAGATCGAGAAAATTATATAGATGCAATGAAAAAATCAATTTGGAATGAAAAAGCTTTAATTAAAATATTTGAAAACACACTGTTTACATTAAAATAATCTTTATAGATATATAGATAGGCATGTAATAGTTTCGTTTCAAATAATACATATGTTTCAAGTTAGTAGTCACATTGTTAGTCACAAATTAAAGCATCCATCACAGCAAAATGACAGATGCTCTATTTTATCCACAATTCTTAATGTTACTTTTTTAGCAAAGTGAACACAAATCAGTTACTTATACTTATAGTGATTTTTCAATTCAGCCTTTAGTTTAGAAATTATATCATTTATAAAACTGAACCTAGTATATTATTTTTAATAAAAAAAAGAGGGATAGCCATGTTTAAACTAGTAGTTACAGATATGGATGGGACGTTTTTGAATTCGGAAGGTAGTTTTAATCGTGAAAAGTTTCAACAATTATCAACCCAATTAAAAGATAAGGGGATTCGTTTTGCTTTTTGTACTGGTAAGCAAAATGAGCGTGTGGATGCGATTGTTGGAGATTTAACTAATGATTTATTTATCATCGGAGATAGTGCTTCTCGAATTAAAATCAATGATATGAATATTTACGCCAAGACGTTCAGTAATCAACTGGGCCTTGAATTAATTAAGACCATTAAACATATTGATGATCAACTAGTTATTATTGTTTGTACTGAGGGCATGGCTTATGTAGAAGATACTATTTCTCAAAAAGAACGAGATAAGGTTTTAGGGTCATATGAGAAAGTAACATTTTTAGATGATTTAAATAAGATTGATAAAGATATTTTAAAAATTACTATTTTCGATACACAAGGTCAGTGTTTTGAACATGTTAAAGGTTTAGAAAAATACAATGATGATTTATATATTGTTGCTTCAGAAAAGCAATGGATAGACATCACACATAAAGAGGTTGATAAAGGGAAAACCATTCGCTTTCTTCAAAATCTACTAAATATTAGCAGTGAAGAAACAATTGTATTTGGAGATGGACTAAACGATATTCCTTTATTTGAAAATGCACGATACAAAGTTGCAATGGATAACGCCTATACTGAACTAAAAGATAAAGCTAATTTGATTTCTATTAATAATGATAGAGACGGCGTCATAGAAACATTGAATACATTGCTTGAGAACTACGATAATTAAGAACTGCTATACAAATCAAGTTAAGGTACATTAGCCCATTACGTATCTTAGCTTGCTTTTTATCCAATAAAGAAAAACTTCAAAATTGCTCTCTCAATATTTAACCACTTTCTAGCACAAATTCTTTAAACATTTCCATTAACTAAAAAAACTTAATTTTTTGTTCTTAACAAAAATATGTAAAGTGATGAAACAACAAAAAATAAATATAAAAAATATTGCGAAAACTTATTGTAATATTTGTAATAATTTTGTAACATAAAAGAGCAATAACTAATTTCAATAGGGATGTGGAAAAATTATGAATAAAATGGGTAAATTGATTCTTTCAGCAGGTATTGTTTTAACAGGTGCAACAGTTAGTGTTGCGGGTGTAGCAACTCCAGTAA
>NZ_RXWW01000012.1 GCF_003970495.1 Staphylococcus pasteuri
AAAAACCCGCCTACGCGCGCTTTACGCCCAATAATTCCGGATAACGCTTGCCACCTACGTATTACCGCGGCTGCTGGCACGTAGTTAGCCGTGGCTTTCTGATCAGGTACCGTCAAGACGTGCACAGTTACTTACACGTTTGTTCTTCCCTGATAACAGAGTTTTACGATCCGAAGACCTTCATCACTCACGCGGCGTTGCTCCGTCAGGCTTTCGCCCATTGCGGAAGATTCCCTACTGCTGCCTCCCGTAGGAGTCTGGACCGTGTCTCAGTTCCAGTGTGGCCGATCACCCTCTCAGGTCGGCTACGTATCGTTGCCTTGGTAAGCCGTTACCTTACCAACTAGCTAATACGGCGCGGATCCATCTATAAGTGACAGCAAGGCCGTCTTTCACTATTGAACCATGCGGTTCAAAATCTTATCCGGTATTAGCTCCGGTTTCCCGAAGTTATCCCAGTCTTATAGGTAGGTTATCCACGTGTTACTC
>NZ_RXWW01000013.1 GCF_003970495.1 Staphylococcus pasteuri
AAAATAGATACTAAACAATATTTAGTTGTTTAGTCTCAAATTGCAAATAAAATAAGATAATTTTTTCTCAATATTTTACAAGGTCAAGTTATTGATTTAATCTGCTTCGTTGTATTTTAAATACTATCCCAGTTCCTATAGAAAATAAGATAATACCAAATATGAACTGTGTTAAACCCAAAATACCAAAGTTTTGTCCATACAATTGGACTCCAATATTCTTAAAAACATCACTCATTACAAAGTAAAATAGAATAGTCATAAATATAAACACAGCGTATGTTCCAATAATTGATAAATATATTGTTGGTTTAGATATAGATTCAAGTGCTTTTGTGTTTTTATGAGGCGTATAAACAAATAACCACATGATATTTAGTGCCAACATTCCAAAACTACCAACAAATAAAATGAATCCATAAACACTAGTTAAACTTAATATTCCTGCAATTGTTAAAAGTACCCACCATGCATATTTCATACTAATACACTTCTTTATTTGATTTTTTATAGCTTAATATTGAAATTCCACTTATTAACCAAGCAATAAAAGTTAATAAATTAGCACTGATAATTGCTCCAATAATATGTAAAACTCCGCTCACTTTATTGTTAACAAATATCTTTTTCATAGCAATAATACCTAATAAATCCGAAACTAAAGAAATAACAAAGAAAATAGCAAATATAGTAACAAATGTTGTTTGAGCTGTTTCTGGACTTTGAACTGTTTGTTCACCGTTCACTGTTGTAGTTAATTCTGGATGCATCACACCTGTTGCTGAAAGTATTAAAAACAATAAAAATAATAAAGTTAAAAAGCTTTGTATTATTACCCCAATTAAAGATGTCACTTTGATTAATTTTTCCATTTTTCTACTCCTTTAAATTTATTTTACTTTGATATTTTTATAGTTAGGCTTATGTTCTTTAACATATGTTTTTGCGTCGAAGTGCTCTTTATAGTATATTTTGTCATCTTTAAATACATAAGGTATAAAAAACAGATTACCACTATTTTTGAATGCTTTATAACTTATTATAATAAGTTTACCATCATCAAACACGTATGTATTTACTTTATCTTTATCAAATTCTGGTATAAATTCATCATCCTTTTTAACCATTTCTTTATGTGTTTCTTGCTGAATTTCCATAATTTTATTTATTTTACTTTGATATTTGTTTTCCTCTTGATTATCATTACAACCACTATTCAATATACTTATCAATATAACTAAAACACCTAAAATAAATTTTTTCATTATTATCTCCTTAATCAACGGTTTTTGGTAAAAATGTCTTTTAACTCAAATGGTTTGCTGCTTGGTTTTATAAAATATTCCCAAAAATGATAAGCAGGTTGTCCGGACTTTTTATTTTCTCTAAACGATCTAACATGCAAAAATCTAAAACTTAATGGAATAACGTATAAACCGGGTATCATATATAAAATTGATAGTAATTTTGTGACCTTCACTCTATTCGCTAACTCAATATTAGTTTTGTCATATTGAAATTTTTTTAAACTAACTAAATAAAAAACAATCTCTAATATTATGGTTAGGACATATATAATCATAATTGATATGTATGAATAAAAACCTACCTTATCACTAAAATCTCTACCATATTGTAATCGATTGTTTATTATGCTTGCTATAATAGGTGCGAATAATAATAACCAAAACATAATAAATGGGATAGCTTCAAATGATAAACATAACTTATTTATCCTTTTAATATCTCCTTAAAAATCATATTTTTAAATTAATTGTACTAAGCAAATTGAAATTATATTTACAAAAAACAATAGAAAATTCGCTATTATATGTACTGAAATGAAAAACTTTAGATATTTATGTTTAATATATTTTAATGAAAAAGATAATATAAAACTGCCCAAGACAACAATTGCTGATGCAATAGGCGTCCAATATGGAAATAATCCCCAAACAAAAACAATCAACATACTACATACAGTTATCAGTATTACGAAACTGCTCATTATTGTTGATAGAATAGCAATAAGCATTAATGTCTTGCGCTTAGTTATTCTCTTCATGTTGTTCACCTTCCGATTGTATTTTTCTTAAGGCATCATTCACAGTATTGGCATTTCTTTCTTTTAATATCTCTTTTACAGATTTTATCTTTCTATTTGCTTTCTGCTTTTTTAGATTACCGTTTAAAATATAATCTTCTCCATTAAATTTTGGATTATAGTTACCACATTCAGCATCATAGCTTAATTCTTTATTTTTATCTCCATTAATACGGACGATAATATTGTAACTTCCTAGCGGTGAATCACTATTGCTCTTATATACTGTTGTGCTATTAATATTTTTAAAATTATATTTTAAAAACAATTCAATTCGTTTTTCTTCTTTCTGAATATATTGATGCTGAAAATATAAATGAGTACATAATGCACCTATAAAAATGATAATTTCAACGAGAACCAAAATAGCAAATATTCTCAGTATTAATGCGAATCTTTTCATATTTATCCCCCTGAAGTAATGCCTCATAATTAGATATTCCCCAAATTTTTAAACCATTCTAGCAATCAACTAAAGTCATTAATCTCATTAAATGATTCACGTAATGAATGATCCTTTTAATCTATAAATTTATCTAGAAATGACTCAATTCCATTATCCAAAATTGAATTTAATGCTATTGAATGCACTGTATTTAAATTTAAAATAAAAATCATTATATTTTAAAATATAACTAATTATTTTAGTTTTATTCATTCAGGCCATCAATATATTTTAACGTAAATATTTTTAAAATAAAGTATTACTTTAGTAACAATTAAATGCTATACTAATTACCATAAATATTCGTTATTTTATTATTCATTTAATATTAATAAGTGAATATTTTCATTACATACTATTTATTTTATAATATTGGGAGGTTTAATTATGAAAAAATTACTAGCGTTACTATTTGCGTCAGTATTAGTATTAGCCGCATGTGGTGGTAAGGATGATTCTTCTAAAGATTCATCAAGTAACGATTCTTCTAACAAATCATCAGAAAGTAAAAAGGATTCAGGAGACACAGATTCTGTAAAAGTTGATTCTTCTTCAGATGATAAAAAGAAATCAGATTCTTCTTTCAAAGATGATAAATTATCAAGTAAAAACTTTGATGTTGAAATTTTAGACACTCAAATTGTCGATGCAAGCAAATATGCAGACGATGATAAACCAAATATTGCTATTGTTTATGGTGTTAAAAAGAAAACTGACAAAGAAGATGTAACAGCATCATCAGCATTTGATATGAGTTTTGAAGCATATCAAGATTCTAAAGATGTTAAGAGAGAATTAAAAACTGGGGACGCTTACGATAGCGAATTAGATAGAAAATACGGTGAAAACGGTACTGATGAAATTAATAAAGGCGGTAAAGTTAAAGCTGTTAAGTTCTATAAATTAAAAGATACAAAAACACCTGTGACATTACAAGTTAAAGATCCAGATGACTACAGCAATGATAACCTTGCTAAAAAAGAAATCAAGTTAAAATAATACCAGTAAAGTGACTGAATAAATTGCTCGCAATTATTTGGTCATTTTTGCTAAATATAGCTATTTTTAATTGGGATAACGTACATTTTGGGAGGATATACAATGTCGAAAAAATTAAAAATCATTTTACCCATAGTAATTGGACTATTACTAGTACTAGGAATTGCTTGGGGTGTTTATGCTTTTATTACGAATACACCAAAAAATTCATATTTATTAAGCGAAAAGAAAACCGCTAAGAACTTAGATTCATATATTAATGATCGTTTCAAAAATGAAATGAAATTCCAAGAAAAATATAATGATAATTCTTTCTTATCTAAATTTGAAGTTACTGCAGATGCACCTAAAGATTACATAGAAGACTTAGGTTTGCCCAAATCCGTAGTCGATGGTTCAAAAATTAAAGGTACTGTCGGACACGATCCAGAAAGTAAAAAGAGTATCGTCAATATAGCACCTACTCTAGTTGATGAAGAAATTGGTAAGTTTCAAGCTAGTGCAGATGATAAAAATCAATATTATGAATCACCTTTCTTCAAAGGTGTTTATAGTGTTAAAAATAATGAAATCATTGATACTTTAGCTGAAATACAAGGAACAGACGCTTCTAAACTGAAAGAACAAGGTTATTCAAATGTAAACTTCAATTTGAATAATCAACTTGGTGTTCTACATACTCGTCAAGACGATATCGATAAAGTAACAAAACGGTATACTGATTTAATCACTGATAAATTAGATGATGATGATTTCAAAAAAGGTGATAAAGAAAAAGTGAAAATTGATGGGGAAACTAAGAAAATCAAACCAGTTACTTTATCAATTAGTAGAGAAAAAGCTAAGAACATAACAGTAGCAGTTTTGAAAAAAGCAAAAGATGATAAAGAGTTATTGAGACTTTCAAATATGAATGAAAAAGAATACAACAAATCAATTAAAGATGCTTTGAAAGATGCTAAAGACGCACAAGATAAAGATTTCCCTAAAATTAAATCAACTATCTATCAGGAAAAACATCAAATTCTCAAACGTGATATCACAATTATTGATTCCGATGATAAAAAGATGAACATCAAAGGTACAAATAAAATTGATGATAACCTAAAAGTGAATTATAAAGTAACAGGAAATGATAATTCATTTGAAATTAAAGGCTCTTCTAAAAAGAAAGATGATAAGTACAAAGATCAATATACATTAACTAGTAGCATCGATTATGACCGCTATTCACTCGATATCGATAACAAAGAGACTCAAAATGACTCAAAACGTAAAGACGCTGGTACATTAACTATTGATGATGGTACAGATAATTATGATATCGACTATGAAAACAACTTAGACACAGACGCGAAGAATAACCAACAAAAGCAAAAGTTAAATGTTGAATTCAAGCTAGATGGCGAACCAATTAATATTATTATTAATGCCAATACTAAACTTAAAGAAAAAATTAATTTCAATACTGACGGTGCAAAAGACTTCAACTCATTATCTAAAAAAGACAAAGAAAAATTAAGTAAAGAAATGGAGAAAAAAGGTAAGGATACATTTAAAAAAGTAGAGAAAAAATTGGATGACTAATTTCAATTATTTTTGTGTATTTAATGTATTTTTAAATATGTTGGCTAATCGCCCCCTATCCATGTAAATATTCAAGGACAAATCAGCAAGCATAAGGGGTGGGACAGCTGTCCTACCCTCTTTATATTATTATTAGGAGTGGTTATTTGAATTCATTAAAGTTGTTTCATATTTACCACTCTTTTTTATTAAAAAAGTGGTACTTATTTGTGTATTTACTATTAATCATAATTGCACTTATTGTCACTTTAACTACTATTCAACATATCAATAAAAATGAATCTAAGTTTACTATTGGCATTGTAGATAAAGATCAATCCAAAGAAACACAACTTATTTTAGGATCTGTTGGTAAAGGTAGCAATTTAGGAAAGAATGTATCATTGAAAAAATATAATGAAAATGAAGCACATCAATTATTAAAACAACAAAAATTACAAGGTTATTTTGTCTTTGATAAGGGTATGACAAAAGCTTTTTATAAAAATGGTAGGCTTCCTATTTCAGTTTATACATATGACAAACAATCCACTAAAAGTGTAGTGATAAATCAACTCACCCATTCAGTATATGACCGTCTAATGCTATCTATGGGAGGAATACTAAGTTTTTCACATCTTGCTGACAAACCATCAGACCAAGATACATTAATGACTATGACAGACATGTTGTTTACCGGACTTAATCGTACTGGTTCCTTTGATTATGAATCTATCCATATTTATGACACTGGAAGTTATTATGTTGTTACTGGCTATCTACTTTCCATATTTGTTCTTTGTTTATCACTTTTCACCGTTTTGAAAATGAATCAAGAATCAGCACTTAAAGAACGTTTACAAATGTTTCATTTTTCTTTTGAAAAGTTAACACTTGTACGTGGATTCATCTCTTGGTTTTATACCTTGTTGTGGTCAGCAATAGGTTTTGTTTGGATTCAATCTGCTTTGCATAGTGCTTTCAGAACATATAATTGGCCTACGGTAGCCATCCAATTAGTATATTTGGTCACGATTTTGGTCTTATGTCTCATCATTATTGATTTAGTATCAAAATCTTGGTTGAATTTACTCCTAAAAGTTAGTCTAAGCATACTCATTATTGGATTTTCAGGGATTACTATTCCTACTATTTTCTTCCAACATATATTGAATGATGTTTTAATTAGCCAACCGTTTAGTTTAGTAACGAATCAAATGCTAGAAATTACTTTAAACAACTATATTTTAGATTCACATCCAGCGTTCTATTTTAGTTTAATTGTATTAATTTTAGCATTGCTAATCATACTTGCTTGGAGGTATCGTCGATGAAACCGTATATCCAACTCGTTATTAAAAAGCAATGGTTCGCTTATTTTATATTTATTTTGACGATTATGCTGGCATTAGGTGCATTATGGATCGCTCACAAATCTGCAAGTCAAACGTTTAAAATTCCAATTGCAGTCCAAGATATGAGTCACAGTAAAGCATCTAAACAACTGATTCATCAAATGGATTCAAGTCCATACGTAGAAATTCAACATTTATCTAAAGACGATTTTTATATTGATGACTTGGTTAAGAAAAAAGAAGTTATGGTAAGTCTGCAAATCCCCAATGATTTCAATAGTAAACTAAAAAACAATAATTTAAAATCCTCAATCCCTTTGTATGGACGAGATGATTTTATTGGTAGTATAGCTGTCGAAATTGTGAGTCGTTCTTTATATGAACAACAGATACCATATATCATTCAAGAACACTTATACGATATGAATCAAACAAAATCTCACTCAGATATCCAAAATCAATATTATAAAGATACACCTAAATCACAATTAACAACGCATTCTATAACTCAAAACGCAAATCAATCTATCTCCATTGGTGTTGTATTTGCATGTGTCATCATGGTTAGTACCATTCAAATTTTATTACATCAGCGTCTCAAACAAAACGCACCATTACAGCGACTTTTCCTAACTAATCATAGTCAACTTAAACTTTATAGTACGTATGTCGTTACACATGTTTTTATTTTAATAATTATACTCATTGGCATTAGCTTAGTTATTCATCAACCATTAAGCATATTCTTTTATTTAAAATCATTACTCATATTAGTTATTTACGAATTGGGCATTGCTTTATTACTATTTAAAGTTAATGTACTGAGTCATCGTATTTTTATGGCTATTGTCTATGCCATTGTTATGAGTGTCATTTATCTATGGATTCAATTGTAAAGGAGTGTGAACTAGATGATAAACATTAATGACGTAAGTAAAAGTTATAGAAATAAACATATTTTCGATAAACTCAATATGCAAATTCAAGATAATCAAATTACTATTTTATTAGGAGAAAATGGTGCTGGGAAATCAACCTTATTACGTTTAATTGCTGGTATTGAAAAGGTAGATTCTGGTTCCATACATTATTTTAATCAAACACTAACTAAACGTCATATTAGAGATATGGTCGGTTATGTTCCTCAAGATATCGCACTTTTTGAACATATGACGGTTAATGAAAATATCAACTTTTTCAAGTCACTGTGTAATAATCCTGTATCAGAAGAGACAATACAAGATTATTTATCACAATTAAATTTTAAAGAAACTAAAGTTAAAGTTTCCAATTTATCAGGTGGTAATAAACGTAAAATTAATATTTTAATTGGATTGCTCAGTAATCCTCATATTTTAATACTTGATGAACCAACCGTTGGAATCGATCTTGAGTCAAGATATGATATACACCGCCTATTAGCACAATTAAAATCACATTGTTTAATTATCATGACTACACATCATTTAGACGAAGTAGAAGTTTTAGCAGATGAAATTAAACTTATCGGGCAAAACCCCTTTTATCAGGAAGTACTAGAAGATAAACATTGGCCCTATGAAAAATATAATAATGCATTAACTTAAAACATAGTTAAAGGAGAAATTATTATGAAAAAATTAATTAGTGTAGTTATTTTAGCCTTAGCGTTATGTTTAGCAGGTTGTAGCAGTAATAATAACGATAAAGATTCACATAAAAATGATCAGAAAAAATCAGAATCTAAAGCTAAAAGTAAAAGTGAACGTTTTAAAGAATACGATGACAATAGTGAAGCGTATGAAGAAGCTAAGAAAAAATATAGTAAACAAAAAACAATCTCTATGCTTAATAAACTAGATCCAATTATGACAGATAAAACTTTCACTAATAAAAAAGGAATGCAAGGTTGGAAAGATTATAAGAAATTAATGGATAAAGTAAAGCTTGCTGATTATAAATATACTAAAGAATCTAAAGGTTCTTCATTAAGTGATGTTGATGCATTTTTCAAAGATAAAAAAGATGTAAAACGTCAAAAAATGGATGCTGGCGAAGATGGTATTAAGCAAGTTAATTATTGGTATGTCACTGGATCTGGCAAAAAAGTTGGCAACACAAATTACCCGGAATATTATACTGAAATCATGACTAAATATAAAGACGGTAAACTTGTTTATGCTTCTGTAGAACCAGGCCTATATCATGTAAAATTTAGTGATGCTGTAGAAAATAAAGATTTCACTAAAGTTAAAAATCTAAACCAATTATTAAAACTTAACCAATCAAAACCTGTACCATATAGTGTAGCTCAAATGAAATATGAAGCACTTCCAGTAACTAATGTGTCAGTATTAGTTAAAGGCGAAAAGGACAAAGACGAAAAATCCGCTTCTAACTATTTAGCTTATTTTAATTTCTCACCTGTTAAGTATGATAAAGATAAAAATCATGAAGTAGTGAGTGTTAATGGAGCTCCTTTTGAAAGTGCACAAGCAGACTTTGGTAACTATGCTTATGTTGCTATGAAAGAAGCACTCAAAGAAGCATTATAGAAATAAAAATATCCTCAACTTGTTTTAACATAATCCCTTGTAACTAGAGTAATCTGCTAGTTCTGAGAGACTTGTATTTCGAGTTGAGGATTTTCTTTAATCATTAGAAATGTTTTCAAATTATGCTAATTTCGTTAAATCAATCACTTCATCGCATTGGGAAGCGATATTCATATCATGTGTTGCCATTATCAATATATTATTTTTATCTACCAAATTGAGTAATAATTGTATAATCAACTTTCCAGTTTCAGGGTCTAAGGCTCCTGTAGGTTCATCAGCTAATATAATCGATGGTTCTTTCAACATCAATCTTATTAAAGCTACGCGTTGCTGTTCGCCACCACTCAAAGTATGAACCTTTCTCTTTTTATTTTCTGTCAGACCAAATTGACTTAAATATTTCGACTTTAATGCTTCTTTTTCTCTTTTGGATAACTTTTTATAAGCAAGTCCGATGTCTAAATTTTCATCAATAGATAAGTTATCTACTAAACCATAATTTTGAAATAAATAACCCAATTGTTCTCTATAAAATTTCGCATTAAACTTTTGTATTTGGCCATCAAATACTATTTGTTCTTTATCGACTTTTTCAATGCCGGCAATGGTGTTTAACAATGTTGATTTACCACATCCACTTGTTCCGATTAAAGCGTATGATTTTCCATATTCTAATGTTAAGTTAATATCTTCAAATATATGATAGTTATCTTTGTGAATTGATAGATGATTCAATTGTATTGTCATTGGGATTTAACCTCTTTTGGCATATTCGCTTCTTTAACATATGTGATTTTTCTTACATATTGTCCTTTATGCGTGACTTTCACATATTCTTTATCAGGGTCATATCCATTAAATGTAAGTTTATAATCCAATTTTTTACCATCTTTGTTGAACACGGAAATATTTTCATAATACTGCGTATCTTTAGGTACTTTAGCATAGTCGTCTTCCATTTTGAGTAATGGATTAACACGGTCAATAATTGGATGATGTACAAAAGTGAATACAAGGAATTAAGCGAAGTTTGTTGAGTTGGATTAAAGACATATATATCTTTATTTATCTTCTTATTTTGATAATTAGTAATCACTTTATATATTGCAATATGTTCTTTTTTAGCAAATTTTGTGATTGTATCAAAAATCTCTTTTTTATTATATTGATGATCCCAGTCAGTGACTTCAACTATATATTTACTACTAGGTAACAATTGTTCATTTTCTTTATATGTATATAAGAATAAAAGTGTTGATATTAATAGTAATACCGTGATGTCTAATATTATCTTAAACCATTTCATGTTGTACCTCTTATGCTGTATCGATGTCTATTTTCATTAATGATTTGCCTTCTTTTGATTATACTAAATATTCTGATAATAATAAACGATTTTTTTACGAAAAAAATGGCCTACCTTTAAGTAAGCCACTTTTTTATATTCTTATATTTCTCTCCATTAAAAAACGCTATCCTTAAATGACCTACCAATGATTGACCATTTCATATACATATTTGTTCTCTTTACATAGAAAGTCATAATAAATACATCATTTGAATACATTTTCAAATTCTTTAATAGATGATTGTCTTAATGGTTCGAAATCGAATTCTTTAATATCATATTGATTATATCTATGTTTGTATAATCCGTTATAAATACCTTTAGCATTATTATCAACAATAATAGCTTGATTTTCTTCTAAGTATTGTATCGTTTCTGGAAGATCTACAGTAATTACATCTGTTTTTAATGCTAATGCCTCATAAACGACTAACCCTAATCCTTCATAATTTGAGGATAAAACGAATGCATCACAATGTGATAATAGTGGGTATGGATTATTCATACCACCTAAAATAACAATGCATTCTCTGGCAGATGAGTTTCGTACTCTATTAATCGTTTTACTTTTTAATGGCCCGTGTGGACAAACTAAAACTAAAAATATATTTTGATTCACTTCATATAAATCTTCAAAGGCTTCGATTAACTTATCGTGTCCTTTTTGGTAGTCGTATCTTCCTATATTTATATACACTTTAACATCTTTATTATAAATAGCATTTAACAGTTTCACTTTAGATATTCTAAAATGATTGTAAAAATCAAATATCGGCTTTTTAGATAATTGATTTTCATTTTCTAATACATATTGATTAATATAATCATTTATTTTATCAAATTGTCCTTCAAACAAATCATTAAATTTAGTTGATAAATCTTTTTCTCTCTTTAACGTTTGATAACTATCTAAAATTAACTTTTTAGCATGAGAAGACAATTTGTGGTTCTGTTTATTCACTTCAATATCTTCCTCAGCTTCATCTTCTTCAATAGTACTTATTCTATATTGTTCTAATTTTTCATTTAAATCAGGAAAATCAAAGTGAAGTTCATCTTCTTTGTCTTTAAGTTTAGGTAGTATTTCTTTTTCAAATTCTTCAAAAGCTAGCTTATAAGCTAAATCTTCATTATCATTAAATATATTTTTCAAGTTATTAACTGATTGGTTAATCATTTCTATTTCTTTATTAACCACATGAGTTAAATAATCACTTACTTTATAATCCATACTTAATTCGACAATTTTATCTAATACCAATTGGAAGTTTATATTTTTCTTATTTTTTACTTCATCTAACAATGTTTGGATATCCTCTTTAAATTGTTCTAGGTACATTTGATTCTTAGATTTATAGGCATTATCATTAAATGAATAATCTACTTTAACACCTTCTAACGAATTAAATAAGCCCTCATTTCCTAGATTACGTGTTCTGTTTTCACCTAAGAAATTATTTACTGTCGTAATTTTGTCGCTAATTCCTTTGATGTTTTTCACTAGATTTTCTTTTAAGTTATTATGCACTAAAACAATTTTATCCACATCTTTGTATGCACCAAATACAATTTTTCGACTGAAATTACTTTTAGCTTTATATTCTTCAAACATATCTGTATGTACCCAAATAGCTGTTTTAGCATCAATATGTCTCATCATTTCTGCCTCTTTACGTTCAAAGCCAGTATAATGAATCATCCAGTCAATTTTCACATCACCAAACAATCTCGTGAACTCTTCTTTATATATTCTTTTTAATTGTTTTTGACGGGCTTTGGCAGAGTATGTTTCATCCCATAAATATTTTTTAACTAATAAACGATCTTGTAAGTTTCCATTTAATTCACCAGTAGTTGGATAAAAAAGAACATTTTCTGGAAGATTTAATAATCTATAATAATGTTCAGGCTTTACTTTAGACTTCTCAAAGAAACATATGTAATTTCGTTTAGTTGTATCAATATTTTCTAAAGTGTTAATTAGAGCAGTAGTTACGCCATTATTCCAAAATCCACCACTTAAAATGGCAACAGTTTCTTTTCCATTATGGATATCGTATTCCAAAATTGAATCATCAGTATAACCATTTAATATATTTTTAGTTATTTTGAAAGAACCTGTGTGATGATCATATTTAGTAAATCTTTGTTTCATATTAGCATAATTAATCTCACTATCTACTTTATTAATAGCTCTTTCTAAATCTTCTAGAGTCTCAGTATTTACAAATGGATACTCAGTTAAATCTTCATACATTCCTCTTGTATTCGCATATTCCTCTAAATCATATGTATACAAAATTACCGGTTTATTTAAATTTAAATAATCATACATTACTGAAGAATAGTCTGTTATCAATGCATCAGTTGCTGTCAAAAATTCATATGTCTCATAATTGTCTGGGAAGAAACGTATATTCCTATAAGTATTCTTTATGCTATTTTTCTCAAAGTCGTGTAACTTAACGTATAATATAGTATTTTCATCTAAGAATTTATCTAAATAATTAAGCATTTTTTCTACTTCGGAAGATTTTCTAACTTTACCTACCGTTCCTCGCCATGTCGGCATATAGCTAATTACTTTTTTATTTACAAGTTCTAAATCTTCCCTAACCTTTTCTCTCAATGCTTTATCAAAAAATACACTATTTCTAGGTGATGGACCTACAACAACTTTACCTGGGTAAACATTTTTTAAATTATGTGATTCAACAAGAACATCTTTTGTATGTTCGTTACTAACAATAATTTTATCTGCCATATAAAAGTTTCTTTGTACATTAGCAACGTCTACCACTATTTCCATATCTTTTCCCATATTCTTCAATGGGGTTCCATGCCAAATTATGTAATATTTTTGATCTTTTCTCTTATTAAAAAATGGATAAAATGTTGTATCATTGATTAAATACTCTGCAACAGCTAATAATTCATAATATTCTTCAGACAAATGTTTAACAATTTGAATATTACTAAAACCTTTTTCTTCAAGGAATTTTTTATGTTTTTCTGGTTGTTTTGATACTAAAAAAACTTTACATTTTTCAACTTGTTTTTGAATTTCCTTAATGAGATAAAAAATATGACCACCAACAGAGTCCCCGTGTGTTGACTCTAATACAAAATAATTTTTTTGTATTTTTTTCTTTCTTCTACTTTCTATATAAACAAATTTACCTTTATTTTTTTTATAATTATCAACCTTTGTTTTAATATCTATCTTTTTCAATTTTGTTCTCCTAAATTTTATACATTCAATTCTCTAATATATTTTTTTAAATCGTCTTTCATGTCTTCATCTTTTAATGCATATTCGATCGTTGTTTTAACGAATCCTAATTTTTCACCAACGTCATAACGATTACCTTCGAAGTCATATGCGTACACTTGGCTTTCTGTGTTCATACGTTCGATTGCGTCAGTTAATTGAATTTCATTTCCTGCGCCTTCTTCTTGTGTTTCAAGGTAGTCGAAGATTTCTGGTGTTAACACATAGCGACCCATGATGGCTAAGTTTGATGGTGCTGTACCTTGTTTAGGTTTTTCTACGAATTTTTTAACTTCATAACGTAATCCTGATTGTTCTAATGGGTCGATGATACCGTAACGGTGCGTATCTTCGGGTGCAACTTCTTGTACACCAATAACAGATTTACCTGTTTCATCGTAAACATCCATTAATTGTTTGATGGCAGGTGTTTCAGATTCAACAATGTCATCGCCTAATAACACTGCAAATGGTTCATCGCCAATAAATTGACGTGCTGTGTGGATGGCATGACCTAAACCTTTTTGTTCCTTTTGTCTAACGTAAAAGATATTAGCTAAATCTGTTGAGTATTGAACTCTTTCTAATAAATCATTTTTACCTTTTTCTTCTAGAACCATTTCTAGTTCTTTTTGGTTATCAAAGTGGTCTTCAATCGCACGTTTATGTTTACCTGTAACGATAATAATGTCTTCGATACCTGCTCTTGATGCTTCTTCAACGATGTATTGAATAGTTGGTTTATCTAGAATTGGAAGCATTTCTTTCGGCATTGCTTTTGTTGCTGGTAAAAATCTAGTACCCAAACCAGCTGCTGGAATAATTGCTTTTTTGACCCTCATTTAATTAACTCCCCTTCAAATAACTTTTAAGTATTAGCATAAATCGTTTATTAGATTATTAATATATACAAGTGTTATATATATATTGAATTCAAATATTTATTCTTTTCATTAAAAGTAATGTTTTTACACTACATTATAATATCACATTGTTTCATAATTTATTAGCATTATTTTTTTATAAAAATTGCACAAGTCTATATTGTTAGACAACTCAAATTATTTAGTCAAATAAAAAACTGATTTCCAATATTAAATACAAAATCAGTTTTTCTAGTTATTAAACTAATATTCTATTTTCTGAAAATAAATATTCTCTAAAAAAAAGAATTTAGCAGCTACATCGAGCTACTAAATCCCTCTTTTAAATACAAATTGCTTATTTTATGATCTATACTTCTACATTTCGTTTTGGTACTAAAATAAATGCGGCGATAAATGCGACTAATACCATACAAGCACCTACTATAAATGCGATTGTTGCTGCAAAATGGGTATCGTTATAAATACTAATTGTTGAATAAACAGTTGTCACAACAGCGATACCAAATGCTGCTCCTAATGTTGATGTCATTTTAATAATACCTGATGCTGTACCTACTTTTTCTTCTGGAACGTTTGATACTGCTGTTGATAAGGCTGGTGTTGCAAAGAAGCCTAAGCCTAACCCTATGCAAATAAACCCAATCACTGAAACGATATAATAAATTATACTTGGTAAGGCTGTAATGGATAGTAAAATAATTCCTACAGCAATAGTGATTGGTCCAAACATTAATGGTATTTGAGGTCCATTTTTTTGCATGAAACGTTCACCTACACGAACCATGATTAAACTACAGACCATATAAGGAATGGTAATTAATCCTGCTTGAGCTCCTGATAATCCCATGGCGTCTTGCATATAAATATTGAATAATGCAAGCACTCCAATTTCAGTATTAACCATTAAATTAGCAATCGTTGTACCTATATAAATTTTGTTTGAAAATAACGTAAAATCAATAAATGGTTCTCTTTGTTTACGTTCATAAATGTAAAATGCAAACAATGTGATAATAAATACTACGATTAAACCTATAATTACAGGATTAAGCCAGCCTAATTTTGTACCTTGTGTAATAACTATATTAATACTCAACATCATAATTACGAAGATGAAAATACCCATAATATCGAATTTCTTATTATGTGCGGTTTCATCTTTAGACTCTGGTGTACCTCTTAACAATATCATTGCGATGAATGCAAAAATAATTGATAAGATAAAAATCCAACGCCATCCTACATATGTTGCGACTACACCAGCGAATAAAGAAGCTAGTCCAGTTCCACCATAGGAGCCAAATGACCAGAAACTTAATGCTTTTTGACGTTCTTCACCTGAGAAGAATGAGTTAATAATCGCAATCGTCGCTGGTAATAAACAAGCGGCTGAAAGACCTTGTAATACACGTCCTGTAAGTAAGAAGAACGGCATATTAGTTATAATAACGGAAATAGATCCTAATATACTTAATACTAGTCCCGCTCTAGTCACTTTTACTCTTCCTATTTTATCTGAGAGTCCACCTGCAACAACTATGAACACACCAGTTAATAGTGAGGTAAGACTTACTGCAATATTGATAATACTCATATCAACGTGATAATCATTTTGCACATGAGGCGCTATATTTAAGAGAGATTGAGCAAACAACCAATATGTCAAAATCCCTAATATAATAGCTAGTATTAATTGATTTCCTTTTTTGTAATTTCCAGACATAGCTAGTCACTCCTATTCATTAGTAACTTGATGCGTAGCTGCACTTTTACCAGCAATTCTTCCATAAGTAAAGATATCAGCAAGTGCATTACCACCTAATCGGTTACCTGCATGAATACCTCCTGCTACCTCACCAGATGCATATAATCCTTCAATAATATGACCTTCAACATCAATAACTTGTGCTTGAGAATTAATTCGTAAGCCTCCCATAGTATGATGTACCGCTGGTTTACGAGGTGTTGCATAGAATGGTGCTTTTTCAATTTTTAAATCAAATGCACTTTTATTGAAATCATCATCATGACCTTGATCAACAAATTTGTTATAACGTTCGATAGTATTAATTAATTGTTGTGGTTCGATGTTTAGTTTTTCTGCTAATTCTTCTAATGTGTCACCTTTTACTAATGTACCGTCTTCAAGCTCATGATTAATTTTGTCTTCAGAAGTATTCATCGCTAATGATTTAATATTTTCATCAGCAATAATGTAGAACATACCATCTTTTTGTTCTAATGCCGCTTTAGATAACACGTCTCTACTTTCAAATTCATTTACGAAACGTTGTCCTTCTTTATTAACAAATACGAAGTTAGATGGTGTCACAATTAAACCTGTGAATAGTGCGCCTGTTTTAGGGTCAGATATTGGCATCATTTGAGAGAATCCCATACCAACAAGTTCTGCACCTGCTTGGACACCTAAACGTATACCATCACCAGTAATTGCAGGTGAGTTTGTTGTTTTAATATCATCTGGAATACTATCCCAATACGTATTATATTGTTGTAACATTTTAGTATTAGCACCAAATCCACCTGTAGCAAGTACTACACCATGTTTTGTATGAATTTTAACTTTAGCTCCGTTTGCTTTACGAGCTTCAATACCTACAATTTTATTGCCTTCTTTGATTAATTTTTCGGCTGTTGTTTCAGTGAATATACGACCGTGATGTGTTTTAACATAGTCACCAAGATTTTCGATAAATTCTAAACCTTGTGCTTTCATTGGTTTATGACCACGACGCCATAATGCACCAACTGGCATATCTACGAATGAACGATCGAAATGTACGCCTTTTTCTGTTAGCCATTTAACAGAATCTAATACATTATCTGTGAGTGTTTTAACTAGTTCATAGTCACCTGTAATTTCTACATTATTTTTATCTTTACGTTTACCACCTAAATATGTTTGAATTCGGTGTAATTCAATTGAATCGAATAAGTTATTGCCTTTTTCACTATCGTCATCTAAATAGGCTTTAATTTGAGATTTTACTGTGCGGAAATCTTCTTTATAATCATCATCTATATCATTATCATCATGTTCTAATAGTTGTTTTAATGTCTCATGTTCACCAGCTAATGCAGGGAAACTACCTTGCCATTCTGGTTCAACTGCATTGACTTGTCCGCCAGTACGTATCGTATTTCCTCCGATAGCGGCAAATTTTTCAAGCATAATCACTTCTTTACCTTCATCTAAAGCAGTAGCTGCAGCACTTAAACCTGCACCACCAGTACCGATTACAACAATATCCGTTGTTTCTTCAATTGTTTCATTTGACCATTGAACAACTGGTTTAGGACGCGCGCGTAGTACATCAGGATCTTCGCCAGCTTGTTCAATCGCTTCAGCGATACCTTGAATAATACCTTCACTTGTAACAGTTGCCCCAGAAACTACGTCTACATTTAATGTTTGTCCTTCTATGATATCTTGTGGTAAACGTTCAAATACTGGATTAGCAATACCTTCAGATTCTCCACTGTCATCAACTTCAATACTTACAATTTTGTCTTCAGACAATTCAACTTTCATAGGTAAATTACCGTTATGTCCTTTAGCAAATACGTTATAAGTACCTTTATTAAATTTCACTTTTTTATTTTGTAATGCTTTAAGTTTTTCGTATTTTCTATGTTCTTCTTCTTTGTCTAATATCATAAAGTCCATTACTTTCCATAATGGTGATGGAATGTGTAATACTTTTTGGTCATGAATATCAACAAATTGTTCTACTTCTTGGTCGTTAATAATTTTTTCAGTCCAATTTGGTTCAATTAAGTATGCTTTACCAACTGCTAATAAGTCATACCCTAGTTCTAAAGCTTCTTCAGCATCTTGTTTTTGCGAAATGCTTCCGACACCTATTAAAGGAATGCTTGCCAATGTTTCATTTCTAGAATTTAAGTATTTATTAATTAATGGCTCAGAATCATCTTGATTAACGATTGACGTACGTTTATAACTATTTGCTGAAATATGGAAGTAGTCAGGTTTATATTTAGCAAGTGTATTTAAGAGATACATTGTATCTTCAAATCTAATACCTGGTTCTTCTAATTCTTCTGGAGAGAAGCGATAACCTATAATAAAATCTTTAGCGTCTGCTTGAGCTACAACACTTTGAACTTTTTTCAATACTTCGATTGGGAATTTTGTACGTTTTTCTCGACTACCGCCCCATTCATCTTGTCTTCTATTAGAGTGAGGAGAGAAGAATTGTTGAATTAAATACGTATTCGCACCGTGAATTTCTACACCATCGAATCCCGCTTCAATTGCTCTACGAGTTGCTTCGCCAAAGTGATTAATCATTTGTTCTATTTGTGATGTAGTCATTTCACGAGGTGTTGCAGCATCAGGTCGCAATGCAGTAATTGGACTTGCAGAAATGGGTTGTTCGCCTTCATTTAATTTTGGGTTAGCCATACGTCCAGCATGATAAATTTGTAGAATTGCTTTTGATCCTTTGTCTTTAATGGCTTGTGCTAATCTTGCTAGACCTTTAACCTTTTCATCTGTGTCAACACCAATAGCACCAGGGAATCCACGTCCATGATCTTCAACAAAACAACTTTCTACAATAATTGCAGCTGCGTCACCTGAACGGTATTGATAGTAATCTATCATTTCTGAAGTCACACTACCGTCAAAATAGCCAGCTTGAATTGTCATTGGCGCCATTACAATACGGTTTTTCAATTCAGCTCCAGAGTTCAATTTGACAGTATCTAAAATTTCTTTATTCATAAGTCATCCTCCTGATAAATTGTGATTATTTTCACATGTATATTTAAAAATATAATACTCATTTAGAGTATTTAAATTACATATTCTTTTTGCATAGAAATTCTTGAAGTTGAAACAATGTCGCCATCACGTTTAACAATGACACCTTCAATACCATCTATTTGATTAAGTAGTTCAATATTTTGTGATGCTTGCCCAAAACTACAAATCGTAGTCCATATCTCGCAATCCACAGAATGATCAGATACGATGGTTACGCTAGCAATATCATTATTAACTGGGTATCCTGTTTTACTATCTAATATGTGATGATACAATTGATGATCTTTTATAAAATAGCGTTCATATATACCTGAAGTCACAACAGATTGTTGATAAATCTCTAAAACTGCAAGTGGATTACTATTCTTATAAAAAGGATTACGAATACCTACTTTCCAACTTCTTGATGTTGGTGTATTTTCACCAATCGTAATCACGTTACCACCAAAATCAATAATTCCTGAAGTTACACCTTGATTAATGAAAAATGTTTGAAGTTGATCAGCAAAATACCCTTTTACAAGAGCGCCTAAATCAATCTCCATACCTTTCTTAGTTAAATAAACTTCATTTGTTGCTTCATTCAATTCTAGATTTTCAGGATTCGTTAACGTTATCGCATGTTGAATGTCTTGTTCATTCGGCTTTTTAGCATCTTCAAAACCAATTTTCCAAAGTTTAACTAAAGGGCCTATTAAGATATTCATTTTTTGATTAGAAGTTAATGTTGCATGATAACCTAGCTGAATCATTTTAAATATTTCACCACTAGTTACTACTGGCCTTATACCAGCCATTCGGTTAATTTTCATTAAATCTGAGTGCTCGTCATTAGCACTAAATTGTTTTTCCCAAGTATGAATTTTTGACTCGGCTTGAGATAAAATTGAATCTGGTTGATTGTGATTAATTGATAAGCGAATCACCGTCCCCATTGCATTAATTATGACGTTTTTCAATTTATCCCCTCCTGAAATATATTTTGATAGCGTTTACAAAAAGTGCTAAAAAAATATAAAATTTAGAAATATTGTTAACTAATTCTATTTCCAAGTTCATACTACCATAAATACACAAAAATAGTTAAAATATGATAAATGTTCACAATTAAAACACACTTTAAAAATAAACTTAATGATTATTAAATTATTTTTTATATTTTGATAAATAATTAACAATTAATTCAAATTTTATTAAAAATGGACATATCAAATTCTACTTTGATATGTCCATAATTTGAAGGGTATTTTATGGGGTATAATATAGTTTTTTATAGCGTGATTGGAATTTTTCCTTTGAAATTAACGTATTGATATGCCATTTTGACTGCTTCATCATTTGGTGGTTCAACATTTTCTAATTGATATGGGATACCTAAATTTTTCCACTTGTGTACTCCGAGTTGGTGATAAGGTAAGATTTCAAATTTTTCAACATTATCTAGCGAATTGATAAATTCACCCAATTTAATTAAATCTTCTTTATTATCTGAAATTCCTGGGACTAGAACGTGTCTTATCCATATAGGTTGTTTCATATCTGAAAGCTTACGTGCAAATTTAAGAATATGTGTATTCGGTTTGCCCGTTAGTTTAATATGTTTTTCATTATCGATGTGTTTAATGTCTAAAAGCATGAGATCTGTATATTTTTGTAATTCATCAAAGTGACGATTAAACGCTACTGTATCGTTAACACATCCAGCAGAAGTATCAAGACATGTGTTTATTCCATTAGCTTTTAACTCTTTAAATAATGCTTCTAAAAATGGCATTTGTAGCAATGGTTCGCCACCACTAACTGTAACTCCTCCACCTGAGGCGTCAAAGTATGGCTTATAAGGCAATACTTCATTTACCATTTCATCTACTGTCACTTCTCTTGATGGCTCATTAATTTTCCATGTATCTGGATTATGACAATATAAACATCTTAATAAACAACCTTGTGTGAATAATATATATCTAATTCCTGGTCCGTCTACTGTGCCCATACTTTCAACGGAGTGTAAGTGTCCTTTAAGCATTTTGCTCCCACCTTATTTTCTACATTTGTTCGTGGAATGTACGAGAAATAACATCCAATTGTTGCTCACGAGTTAATTTAATAAAGTTAACTGCATAGCCAGATACACGAATTGTTAATTGTGGGTATTCTTCAGGATGATCCATTGCATCTAGTAATGTTTCTCTATTAAATACATTGATATTTAAGTGATGACCATGTTGCATAGCGTAACCGTCTAGCATACTTGTTAAGTTTTTGTTTTGTGATTCTTCTTCTTTACCTAGTGATTTTGGAACAATACTAAATGTATTTGAAATTCCATCTTTACAGCAATCATAAGGGATTTTAGCTACAGAACTTAATGATGATAGTGCACCTTTTTGGTCACGTCCATGCATTGGGTTAGCACCTGGTGCAAATGGTTCTCCAGCTTTACGTCCATCTGGTGTATTACCTGTTTTCTTACCATATACAACGTTTGAAGTAATCGTTAATACACTCATTGTATGTTCTGAATCGCGATATGTTTTATGGCTACGTAATTTTGTCATAAAGCGTTCTACTAAGTCGACTGCAATATCATCTACACGGCTGTCGTTGTTACCATATTTAGGGAAATCTCCTTCGATTTCAAAGTCTGTCACAAGTCCATTTTCATCTCTAATAGGTGTTACTTTTGCATATTTAATTGCTGATAATGAGTCTGCTGCTACAGATAATCCTGCTATACCAGTAGCCATTGTGCGAATGATATTTGTATCATGCAATGCCATTTCGATTCTTTCATAGCTATATTTATCATGCATGTAGTGGATAATGTTTAATGAATTAATGTAGACACCTGCTAACCAATCCATCATTTTTTCAAATTTAGCAAAGACTTCATCATAATCAAGTACGTCAGATTTAATACCTTCGTAACTTGGTCCTACTTGTTTTCCAGATTTTTCATCTTTACCACCATTAATTGCATATAATAATGTTTTAGCTAAGTTAGCTCTTGCTCCGAAGAATTGCATTTGTTTACCAATTTTCATAGCAGATACACAACATGCAATACCATAGTCATCGCCATAACTTTCACGCATTAAGTCATCATTTTCGTATTGAATTGAACTTGTTTTAATACTCATTTTTGCACAATAAATTTTGAAGTTTTCAGGTAAACGCACTGACCAAAGTACTGTTAAGTTTGGTTCTGGTGCTGGACCTAAATTGTCTAATGAATGTAAGAAACGGAATGAGTTTTTAGTAACAAGTGGTCTGCCATCGATACCTACACCACCAATAGATTCAGTAACCCATGTTGGATCTCCTGAGAATAATTCATTATAGTCTGGTGTACGAGCAAATTTAACAATACGTAATTTCATAATGAAGTGGTCGATAATTTCTTGTACTTCACTTTCAGTAATGTCACCATTTTTCAAATCACGTTCTGCATAAATATCTAAGAATGTTGATGTACGTCCTAAACTCATTGCTGCACCATTTTGTTCTTTAATTGCTGCTAGATATGCTAGATATAACCATTGCACTGCTTCTTTAAAGTTAGTTGCTGGTCGACTTAAATCGAAACCATACATTTGACCTAATTCTTTTAATTCATTTAAAGCTCTATATTGTTCTGATAATTCTTCACGTAAACGAATTACATCTTCTGACATTTCAGTAGACATTGTATTGAAATCGTGAAGTTTTTCTTCCATTAAGAAATCTACACCGTATAATGCCACACGGCGGTAGTCTCCAATGATACGTCCACGGCCATAAGCGTCTGGTAACCCAGCAATAATTCCTGCTTTACGGCAATCTAACATTTCTCTGGAATATGCATCGAATACACCTTGGTTATGTGTTTTACGATAATCTGTGAAGACTTTTTCAGTTTCTGGATCTAATTCATATCCATATGCTTCACATGCAGCTTTCGCCATACGTATACCACCAAATGGTTGCATTGAGCGTTTGAATGGTTTATCTGTTTGAACACCAACGATTGTTTCTAAGTTTTTGTCTAAATATCCTGCATCATGTGAAGTGATTGTCGATGCAACTTTTGTATCCATATCCCACATGCCACCGCGATCACGTTCTTCTTTAGACAATTGCATCACTTGGTCCCATAATTTTGAAGTAGCTTCTGTTGGACCTTCTAGGAATGCGTCGTCGCCTTCATATAAAGAATAGTTTAATTGAATAAATTCTCTTACGTCTGAATGTCTATTCCAACGTCCATTTTTAAAACCTTGCCAAGCATGAGTATGATTTGTTTCTAACATACCTTTCGCCTCCAATTATTTATTATTAGTTAATTAATTCCAAATTTTGTTATCGCTTTCACAAAGAGTATAGCATGTATTTTGTGATTACTTTCACATAATTTATGGCTAAATTATATATAATATGTGGCTGATTAAAGAACCTGTGAAATAAATTAATACAGTATATCTTTTAAATTATCTGTTATATAACAATTTTATAGTTAATGGTAAAAAGAATAGTTTGTCACTTTAAAAAAAGTGAATTTATTGACTAAATACAATTAAATTTTCAAGCAAATATGTTAGGCTAATTTAGTATGGAATGATGACATCATCTAACCTTCAAGTATTGAGTGATTAATAGTTTAAAGGAGTTAAATGTTACATGAAGAAGTTATATCTTTTTTTATTAATGGGATTATTAATACTGTCAGCATGTTCAAATGGTCATTTAGGTGAAAAAAATCAAAAAAGTGATAATAACCATTCGAAGAAAAATCATAAAAAGATTAAAAAAGACGGAAAGACATATATTGATGGTATTCTAATAGTAAATAAACAAATTAAATTACCTAAAGATTTCAATCCAGGAGAAAATCCAAAAGCGGTACGTGCTTTAAATAAAATGATGACAGATGCGAAGAAAGATAATATTCAATTATATAAAATAAGTGGTTTTAGAAGTTATCAAACACAAGTACAACTATTTAATAATTATAAAGCTAGAGATGGCGAAAAAGCTGCTAATAAATATAGTTCGAAACCAGGTCACTCTGAACATCAAACTGGATTATCATTTGATGTAGGAGCACAGGGCTCAGATAAAAATTTATATCGTAGCTTTGGTAAAACTAAAGAAGGTAAATGGATTAAAAAACATGCTGCTGATTATGGTTTCATTGTAAGATATGGAAAACATAAAGAGAATGAAACAGGTTATCAATATGAACCATGGCATTTACGTTATTTAGGAAAAGATAAAGCGAAAAAAGTTAAACAATCAGGTAAAAGTTTAGAATCATATTTAGGTTTATATCCTAGGAAATAAATAATAGAAAAAGGCGGAGATTTTGAATTGAATATCAACTCAAAATTTCCGCCTTACTTTATGATAAAAGTGATAACTTTATTATTTTTCTTCGCCTACAACTGTAAAACGTTCATTAATATGTTGTGGGTTTTCAATTTCATCTACAATAGCTATTGCAAAATCAGCATAGCTAATATAACTTTTTCCATTAGAATTCACTAATAGTTGATCTTTACCAGATTTATATTTACCAGTTCTTGCACCTTCATAATCAAATTCAGCTGAAGGACTTAAAAATGTCCAAGTAATTCCTTCTGCATTTTGTAATTCTTCAAGGTTTTGTCCTTGGCCTATTGCAGTTGGTTTGACTACATCTGGAAATTCATCAGTGTCAATAAGTTTAATAGTGTGAGCATCATCAACATATAAACTTCCTGCGCCACCAACAATAATTGCTCTAGTATCTGTACCTTTTAAAATATCAATTAAATGACGACCTGCATTAATATGACCTTCTGAATCGCCTAATGGTGCACCAAATGCATTTACCACTACATCAAATGCTGTAATATCAGAAGTAGTTAAATCATGAATATCTTTTTCAATGACATCTACATTTGAGTTCGAAACTTTTGATGCGTTTCTTACGATAGCCGTTACTTGGTTTCCTCTATCTACTGCTTCTTCTAAAATAAGTTGTCCAACTTTACCTGAAGCCCCAATAATTCCTACTTTCATTATAAACCCCTCCGTATTTCTTGTTATAAAGGTTAATTTAAAAGCAATTAATCTAAATATATAAATGTAATCTTTGCAGTTACTTATGTTTTTGTCAATTTAATAGCTCTTAATACAAATTCTTATCCATAAAGTGGTAGGTTAGTTATCTCAATTTATATATTTATTTATTATTCTTAAAATAAATTTTGATGCCAATAATTGTCAACATACCAAGTAATACAAGGCCTACGACCGCCATAAGTATGTAAAGGAAAATCATGCCCCAATGTGTCGTAGCTTCAACTTTAACGCTAGGGGCGTGATGATCTTTTATAAATTGTCTATCATAATCAACGTATAATCGATTGTCTTTAGAAACTTTCAATTTATATTTTTTCTTATCTTTTGGAACTAAATCATATAAATCTTTTTTAACTTCGTATTCCTTATCATCTATCTTATGTTCCCCTTTTGAAACAACTTTACGGTATTCATATTGTTTAAAAGCATGCTCAGTTAAAGCATTCGCAAGTTTTTGACGTGCGTGTTTAGCTTGTTCATCAGGATAGGGCATAACATTAAATATGCCAGTAACGATTCTTAAATGGTGTCGTTTAGCTGTTAATTCTAGATTATAGCCATTGTCACTAGTACCTGTTTTCAATCCATCAACATCTTTCATAGCATCCGCTTCATTTGGTAATGATGTATTTGTATTATGTAGCTCTTGATTAGATTGTGTATCTTTAGAAAGCTTTGTAATTTTTAAAACATCCGGATGTTCTTTTAACAAATTTGTGCTGAGTATAGCCATATCTCGTGCAGATGTATGAGAAATAGTATCATTTTTATATTTTTTCGGTTCATATGGTTGTAATACTTTATTATTTGCTCCACTTGGATTAGTAAATTTTGTATTTTTCATACCTAATTCTTTTGCTTTTTTATTCATTCTATCTGTGAATTTTGAAGAATTGCCATCAATATGTTCAGCTAAAACTAACGTAGAAGCATTACTTGATTCTAATGCTGCTTGTTTCAATAATTGATTGATTGTAACAGTTTCACCTTGTTTTAAAGGAAATGTTGTTAAATTAGGTAATTCTGACATTTTTTCGTATCTTGATGTAATTTTTACTTTATCGTTCATTTTCACTTTTCCGGATTTAATATCATCGTATATTAAATTCATTGTCATCAATTTGGTTGTTGAAGCTGGATCAACTTGTTTTTTGTCGTGATAATTGTAGAGTATTTGTCCATCCTCAGTAGTTACTATCATACCTTTTGGATTGTATTGCTTATCAATGTTTTGTTTTTCTTGTTTAGCTACGTCTACAGGTGACTGTGATGCTAAAACAGTTGGTGATACAACGATTAAACACATAATTATCATCAGAATACTGGTCAAAACTTTTTTCAATGATGTTCCCCCTATTAATATTTTTATATCATTTAGTTACTATATGTAATTTGCATATACCTATGTTTATAAGTGCCCTACTTAATTTCACTCTAAACTAATTTGGTATTTATGTATATATTATATGAACATAAGTATTATAACGTAATTGACTTACTCTATTAAAATTTTATTATCAAATTTTGTAAAATATGTATTTCTAAAGTAAGAAGGACTTTATTTTTTAAAATTTATAGCATTTTATCGTTTTATTACATTTTGTAATCTATTTTTAATTGTTTAGTTACAATAAATATCTGATTTGTTCTTGAATGTAAATAGCTAGTATTGTAATATAACTGTTATATCAGGTATATAAAATATACAAATGGAGTTATACGCTATGAGAATAGGATTATTATTAATTAGACTTATGTTAGGTGTCACTTTTACAATACATGGTTCACAAAAGGTATTTAGTGGATTTAAAGAACCTATGGAAATGATGGCTGGCTTAGGCTTTCCAGCATTTTTAGGCATTTTATTAGGATTGTTTGAATTTATTGGTGGTATCTTTATGATTATAGGTTTACTTTCAAATTACGTTGCTGCTGGTTTTATCGTTATTATGCTAGGCGCATTATTTACGGTACATCTATCACAAGGTTATATGGCTTCAGAACTTGTAATTATACTTCTAGTTATGAGTATTGCTGTAATGATCTCATATAATTGGAAGAAATTATTAGAACTATATTAATTTTTAAATAGAACATTCAGACACACGAAAAGCAACCTAACACATCGTTAGGTTGCTTTTTCAAATACGATTTTCTATTATATACTAATCATCTTGTTGATTATCTAATACTTTACCTGTTTTAGCATCGACTGTTATTTCATGTTTTTCTTTACCTTTTTGTAGGTCGAAATCATAAACTAATTTTCCATCATCTTTAGATAATGACCATTCTTTAACGTCACCGTCAAATTCTTTTTGAGCAGATTTAATGGCATCTTTATAATCTTTTACATCACTATATTTAAACGAATCATTAGAATTATTAGATTCGCCTTTTTCAGTTTCTTTATGAATTACCTTTTTATCTTTGTCATTAATAATGACTTCTGATTCTTTGTTATTCTTAGTGTCTTGTTGTTCAACTTTGTATACCCAGTCGCCATTTGATTTTTCATATGAAATATCTTTTAAATCTTGACCTTTATATGTTTGTTGCGCTTTTTTAATCGCATCTTCAGGATTTGTCTTAATATCTTTTACTGCTACAGTAGTATCTTTTGTACCTTCGTCTTTTTTATTTGAAGCTGAATCACTACCTCCATTGCCACACGCACCTAATAAAATGGCTGCCGATGATAATAAAGCTATTGTTTTTGTATGTTTCATTGTTAGTCTCTCCTTTATATTAGATATTTCTTAATCCCCAACTTTCTATACAAAAAAACTTAAATTAAGGAATTGTAAAGATTTTGTAAAGATTTATTGAAGGTAAATGTTTACAGTAGTTCACTTATATTAAAGTATTTATCATTGCTTTTTATTGAATTTTACGTTTCGATTGTACTTAAAAATTTTAGAATATCAGTTCTAAATTAGACCACGAGCACGTTGACGTCAGACAAACCTCAGTGTCCTCTCACAGAAATTATTTACACTTATTTTGATTTTTATAAATTTTTAAATGTTTTCAAAAATAATAGCTACAAAAAACTTTTTTAGAAATAGATTTGTGAATAGTTATACTTGTATTACAACAAATATATTATACAAACTTATTGAATTTTACTCTATTCGTTGTAATGGGATAACAATTTTATTTTCCAAATAATATTAATATTTTTTAATCTCAAAGTGTGATATATTTGTTACGTAATATGAAGTTAAATATTAGTGTATTATTACATTGAGACTAACCCATTCTTACACAGCAACATTTAAAGGAGTATGGTTCAATGTCAAAAAGACAAAGAAATTTAAAACACAGTTTAGAAAACGAAAAATCTCGGGTTAAATTATATAAATCTGGGAAACATTGGATTAAATCAGGTATCAAAGAAATTAAATTAATGCGAATCATGGGATTACCTATCTTTTCCAATCATACAATGGAAGATTCTGATGAAGGTAAAGAAAAAGGTAACTTTGTAAAAAGAAATGCTATAAAAGCTTCTACAATAGCAGGTGGCGCTTTTACAGTTAATATGTTACATAATCATCAAGCAATGGCAGCTTCTGAATTACCTGTAACTTCAGAGCTTTCTACACAAAGTCAAGCAGTCGCAAATCAAAATTCAACTGAACTTAAACATGCAAGCAATAGTGAAAACACAGCGAAAAGTGAATCTGTTTCATCAGAAAAAACACAAAGTTCTGAAAAAAATGACACAACTGATAGTACTCAATCTACGTCTAGTAGTAGCGAGAAATCAGATACACAATCTAGTGAAAGCGTTGAAAATAAATCTGAACAACATAGTGAAACTGATCAAACTAACAAACAGAATTCTGATTCAGAGCAAGCTTCTAAGTCTAGTCAATCAGACCATAGTAACTCTGAAGCAAGCAAAAATGATTCAAAAAATTCTCAAAGTACAAAATCTACTTCATCATCTAACGATAATTCATCTGATTCACAATCGCAGAAATCAGAAACAGCTACAAATGAAAGTAAAACAAGTACTTCAAGTGAAACTAAATCAACTTCACCAGACTCTCAATCTCAAGCTTCAACGAAAAATACCGACAGTCAATCATCTGCAGGTGCTACATCAAGTGAATCCCCAAAACAAAATACAGTAAATAGTGAAGCGATTACGAATAAAACATCATATATTAATGAAAGAATGACACATACTGCTTCTGAGAGTGTTGTCACTACACCGGTTGCTAGTGAATCTAGTAAATCGACTAGTACAACTAAAGTACGTGCATTTAGTAGATTAGCGGTCAATCGTTTAGCAGCTGCAGCAACAACAGCATCACCAATTGCACCTACAACTTCACAGGTCGTAGTTGATAAGGATAACTTTACTGATCATTTCACAACTAGCGGTTCTGCAACATACGATCAAAGTACTGGTGTTGCAACATTAACTCCAGATGTTGGCGGACAAAAAGGTGCTATATCTCTAGGTACTAAAATTGACTCAAATAAAAGTTTCCATTTTGAAGGTAAAGTTAACCTAGGAACTCGTTATGAAGGAACTTCTCCAGACGGCGTCACTGGTGGCGATGGTATCGGTTTCGCCTTTTCACCAGGTACACTCGGACAAATTGGTAAAGAAGGGGCTGCCTTAGGTATTGGTGGCTTGAATAATGCTTTCGGCTTTAAGTTAGATACTTATCATAATACCTCACAACCTAACTCATCTGCCAAAGCTAATAAAGACCCTGCTAGTGTAGGTGGCGGTGGCGCATTCGGTGCATTTGTAACAACAAATAATTCAGGCGTAGCAACAACTTATACAGATAATACAAAAACTGCTAATGCGGCTAAATTAACAACACAACCTAATGGTACTTTCCAAGATTTTATCATTGATTATAATGGTGATACGAAAGTCATGACAGTAACATATGCTGGACAAACGTGGACTAGAAATATTTCTGATTGGATTAAAGCCAGTAAAAATACTAACTTCTCGCTATCTATGACAGCGTCTACTGGTGGAGCTCGAAATTTACAACAAGTTGAAATTGACTCATTCACGTATACTGAAACTGCTACGGCACAAGTTCACTATGTTGATGCCGATACTGGTAAAGAAATCGTTGCAGCTAAAACACTGGCTGGAGACGTAGACAATACTGTCACTATTGATGATCAACAAAGCGCGATTACGGCTAAAGGTTATCAATTAGTAAATATAGATAGTACATATGCACCAACATATAACGCAACAAATAAAACAGTTAAATTAACAAATGCAGGGCAAGCTATAACTGTCTTTTATAAAGATGTACAGGCACCAACTATTAACATGTCTAATCAAACTAAAGAAATTAATAGCCCAATTTCACCTATTACAGTGAATACAACAGATAATGGTACTGGCACTGTTACAAATACTGTTACAGGTCTACCTTCTGGATTAAGTTATGATTCAGCATCAAACACAATTACTGGAACTCCTACACAATTAGGAAATAATACTGTTACTGTCACTTCAGTTGATCAAGCCGGTAATTCGTCTACATCGACATTTAACATTAATGTAGTGGATACTACTAATCCGGTTATTAATATTAATAATCAATCTAACCAAGTACTATCACCTATTAATAACGTAACAATTGATACAAGTGACAACAGTGGTTCAACAACTGATACTGTAACTGGATTACCACCAGGTTTAACTTATGATCCTACAACTAAAACAGTTAGTGGCACACCTACTACAATGGGTGACTATACTGTAACAGTTACATCTAAAGATGCTAGTAATAATACAACTACTAAAACATTTACTTGGAATATTGGAAGAAATGCAGAAAGTGATTCTATTTCTAACTCACAAAGTACTTCAACAGTTGATAGTACAAGTACTTCAAATAGTACATCTAATAGTAATAGTATTTCGTCATCAAATAGTACTAGTGCATCTATAAGTAATTCTACGAGTGCTTCAACTTCTGGTAGTACAAGTGCGTCACTAAGTAACTCACAAAGTACTAGTGCATCCTTGTCTGATAGTCAATCAGTAAGTAATAGCATGTCAGTTTCTAATAGTGCAAGTGCGTCATTAAGCGATTCTATTAGCGCTTCAACTTCTGGTAGTACAAGTGCTTCACTAAGTGAATCACAAAGTACTAGTGCGTCCATGTCTGATAGCCAATCAGTAAGTAACAGCATGTCAGCTTCTGATAGCACAAGCACTTCTGTAAGTGAATCTCAAAGTTCTAGTACTTCTATGTCGGATAGCGCGAGTGCTTCAACTTCTGATAGTGCTAGTGCTTCACTAAGTGATTCATTGAGTACGTCTGTTTCAGATAGCACGAGCACTTCTGTAAGTGATTCATCTAGTACTAGTACTTCGACATCACTTTCTGATAGTTCTAGTACATCTATGAGTGATTCTACTAGTACTAGTACGTCTACGTCTGATAGTGCAAGTGCTTCACTAAGTGATTCATTGAGTACTTCTGTTTCTGATAGCACGAGCACTTCTGTGAGCGATTCAAATAGTACAAGTACTTCTACTTCACTTTCTGATAGCGCAAGCACTTCGACAAGTGACTCTACTAGTACAAGTACGTCAACTTCTGATAGTGCTAGTGCTTCACTAAGTGATTCATTGAGTACTTCTGTTTCTGACAGCACGAGTACGTCTGTGAGTGATTCAAATAGTACTAGTACTTCTACATCGCTTTCTGATAGTGCAAGCACGTCGACTAGCGATTCGTCTAGTACTAGTACTTCCACTTCGGATAGC
>NZ_RXWW01000014.1 GCF_003970495.1 Staphylococcus pasteuri
TTTTAGTTGAAGTTCGTTTTATAAAGATAAAAGTAATACCTAATATTAAAAGCACTACCAAACCTAGGATGGGTGTATGCTTTCTGTTTTGACCAGTTTCTGGCAATAATTTCATATGTTGCTCGTGTCTTTCTTTTGTAGTCTTAAGTGTATATGTATTATCTTTCTGATGTGAAATGTGGTTTTTATGTGGATTTTCGTTTGTAGAAGCTAAAACATTTTGGTTGAAATTAAGTAATAAAGCTATAGTAATAACAATAGCACTGATAAAATATTTGATAGATTGATGAAACAAATAGATCTCCCCTTGAGTAAATGGTAAATGAATAAAGCTGTTTAATATCTAAATTAAAGATATCATTTAAACTTTTAAAAGACCTATGTATGAGGTGTCAATTGAATAACAGTTTTGTCACTTTGCATTAGTTGTTTATAAATATTTTGTTATAGAGAGAACTAATAAGTACTTTTGATTTTAATTTATTTTTGTATAATTCAACTAAAGAGGTGAATATTATGGAAACAGTATATGTGGCTGGTGGATGTCTATGGGGAGTGCAAGCATTTTTTAAAACAATACCAGGCATTATTTCAACAGAAGCTGGAAGAGCCAATGGAAAGACTCAAACATTAGATGGGAATTATGATGGATATGCAGAATGCGTAAAATTAACTTATGATCCTGAAGTGTTATCAATATATAAAATTATGGAGTATTTATTTGAAGTCATTGATCCATATAGTGTAAATAAACAAGGGCATGATGTAGGTGAAAAATATAGAACAGGTTTTTATAGTAAGGATGATCAACATTTGCAAGAAGCGAAAGACTTTATTAATCAAAGAGAAGATTGTTTTAAAATAAAGGTGGAAGTCTTACCTCTGTCTAATTATGTAAAAAGTGCGTCAGAACATCAAGATAGATTAGAACATTATCCTGAAGATCATCATATGTGTCATATTCCATTACATTTGTTAAATAAATATAAATAAAATAGACCACAAGGATGTGGTCTATTTTATGGTCAAAATTATTTGCGTTTACCATCAAATGTATCTAGTAAACTTAATGTTGCTAATCCTAGTAAGTCTAATGCGTGTTGTGCACCTTTTTTACCATGGCCAGCTTCAAAGTGTTTATAAGTTGCTACACCTAATACTGAAATAGTAGCTAATGAACCTAAACGAGAAGCTGTTTTACTTAAGAAACTAACTGCGAATAAACCTGCAGCTGCAGCTTCAACACCACCAGCTAATTTAACAGATTGTTCTGGTAATCCGAATACATTTGTGAATGTATCAATCATACCTTGATCACCTTGTAATTTTGGTTTTGATGCATCGTATAATTCTTTAGCAAGTTTTAAATTTGTAGCATAACGTAATATCATAATAATATTTCCTCCTATTTATCTTTAAAATATTTATCTACTATAGGTTTAACCTTTTCCCCAAAAAGACGAATTGAATGCATTGTTTTTTCATGAGGCATTGATCCTACTGGTGTATGAATCATAAAACGATTAAGACCTAGAGTTTCTATAGTTTCAATTATCTTTTGTGCGACAGTCTCTGGACTTCCTAAGTATATCGCACCATTGCTTCCAATTTCTCTTTCAAAGGCTTGTTCATCAAAAGTTGGCCAACCGCGTTCTCTACCAAGTATATCTTGATGTGCTTTTAATGATGGGAAGAACTCACGTTTAGCTTGTTCATCTGTATCAGCAATATAGCCCCAAGAATGGACTGAAATCGGTAGTTCAGAAGGATTGTGACCATATGACTCAGCAACAGATTTATAAATCTCGATGTTGCGAGTAAAACGTTTAGGATTACCACCAATAATAGCATAGGTAATTGGTAAACCTAATGCACCAGCTCTTAAAGAAGATTCAGGTGTTCCTCCTGTAGCAATTGAAATAGGTAATTGTCCATGTTCTATTCTAGGATATATACCTGTCTTATCAATGCTAGGTCGTAATTTACCTTCCCAATCTATCATTTCATGATTGTTGATTTTTAGCAACATTTGAAGCTTTTCATTAAATAAATCCTCATAGTCATTTAAATTGTAACCAAATAAAGGAAATGACTCGATAAATGAACCTCTACCAATCATTACTTCAGCTCTACCATTAGATACGGCGTCTAATGTTGAAAAACGTTCGTATACTCTGACTGGATCATCAGACGATAATACGGTAACGGCAGAAGAAAGTTTAATGTGAGATGTTTTTGCAGCAGCTGCAGCTAATACTGTAACAGGATCGGATACTGCATAATCCTTTCTATGATGTTCTCCAAGACCACACACATCTAATCCTAATTGATCAGCAAGCTGAATCTCTTCAACGATATTTCTAATTCTTTCCGCGTTTGAGATAGGTAATTCTGAACCTTCTGGCATGTGAATAACAGTGTTATCAGCAAAAGATGTTAAACCTAATTCTACTTTCATATGGGTCACCTCCATTTAATATATTTTTTATACTGGATATATTATATATCTTGGGGTGATGAAAGTCAATACGAATTGCTTGTAGGTTATAAAAGGGATAGATGAGCAAATTACAGCGTATATCAACGTGGTATTTAATTTGCTATAAATTTTAAATTTTTTGCAAATTAAATAGGTTCTTTAGTTTTATGAGTTAAAGTGTAATAATAGGTAACGTTAATAAAAAATAGGAAGGGAGTATAAAGATAAATGGAAGAACAACGTCATTATAATCTTATAACTACAATTCTCTTTTTCTCAGGAATTATCGTTATGGGAAGTTTATATACTGCACTTCCGCTTACTGCAGCATTTGCACATTCATTTCATATTCCACAATCTGTTGCTACTTTAAATGGTGTTATTTTCTCTATTATGTATTCAATTAGCTGTCTATTTTATGGAACCATTTCTGATAAATACGGGAGAATTAAAACAATATTAATAGGATTAAGTGGTTTGACATTGATTTGCTTTATTATTGGCTTTGTAAATTCATTTACATTATTACTTGTTATGCGTGCATTACAAGGAATATTTGCCGCTGCATTTTCTCCAGTAGCCATTACTTATACCACAGAAACTTACCCTGCTAAAAAGAGAGTTACAGCAATTAGCTTTATTAGTACAAGTTTTATGTTATCTGGTGTGTTAGGACAAAATTTAAGTGAAATGATAGTTCATCATTTAAATTGGCATTGGGTGTATTTTACTTTAACAGTATTATATTTATTATTGGTATTTGTTATTTATCAATTTGTACCTGAAAGTCCTCGTAGAAATACTGATGTTAAATTACTTAAATTTTTTAATAACTTTAAAGACTTTCGAGATAATTTAAAAGTTATTTACTGTTTATTCATTTCATTTACTTTATTGATTATGTTTATTAGTATGTACGCTATTTTAAATTTATATATACTATCTGATAAATTGAATGGTGACATTTCAACAGCATCATTAGTAAAACTATTTGGTGTTATTGGTATGTTGCTATCATTATTAGCTGGACGTTTGAGCGGTCGTATAGGTATCAAACGATTGATCTCATTAGCTTTATTAACAAGTACAATTTCACTTTTAGTTATGGGAATGACTACTAACATTATTTGCATAACTATTTTTAGCGTTACGTTTGTAGCTGGTATTGCCTTTGCAATCCCTTCAGTCATTTCAAAAGTAGGAATTACAGTTAATCGTAATCAAGGATTCTTTTTATCTGTAAATACAGTGATATTATTTATGGGAACAGCCATTGCTCCAATAATAATGATTTATATTGGTGAGATGTCTAGTTACTTTATGATGTTTGCTTCAATCGCTTGTATAGGTCTTGTTGCATTTATCGTATCGTTATTTATGCCTAGTGATGCTAACGCTTATTAAACAAAAGTTAAGCGAATATAGTTAGTTTAATAGTTATTAATTATTTTTAAACGATTTATTTATAGCATGTGACTATAAGTAAATCGTTTTTTAGTATTAGAATTATCAATAAAGTTATTGTATGATTGAAGAAATATAAATATTTAATAGGGGTGAGGAACAATGAATTATTCACCAAAGCAAGGCACTAAATCTCATGGATTACCACATGATCCATTTAAAAGTAGTACAGTACCAAGACCTATAGGATGGATATCAACTGTTTCTAAGGATGGTAAAGATAATTTAGCACCTTATAGTCAATATCAGAATCTAACATGGGACCCGCCAATGGTTATGTTTGCCGCTAATCAATCTGTTTTAGGAGACCACGAACGTAAAGATACAGTGAAAAATGCAGAAGAAACAGGTTGGTTTGTTTGGAATATGGCGACTTATGATTTAAGAGAAGCTGTTAATTTATCATCCAAAGCATTAGCACCCGAAGAAGATGAATTTGAATATGCTGGTGTGACTAAAGAAGAATGTATTGAAGCACCTGGATATAGAGTTAAGGAATCTCCTGTTCATTTTGAATGTGAATATGTTCAAACTATTCGTATACCAACTGGTGACCCGGTATCTACAGTGGATATTGTAATTGGTCGTGTTGCTCAAGTTCATATCGATGATAAAGTGATTACTGAAGATGGAAAGCTAGATATACCTTCAATTCGTCCAATTGCACGTTTAGGATATTATGATTACACTGTTGTAGATAAAGTGTTTGAGATGAAAGCACCACATGCATCTAAAGAAGAATTAGCAGGACTAGAAGGAAGAAATTTCGATAATAAAAATGAAGATTAATATAAACAAAGAAAGCTCCTCAATTCACTTTGAGGAGCTTTCTTTTATATCTATAGTAAATCTTTATTTGCTTTTTGTAGTTTAGTATATTCATCGTCGATATTAACTTTCGGAGGTTTAACTTCGACTTTTGGATAGATTAAGACTGGTGTTAAACCAATAATGCCATATATTACAAAGGTGAATGTATAACCTAATTGTTCTACAATTGGGCCTGCTAAAACAGAACCAATGACTTGTCCTACTGCTAACATTAAAAATGGAATTCCTATACCAAGAGAAGCGTTTTTAACGAATAATTTAACTCCCCAAACAAGCAATACACCTGTAATAAATATATAACTTGCTCCAAAAAGTAAAGAAGCTAGGAAAGGTACTATCCAAATAAAAGGTGTTAATGCCAGTAGAATAGATGCAGCTGCCATTAAAATGACACCTAAAAAATATGAGAACTTAAGTCCGTATTGATCAATCATTCGACCGGAAATACTGCCTAATACACCAGCTACACCAATAAGTATCCAAAATATAGATAAAGCGATAGGCGAGTAGTGATCAGTATTTTGAACATATGATTTTGAAAAGGTCCAATATGGTGCAGTTGAAATACCTAATATTGTAGATGCAAAGATAATTCTTTTACTGGCACTTATATCTAGAATATTAAGAGAACCTGGATTTATGTTTATATTGTGTTTTAAAGACGGAATAATAAAGAAGTTCCATACGGTAATTAAAATGGCGATAATACCATAAATTAAATATACTGAACGCCAATCTATAAAAACTAACATAGCAGTTATTCCAGTAAACACTAAACCTATACTCGTACCTGAATTAATCCATGTGTTAGCTTTACCTTGTTGTTCCCATTTAATCCATAATGAAATAGCATAACCATAAGGTGGAGAGATAAGGCCCGAACTCGCTCCAGCAAATATAACACCTAAAGAAAGCGTCAATGCATTGGAGGCTATGCTAATGGTGATTAAACCTAAAATAACTAATAAGCTAGCTAACATAATCATATATTTAGGACCAGTTTTTGCAGTTCTTAACGTAGCATAGATGATGGTAAAGCAATAAGATAAATAAAATAAAGATGATATAATTCCAGAACTTGAAGCGCTTAAATGTAAATCTTTAGAAATATCAGGGAGAAATAGGCCAAAGCTAAATCTACCTAAACCATAGATTGTAGCAATCATGGCAATACCTGGAAATACAAGTTTATAGAAATTCATTATATGATCACTCCCTCTTTTATATAGAACGTTCATTCTACTTTAGGTTGAAATTAAAGAGATTGATGAATGCATCAATCTCAAATATTAGTTGTATTTGGTTGCTTCATCTATAAATAGATGTGCAATATAACGTGCATGCTTTGTCGCTTCATCTACACCTAATAGTGTTGTCATAGAAGTTGTACCTTCCATAAGTAAAGTATATCTAATCGCTAAATCACGACCATTTTTAAAGTTAGATCGAGTAGCTAAATTTTCAAGAAAGTTTAAAAGACGCTCTTTATGACCACGAGCGATAGATTCTATATTACTATCACTGTCACTATAATCTTCGATAGCTCTCATAAACATATCTCCAGTATAAGAATAGTCTTCTAACCATTTACAATGTGCATCAACAGCTGAAATAAAAGGTTGATGAGGAGATTGATTAACACCATCTTCTAAATAATGCCAATAACGTGATTCACGTTGTTTAAGGACAGCTTCTACTAATTTTTCTTTTGAATCAAAATGATTATAAAGTGTCATTGTGGCTACATTAGCTTCTTGAATAATTTGTTTGAGACCAACACCATGGAAACCGTGTTGATAAAATAATCGTTCAGCTACTTCTAATAAATCTTGTTTCTTCTTGGACATCTTCATCACTCATTAAAAATAGAATAGTCATTCTAGTTAAAGTTAACACTGTCAATTTTGGTTGTCAAATTGTGTTTGTCTGCTATAACAAGAGGGGATATTGATATCCAAACTATCATATAAAGCTTCTAAAATTTCATCAGCTGAATAACTATAATCATTTTTAACCCACCGACGAATAATTTCTATTAAACCACTACTATAAAAATCAGCAATTAATTGTGGGAATTTACTATTATTAATTTTATTAGAAAGAGGGTCATTATTGTTTTGTGCTTCTTCAATCATTTTTTCACTACCATATCGAGTGAATAGACGAAATACATCTTCTTGTCTTGAAGCTACTAATAAATTTTTAAAAACGCGTTTGTTACTATCAATAAAATGGATAAACAGTTCGAACGCATCTGTTGAAGCATTATGGCCATCATACTTCACTACTTCTTCTTCCATTAAGAATTCTGTAAGTGGTAGAAGTAGATCATATTTATCTTGAAAATATCGATAAAATGTACTTCTGTTAATTTCGGCTGCTTCACAAATCTTTTGTACAGTAATTTCATCAAAATGATTATGGTGTAACAATTCAAAGGCAGTTTGATTAATATGTTTAATCATACGTTTTTGTGTTGATGTTGGCATAACTATGACTCCTCAAGTAATAATGTTAATTAATAATAACAATGTTTATTTAGTAATGTATCACGAATAATTTTATCTTACCAAATATAAATGGTTTTTACATAAACTAAACAATTATCTTCAATTAAATACACAAAAAAGGACTTGAGAATGTCTTCATTCTCAAGTCCTTTACATGATTGTTACTCGGAGTTATTAATTCGTAGCTAAGATTAGTGGTCGATGCCTTCTAACCATTCGTCTACTTTATTGTCGTGGTCATCTACATAATCTTTTGCAACTTGTTCTGGATTTTTTTGGTCTTTGAAGATTTTCTTAGCTAATTGATCTTCATCTTTTTTGCTCCAGTCGTCTGACATGCGTGTTGCAATTGTATACGCAGCTGGATGATTTTCTTTAAATTCTTTGTTGAATACTAAATTGATATGTTGATCTTCTTTACCATAGATTTTATCTGGATCTTTTAACATTTTTACATCTAATTCTTTAGAGAACCAACTTGAATCCATTGCTGTAAATAGGATTGGTTGTTGTTGTTTATAAGCTTTTTGAATCGCTTTAAATTGATCTTGGTCTGAAGATTCTTTAAGACTATAGCCGTCTAAATTATCTTCATCTAATTCACTTTTAGTTTGTTTCATAACGCCATTTCTTGCGTCAGTACCTTGAATGTCTTTATCGAATTTTTTACTGTCTTTAAGATCAGCAATAGAATCGATATCTTGTTCGTATTTTGGTACGGCCAAGCCAACTTTAACGTCATCTACAAGATTTTCTTTGTCATAAACTGATAATTTACTTTTGAATTTATTATAATAGCTTTTATCTGTAGATGGGAAAATACCTGATGCATGGAATGAATCCGGATTTTCAGCTACAGAAGCATATAACGGGCCACTTGCTTGAACAGGTGTTGTTGTTACATCATAACCAGCTTTCTTTAAAACTTCAGCAATGACTAATGTACGTGGTGCAGAGTTATCGCTAGCAACGTAAGGTAATTCGATTTCTTTATTACCAAGTGATGTGTCTTTTTCTTTTGATGAACTTCCGCCACCGTTACCACATGCACTTAGCACAATGGCTAAGGCAATAGTGGCAAATAGGCCTAAAAGTTTTAAACTTCTTGTTTTAAACATTCAGCATTTCCTCCTATTAAAAATTAATATCTATCTCTATCGTTATTACGGTGAGTGTCGTCATGAGATTGTTGATCAGAGTGATGATTATATTGATTATAAACATCGTGATCATTTTCTCTTGCATATAACATTAGAGCATGGAATAACACATCTTGACCATTTGATTTACTTGATAAATCTTTAAATAATTCAGTCGTACGTACTTCATTGCTTTGTTGATTTGATTGAGAACGACGTGCGTACGAAGTGTTATGGTTATCATAATTATTTGGACTATCGTAGTGTCTGTAATCATCATTTCTGCGATTACCAACATATTGTCCATTTCCTTCTTTGTTATATAAAGATTCATAATCTACATCATCATTAGGTTCGTTTGAAGAAAGTCGAGATAAGTGCGATTCACTAGTATATGTTGAGTGATCACGATTGTCGTTATAATGTTGTCCATTTTCATTATGGAAACGACGTTGCTCATCTGAACGATATTGGTTGCTTACGCTATTTCTATCTTCTCTTTGACGACGGTCATCGGCATAAGCATTATAATTATCTTCATTATAATGTGCTTGAGAATTAGCTCTATTTGAATCTTGTTCTAATGCTTTACCTTCGATATCTAATTCAGGGAGGATGTTACGCAACCATTTAGGCATGTACCATGAAGCTTTACCGAATAATTTTGTTAATGCTGGAATTAATGTCATTCGTACTACAAATGCATCAAATAAAACACCGAATGCTAGAGAAATACCCATTGATTTAATTGCCATATCATCTTGGAAAACGAAAGCAATAAACACACTGAACATAATCAATGCTGCAGCAACAATAACTGGGCCACTTTCTTTAATACCTACTCTAATAGAGTGGTCGTTATCGCCAGTCTTACTATATTCTTCATGAACACGTGTCATTAAGAATAATTCATAGTCGATAGCTAAACCGAAGAGTAAGCCTATTGTTATAACAGGTAAGAAGGCTAATATTGGTCCAGTGTTTTCGACACCGAATAAGCCACCTAAGAAACCATCTTGCATTACTAAAGTTGTGAAACCTAATGTAGCCATTAATGAAAGTACGAAACCAAGTACTGCTTTTAATGGTACAAGGATTGAACGGAAGACAAATACTAATAATACAAAGGCTAATAATACGATAACGCCTGCAAATACTGGAATAGCGTTGTTAAGTTTTTCTGACATATCAATGTTAATAACACTTTGACCTGTTATTTCAGAATTGAAATCGTATTTTTCTTTAGCATCTTTATTGTAATCACGTAAATCATAAACTAAATCGTTTGTAGATTTAGCGTTAGGACCATCTTCTGGAATAACTTGGATAAGTGCATAATGATTATTATCATTTAATTGTGGTTTTTCCACAGTATCTACATTATCCATGTCTTTAATATCTTTTCTCATGCTGTTTAAATCAGATTCGATAGATTTTTTGCTACCGCCATCTTTAGTATTAACAAGCATTGCAATTTGTCCATTATAGCCTGCACCAAAGTTATCTGTGATTAAGTTGTAAGCTTTATGTGCTGATGAATCATTAGCTTTAAGACTATCATCTGGGATACCTAATCTCATTCCGGATACAGGTATGATAGCGATAATTAAAATGATTAAACTAATAATAATTGCAATTATAGGTTTACCAACTACGAAATTTGCCCATTTATGATCTTTAGGGTCTTTATTATTTTCTGGTTTATTTTTAATCTTAATTTGTTTATGGAATACACTAATTAATGCAGGTAATAGTGTTAAGGCTGCTAATACAGCAAATAAAACACTAAGTGCAGAAGAGAATCCCATAACTGCTAAGAAGTCAATACCTACTAATGATAATCCACAGACAGCAATCATTACTGTTAATCCGGCAAAGATAACGGCGCTTCCGGCTGTTCCAACTGCTAAAGCGATGGATTCAACAGGAGGTGTACCTTTTTTCCTAATTTCTTTATATCTAAATAAAATAAATAAGGAGTAGTCGATACCAACTGCCAAACCAATCATTACTGCTAGCGTCAATGTGAAGTTTGGAATGTCAAATACATTAGTTAGTAATGAAATGATTCCCACACTTGAAGCTAAACCGATTAAGGCACTTACAATCGGCATACCTGCAGCGATTAATGAGCCAAATGTAATTAATAAAATAATAAATGCTGTGATGATACCAACAAGTTCTGAATTACCACCAATTTCAGAATTCATTGAGCTTCCAGTTGTTTGTTCTATTTGAACATTGTGGTCATCTTTAACATCTTTCATTTCTCGATTGATAATTTTTTTAGAAGAATCTTGTAATGATGTTTGATTTACAACATAGTTTACTGTTGCAATAGCAGTATCTTTATCATCATTTACTTGATTTGTTTCATATGGATTACTTACATTTTGTACGTAATCATCGTCTTGTTTAATATTATCTAAAGCTTTTTCTATGTCTTTTTTAGTATTTTTATCAGTGATGCCATTCTTTTTATCAGAATGAATCACAATTTTCATCGATGCCTTCTCACTATCTTGATGGAATTCTTTAGACATTTTGTCATTTGTGTCTAATGATTTAAGTCCATTCATAGTGATATCACTATCGAATTTTGGGGAGCTTATCAATAGTGGTGTGATAATTACGCCAAGAATGATAAGCCATGAAATAATGCTTAACCATTTGTGCTCAGCGATAAATTTGCCTAATTTGTATAAAAGTTTTGCCAAGACATTTCCTCCTATTTGTTTTTTTATTAGTAAACTTATGTCGTACATATGAAGTTAAGCTCAATTTAATTGAGTGAAATCTATGGTGTGTAAAAGTTACATTTATCAATTTAACAAGATTCAACTATATGAAACACCATTAATTTTTTTAAGGCGTTGAAAAATGAAACAGATTGCAAAAATTGTTGGAAAATTAATTGATAATGTTAGCTGTAACGTTGTTGTTCTCATTGAATAGGGAATTAATTATAGAGCTTGTTGTACCTTATTCCCTTAATTTATATAAATAATTAGTGAAATAGGATGTTTTTGAATATAACTGTTGAAAATTGGGATAGCGATGTACTTGTTTACCATTATATTTTGAATAAGATCATAAAATATTAAAAAAAGTGGGGAGAAACATTCATTCTCCACCACTTTCAAGATATTTAATATATATTAATGAAATCATAGGGGTAATTAAAAATTATCTACTATTATTGAGCAATTGCTTTTAACGAAACATCAATATTTCCACGTGTTGCTTTAGAATATGGGCAGAATTGATGAGCTTGTTCAACATATTGTTCTGCTTCTTCTTGAGATACATTCTCTAAAGTAACTTGAATGTCTGCAGCTAATTTAAAACCGTTATCCGTAGAATCTTTAACTAATTCAATCGTTATTTCTACTTCAGGATTTGCATCGTTGACTTTGTTACGAGATAGAATTAAAGACAAAGCACTGTTAAAACAAGCACTATATCCTGCAGCGAATAATTGTTCAGGGTTAGTGTCGTTACCGCCTTGACCACCCATTTCTTTAGGCGTCGCTAAATTTTGTACGAAAGTATTGTCCGGGCTAAATACACGACCATCTCGACCACCATTACTAATAATAGTAGTAGAATAAATTGACTCTGCCATCTGAAAAACTCCTTTTAAATTTAATTAAGTTAAATTATATACAAAAACCAATTAATTTAGCTTGGTTGAATTATAAAGCTATATACATAGAAATACAACGTATTTGTTTGATAAAATTTATAAGGATATCAAATACCTTCTATTTAAAATGTAAAGTGTAATTTTATAGGAGTTTGTTATATAATAAAAACAAATTTAAAATTGCTAATCGGCTAAAGGAGATTGAAAACATGAAATATAAACAAACAAATAAAGTCAGCATATGTTTGAAACTATCTTGTTCAGCGCTTTTAATCAGTGGCTCAATGATTGGATATGGTTTTACAAATAATATGAAAGTCCAAGCAAAGGATTCATCATCTTATAGCACACTTGAATCGAAAGAAGAAAGTTTGCAAGGTCAAATCAAAAAAGCTAAACATGACATTAAACAACTCAGCCATTTGAATGAAGAAAAACAGCAAGATTATCTAGAACAATTGGATGACGTGACTGATAATACTAATTTGGACAAAATTATTAAAAATGCTAAGCAAGAAGATACAAAAATAAAAACAATAAAGAAACAGACTGCTAAGAGTACTGAGAATGAAAAATCAAATTCACAAGTAAATCATTCCAGTAATACTGATGATAATAAAGATGTGACAGAGAATTTAGACAAAATGTTAAAGGATTTAGACATTTCATCCTCGAAAGTTGATAATAGTCAACTAAGTGAAGGAGATTCCTATTCCGATAATGATAAAGATGTGACCGAGGAACAAAATCAACAACTTGATAAAACGAATTCAGATGATAAAAAGGGCAATATCATCGATGATTTGGATAAAATCAAACAAGATGCAACAATAAATGGCGAAGAAGATAACAACAATGATCAACTGGAAAAAGTTGAACCATCAAACAATTCTAAGAAAGTACAATCCAATCATAAAGAACAAACGAAGAGTAATTTGCAAAAGCAAAATAATGTTGAAGATAAAGAAAATCAAACATCATCTCAAGTTCAACAATTAATCAAAGATACAAATTCAGAGAGTACTAATAATAAAGCTAAAGATAAAGTGAATGATGTTACTAAAAAGTTAGAAGGCAGCGACAAAATTGATCATGATATTTCTAAAAAATTAGCTGAAAGTCATGCAAATAATGGTCAATATTTGAATAATAAACAAGATGCCTTAAAGCAATTAGAAAATAATGTTAATCAACAAAGTGAATTATCTACTCAAAGTAAAAAGGAATTGAAACGAGATATTCGTCAAACTCAAAATCGTACAAATCAACAACGTGATTTAATACTTGATGAGCTCAATAACTCTAAAGACAAAAATAAATCAGTTAAAGCGATATTAAATAACGTTATGAGCCAAAATGAAGCGAATCAAACACTGAAAAAAATACAAACCAAAGGTCGCTCAGATGAACAAATCGCTAATCAAATTGCAAAACAATTTGATAACTTATCCCATACTTCATCAGATAACATTTTAAAATCAATGCTAGACCAGTCTAAAGATAAGCAACAATTGATTAAACAATTACTTTCTACCCGATTAGGTGACAAAGAAGCAGAACGTATCGCCAATCAACTAGCAAATGGAAATTTAAATAATCAACAAATTATAGATCAGTTAAAACAGCAAATTGATAAACAAGGGAACGTCACTGCAGATGATATCTTAAATGACGTATTAAATAATGCTAAAGATAAAAGACAAGCCATTGAAACGATATTAGCCACTCGTATTGAACAAGGAAAAGCCAAAGTGTTGGCAGACATCATTAATCGTATTCAAACCGATAAAGCGAGTACGTTAGACTTAATTAAATCTGCAATTAACGGTAAAGCAAATGACTTACTACAATTACAACATAAAGTTGATAGTGCTAAGAAAGATTTAGATTACATTATATCTCCTATTAAAGATAGACCGAGTATCTTTGATAGAATCAATCAACATTCGAATAATAATAATTCAAGCTTATTGGATCAATTAAATTCAGGACATAGTTTATTGGATGGAATTGAAGATATACCAACACCTACACCAGAAAAGGGATTGACACTAGGTTCTGGAGATGGTCTGTTAGAAGGGTTATTTAATGATGACGGTAATCTATCATTACCAGAAGCAGGACAAACAATCAAACAACACTGGATGCCAATTTCAATTGTTGTTGCATTATTCGGGGCAAGTCTTATTTGGATAAGCAGACATAAACGAAAACATCATCAACAGTAACATCAAAATAAAAATGGACGAGGCAAATTTAGTATTGTCTCGTCCATTATTTATAGTTTGAAATTATTTACCAGTAATATAATCAAGTTGTGAAGCGTCACTCGCATCAATTGTTCTATATGAAATGACTCCTAATCCTTTAACATTAGATTCTGAAATAATAATTGAACCATCTGAATTAACTTTTTCTACAAATGCAACATGGCCATATTGCGTGTCTGCACCTAATTGACCAGCTTCAAAAACAACAGCAGTGTGCTTTTTAGGTGTTGATGATACATGATAGCCTTCTTTTTCTGCACGGTTATTCCAATTATGAGCATCTCCCATATTACTGTGGATATATTCATTAAATTGTTTCATACGTTGGTCAACATACCAAGTACACTGACCTTGAGGATAGCCAGCGCTACCTTGACTTTCTTCGAATGGTTTGAAACTGGATTGTGATTGATCGTCATTTTTAATAGAATGGTTATATTTATCTAAACTTGGCATTTTTTTCTTATCAAAATCAGTTAAATGATAATGTTTAATAATACTATTTAATTTTTTAGCATAATTTGGATCAGTGGCATACGTACGTGATAAGTGTGACGTTGCTGACTGATATGTAGATGCCTTACTTTTCCATGTTGGTTGATAAATTGTTGGATTACCATCGATACCATCTTTAATTAAAGTAGCGTAATCTTCTAATGAAGCTTTGGTATTAGGATATTTACGGAATCCAGCTGTTATATTATACATATTATTTGAACTATCAGCTTCTAATGTGTTAAATGAAACAGATTGACCATGATAATCGCCTTTAATTCCAAATAAATTGAAGTTAGGTTTTTGAGCAAGCGTACTGTTACCTGAGTCAGATTCTAGGATTGCTTGTGCCATCATAACTGAAGCATAAATATCTTCTTTTTGTCCTATTTGATGAGCGTCTTTGGCGATAGATTTTATAAAGTCTCTTGTGTTTTTACTATCTACAATATTGATATCTCCATCTGTTAAATGACCATCTTGTAATGTTGGTAATTGTTGGAATAGACCAGTTGAACGTGTATTAGACTTTTTAAAATCACTCTCAAATGATTGTGCTGGTTTCGTTTTGTGTTTTAATTCGTCAGGTGTTGGTAATTGAGGGTTCTTGATATCTTGTTGTGTATCGTCATTGTGTTTTTCTTCTGAATGATTCTCATTGCGAGTTTCTTTCTTTTTAGAAGATTGATATTGGTTTTGTGTCTTCGTTGCATCTTCACTATATTCATCTAAAATAGAATCAATTGCAGAATCTGAGATACTTTGATTTGATGAATCAGTATTATCGTCATTCTTAGTATTAGATTGACTTGAATGACTTGTGTTTGAGCTTTGAGATGCATCATCATTTGTTTCTTGTGTTGCATTATCAGAATCATTGTTATTATGGCTTGTTGTATCTTCATTTGATGTAGTTTGATCGTTTTGATTATTGTCATCTTGTTCTGAATTACTTCTAGATGAATCGTTCTCTAAATTGCTTTTACTCTCGTCACTCGTTGCATCATCATTGCCATACTGGTGACTTTCGGAACTTTGATTATCTTTCTCTTCATCCCGAGCAGGTTGTTCATAGTCTGAAATATCAGAGTCAAAGTGAAATAAATTCTGAATTAATGTCGTTAAACTAAAACTATTGTCATATTTATCTGGTGACCACAAACGATTGAAATCAGATTGTGAAGAAGATAATCCATCATAAAATTGATTGATAACATTAGTTGGCTGATGAGATTTTTTATAATTATCATCAGTGACAGATGTTTGTGTAGAATGATGTGATGAATGATTATCTTCTTTTGATTGATTATTTTTAGTATCTTGATGTGAAGATTTATTTTTAACTTCTTTATCACTTTTAGAGGTATCATTGTCTTTGTCTTTATCTTCATCGTTATTATCATCATTAGTTGACGAAGAAACTTGATCACTCTTTTTATCATCATTACTTTGAGATTGAGTGCGTTGTGAAGTTGACGAATGTGTTGGTGTTTGATCATCTTCAGCATGGGCTATGGGTGCTGTTGTTAGAGATGGCACGATTAAAGTAGTTGAAAGTAAATATATTAAGAATTTGTCTTTAGACATCTTTATTAAGCTCCCTTGAAAATTTAAATATTATTGTACTATATACCTTGAATTTGATATAATTTAATTTATGGCATTTATAATTGATACTTATCAACAAATTATAATAACCTAACAAAATGTATTATACTAACCTTTATAAGAAAAATAAATTGTTTTTAGAAAAATGTAAAATAACATTTGATAAAATGAGTATAAAGACTGTGACAAAATAGGTAGAAAAGTTAATAAATTGTTTTTAGGAGTGTGACAATGAAAAACGCACTGAAACTGTTTAAAACGGATTTAAAGAAAATTGCTAAGACACCGGCAGTTTGGGTGATTTTAGCAGGTTTAGCTATATTACCTTCATTTTATGCTTGGTTTAACTTGTGGGCAATGTGGGATCCGTATGGTAATACTGGACATATTAAAGTGGCAATTGTTAATGAAGATAAAGGTGACAAAGTAAGAGGAAAAGAAATTAACGTCGGTAACAAAATGGTACAAACCCTTAAGAAAAATGATAGCTTTGATTGGCAATTTGTAAGTCGAGAAAAAGCTGATCATGAAATAAAAATGGGGAAATACTATGCAGGCATATACATACCAAGTAAGTTTACACACCAAATTACAGGTACTTTAAGAAAGCATCCTGAAAAGGCGGATGTTGATTTCAAAGTTAATCAAAAAATTAATGCTGTAGCTGCAAAACTAACAGATACAGGTTCTTCGATGGTAGTAGAAAAAGCCAATGAACAATTTAACCAAACTGTGACCAAAGCGTTACTTGCAGAAGCAAATAAAGTAGGATTGAAAATTGAAGACGAAGTACCTACAATTAATAAAATTAAAAATGCAGTGTACGCAGCTAATAAATCATTACCAGAAATAAATAAATTTAAAGATAAAATTATCTACTTAAATGACCATCAGGATGACCTTGATCAATATGCGAATCAATTTAGAAATCTTGGTAATTATAAAGGTGATATTTTAGATGCACAAGAAAAACTCAATCAAGTCAATGCATCAATTCCTGCATTAAACGAAAGGGCAAAATTAATTTTAGCTTTAAATAATTATATGCCTAACATTGAACGCGTCTTGAATGTTGCAGCGAATGATGTACCAGCACAATTCCCTAAAATAAATAAAGGGGTATCTATTGCAGGACAAGGTATTGATGAAGCAAACGATCAATTGACTGATGCTAAAGGATTTTTAACTCAAGTTCAAAATAGAGTTGGTGATTACCAAGACGCAGCTGGACGAGCACAAAATGCTAATAATAATGTGAACCAAGACTTACGACAACAAACTAATACAAGTCAACAGAGTGCACATGGTAAACAGCATGATGAAGGACATAGTTATAATTCAAATATTAAAACGAAATCATTGAGTACATCTGGTAATAATGAAAATAGTAATTCTAATGAGTTTGTTACTTCAAATGATGTGAAATCAATGAATACTGCATTGACTGAATCGTTATTATCACTATCCAATATGAGTGATGTACAAGCAAACGCATCACAAAAAGATATGGATGCGCTGAAAAATGTATCTTATGGTATTTTGTCATCAGATAAGCCATCTGAGTTTAAAGAACCATTAGATAATATTAAATCAAGATTAGAAAATGCTACAAAATATAATCAACAATTTATCGATATCTTATCAGAACTTGAGAAAAATGAAGATGTTGATTTGTCTAAAGAAATTAAACAAATTAAATCTGCAAACAATCATTTGAACAAGCAATTAAGAACTACAAACCAATTAATCAATGCCTTATCAAATGGAAGTTCTGGTAAAGCAGAAGCGGTTAATGTATTAAAAAATATCAAAGATACAAACAGTGCATTAAGTCAATTCCGTACGTATATTAAGAAGGAATTAAACCAAAACTTATTAAATATCTCAAATGACATTACTGCACAATTATCTGAAGGACAACAAACATTATCAAATGTACAATCTAAATTAAATTCAATTAATCAAGTGATTAATTCAGGTCAAAGTATTTTAAATAGCGGTCAAAAACGAATTGAGCGTATTCAAACAGCATTACCTAGCATAGAACAAGCTTATATCAATGCCATGAAAACAGCACAAGCATACTTCCCAACCGTGAAGAAAGACGTTGGTAAGGCCGCAGATTTTGTTAGAAACGACTTACCTGGATTAGAACAACGCCTAGCTAATGCAACACAATCAGTAAATGATAATTTACCATCATTGTTCAGTAGATATGATAATGCAGTTAATCTACTAGATAAAAATCAACCTAGAGCTAAAGAGGCATTGTCTAATTTAGCCGACTTCTCTGAAAATAAATTACCAGGCGTTGAAAAAGACTTGAAAAAAGCAAATAAAATTTTCAAGCAATTGGATAAAGATGACGCTGTTGATAATTTAATCGATACTCTAAAAAATGATTTGAAAAAACAAGCTGATGTCATTGCTCATCCAATTAATAAAAAGACAACAGATGTCTTCTCAGTTAAAGATTATGGATCAGGAATGACGCCATTCTACACTGCATTATCTATATGGGTAGGTGGGTTATTGATGGTGAGTTTATTATCAGTAGACAATAAACATGAATCATTGAAACCGATACTCACACCACGCGAAATTTTCATGGGCAAAGCAGGCTTTTTCTTCTTATTAGGTATTGTTCAATCATTAATTGTATCTATAGGAGATTTGGTAATATTAAAAGCAGCTGTTGAATCACCATTATTATTCGTAACGATAGCAGTGTTCTGCTCGTTAGTATTTAACTCAATTATCTATACATGTGTATCGTTATTAGGAAATCCAGGTAAAGCAATTGCCATTATTTTCTTAGTATTACAAATTGCAGGCGGTGGCGGAACGTTCCCAATTCAAACAACGCCTAAATTCTTCCAAACGATATCACCGTACTTGCCATTTACTTACGCTATTGACGCTTTACGTGAAACAGTAGGAGGTATTGTGCCTGAAATTTTAATTACAAAAGTGATTATTTTAGCAGCATTTGGATTAGCGTTTATAATTATAGGTGTAGTACTTAAACCGATTACTGATCCTCTAATGAGAAAAGTCTCAGCTAAAGTTGATGAAAGTAATGTAACCGAATAATAACAATTAGATTCTAGCACTTAAGACAGTTAATTAATGTCTTGGTGCTAGAATTTTTTTTGTGATTTTCTTAAGAGAAGTTACTTGCACACAAAATCATTTTTAAATAATATTATAATATATTAATATAATTCATTGATATGAAGATAATAAGTGATGATTTTGATGAAATAGTTAGCGCTAAGTGGAAAGATTGAAGTGAGATTTAATTAAAATCAAAACAAAAAAGGATTAGACATTCAGCTCATTGAGCCTGTGTGAGAATGACCTAACCCTATTTCTTATTTTATTCTGATTTGTTCTGTTTATTTGAATTACTACTGTTATTCTGCGATGAGTGATTCGCATTTTGGTTAGTAGTTTGTCCATTGTTAGCTTTAGGAGTTTCTGTACTCGTATTAGATTGATTTTGTTTCTTAGATGCTGATGGTTGTTGTGAACGAGTTGATTGATTACTACTACGTTGTGAAGATTGTGCAGGTTGTGTTGATTGTTTGGCTTGTGTTGATTGATTTTGAGACGTTTGATTATTATTTTTATTTGATTTTTGAATCGTTTGTTGACTAGCTGAACTATTAGAGCGTGTATTACTTGGTTGTTGAGACGATGAAGGCTCAGTTTGAACAGGCTCCTGCTGTTTAGTAGTTGTTTGTTTTTTATCTTTAGAGTCTTTCTTTTTATCTTTGTCTTCAGTTTGATGATTTGTTTTGTGATGTGATGATTTATTTTGATGAGTTAAAGCTGCGAAAACAGAAAATCCTAATGCTATTACAAGTGCTAAAACAACAATACTTGCTAATATTTTTTTCAAAAGCATATCCTCCATTAACTTCGATGATAATTAATTATATTATAATCAATTTTCTGAATAAGAACATATCATTTAATTATATTTTTAATGAAGAATGTTAATTGACTTCAAATATGATAGGAAAGAAAGTGAAATTTATGGCCGTATTAAATAACGAAGAAAAGGTAAAAATTTTATCAGATATTGTATCTATTCCTACAGTTAATGATAATGAATTAGAGGTAGCGTTGTATTTACAGCAATGTCTTAACAAATATAATATTGAATCTGAAATAGACAGAGTATCAGATAAACGTGCAAATCTTATTGCAACAATTGGCTCAGGAAAGCCAGTAATTGCAGTTTCAGGTCACATGGATGTTGTACATGAAGGAAATCATGAGGAATGGACATCGCCTCCATTTGAGTTAACAGAACGAGATGGCTATTTATACGGTAGAGGTGCTGCCGATATGAAATCAGGACTAGCGGCATTAGTGATAGCAATGATAGAAATTAAAGAAAGTGGCCAATTACCTAAAGGAACAATTAAATTATTAGCAACTGCTGGAGAAGAAATGGAACAAGCCGGATCAGAGCAATTATATCGTAAAGGTTATATGGATGACGTAGATGCACTAGTGATAGCTGAGCCATCATATCCAAGTATTGTATATGCACATAAGGGTTCTATGGATATTAGAATTACATCTAAAGGTCGTTCGAGCCATAGTTCAACACCGTTTATGGGAGAAAATGCGATCACACCACTGATCGAATTTATTCAAAATATTAATAAAGAATATGAAGAAATCACTCAAAATATTAAAGGTACAGCATTAAACTATGGTAATATGGTCGACCAAATGGCTAGTCAGTTACCTAGTTATGTTAGTAAAGAAGAAGTGCAAACTAGAATACAAGGTCTTGTTATGACAAATAGCATCATTAAAGGTGGCACTCAAGTAAATTCAGTTCCAGATTATGCAACTGCTGAATTTAATATTAGAACGATTCCTGAATACAATAATGAAAAAGTTAAAGCTTTATTTGAAAAATATATCAACATGGCAAATGATAAAGGAGCAAAATTAACGCACGACATATATTTAGATTTGGATCCTGTAGTGACTACTGGAGACAATCGTTTGTTTAAATTAGGACATCAGTTAGCGACAAATTACTTCAATCAATCAGAATTAGTGATTACACCAACTGTTGCAGTTACAGACGCATCTAATTTATTAAAAGGTAAAACAGATGCTTTTCCATTTTTAATGATTGGACCAGGAAAAGGACCTCATCAAATCGACGAGTGTGTAAATAAAGCGGATTATTTAAAATTCATAGACTATTATATCCAACTGCTAACTACATATTTAGAAGAATGTTAAAAATTAATTATGTTTACAAGTGTTTTATGTTCATCAACAATTTGAATATTACAAATATGTAATAACAACTGCTTTTAATTGTATGTCTTTGACCGATAGCGTATAATTTAGAAGTCTCATTGAGAGACATAGTAACAGATAAAGAAAGTGAGGTACTCTCATGAATAAAAAGACTAAAACAATTATTGCGTCTACATTAGCTTTTGGAACATTATTAAGTGCATCAGCGAGTGCGCCGCCAGTTATAAATACTACTGCTCATGCAGCAACTACACAACAACATAATGCATATTATACTTATAAAGGTGACGCAGGCTACGATGCAAAATTCGTATTAGATAAAAACTTCAAAAATGCTATCAAAGCTCAAAATGTAACATTTAATGGTATAAAAATTGCATCAACAAATTCAACAAAAAATATTGTTAAATCAGATCAATTATTCCGCCAATATGATAAAAAAACTAAAAAGGCTTCACTAGTTGATATTCCATTGAAAAAACAATTGAAGCTAACTGATTTACAAAAATCATATGGTAAAGATTTGAAAAAAGTAAATAATGGTAAAAATAATAATACTGGTATCTATTATTACCAACCTAATAAAAAAGGTGAAACAGTATGGTTTGACTCTTCTAAAGGTAAAATTGACCGTATAGTAATTGGTTATGAAAAAACTAAAGTAGCTGTAAAAGAAGATAAAGCTATCAAAAAAATTAAATAAAATAAGATTTTTTACAGACGTCATATATTAAATGACGTCTTTTTTATTGTGTTTTATAAAGAATATTCAAAGTATTTTATGAAATTTGCATTTACTTTTTTGAAAAATATAAATATTATTGGGGGAGATTATAAATTTTGTGAATAAATGGAGGAGTTCTATGAATAAAATTTCAAAAATTGCTATTTCAGGCATCTCATTATTAACATTAAGCAGTTCTATTTATAGTGGAAATGCCGATGCTAAGATCGAACAGTCATCAACTAAAAGTAAAATAGAAATTACAGAAAAACATAAAGCATTCCAAGCATTAAAAGTATTACCTAATGATAAAAATGCGAAAAAACAATATAAACATTACAAAACTGTTGAGGTGAAAACTGACCAATTAGGTTATACACATTACACTTTACAGCCAAAGTTTAAAAATACATATGTGCCTGATAGAGAAGTTAAAATACATACAGATCAAAAAGGGAAAGTAGTTCTTATAAATGGAAATACGAGTGGTGGTGAAATTAAGCCAAGTAATAGTATTGAAATTAATAAAAACGAAGCTCTGAATAAAGCATTCGAATCTATTTCTATGTCATCAAATAAAGCTAAAAACTTTAAAGATAATGTTGTTAAAGAGAATAATATCCAAATTAGTGGTCAACATAATAAATATGTTTATAATATTGAAATCGTAACAACATACCCTAAAATATCTCACTGGACTATACAAGTAGATGCCCAAACAGGTGAGGTCGTTGATAAATTAAATAATATGCAACATGCTGCTACTAAAGGTACAGGCAAAAGTGTACTAAATAAAAACAAAAAAATTAATATCAATAGTCAGAAAAAAGGATATGCACTGCAAGATGTGACACATCAAGGTAAAATTTCAGCTTATGACTATAATGATAAATCAGGTGATTCGAAACTAATGACTGATAAAGATAAAAACTTTGTAAGTCAGTCCCAACGAGCTGGCGTAGACGCTAATGACTATGCTAAAGACGTTTACGAGTATTATAAAAATAAATTTGGACGAGAATCTTATGATGATAAAGGAAGTACTATCGATTCACTGACACATGTTAACCAATTTGAGAATGAAGACAATCGAAATAATGCTGCATGGATTGGAGACAAAATGATTTATGGTGATGGCGATAATGAAAATTATTTACCATTCTCTGGTGCTAAAGATGTTGTAGCACATGAAATTACACATGGAATCACCCAAGAAACAGCGGATTTAGTATATGAAAATCAACCGGGAGCCTTAAATGAAAGTATTTCTGATACCTTTGCATACTTTATTGATAGTGATAACTTTTTAATAGGTGAAGATATATACACACCTAATGTTAAAGGCGATGCACTTAGAAGTATGTCTAAACCTGAACAATATGATCAACCATCTAATATGAAACATTATTCAAAAACTCAAGAAGATAATGGCGGAGTACATACCAATTCTGGTATACCTAACAAAGCTGCGTACTTAACTATCAAACGTATTGGTAAAGATAAAGCAGAACAAATTTATTATCGAACATTAACACAATATCTTTCTTCAAATTCTGATTTTGAAGATGCAAAGAAATCATTACATCAAGCAGCACTTGATTTATATGATAAATCCACTGCAGACAAAGTAAATCAATCATGGGAAGATGTCGGCGTTGAATAATATTTATATAGTTAAAAGCTTTTCATTGTGAATGAGACAATGAAAGGCTTTTTTAATATACGTCACACTTAGGTTTGTCTTACGGTAGACATCGAGTAGTCTTAATTTCAAAGTAAAAACAAGAAGATATAAATAAATAGATTAACTTGCTTGAAATGTAGAAAATTATTTTTGAAAGATAATAATATGATTGTTGCTTAGTCTTTTTCTTTTAAAATGTTTCATGAGAAACATCATGAAATAGTTTTATATTACAAAAACATATATACATAGAAAACGTATTTTGCTTCAGATTAGATAGCAACTAATCAGAATAACAAAGGGAAAAGCGCTTTTTAATTCATGCATAAATAATCATTATATTGAATCTATATTAATTTTATTGTAATATGTTATCAAGGAGTTGATGACATGAGAGAATTTAACTTTGAAGGTAAATGTTTTTTAAAATCGACTGATTATACTAAAGAAGAATTGAATTATATTATTGAAAAAGCACGACAATTAAAAGATGAAAAGAAAAATAATCAATCACATCAATTACTTCCAAATAAAAATATAGCTATTATTTTTGAAAAACCATCAACACGTACTCGAGCTGCTTTCAGTGTAGCGGCACATGATTTAGGAATGAATGTTGATTATTTTGGTCAAAATGAAATTCATTTAGGTAAAAAAGAATCTATTTATGATACTGCTAAAGTATTGGGAAGTATGTATGATGGTATTGAATTTAGAGGGCATGAACATGATGATGTGGAAACATTAGCAAGATATGCAAATGTACCAGTTTGGAATGGGTTAACGAATGAATGGCATCCTACTCAAATGTTAGCTGACTTCATGACTTTAAAAGAGGAATGGGGTACATTGGAAGGGAAAACGTTGACTTTTATAGGTGACGCTCAAAATAATGTTGCTAGTGATTTATTAGTTACAGGCGCTTTATTAGGTGTCAATGTAAACATTGTTGCACCTACGTCACGATTACCACAAGAAAAAGTAGTGACTATGGCTAAAGAATACGCACAACAAACTGGGGCGACAATACAATTAAGTAGTGAAATAGATAATACAATATATCAAACAGATGCTCTATATACTGATGTTTGGTTTTCAATGGGAGAACCTGAAAATGTTATAGAAGAACGTGTAGCAATGTTAAAACCTTATCAAGTGAACATGTCAATAATTAAAAAAGTTCAAAATCCGAATGTAAAAGTACTACATTGTTTGCCAGCTTTCCATAATACACAAACTAAAGTAGGTAACGAAGTTTATCAGAAATATGGACTCTCTGAAATGGAGATTACTGATGAAGTATTTAATAGTTCGTATTCTATTATTTTTAAGCAAGCAGAGAATCGTTTACATTCAATTAAAGCAATAATGGCATTAACTTTAGGAGGATTAAAATAAATCATTAAAAAGAGGTGATATATATGATTATAGAAGTCTCTAAAGAATTAAAATCGTTTCTTTATCAAAAATATGAAATAGAGATAGGTGAAATTGCAAGTAAACAAATTATTGATCATTTATATCCTATGATTAAAGATGAAATACATGAAGATATTAAATCAGAAATACAGGAACAGACTATTAATCATGTTATTGAAAAATTAGAAGAAGAAAAAATGATTCAGCATCAATAAAAACAATCCTCTTGAATAATGATCTAAATTTCATTATTCAAGAGGATTTCTATACAAGTAAGTTGTTATATGAAGTTAATGCTTAATTATTTATTTTGTGAAGCAAATGCTTTTGCAATATCGCTTAATTTAGTTGGTGCATCTTCAACAGCCATTTTGACTTCGACGAAATGCATACGATCATTATTAGCGTTTATGTTTTCAAAAGCATCTTTAAGTTCATGGGATGTGTTGACATCATGAACTGCAACATTATCGCCACCAAACACAGCAGGTAACGCTTTATAATCCCACATATGAATATCATTATAAGGTTCTTTCATACCATGAATTAATCTTTCAACCGTATAACCATCGTTATTAATAACAAATATAACAGGTTTCAATTGCTGTCTAATCATAGTAGATAATGATTGGACAGTTAATTGTAATGAGCCATCTCCGATTAATAAAATATTTCTTCTGTTAGGCGCAGCAATTTGAGTGCCTAGTGTGGCAGGTAATGTATAACCAATTGAGCCCCATAAAGGTTGACCTATAAATGTATTATCTTTATATAAAGATAAGTCATATGCACCGAAGAATGACGTTCCTTGATCAGCTATTAAAATATCATCAAGTTGTATGAATTCTTGCATCATCTTGAAATAAGTTGCTTGTGTTAAAGGTTGATCATCTAATATATAATCGTTATTTTCTTCTCTAACATATGAAGGGAAATCAGATGTATTTTTATATGAAATATTCATTAATCCTTTTAATAAGTTAGGTAAAGCAATATCGTTTGAAGTTGTTTCATTCATTTTAAAATAGTTGTGATTTAACATAACGACATCATCTATATCGAATTCATATGAGAAACCTGCTGTTGCAGAGTCAGTTAATTTAGCACCAATATTTAAGATGGCATCGCTTTGGTTAACATAGTTTTTAACATTTTCTTCAGCAATACTACCATCAAAGATTCCAAGATAGTGTTCATTTTCCTCATTAAAGGCACCTTTACCTAAAGAAAGTTGTGCTACTGGGATATTTGTTTGATTAACAAATCGTTCTAGCTCTGAATGTAGGCCAAAACTATTAATTTCATGACCTGCAATAATAACAGGTTGCTTAGCAGCATTCAATTTATCTTCAATCATTTTGATATAGCTAGAAATATCTTGTTCTGTTGGTTGTTTAGGTTGGAACGTTGAAGTCACATCTATTTCAGTCATAGCTACATCAATAGGCAAATGGATATGAACTGGGCGACGTTCATTTATAGCTTCTTGAATTAGTCTTGGAATTTCTGTCGTTGCATTGTCAGGTGTAATGTATCCTTGAGCTGTAGTAATGGGTTCAAACATTTTTCTGTAATCATCAAATTTACCTTCACCTAATGAGTGGTGAACATATTTACCAGCAGATTCAACCGCTCGAGTAGGTGCCCCAGTAATTGCAATTACTGGTACGCGTTCGGCATAAGAACCTGCAATACCATTGACAGCACTTAATTCACCTACACCAAAAGTAGTGACTAATGCACCTAAACCATTGATTCGTGAATAACCATCTGCAGCATAGCTAGCGTTTAATTCATTCGTATTGCCAATCCACTCTACGTGTTCATGTGAAATTATATCGTCTAAAAAGGCTAAGTTAAAATCGCCAGGGACACCGAATATTTTATCTACTCCTGCAGCGTGTACTGCATCCATCAAATATTGTCCTACACGTTGTTTCATAACTCATTCCACCTTCGTTTATGTATTTGTATATTACATTTAAAAGATAACTTTTTAAGATTATAAAGTCAACTAACTTGACCTTTCTAGTTATAAGTATAAACATGACGAAATACTGAATTTTTATTATAATAAGTCTTAAACATAAGAAAAGGAAAGAAAGCAAATGTCGACAAATAAAAATGATTATGAACATATGTTGTTTTACTTCGCATATAAAACCTTTGTTACAACTGCCGACGACATTATTGAACAATATGGCATGAGTCGTCAGCATCACCGGTTTTTATTTTTTATCAATAAATTACCAGGTATTACTATTAAAGAGTTATTACAAACTTTGGAAATCTCAAAACAAGGTTCACATGCTACATTAAGAACTTTAAAAGAAAAGGGACTTATCATAGAGAAAACGTCCGACAAAGATCGTCGAGTAAAACAATTATATTCAACTGACAGTGGGAACGCGTTAATCAATGAACTTAATTATGCTCAAGATCACTTATTACAAACAATCCAACAAAAAGTAGGTCATAATTGGTACGATATTATGGAAGAACTAGCAATTCGAAGAGATGGTTTTAAACATATAGAGCATTTAAAAGGACAAGAGTAATAAAAGATATTTTATAAACTTATATCGTTTTATATCTAATTAAAAAGTTCTCCTGAAGCAGTTGTCATTCATACTCATTCTGTATATTTGTGCTAAGTATATTAAATTTAATTTATGTTTTTTCAATCCTATTAGATTAAGGTTTTTAAAATTATTGGAAAAAAGTGTATAATTATGTCATAAGAATTTCAAAGCGATAATTGAAATGAATAAATTGAAAAGGAGTTTTGATGATGAAAAAATTAGCTATACTTTTAACTTTAGTTGGTGCAGGTTACTATGCTTTTAAAAGATATCAAAACCATGTAAACCAAGCGCCAAATATTGAATATTAATTTAGATATTTAATATAACTGTATACATGAAATTAATCCGAGATGAGGTTTTACTCATCCCGGATTTTTTTAAAATCATTTTTTTAAATCATTATTTGACGTCATTAGCGAAAAAGTCGAATATGTTTTTAGCACTATCAGTATTTTCTTTATTACCTGTGAATTTTTTAGAACCAGGACCATATGCATAAGTATTAACATCTTCACCAGTATGACCATATGTTGTCCAACCAGTATGAGATTCATCATTAATTGGTTTTTGGATTGCATCTTGAAGATGTGTTGTTTGTTCTTCTACTTTAGGATCTTCGTCATCTTTACTTTTTTTAGTTAATTTTTTAAGTTTTTTAGCTTCTTTTTTAACTTTATCCATTTGTTCTTTAGGGAAATCAATGCCATAGCCTTCTTTAATAACTTTTTCAGGATCTTTTCCTGATGCGATTTCTTTAGTCATATATGAACCAGAATGTTTCATTTGATGTATGGCTTGAGGATTCCATTTATAATCTTTGCCTTTTGCAATTGTCATACCACCAGTAGAATGGTCAGCTGTAGCCACAACTAGCGTATCTTTATGATTTTTCGCATAATCAATAGCATTTGAAAATGCTTTATCAAAGCCTTGCATTTCAGACATGACACCTGTTACATCATTTGGGTGTGCAGATTTATCAATAGAAGCACCTTCTACCATTAGGAAGAATCCTTTATCATTTTTTTCAAGTTTACTTAAAGCACTTTTTTCCATATCAACTAATAATGGGTTACTATTTGGCGCATCAATTTGAAGCGGCATATCTTCTTCTGAGAACAATCCTAATACTTGTTTTTTGCTAGATTGATTAAGCTCATTTTTGTTAGATACTACATCGTAGCCATCTTTTTTAAATTTTTCATCAAGATTGCCGTTCTCTTTGCCAAAGTATTTAGAGCCACCACCTAAAAGTACATCTACCTTATGTTTGCCATTAATTTTATCTTTATAAAATTGTTTAGCAATCTCATCTTTTTTATCTCTTGAATCTACATGAGAAGCATAGGCAGCTGGTGTTGCGTCAGTGAGTTCAGCAGTTGATACTAATCCAGTTGATTTGCCTTTTTCTTTAGCGTCTTCTAAAACTGTTTTAACTTTTTTCTTATTTTCGTCTACACCAATGGCACCATTATACGTTTTATGACCAGAACTAAATGCAGTTGCTCCTGCAGCTGAGTCTGTCACGTTTTCTTTAGGATCGTTTGGATATGTACGATTCGTACCCTTTAAGTATTTATCAAAAGTGGTAGGATTCATAGATTTTGCAGATGGATCATTTTGGTAATAACGATAGGCCGTATTAAATGATGGACCCATACCATCACCCACTAAAAAGATGACATTTTTTGGATTTTTAGTATTACCGAAGGCTACTGCGTCATCTTTGTTTTTATCCTTACTTTTATCAGCATTTGTTTCTGAAGCTGAAGATATATTTGTCGTACTTAATAATGTTGCAGCGACTATGCTACCCGACAACAAATACTTACCAATATGTTTAAAAGATTTCATTAAAAAAGCCTCCTAAAATATGTATATACTCATTACATTTTAATTATAAGAAAATAATTTTGACTGTTTATGATATTCATGTAAATAGATTGTAAATCTATAATAAATTTTAATTACATTAAGAAATGTAAAAGTAAATCACTCATAACAAATGTATTTTTTATAATAAAGATGTAAAATAGATAATAAATACAGTGTAGTAAGAGAAATTAAGGTGTGTATTTATCATCGTAACTTCTTAAGCTAATATGACTGAGGTGAAGAAAATGATATTTGTCATGTTATCCCCATTATTTATAGTAGGTTTTATTGCTTTAAGTATTTATGAAGAAAAAAGAAGAAAAAAGAACCAAGAAGCTAAAAACAATCAAAATGAAAATCATATTCAACATCAAACTGATGAAAAAGATAAACATCAAGATAAAACAATTTAGCGCAACGAAAGGTGTATCTTAATGAAGATTTTTATAGTAGAAGATGATTTTGTCATTGCAGAAAGTTTAGCTAATGAACTTAAAAATTGGAATTATGAGGTAAGTATAGCTAAACAATTCTCAAATATTTTAGATGACTTCATCACATATCAACCTGACATAGTATTGTTAGATATTAATCTACCGACATTAAATGGATTTCATTGGTGCCAAGAAATAAGAAAGATTTCTAATGTGCCTATTATATTTATCAGTTCTCGAACGGATAATATGGATCAAATTATGGCTATCCAAATGGGTGGCGATGACTTCATAGAAAAGCCATTTAATTTATCATTAACGGTTGCTAAAGTTCAAGCATTACTTCGTCGTACCTATGATTTAGCAGTTTCCAATGATGAATTAACTGTCAAAGGTTGTAAGTTAATTATTGATGAGGCCAAAATTATTTATAACGAAGAAGCAATACAATTATCTTTAACAGAACTTCAAATCATAAAGTTATTATTCCAAAATGAAGGGAAATTCGTTAAACGCAATGCTTTGATTGAAAAATGTTGGGAATCTGAAAATTATATAGATGATAATACATTAGCCGTTAATATGACGCGACTGCGCAAGAAATTAAATCAAATTGGTTTAAAAGACTTTATTGAAACGAAGAAAAATGTTGGATATAGGGTGTAAATAAAATGATGTTACCTTTTATAAAAACAATTAAAAATGAAATTGCAATCGTCACATTAATATTATTATTATTTGCTGTGATCTTTTTTGTATTTTCACTTTCAATGAGTGCATTGCTGCTTGGTATTGCTATTGTTTTATTTATTATGCTGATTTATTGGTGGATTAGTTATTTAGGATTTCAAAAACAAGTTAATCTTAAACATAAAATAGAGGTACTTGAAGAAGAATTATTTGAAACAAAAAAACGACAAGCTGAATATCAAAAAGATATTGAAAGTTATTTTTTAACATGGGTACATCAAATTAAAACACCTATTACTGCCACCCAATTATTATTAGAACGTAATGAACATAATGTTGTTAATCAAGTAAGACAAGAAATAGTACAAATAGATAATTATACTAGTCTAGCATTAAGTTATTTGAAATTACTTAATGAAGCTTCTGATATGAGTATTTCAGAAGTAAAAATTGACGAGTTAATCAAGCCTTTAATTATGAAGTATCGTGTACATTTTATTGAACAAAATACTAAAATCCATTATCAATCAGTTGATGATAACGTATTAACCGATGCACAATGGGCATCTATATTAATAGAACAGTTGTTAAATAATGCATTAAAGTATGCACGTGGCAAAGATATTTGGATTAACTTTAACTCAGAAACAAAACAATTATATATCAAAGATAATGGTATAGGTATTAGCCAAGCAGATTTACCAAAAATCTTTGACAAAGGATATTCTGGATATAATGGGAGTCTTAATGAATCATCTAGTGGTATAGGTTTATTTATTGTTAAACACATATCTCAACATCTTAATTTAAACGTTGAAGTAGAATCAAAATTAAACAGTGGTACGCATTTTACGATTGATTTTCCAAGAGAATGATAACTTTCAAAATTGTAAGGTAACCAACAAAATTTGTAAGAAATTATAAATGTTGTTGGTTATTTTTTAATATAAAATAGGTAATGATTAGGAAAGGAGCGTCCATATGTTATTAGAAGTGAAGCAAGTTAAAAAAGTGTTTGGCAAGGGGCTAAATAGGACAGAAGCATTAAGTGATATGAATTTATTTGTTGATAAAGGTGAATTTGTAGCTATTATAGGAGAATCAGGTTCGGGAAAAACAACTTTACTTCAACTTATTGCGACGTTCGATCAATTGACAGAAGGAACGATTCAAATCGATGGTCAATCATTAGCATCACTGAAATCGAAAGATATCGCTTCATTTCGACGTGAACAATTAGGTTTTGTTTTTCAAGACTTTAATTTATTAGATTCAATGACTAACAAAGATAATATTTTAATGCCATTAGTTTTGGCTAATAAACCAGTTAAAGTTATGCAACAGCGTATTGATAACTTAGCTCAGCGTCTTAATATTAGTGATATATTAAATCAATTTCCTAACCAAATTTCTGGAGGACAAAAGCAACGAGTAGCTATAGCAAGAGCGCTTATTACACAACCCCAAATTTTATTAGCTGATGAGCCCACTGGTGCACTTGATTCGAAAAGTTCAAAACATTTAATGCAATTATTTCAACAAATTAATCAACAACAATTACAAACGATTTTGATGGTGACTCATTCTAATATTGATGCTTCATATGCGAATAGAGTCATATTTATAAAAGATGGACGTTTGTACCATGAAATTTATCGTGGAGAAGAAAGACAATCAGAATATCAAAAGCGAATTGCTGATAGTTTAGCTATCTTAAATAATGGGAGGGAGTAAATGAGATGCCCTTTTCGATGATTTGGACTATGGTTAAGCGTCATTTTGTAACACAACGACATATCATCTTACCATTTATTTTATCTTCAAGTATTATATTTGCTATAGAATACATATTATTATCTATTACGACTAATTCATATATACAACAACATCACCAAATGCTAGGTATGTTTGCAATTATTGGTAATGTATTCATGTCATTATTGGCTGTCATTTTTATTATTTATGCCAATCAATTTGTAATGAAACAACAACAAAAGACATTTTCACTGTATCTTATTTTAGGAATGGAAAAGAAACATATTAGAGTGATGTTACTTATTGAACATATAATAAAATACTGCATTATAACGATAATTAGTATCGTGGGTGGATATTTATTTGGATCATTATTCTTTATGTTAATCAATAAAATTACGACAGGTCATCAAACTAGTTTACGTGCATATCCATTTGATGTTAAAGCAATGTGGATTACATTATTGTTGTTATTTATAGTGATGTTATTACTTTTTATGATTAATCAATTTAAAATCACGCTACAAAATCCTATGCAATTAATTAATAAAAAGGTTTATCACAAGCGACGTTATAAAAAAGTGATCAATTATATACTTCTACTTGTAGGCATTATTCTTGTGGGCAATGGTTATAGAATTGCATTGCAGGACAATACGCCTGTTGAATCTTTTTTTGCATTGTTTATAGCTATATTTTTCGTGTTTTCTGGTACTTATTTATTATTTGTTTCATTCAGTGTGCTTATAATAGAAAGATTACAAAAGTTGCCAAAGTATTATTATCAACCTAAGCATTTCTTTTTAATTTCTGGTCTAAGAACACGCATGAAATCTAATGCTATTGGTTTGGCAAGCATAGCACTACTTTGTACTTTCTTAATTGTTACTTTAGGGATGACAGTAACTACATATAGAGGTTTAGATAAAAATGTAAATGAAATGTGGAAAAATCAATATGTAACGAGTGTAGATGGAGACTTTCATCATAATCAACAAACTGCTAAAAAAGTAAAAAAAGTAATTAATGATATTAAACAGAAGACGAATGCTGATACGCCAAAAGTTTATACGCAATCACTGTTTAATGTATATTTGGATGCTAATTCAGAATATCAAAGATTATTAAAACCGAGTGAAACACCAAATAAGTTTAATATTGATCCAGGGAAAAATAAAAATGTATTTATAACTGTTATGAATTTAAATGACTATAATCAATTTAATCGTCATCTCCATCTTAAAGATAATGAAGTTGGCGTAAACACTAATATGAATATTCTAGATGATTCTGACAAAATAGTCATACAAGGTAAACCTTACCATATAAAACGTGTCCATCAGACTAACGTTAATTCTCTAAGATTCAGTGAAAATATTAATTTGATAGTGAAAAATGATAGGGAATTAAATCAAATAGTTAACTACTATAACAAGTCGACATCACAATCGAACATGCATTTAACAAATACGACGATAGAGTTTAATGACTATGAGTTAAAAGGAAATGATTCACCGATAATACATGAGATTGAACGAAAACATGATATAGATATTAGTACTTATGAGCAATTTAAGAACGTTTGGTACAACATTAATGGAGGACTTATATTTGTTGGAAGTTTAGTATCATTAGTTCTATTTATTGGCATATTTTTAATTATTTATTACAAGCAAGTTTCTGAAGCACAAGAAGATGTTCAAAATTATCTTACTATGGAACATTTAGGTATTGATAATCAGAAAATCAAACACATATTGGATCAACAATTAATATGGTTATTTAGTATTCCTTTTATCGTAGCTATCATTCATACATTATTTGCTTCTAAAATTATATATGAAATTTTAGGTTTGTTTGGAGAAGTATACATAGGTATATATATTACAAGCTTTATAAGTATTGTTCTCATTGTAGGTATAATTTATTTTATTATGTATAAAAT
>NZ_RXWW01000015.1 GCF_003970495.1 Staphylococcus pasteuri
GTTCAGTAGAGCCAAAAACTAGTTCAGTAGAGCCAAAAACTAGTTCAGTAGAGCCAAAAACTAGTTCAGTAGAGCCAAGAGTAGGTTCTGATTATCAAAATGCATTATCAGGATACTATGTAAGTAGTGAGATTGACGGTTCAGGATACCCAGTTGGTACCTTTGTTAGTGCATCAAATAGAGACTCACCTAACGTACCAGCTAGAGACCACTTTAATATTTTACATGCTGCTGAATCAAAAGAGTATGCGTTAATGTCAGCTAAACAATTGAAAGATGGCTATGAATGGACAATAAAATTCAACAGAGCTTATGTAAAGCATGACAAAATGGTATTTTGGTTTGGACTACCAGAAGGACAAACACCAGTAGGCGAGACTAGAATTAGTATTGTCGATCGAGATCACAATAATATAATTAGTAGCACTGGGGCAGGTGCAGGTTTAGATAAACCTTTACCTGAATTTTGGAGTAATGGAGATCAAATTGACAGAAAAAGAGCTTATGGTTTTGATGAAGGACCACCAAATGGCCATACATTCTACGAAATGTCTGATATTCAAATCTATAATTTTAAAGACTTAGCACGTCCTAGTGGCTACTTTACTGATCAAGGTGCTAGTGATGAAGCTAAATCTAAAGGGTATGAGTTATTAACTCTATTAAATGGTGAAAACAAAAATGAAATTCCAGGTTTAAGTAGAATATACGCATTTATAGGTAAAGGTGACTCTAGTTATACTATTACATTTAAAACGACTGGATCTACTAGTCAAAGGTTATACTACGCTGCAGGTGCACGTGCATATGAAGATAATCAATATTCTAACTATAGCCAACTTTATGTAGAGCCTTTAAATTTATTCACTGAAAGAATGGCTAGCACAAACCAAATAGTTAACCGTAGTTATCGTATAGGTAATAAAAAACAAATTTACGATCCAGCAACTAACTCTTATAAAACAAAATTAGTTTTAGAAAGTAACAATTTTTCACAAGATTACGCTAGTGATCCATTGAGTTATATCAAATCGCCAACTAATGATGTTTTAGGATTTTTCAATCCGGATTTAAATTATAATGGTAAACGTGATTTTACACCTCAACCTTTGAATGAATACGAAATAAGTCAATTATTCACTGATGAAAAATTAAGAGAATCATTAAATTCTGGTAGGCCAATTCGGTTATTGATTGGATTTAATTATCGTGACAGATATCAAAATGAACAAACTCTTACTCCTGCTTATTTAACTGTCTTACCAGAATTACGTTATAATATATTATTTTTCACTAACGATGAAATTTTAGACCGTGCATTATTACCAATATCTCAAACAGCTGGTCATCCAGTTTTTGCTTTAAATCCTGGAGAAATGCAAAATAGCACGTCTACTTCTGGTGGAAAAACGATTTATAATCAACCATTAAGAATTAACTTAGTGAGTAATGCGCCATTTACTGATTCTGATTGGTCCATTACCGGTATACCTAAAACCCTGAGAATCCAAAGTTCTGTAGACCGTGTTAATACTGCTTATGAAAAAAATATCGAATTAGTAGGCCATCTAGATCCGGGTATTTATTTTGCAACAGTCAGATTCGGAAAAAATGAACAACAATTTGAAATACGTGTTAAACCACCTGCGCCGCATATAGTAACAACCGCTGAAGAATTACATGGTAAAGGTGGGGAAATGCCAAGAATAGTTATAGATAATGTGCCTAATGACCCAACAGCTTTAGTCTACTTAATAACTTCAAAGGATAAAGGTAAAAATGGTACTAATGATCCTGCATCAGTACCAACAGGCTATGCAACTCTTGGAACACAAACACCTACATATGATAGTCATACAGTTGTTATTGAAAAAAATAATGGATTTGTATTCCCTTTACCGCCTGCAGGGGGAAATATTAAAGCGATAGTATTTTATAACAAAAATGTACAATCTAACTGGGGAAATGTAGTTCCAATTTTACCTGATGATACACCACCAACTATCAACGACCCTGTAGGTATTGAAAAGAAATATTATAGAGGTGAAAATGTTAGTTTCACTGTTAATGTATCAGATGAGCGATACGGAACAGGTATTAAAAATGTAAATGTTACTAATCTGCCAAGCGGATGGACAACACATTTAGAGAAAAGTTCAGATGGTATATCAGGTGTACTGACTATTTCTGGAACAATACCTAATAATCAAACTTATAATAGTCAACTTTCATTTGCGATTACAGCAACTGATAACGCGAACAATACAAGCCAAGCTAAACAAGTTTCACTCAACGTGGGTAAAATGAGTCAGGATTTTGAACCAGTGGGTCTTGATAATGCTGAAAAAATAAAAGTATCAGATCCAATGTCAATTTCCTTTGAAGAACTACTTCAAATAAGTCAATCACTTTTAAATAAAAATGCAAATTTAAAAGATAAATTAGCAAAAACAAATAATCTAGCCATTGGTTCGAATGGTTCAGCTCAATTTACTTACAAAGATGGTTCAACAGACCATTTATCACCATCTCAAGTCATTACTTATGAACCTATAAGAAATGCGGCCTATGCTAGTGGAGATAATTTAAAACAAGCTACAATTGTTATCGCCAAAGGACAAGCTTTTAATTTTGGAGAGTTACAACAATATTTCACTTTAGAAGATGGTGCAGCATTACCAAATAATTTATTCTATAATATTTCAGCTATTAATCCGTTACCTACTCCGTCTGAAATTTCACATCTAGATGTAGGAACATACGATTATCAAGTTCAAGCTGCTAATGCGTATCATCAAAATCTAGCACCATTGACGCTTTCATTAAAAGTCATCGACGTTAATGAACCAACTGATGATCAACGTGTTTATAGAATTTCAAAATATCAATTAACTGACGATGAAGTCACTAGAGTGAAACAAGCATTTATAAATGCTAATAGTCATATTCTTCCATTAACTAAAAATGATATTACTGTTAATAATCCTTTATCTGATCAAGGTGTAAGCACTGTGACTGTTACTGTCACTAAAGGAAAACTAGTTAAATCATTTACTTCAAATGGTAATCATATGTCTTTCCTTCGTTGGGTTGATTTTCCTAATGATTATCAAGTGTCATGGACGAGTCCGAGAATAGAAAATAGACCGACTGATGGAGGGCTTGAATGGACACCTGATCATAAATCTTTAATTTATAGATATGATGCTACTTTAGGTCAAGATTTTAATACAAATGAAGTATTAAACTTATTAGTAGCTAATACAAATATTCCTGGTTTACGAACAAATATTGCTGGTACTGAAAAAGAAGCAGCTGAAGCCGGTGGTCGACCAACTTATAGCACGACAGGTTACTCACTAACTTCACCTCAAGGTGATGGACAACGTTTTTACACTTTAGATGATCAACCGATTCAAGTGCTAGATATTGTAACGACTAATACCGGAATTGGTGGACAAACTATTACTTATTCTAATTTGAGTAACAACAGCCATAATTCAACATTAATGAATGTAAATAAACCAGCTATTAACGGCGCAGGTGCATTTACTATTGATAAAGTTATTAAAAATAATACAATCAGTAATGTTCATAATGCGATTTATCGAGCTCAATTGTATCTAGCGCCTACCGGTCCTAAACCTTACATTGAAAATTTAAATTCAACCTTAGCTACTACGACTGACACAATTAATGTGTACTTTGTTCCAAGTGATAAAGTTAATCCAACAATTTCAGTTGAAAATCCAACAAATCAGCAGATTTATTCTGGAGAAACATATACAAATCATATTACTGCTAATGATAATTATGAATTAAGAAATGTAACTGTAACGCCTACATCTCAAATCACAGGCAATGTATCAAATAATAATCAAGTAGCTTCTTTTGTTGTTCCTAATGTAACACGTACAACAAATAAAACAATTAACTTAATTGCAACAGACACAAGCGGTAATAGTACTGAACATTCATTCAATATAGCAATCAAACCATTAAAAGATAAATATCGTGTTTCAACAACTTCTACAGCTCAAAATCCAGTCAGAATCGCTAATATTAGCAATAATGCGAGCATTTCACAAGAGGACCAAGAAGCAATTACAAACTCAGTTACTTTGACAGAAATAGTACCTAATAGAAGTTATGCCACAGCATCAACAAATGAAGTTCAAAGTAAAACAGTAAGTAATGTTCATAGACGCGGTAATAACGCTGATGTAACTGTTACAGTAACTTATACAGATGGAACTTCATCAACTGTAACCGTACCAGTTAAACACACTCTTAACAATGTGGTTGCTAAACCAAGATATACTGTACAGGGCCAAAATTTCCCGAATGGAAAAGGAGCATCTCCAAGTGATTTCTTCACATTAGAAAATGGAAACCCTATATCTGATGCGACTATCACATGGTTAACAAATAATACGCCAAATAAAAATAATTCAACTATCGGTGAAAATATCACAGTTAGAGCTAATATCTTATTTGATGGTGAAACATCACCAATAGTTAAAGAATCATCATACATGGTTGTTCGAACTATTCCTAAAAAAGTATTTGTAGCGCCTAAACTGGGAACATTCCCTGATATTACCGACGTTAATAATGCTAAAGAATATATGAAACCTATCAACAACTCTTGGTCAGATCAACCTAACAATATGACTTTTACTTTTATAGGTAATAACGGTGAGGGACCAAACACACGCCAAATAGGTTTCCAAACAAGACAAGTACGTGTCACTTACGCTAATGGCCAAACAGAAGATGTAAAATTCTTAGCTAAAATCCGTCCAGATGCACCAGTAATTGATGCAAATTCAGTAAGTTATAAAGCGGGATTAACTAATCAAGAAATTAAATTATCTAATGTGTTGACTCATTCACCAATAACTTTACTTAAAGCAGATGGCACGCCATTAACAATTACAAAAACTACATATGGAAATGATCGTACGGCAATCATTACAGTTAGTGATGCTTTACCTGATGGTGATATTAAGGCTCATGCAGCTATGTCTGAAAGTAATTTAACATATACGTCATTAAATGATCGAGGACAAGTTACAAATGAAAGACACTCTGAAACTGTAGATTCGTTAGATAGTGATAGTGTTCGAGTAACACCACAATTACAAGCTATTGACGAAGGAGCAGTATTAGTTAAAGGTGGAAATAACTTTGATTTTAACCATGCAGAGCGATTTATTAAGAGTGCACCAAACGGCACAATAGCTACATGGCAAGATAATCCTGATAATTGGAAAAATAATGTAGGCTCATTTACTAAAACAATTACAGTCACATTACCAAACGGTCAAGGTACTAGAAATGTTGTTATACCAATCAAAATATATCCATCAGCAGTCGCAATTAGTCCTGCTCGTGATAAAAAGGGTACAAATCTTACTCACGGCACTCAAGCTATTAATTATATAACTTTTGAACCAAATCAAAATACAACAGGAATTACTACTGAATGGGTTAATAATACTGCACCTGACTCTAACACTGCAGGCGTACAAAACTTAACAATTAACGTAAATTATCCTGGCATATCTACACCAGTACAAGTACCTGTAAAAGTGTATGTGTATCAATTTGATTTCCCTCAAAGTGAATACACAACAACAATAGGTACAACATTAGCATCCGGTATTGATGCTTCTCAATATGCTCATAACGAAAATGGTGATGGCTTACCAACTGACGGATTCACATATCGTTGGAACAAAACTGCAACTGGCACTAATAATGCAAGCTGGGCAGCTATGAACAAACCAAATGCAGCTAAAGTAGTAAATGCTACATATGATGTTTTATACAATGGTCGAACATTTGCGACATCTCAATCAGCTAAATTTATTGTTAAAAATGTTCAACCAACTAAACCAACTATCAGTGAAACGGCTCAAGGTGAAATAACAATTGCACCAGGTAATGATCAACGTATTAATACAAGTTCTGGAAATGTTACAACTTATGCCGATAGATTAGTAATTAAACGTAATGGAAATGTAATTACTTCATTTAGTAGAAATAATAATAGAAGCCCTTGGACTAAGGAGCAATCTGCTCATACTGTAGCAGGACTCGTAGGTACTGCTAATGTAATTACTGTTACAGCAGGAACATTTAACCCAGCTGATACAATTCAAGTTATCGCAACTCAAGGTAGTGGAGAATTAACAAGTGCTGAACAACCAAGTGATGAATTCACAGTTATAGCACCACAACCGAATCAAGTTTTATCTACTGCATGGGACAATGGTCAATTAGACATTACACCTAATAACCCAACAGGCAATTTAGTTAACCCAACAAATGCTGTTGATATTACTTACACTGAAAAACTTGGTAATGGTACTGAACAAAATAAAACATTACATGTTGTTAAAGGGGCAAACGGCAAGTGGTCTGTAGCTGATCAACCAAGTTACATTACATTAGACAGTACAACTGGTAAAGTAACGTTTAATGCTAATACAATTAAGCCAAATTCAGAAGTAACAGCAGTTGCTAAAGCAGGTTCTGGTAATGCAGCAAGTTCTAATTCTAGAACATTAACATCACCATCAGAGCACACAGTAACAACGGATCAAATTATTAAAGAATTCGGCAACAATGTTACTGCTGACGAAATTAACAATGCTGTACATGTTAATAACAAACAAAATGCTGCTATCAAACAAGGTACAAATATGCCTACAAACTTAGCTGGCGGTAGCACAACAACAATTCCTGTCATCATTACTTATAACGATGGTAGTACTGAAGAAGTAAATGAAACAATCTTTACTAAATCAGATAAACGTGAATTAATTACTGCTAATTCTCATTTAGATGATGCAATTAGTACTAACGGTAAAACACCATCAAGTATTAATCAATATAACCAAGCAATGACAGCTGCCGAGCAACAAATCAATGCTGCTAAAGCTGAAGCAAATCAAGTCATTCAAGATCAATTTGCGTCACCTCAACAAGTTAGTGCTGCTTTAACAAAAGTACAAGCAGCTCAAACTAAAATTGATCAAGCAAAAGTATTATTACAAGATAAAGCTGATAATAGTGAACTAGTAGCAGCGAAAAATAACTTACAAGCAGCTGTTGATCAAGTACCTTCAACAGACGGTATGACTCAACAAAGTATTGATAATTACAATACGAAGCAACAAGTGGCTCAAACTGCCATTACTAATGCACAACAAGTGATTAATAATGGTGATGCGACAGCTCAAGAAATCGCAGCAGAAAAGTCAAGAGTTAACAATGCATTAGCGAAACTTAATGATGCGAAAGCACACTTGACTGCTGATACTACTGCATTACAACAAGCAGTACAACAACTTGATAGAACTGGTTCAACTACTGATAAGAAACCAGCTAGTATTACAGCTTACAACCAAGCAATGCAAGCACTTAATAGTGATTTAACTAGTGCTCGTAACAATGCGAATGCCGTCATTAATAAACCAATTCGCACTGTACAAGAAGTACAAGATGCGATGACTGCAGTAAATAGAGTCAATGAACAAATCACTCAAGCTATCGATCAATTACAACCTTTAGCAGATAACAGTGAATTAAAAGCAACGAAAGCTAAACTTGATGAGGAAATAAATAAATCTGTATCAACAGATGGTATGACTCAAGAATCAATCAATGCTTACCAAACAGCTAAACAAACGGCTCAAGCTGAATCAAATAACGCACAACAAGTCATTGATAATGGAGATGCAACTGACCAAGACATCGCAGCTGAAAAAGCTAAAGTTGAAACTCAATACAATAACTTAAAACAAGCTATTACTAACTTAACGCCAGACCAAGCACCGTTAGAAGCAGCGAAAAATGATTTAGAAAATGATATTAACCGTTCGACAAGCACAACTGGTATGACTGCAGATTCTGTCGCTAACTTTAATGAAAAACGAAATGCTGCACAACAAACTTTAGAAGCTATTACTCAAGTACTTCATGGTAATCCAGATGTCGCTACAATTAGAGACAACATTACTAAAGCTAATAACGCTAAATCTGCGCTTGATACTGCACGCGATGGTTTAACTGTAGATAAAGCACCGTTGGAAACAGCTAAAAATGAGTTACAACAAAGCATCACTCAAGCTCAAAATACAAGTACAACTGGTATGACTCAAGATACAGTGAATGCATTTAATACAAAACTTTCTGCAGCGAAAGAAAAACTAAATGCTATTACTCAAGTATTAGATGGCAATCCTTCAGTTGACGACATCAATACAAATACAACCCAAACTAACAGTGTTAAATCTGAATTAGATCAAGCTAGAACAAATCTAACGCCAGATAAAGCACCACTAGAAGCGGCTAAACAAGCGTTAGAGCAAAGTATTAATCAACCAACAGATACTGTTGGTATGACAACCGCTTCACTAAATGCATATAACGAAAAATTAGAAGCAGCACGTCAAACTTTAAATGCAGTGAATCAAGAACTTGCTGGCCAACCATCAGTTCAAACTATCAATGATAAAGTGACTCTAGCAACTAACGCTCAATCTGAGTTAGATCAAGCAAGAGCTGGTTTAACTTTAGATCGTCAACCAACTTTAGAAGCATTACAACATGCAACAAGTCTTAACCAAGCTCAAAAAGATAACTTTAGAGAGCAAATTAATGCTGCATCAAATCATGCTGGTCTTGAAACAATTAAAAATAGTATTAACTCATTAAATACTGCTATGACAGCATTACGAGACAGCATTAATGATAATGATTCAATCAAAACTGGTATTAACTATACTGAGGCAACATCTTCTAACAGAACAAATTATGATAATGCAGTAAACGCAGCTAAAGGCATCATTGGAGAACAAAATAGTCCAACAATGTCTCCTGACGCTATTAATCAAAAAGCAAATACTGTTAAATCAACTAAAGCTGCCTTAGATGGAGAGCAAAACTTACAACGTGCTAAACAAGAAGCGATTGATACAATTACTAACGCTAATGACTTAAATCAAGCGCAAAAGAACGCTTTAACACAACAAGTAACGCAAGCTCAAAATGTACTAGCAGCGAATGATATTAAACAAAATGCAATTGCTTTAGATACAGCTATGGCCAATTTAAAACAAGGTGTCGCTAACCACGCTCAATTAGTTCAAGACGACAACTATGTCAATGCAGATACTAATAAGAAGAATGATTATGATACTGCTTATAACCAAGCTAACGAAATCATTAATGGCAACGCTCAAAATCCAACGTTAATACCTAATGATGTAACTAACGCATTACAACAAGTGTCTCAGGCTGAAACTGCATTAAACGGTTCTGATAACCTTAACAATGCTAAACAAGAAGCTCAAACAGCACTTGGTCAATTAACGCATTTAAATGACGCTCAACGTCAACAGTTACAGTCACAAATCAACGACGCACATCAAGTTGATACTGTTAACGCAGCGAAAGAACTCGCATCTAACTTAGACACGGCAATGAATAACTTACAAAATGTTATTGCTAATAACGAAGCAGTAAAACGTGGTGAAGATTACTTAGATGCAGATAATGAAAAGCAAAATAACTACAATCAAGCAGTTTCAAATGCTAAACAAATCATTAGTGAAACTACGCAACCAACAATGACTGTTGATGCAATTAACCAAGCGATAAATCAAGTTACTTCAACAAAAGATGCATTAAATGGTGAAGAAAAGCTTGAACAAGCAAAACAACAAGCAAACAATGAGTTGAATACACTATCTCATTTAAATAATGCTCAAAAAGCAAATATCGCTTCTAAAATTAATGATGCAACTAATATTGCTAACGTTAATTCAGTGAAACAAAATGCGAATGATTTAAATACTGCAATGGGTAACTTACAAGATGCTATTAGCAACGAAAATGACACATTAAATATTCAAAATTATCGAGACGCATCTTCTGATAAACAAACTAACTACACAACAGCAGTTAATGAAGCTAAAGCAATCCTAGCTCAAAACGGTCCTAATAAAACTCAAGACCAAGTTAACGCAGCTATTGCTAAAGTAAATAAAGCTAAAAATGAATTAAACGGTAACCGTAATTTAGAACAAGCTCAACAAACTGCTAAACAAGCATTATCACAATTAACGCATTTAACTAATGCTCAAAAAGATCATTTAACAACTCAAATTAATAACAGTACAACAGTGGCAGATGTTCAAAGTATCCAAGGTAATGCGAATACGTTAGACCACGCGATGGATACATTAAGACAAAGCATTGCTGACCAAAATACTGTAAGAAATAGTGAAGATTATAACGATGCATCACCTGATAATCAAAATTCATATAATAACGCAGTAACTTCAGCTGAAGACATCATCAATGCTTCAACTAATCCAGAGATGAGTGCTGATACAATTAATGCGAAAGCTCAACAAGTGCTTCATGCTAAAGGCGATTTAAACGGTGACGAAAACTTATCAGCTGCTAAACAAAACGCACAACAGTATTTAGATACGTTATCTCATATTACTAACCAACAAAAAGATAACTTAAATACTCAAATCACTAATGCTCAAAATATTAGCCAAGTTAACCAAGCTAAACAAAGTGCTCAAAGTTTAGACACTGCAATGAATAATTTACAATCAGCTGTTAATAATGAAAATCAAATCAAAACAACAGAAAATTACACTGATGCAGATACTAATAAACAAACAGCATACGATGAAGCGATTGCAGCTGCCAAAGCGATTTTAAATAGAGATGCTGGTCCTAACACGCCGCAAAATGATGTAGAAACAGCATTACAAAGAATTACTAATGCACAAAATGAATTGAATGGCGATCATAAAATTAATGATGCGAAAACAGCAGCTATTCAACATTTAGGTACATTAAATCATTTAACTACTGCTCAACATAACGCATTAGAAAATGATATCAACCATGCAACTAATCTTGCTGGCGTTGAACAAGTAAAACAAAATGCTGATGCATTAAATACATCAATGGGACAATTACAAACATTAGTTGATGATAAAAATAATGTTCAAAATAGTCAAAACTATTTAGATGCAGATTCACAAAATCAATCAAATTATGATATGTATCTTGTAACTGCTGAATCAACTGTAAACAAAGCGACTGGACCTAATACTTCTAAATCAGATGTAGATACTTTAGTTAACCAAATTAACCAAGCACAACAAGCATTAAATGGTCAACAAAACTTAGATCAAGCTAAACAAAGTGCAATCAATACAATTGATCAAAGCACTAACTTAAATACTGCTCAAAAAGACGCTTTAAAAGCTCAAGTTACTAGTGGTAATCGTGTTGCTGATGTAAATGGCGTTAAGCAATTAGCAACAACACTTAATACATCAATGGGTAACTTAAGACAATCGATTGCTAACAAAGCAGAAACTTTAACAAACGGAAATTATATCAATGCAGATAACGATAAACGTAATGCATATGACATTCAAGTTGCTAATGCAGAATCTATTATCCATGGTACAAATAATGTTGTTCTTGTACCAACAGATATCGATAATGCTACAACTTCAGTAACAAGTGCTTATAATGCGTTAAATGGTGATAATAATTTACGTGTTGCAAAAGAAAATGCTAACAACACGATTGACGGATTAGCACAATTGAATAACGTTCAAAAAGCAAATCTAAAAGAACAAGTTCAAAATGCTCAAACATTACCTGACGTTCAAACAGTTAAAACTAATGCACAAACACTGAATGATGCAATGAGAACATTAAGAGATAGTGTTGCTAATGAACAAACAGTAAAATCAAGTCAAAACTATACTGATGCAAACCAAGACTTGCAACAGGCATACGATGCTCAAGTTAATAATGCGAATAACATTATTAATGAAACTGGCACGCCAACAATGAATCCAAATACAATTACTCAAGCAACAACACAAGTGACAACTGCAGAAGGTGCATTAAATGGTGCTCAAAATCTTGTTAATGCCCAAAACAATGCGAAAGCAAACTTAAATACATTATCTCATTTAACAAATGAGCAAAAAGAAAGTATTACTAATCAAATTAATAGTGCAACTCATGTGAATGATGTAACTACTATTCAAAATGATGCGACTCAACTGAATAATGCTATGAATGAATTAGCTCAATCGATTCAAGATCAAGAATCTACTAAACAACAGGTTAACTACACTAATGCTGACCAAGCTAATCAAGAAGCATACAATAATGCAGTAGCTGAAGCAGAACGTATTTTAGATAAAGAACATGGCGCGAATACATCACATGCTGATGTTCAAACAGCAATTCAAAATGTTCAAAGTACTAAACAAGCATTAAATGGTGACCGAAATGTTGAAATAGCTAAGACAAATGCTAAAAATGCATTAGAACAACTTACATCACTTAACAATGCTCAAAAAGCAGCGTTAACGACTCAAATCGACAATGCACCAACAGTTGCTAACGTCGAGCAAGTATCTAATACTGCAACACATTTAAACCAAGCTATGGCTGAGTTACAGCAAGGTATTAACGATAATAATGATGTATTACAAAGCGTTGATTATACTGATGCTGACCCAACTAACCAACAAGCGTATACAAATGCAGTTACTCAAGCTAATGCAATTTTAAGTAAAGATCAAGGTACAAATGCAGATATTACTCAAGTTCAAGCAGCATTAAATCAAGTTACAACTGCTAAAAATGCATTAAACGGTGAAGAAAAAGTTGCTCAAGCTAAAGAAGCTGCTAAACAAGCATTAGCAACATATAATCACTTGAACACTGCACAAACAAATGTAGCAACTGAACAAATTACTAATGCAACTACACTTGCACAAGTCGCTCAAGCACAAAATACAGCTCATGAATTAAATACTGCGATGGGCGAATTACAAAATAGTATTAATGATCAAACTACAGTGAAAAATAGTGTTAACTTTACTGATGCTGATCAAACTAAGCAAGATGCTTATACAAATGCAGTTACTGAAGCGCAAAGTATTTTAGATAATGCACACGGTGGTAACTTAAATAAAGAACAAGTTGAAGCGGTAACTAATAAAGTGTCTACAGCTAAAGACAATTTAAATGGTGATGCTAAAGTTCGTGAAGCGAAAGCTGATGCACTGAATAATTTAGGTACACTAAATCAATTAAACGATGCACAAAAGGCACATTTAACTAACGAAATTAATAGTGCCTCTACAGTTGATGGCGTTAACCAAGTTAAAACAACTGCACAAAACTTAAATTCAGCTATGCAACAATTACAACAAGCTATCGCGAATAAAGATGAAACTTTAAACAATCAAAACTACTTAGATGCTAATACAGATAAGAAAAATGCATATACTGGAGCAGTAGCAAATGCCGAAAGTATTTTAGACAAAACGAGTGGCACAAATGCTGATCAAAACGCAATTGAACAAGCAATTCAAAACGTTACTCAAACTGCTAGTGAATTAAATGGTATTCAAAACTTACAAACAGCTAAAAATGATGCAACACAAGCAATTGAAAACTTAGCACATTTGAATACACCACAGAAAAATGCACTAAAAGAGCAAGTTAACCAAGCTCAAAAAGTAGCAGCTGTTACTGACCTTCAAAATAATGCTAATGCATTAGACACTGCAATGGATCAATTACAACAAACTGTAGCTGACCACAATGCAATAATTACTGATGGTAATTACACTAATGCAAGTGCTGAGAAACAAGGTAACTATACTGATGCTTACCAACACGCACAAAACTTAATTAACGGTTCGCCAGATGTTGTTACAAATCCAGCAGACATCAATACTGCTACACAAAATGTAAACAGCGCTGAAAATGAATTAAATGGTAATACTAATCTTTCAAATGCGAAACAAGAAGCAACAGAAGCATTAAATCATCTAACAGATCTCACTGATGCACAACGTCAAAGTATTACAAACCAAATTAACGGTGCTACACAACTTGATGAAGTTGCTAATATCAAGTCAAATGCAAATGCACTTAACAATGCGATGACTGATTTAAGACAAGAAATAAGTCATCAACAAGCAGTTAAATCAAGTCAACCATTTGCCGATGCTGATAACGATAGACAAACTGCTTACAACGATGCGATTAACCATGCTGAAAGTATTGTTAGTGAAACTACTCAACCAGAACTTAATCCTTCAAACGTTTCACAAGCAATGCAACAAATTAAAACAGCAGAAACTGGTTTAAATGGTGCCGCTAACTTAACACGTGCTAAAGAAAATGCATTACAAGATTTAAATCAACTTACTCATTTAAATCAAGCACAACGTACAGACTTTACTAACCAAATTAATGATGCTCAAAATATTGCAACAGTAAATCAAGTTACTTCTATTGCATCATCACTTAATCAAGCAATGGGACAATTGATTGATGCTGTTAATGACCAAACAGATGTTAAACAAAGCGTCAATTACACTGATGCAGAACCATCTAAACAACAGGATTATAATAACGCAATAACAAGTGCTGAAAGTATTACAAACCCAACTACTGGTTCAAATGCAAACCAAGCACAAGTTGAAACAGCTTTGTCAGCAATTAATACTGCTAAACAAGCTTTAAATGGTACGCAAAAAGTCAACGAAGCTAAAAATAATGCATCGCAAGAATTAAATGGTTTAGATAATTTAAATAATGCTCAAAGAGAAAATGTAGCTCAAAAAATTAATCAAGCTCAAACAGTTGCTGAAGTAGAAAAAATTAAACAAGATGCTCAAGATTTAAACACAGCTATGACTAAATTAAAAGAAAGCTTGGCTGACAAAGACAATACGTTAGATAGTCAAAATTATTTAGATGCTGATAATAATAAGAAAACTGATTATACAAATGCAGTGACAAATGCTGAAAATATTTTAAACCCTACACAAGGTACAAATCTAACTAAAGAGCAAGTTGAAGCTGCAACTAACCAAGTTAATTCAGCTAAGAATGATTTAAATGGTAATCAAAACTTAAATAACGCTAAACAACAAGCTACAACAAATATCGATAGATTAACTAATGTTACTGATGCTCAAAAAGAAGCACTTAAACAATTAGTTGGAAATTCATCGAATGTAGCAGAAGTTCAAGCTAATTTACAAAAAGCACAAGACGTTGACCAAGCGATGAATCATTTAAAACAAAGTATTGCAGATAATACAGTGACTAAGAATGATCAAAACTACTTAGATGCGTCACCAAATAAACAAGAGGCATATAACAATGCCGTTAATAGTGCAAAAGATATTATTGATAACACATCTAATCCATCATTAGATCCGACTGTTATTAATCAAGCCGCAACTAACGTGACAAACGCTAAAAATGAATTGAATGGTAATGATAATCTGAACCAAGCAAAACAAGAGGCTAATCAAACAGTAGGTGGACTTGATAACTTAAATAATGCACAACAACATGCTTTAAATGAGCAAATTAATCATGCAACATCAGTTGATGAAGTAAATCAAATTAAAAACAATGCTCAAAATCTAAACAATGCTATGGCTGGTTTAAAACAAGCAATTGCCGACAAAGATTTAACAACATCAAAAGTCAACTTTACTGATGCTGATCCTGAAAAGCAAGCTGCTTACAATCAAGCTATTACAAATGCTGAAAATATATTAGATAAAGCTAGTGGCGGTAACGTATCTCAAACTGAAGTTGAACAAGCCATTCAACAAGTCAACAATGCTAAACAAGCATTAAACGGTGATGCAAACGTTCAACAAGCTAAAGACGAAGCAACTGAATACATCAATAATGCGAGTGACTTAAACCAAGCTCAAAAAGATGCATTAAAAGGTCAAGTGAATAATGCTACAACTGTTGCTGAAACAAATGGTATTAAACAAACTGCTCAAGACTTAAATAATGTAATGACACAATTGAAACAAAGTATTGCAGATAAAGATCAAACTAAAGCTGATGGTAACTTTACAAATGCTGATACTGAAAAACAAACTGCATACAACAATGCTGTCACTCAAGCTCAACAGTTAATTGACGGAGCTCCAAATGTAGTTGTAATACCAAGTGAAATTACTGATGCGCTTAACCATGTTAATCAAACTAAAGACGAATTAAACGGTAATACAAACTTAGCTAATGCTAAACAAACAGTTACAAATGCAATTGATCAATTGCCAAACTTAAATCAAGCTCAACGTGATGAATATAATAAACAAATCACACAAGCTACAGCAGTTCCAGATGTAAATGCGATTCAAACAGCAGCTGAAAAGCTTAACGAAGCTATGACAAACTTGAAACAAGGTATCGCTAACAAAGACGATATTTTAGCAAGCGAAGACTATCACGATGCAGATCCAGACAAACAAGCAGCATTTAACGATGCTATCTCTGCTGCACAAGATTTATTAAATCAAACAGCTAATCCAATAATGGATCCAACTCAAGTGACTAATGCTTTAACGAAAGTTCAAGAAACAACTCAAGCCTTAAATGGTAATGAAAAACTTGAAACTGAAAAGCAAAATGCAAAAGCAACGATAACTACACTTGATCATTTAAATAGTGCACAACAACATGCTCATACTGATCAAATTGATCAAGCACCAGATATCGAACATGTTAACCAAATCAAACAAGTAGCGGAAAACTTAAATAATGCTATGACAGCCTTATCTAATGGATTACAAGATAAGACAGAAACATTAGGCAACATCAATTACACAGATGCTGATCAAGAAAAGAAAGATGCATATAATGCAGCAATATCTCATGCTGAAAATATCTTAGATAAAGCTAATGGTGGCAATGTACCTCAAACTGAAGTTGAACAAGCATTACAACAATTAACTGATGCTAAACAAGCTTTAAATGGTAACAATAATGTTCAAAATGCCAAAAATGAAGCAATTCAAGCTATTGAAAATGCAAGTGAGTTAAATCAACCTCAAAAAGAAGCGTTAAAACAACAAGTAGATTTAGCTACTACAGTTGATAATGTCAATGGCATTAAACAAACAACGCAAGATTTAAATAAAGCAATGGCTGATTTAAAACAAGGTATTGCAAATCATGACCAAGTTATTACAAATGGTAATTACTTAAATGCTGATCAAGATAAACAATTAGCATATACTGATGCAGTAAATCATGCACAACAAATTATTAATGGAACTCCAAATGCTATAGTTAATCCACAAGAAGTAACTCAAGCATTACAACAAGTGACTCAAACTAAAGGCGAATTAAATGGGGATCAAAATCTTCAAACCGCACAACAAAATGCGACAACAATAATTGATCAATTACCTAATTTAAATACACCTCAAAAAGAGGCGCTTAAACAACAAGTAACTCAAGCAGGTTTAGTTCCAGATGTTGATCGTGTAAAACAAACTGCTAATGATTTAAATACTGCAATGGGTAACTTGAAACAACAACTTCAAGCTAATAGTCAAGTGCCGCAATCAATCGATTACACTCAAGCAGATAACAGTAAGCAAGTTGCTTATGACAACGCTACAAATCATGCTCAACAAATCGTAGATGGCACACCAACAGCTGTATTAAACGTTGATGAAGTTAATCAAGCACTAACAAATGTTAATCAAACTAAAGATGACCTTAACGGTAATGAAAACTTAGCTCAAGCTAAGCAAGAAGCAACAACTCAACTTGGTACATTACAAGATTTAAACCAACCACAACATGATGCACTTGCTGAACAAATTAACCAAGCACAATCAATTGATGCTGTTAACCAAATTAAACAAACTGCACAAGAAGTTAATAATGCAATGAATCAATTAAAACAAAGCATTGCTAATAAAGATGAAGTATTAGGTAGTGAAAATTATCACGATGCTGATGCAGACAAACAAATAGCATACACGAATGCAGTGAACCAAGCAGAAGCTATTATTAATCAATCATCTAATCCGACGTTAAATGCTAGTGACATCGAGAACACGATGAACCAAGTTAATAACACACATAACGAGTTAAACGGTGATACAAAACTTGCTACTGAAAAGCAAAATGGCAATACAGAAATTAATGCAATGTCTCATTTAAACGATGCTCAAAAACAAGCACTCACAACTCAAATTGAACAAGCACCAGATATTGCAACAGTAAATCAAGTTAAGCAAACTGCTCAAAACCTTGATCAAGCAATGAATCAATTAGCTCAATCAATTAATGACAATGCACAAACATTAACTGATGGTAATTATTTAAATGCTGATCAACAAAATCAAGAAGCGTATAACCAAGCAGTTGCTAATGCTGAAAATGTATTAAACCAACATGCTGGCACAAATGAACTTCAAGATGCAGTTGAACGTTTAACAAATACAGTTAATAATGCGAAACAAGCGTTGAATGGTAATACAAACTTAGCTCAAGCTCAACAAGAAGCTACTCAGTTTGTTAATCAATTACAACATCTTAACGATGCTCAAAAGCAAAATTACAATACTCAAATTAACCAAGCACCATTAGTTACAGATGTTTCAACAATAAAACAAAACGCTCAAGCGCTTGACCAAGCTATGGAACAATTGAGAAACAGTATTGCAGATAACCAAGATACATTAGCTTCTGAAGACTATCATGATGCATCAACTGAACGTCAAAATGACTATAACAATGCAGTAAATGCAGCAAATAATATCATTAACGAAGCTACTTCACTAATCATGGATCCAAATGATATCAATTCAGCTACATCTCAAGTGAACACAACTAAAGTAGCACTTGATGGTGATGAAAATCTTGCAAATACTAAACAACAAGCTACTGAAACGCTTAGACAATTGAGCCATTTAAATCAAACTCAAGTCCAAGCTTTAGAAGCTCAAATTACTCAATCGTCAGACATTGCTACAGTGAATCAACACTTACAAACTGCACAAGATTTAAACAGTGCAATGGGTAATTTAATTCAAGCTATTGCTAACCATAATGACATTGAACAACAAGGTAACTTTACAAATGCGGATAATGATAAACAGACAGCATACACTGATGCAATTGCGAATGCAGAAAGTATCATTAACCCACAAACGGGTCAAAATGCATCACAAACAGAAGTAGAGCAAGCAATTACTCGTGTTCAAGATGCGTTACAAGCATTAAATGGTGATCAAAACTTACAAGATGCAAAAGTCAATGCTGAACAAGCAATTAATGCACTAGTTGATTTAAACGATCCACAAAAACAAGCTTTAATACAACAAGTGAATGGTGCACCATTAGTGACTGATGTTCACCAAATTGAACAAAATGCTAATACACTAAATCAAGCTATGCATGGTTTACGAGAAAGCATAAAAGATAACGCAACAGTCAAAACTAATAGTATTTACATTAATGAAGATCCAACAGAACAACAAAACTATGATCAGGCAGTTCAACATGCGCAAGATATCATCAACGAACAAACTGCTACGTTAGATGAAAATACTATTAATCAAGCTACTGAAGCAGTTAACAATGCTAAGCAATCGTTACATGGTGATGTGAAATTACAAAACGACAAAGACCATGCCAAACAAATAGTTAGTCAGTTATCTCATTTAAATGATGCTCAAAAACATATGGAAGATGCATTAATAGATAGTGAAACTACAAGAACAGCTGTTAATAATGACTTAACAGAAGCACAAGCACTTGATCAATTAATGGATACGTTACGTCAACGCATTGCTGACAAAAATGATATTCATGCAAACAGTCAATATATTAATGCTGAACCTAACAAACAACAAGATTATGACACTGCTTTACAAAATGCTGAAAATATCATTGCTGGAACTAATAACCCAACAATTAATAAAGGTGATGTATCTCAAGCAACTCAAGCTGTCGATAATACGAAACAAGCATTAGACGGAGTTCAAAGATTAGAAGAAGATAAACAAAATGCAGGTACATCATTAAATCAATTTGATCATTTAACACCTGCTCAACAGCAAGCTATAGAAAATGCTATCAACAACGCTTCCACTCGTGATGAAGTTGCACAAAAACTTGAAGAAGCACAAGCACTTAATAATGCAATGCAAGCTTTAAAAGATAGTATTCAAGATCATGCACAAGTTGAAGCGAGCAGTAAATTTATTAACGAAGATCCTACTCAAAAAGGTGCTTATACTGATGCAGTTAACCATGCTTTAGACATTATAAATAATGATTCAAATCCAATACTAGATAAGTCTGCGATTGAACATGTAACTCAAGCAGTAAATAATGCTAAAGATGATTTACACGGTGATCAAAAATTAGCTGATGATAAACAACATGCTAATGAAACTCTAAATCAATTAAATAATCTTAATACTTCTCAACGTGATACGCTACAAAATCAAATTAATGGTGCATCAACTAGAGATGAAGTTGCACAAATTATCAATCATGCTCAAGCACTTGATTTAGCAATGGAAAATCTAAAAGTAAGTATTAAAGACCAAGCTCAAACTGAAGCGAGTAGCAAATTTATTAATGAAGATCCTGCACAAAAAGACGCATATACACAAGCAGTACAACATGCTCAAGACTTGATTGACCAAACGTCTAATCCTACATTAGATATCACTCAAGTTGACCAACTAACTCAAGCAGTGAATAATGCCAAAGATAATTTACATGGTGACCAAAAACTTGAGCAAGCGAAACAACGAGCTTTAGAGAGCTTAAATAACTCAACTGATCTTAACCAACCACAACGCCAAACGCTTGAAACACAAATCAATCAAGCAACAACTAGAGATGACATTAATCAAATCTTAGTAAATGCTGCTGACCTTAATACAGCAATGGGCAATTTAAAAGCAAGCATTAATGACCAAGCACAAGTTGAAGCAAGTAGTAAATTTATTAATGAAGATCCTGCACAAAAAGATGCATATACTGAAGCAGTAACTAATGCCAAAGATTTAATCAATCAAACTTCAAATCCAACAATGGATACAAACCAAATTGAACAAAAAATCCAAGAGGTTATCAATGCTAAAGACAATCTTCATGGTGATCAAAAACTTGAACAAGACCAACAGCAAGCAACAACTACTGTTGATAGTTTAGATCATTTAAATCATGCGCAACAACAAGCTGCTAAAGATGCAATTGCTGGTGCTACAACTAGAACAGAAGTAGCACAATTAGTTCAAACAGCAACTCAACTTGATCAAGCGATGAAATCATTAAAAGATCAATTGAATCAAATTAATACTGATAAAGCTGAGCCTAATTACACTGAAGCATCAACAGATAAACAAGATGCATTAAATCAAGCAATAAGTAATGCTGAAAATATCGTTAACCTAGCACAAGGTACAAATGCTAATCAAACTGAAGTTGAACAAGCTTTAACACAACTTCAAGAAACTGCAAATGATTTAAATGGTAATCAACGTGTTGCTGATGCTAAAGCACAAGCTAAAACAGATATCGATCAATTAACACATCTTAATAACGAACAGCAAACTGCTATTAAACAAAATATTGATAACGCTACTCAACTTCAACCAATTGCTCAAATAGTTGAACAAGTAACTCAATTAAATACAGCAATGCAACAATTACAAGATGCAGTTAATGATCATACTAATGTTGAAAATTCGGTTGATTACAGCCAAGCAGATAACGATAAACAACAAGCATATCAACAAGCAATAACACATGCTCAACAATTACTTACAGAAAATGCATCGCAACAACAAGTTGAACAAGCTTATCAGGACATACAACAAACTAAAGAAGCATTAAACGGTGATGAAAGAGTAGCTGAAGCGAAAACTCAAGCTAACCAAGCTATCGATCAACTCAATGCTATTAATGATTCACAACATCAATCTTTAGTTGAAAGAATTAATCAATCAAATGACTTAAATGAAATTCAACAAATTGTTGATGAAGCTACATCATTAAATACAGTCATGAATCAGCTTCAACAAACTATCACTAATAATGAAGAATCAACTAAAAATAGCGGTAATTACATTAATGCTGAAGCTCAATTAAAACGAGACTTCGACCAAGCAATTACTAACGCTCAAGATGCAGTTGATAAAGCAAATGGTCAAAACTTACCTAAAGAGCAAATTCAACAATTAATTGAGGCTATTTCAACTACAAAAGATGCACTAAATGGTGATCAAAGACTTAGTGATGCGAAAACTAAAGCGTTAGAAACATTAGACCAATTAACTAACATTAATAACGCTCAAAAGCAATTAGCTACATTACAAATCGGTAATGCTGATACATTAAATAAAGTGACTCGAGCTATTAATAAAGCAACAGCAGTAGATCAAGCGATGAATGCTCTAAAACAATACGTTCAAAATAATGAACTACCAATAAAATCTAGCTCAAACTTTATTAATGCCGATGATGATTTAAAAGCCCAATTCAATAAAGCTATCTCTAATGCACAAAATGTATTAAATAAAGATAGTGGAAATGCATTAACAAATACTGAAGTGGAAGCATTAAAACAAGCTATAATAGATGCAGAAAATGCATTAAATGGTGATCTTAAAGTTACAAATGCAAAATCAAAAGCTGATAAATTTATAGATAGTTTAGATCAACTTAACCAACCACAAAAAGTGGCGGCACATGAAGCAATCAAGAAAGCTAATGATTTAGATACTATAAATGACATTATCAATAATCAAATAGATTTAAATGATGCAATGGCTGAACTTAGAGATCTCGTTGAAAATACTATTCCAAACAGTGAAAATAGCATCGACTTCCAAAACGCCGATCAAAGTGCAAAAGATAATTTAAATGAAATTAAATCAAATGCACAACAAATGCTAGATGGAAACAACAATAATGATACAGATGTTAACGATGTTCGTGGAATGATAGAATCAATTAAAGAAGCAATTAACCAATTAAATGGTGAAGAAAGATTACAAGAAGCGAAAAATGATGCCATCCAAGAAGTTAATAAAGCTTTAGCAGATAAATTGAAAGAAATTAATGCATCAAACGCTACTGAGCAAGATAAGACTGACGCTATTAATAAAGCCAAAGAACTTGCTAACCAAATTATTAATGATATTAATAATTCGACTAGTAACGATCAAGTCAATAAAGTTCAACAATCAGGCAACAAAGCAATCGATGAGATTCATGCAAATGAAATACCTAAAGCTAAAATAGATGCTAAAAATGATATTGAACAAAAAATCAATGACCTTATTACTAAGATTACAAATAACCCTGATTTAACTGATACAGAAAAACAACAGTTAATTAATCAATTGAATCAGTTAAAACAACAAAGTAATAATGATATTGATAATGCAACAACTAAAGAAGATATTGATCGAATTAAGCAAAAACTAGAAGATGCTGTTAATAATATTTCTAACTATGTCAAAGCTAAAGTTGATGCTAAAAACGAAATCAAAGATGCTGCTGCAGCTAAAATCAAAGAAATTGATAATAATCCTGACTTAACGCCAGAACAAAAAGCTGCTGCTAAAGACGAAGTGAATCGTCTAAAAGATCAAGCGCTTAAAGATATTGATAATTCAAAATCACTTGAAGATATAACTAAACAACAACATAAGTTTATATCTCAGATTATTTCTGTAAATCCAATTAAAGATTTAGTGAAACGTAAAGACGATGCTATTAAAAATATCAATAAAATATCTACACAAAAAGCTAAAGACATAAGAAACAGTAGATTTGGTACTGCAAGTCAAAAACAAGATGCTTTAAATCGAATTAATAGCATAGTTAATGACACGATTAGAAGAATTAAAAATGCACACACACCACAAGAAGTGGATGATGCATTGAGAGATGGTATTAATCGTATCTTAGCTGTTCAAATCAATACAAATATTGGCAGAAACAGAAATCAATTCAACAATACTTTAAATAGACCTTTCGATTTAACTAGAGTAGTTAGAGCTAATCAAACTAATGCTACTACTATCTTCGGAAATGGATCTAAAGAAAAATTAAATGGCAGCGTCCCTAGCGATAAATCTAAACAAAGCAAAGATAAAAATAACAATCATCAAAATACACATAGTGTGACAGATTCAATTGCTAATGTACTTAAAAAGACACTAGGATTTGTAGGCATTTCTGGATTATTAGCTAGTTTCTGGTTTGTAATGGCAAAACGCCGTAGAAAAGAAGAAGAAGAGGAAATGTTGAATCATAAAGATACTATTAAAGATGATAAAAAACATTTATTGAGTGATAACGATCATGAACCATTGTTATTAGCTAAACAGAAAAAAGATGAAACAGAAACTAACAAACAAACTTCAAATTCTTCAAAAGAGAAAAAGCTAAAAGGTAATGATAAAGATGCGCCTATATTAATTGCTAAAAAGAAACAAAATCGTAAAGATAATGAAAATAAAGCAAAAGTTAAATCAACATCTAATAACAAGAAAGTCACAAACTCAAAAAAGAAGAAAAAGAATAATAAAAAATCTTCAAAACGTAAAAAATAAAACTCAATAAATTTATCCTAATTCTTCAAAATAAAGGTGTACGGAATATAAAATTCTAAGACAAATGTAAAAAGGTAATTTCTATTGAAATAATATAGAAATTGCCTTTTTCATTATCTATAAGTATTTTAATGAAAAATTACATATAAATACGTAGTATTTATGGCAAGACTCCTGAGGGAACAGTACTAGTTGAAGACCTTAGAAATTCTCACAGATTTATCT
>NZ_RXWW01000016.1 GCF_003970495.1 Staphylococcus pasteuri
TATGCCTTTAATGTGGCAAAACTATGCCTTTAATGTGGCAAAACTATGCCTTTAATGTGGCAAAACTATGCCTTTAATATGGCAAAACTGTTGTCACTCTAAGGTTCAAATGCCTCCTAAAAAGGTTTTAAAAAGATTTATAAAAAGATATTAAAAAGTTCGGGGCAATTTGCCCCTCACAAATTCAAAAGACAAAAAGGAAACCAACCACAAGTGTGGTTGGTTTTTATTATTTAAAAAAGCAATAAGTAATATAACTTTAATGCATTATTCCAATTGCTTTATTGACATTGAGCCTCTGAACCCTTAATAAACCCTAAAACTGTCGACTCGTCGGTTTCATAGCTCACGCTATACCGACATTCGTCGAAACAGTTTAATTAAGGGTTCTTCTCAATGCACAATAAATTTTCTCGGCATAATGGCGTGTGTTACTTTTTATTTCTCTTTTCTGAATAAGGTAAATAAAAGATGATAAACAAAGCACATGCAATGGCTATAAAAGCACCTAAAAAGACCAATTGAGTTTCTCCTTTTCATTTCTAAGCTATTTTAAGCTTGATACAGCTTTTTTATTACCTTAAATGTGGTTTTTATTCAACATTTATATTAAATGCGCTTATACGCGCTTAAAATGGCATATATAAGTCCTCCAAATAAAGCATAAGGAACAAGATAGAAAATAAGTATGAAATAACGCCATGCTGAATGACCTGTTTTCAGGACATAGTTCAGCCATTCATAAAAATGTTGCACACCTAACCAGTCACCTAAGGGACTTAAGACTAAAAATGCGACCATCACTAAGGCAATGATAAAAAACATCGCTGTAATGCCTTGGGTTAAACGATGAAACGCTTGATCATATTGTTTCATGGCTGTGTCGTTGTGCTTGATACGTTCATCAAGGGTTGTTTTATAATCTTTATTGGCTTGTCGAAGTTCGGCTTGGTTAGTTTGTAATTGCTCAATTGCCTT
>NZ_RXWW01000002.1 GCF_003970495.1 Staphylococcus pasteuri
CTCCAGTAACACATGCAGCAACTACTCCTCATTACACTTACAATGGTAATGCAGGTTACAACGCAAAATTTGTAACTGAAAAAGCGTTTATTAATGCATTGAAACATAATAATGTAACAATGAATAGTATTAAAGTAAACGCTAAAGCTCAAAACTTCAAAAGTGGTAGTTCATTAACTTATAAAAAGAAATATGATCAACAGTTCGAATACATTAACAAAAAACCAGTTTCTGCTTCATTCTCAGTTACAAACAAATCATTGAAAGTATCTGATGTTAAAAAAGCATATGCTCGATATAAATTAAAAGAAGATAAAACACACAATGGTCTTATTTATAATGTGAATGGACAACAAATTAGCTTTAATTACAATGGCAAATATATTGAAAAAGTCATGATTGGTAAATATAACGCATAATTTTTAAAATAAAAATAGATACTAAGTATTTGTACTGGACCCCAAAGTTCAACTTTATTTAAATACACTATTTCAAAGGTTTGTTTCCTATATTGTTTAGGAAACAAGCCTTTTAATTTTCCTCTAAATAAATATAGAAATAGCTGAATATAAAAGTAATAAAGACATGACGATATTAAAAGCAGTTTGATGTTGATTTAACCATTCGTTAAGCATGCTACCCGCAAATGCCCAAACTAAGAGACACGCCCAACCAATCAATACGCTAATGATTAAATAGATCAAAATCCATATTGAGCCAGTAACTGACGGGATAATAAAAGCACCCATTAAAGTAATAAAAAATAATAGAGATTTCATATTAAGTACTTGAAGCACAAAACCGCTTTTAAAGCTTTGGTAGGCTTTAGAAGGTGCTTTACTTTTAGTTGAAGTTAATATTTTAAAGGATAGATAAATCAAGTAAGCAAATCCTAAATATTTTAGGGGTGTTTCAATATAAACAATCCATTTACTAAATAAAAGGATGACAATATAAGAAGCTAACCCTAAAAAGGCAAATCCTGTAAGAATACCTGTAATGAACGATTTGCCACCACGTAAACCATATATTCTTGTAGTATTCATCATAAATAAATTACTTGGACCTGGGGTGATAGAAGTAACAAAGACATATATTAAAAACGATAACACGTTATTCGCCTACCTTTCTATGTTATTATAGTAAGGATATTAATATAAGTGAAATTAATGATAATAATATTGAAATTAATGATAATAATATTGAAATTAATCCTACTAATATATAAAGGTGAATCGACCATGGAATTGAGACAAGTAAAAATAATTAAAACATTAATAGAAACAGGTAGTTATACCAAGACTGCCCGCAGGCTTAATTACACACAATCAAATGTGACTCAGCAAGTACAACTTCTAGAGAAAAACTTAAATCAAAAGCTGTTTGATTATCGACACAAACAACTACTTCCAACACCATTTCTTAAAGAAATCTTACCGATGATTAATCAAATTTATGATGCGGAACAACAAATCAAACAAATATCATCACATAATAATACAGTCCGTAAAGTCAGAATAGCTGCACCAGAATCATTAATGATTACGGGATTGAGTGAAGTCATTAAAAACATGATTCATAACTATCCTAATATAGATATTAATCTTCAGAATAACAGTTGCAGTATGAATCAAGAGAAGTTACTTGAGGACGAAGTAGATATTGCTTTTGTATTGAATGATGGTGTAAATCATCATAAATTGAATTCTACTTTGATTTGTGAGGAAGACATTGTTGTCGTGGCACATCAAGAAGCACCAGATCACTTTGATGAATTGTTACAACACCGTCAATACAATCATTTTGTCATTAATGAAAAAGGGTCTGTATATAGAAATATGTTTGAACAAATCATTCAAAATCATCAACTAGATATTATAAAAACAACTGAATTATGGAGTATAGGGGTTATCAAATCGTTGTTACTAGATAATATTGGTTTTTCATTTTTACCTTATCGTACTGTTAAAAAAGAGATTGAATCTGGACAACTTAAAGTAATTGAGACTCCATTTTCTGTAGAAAAGTTAGGCTCATATATACTTACAAAGTCATATCCATGGAACAAAGATATTAATCAACTAATGATTGAAGAGGTAACAAATTTTTTCAGTAGTAAGTAAGAAATTTCCATTTTCGGTTCAAACAAAATGTTTCATAAAAAGCTAAATTAATCACTAAAGTACAATAAAAATCCCTTTTGAAAGTTGTCTCATAGAATCATGGACGACCAATCAAAAGGGGTTTTCTTTATCATTTCATAGAATATAAAACGATGCTTATAGTTACGATTAAATCTTCAAGCAATGTCTTATGAATGCTTACCTAATTGATAAAATTCAATGGCATTACCTCTTAAAATACCATCAATGGTATCAGGGTCGATATCACTATTTTTAATATAGTCTACGCCGCGAGTATATTTCTCATCTTGGAAGTAAGGGAAGTCTGACCCCATCATAAATTTATCTTTACCAAATGTTTCAATAGAGCTAATCAATGAAGGTTCATGGAAGTTAGCTGTATCGTACCAAAATTGACGATTTAATACTTCATAAGGATCAATATTAAAAGCATTCCAGTCTTCATAATTATCTTTAATACGAGTCATAAAGAATGGTAATGCGCCACCTAAATGTGAAATATGGAATTTAATATTTGGATATTTCTGTGGAATTTCATTTTTAATCAATTGTAAGGTAATAAATGTAGACTCTAATGGTGCGCCAATAACCCATTCTAATTGATAGTCATTGACTAACGGACTTTGAGCACCACAACCTGTTGGATGAATATAAATCGTAGCATTTAACTCATTCATTGCTGCAAAGAAAGGTTCAAATTGTTTGTCAGCTACAGATACTTTATCTTTCACGATAGTTGGAATAGCAATGCCCACAAACTCGTCCTTTTTCAAAAGCGCTTGTGCCTCTTCAATAGCTTGATCGACATAAGGAAGTGAGACAGCACCATATGCTAAGAAACGATCTGGATATTGTTGAACTAGTCCTTCATATAATTCGTTGATTTCTTGAGCACTTTGATGAGCTTCTTCTTTAGTACCCCATTGTGGAGATTGTGGCGTTGCAGAAATAATTTGTAAGTCTACGCCTGCATCGTCCATCATTTTGAAACGTTTGTCTAAATCTTCTTTAGAGGCAGATTGATTAATACCTTTAGCAACCTCAGTACCTTGACTGCCTAATTTACCAAGTTTATCTAAATAATCTTCATTCCATAAATGTGCGTGTGTATCAATCGCTTTTGTTTCAGTCATAATTTCCCCTCCATTAAAAATTGTTGTTCATATTCTAATCATTAACATTCATCTTATTTATTACGAGATAAGCTTAACACTTCCAGTAAACTTAATACATTTAAGAAGAAAAATTTAGAAGCAGCTTGAGCGCCTTTATGACCATGACCAGCTTTGTAGTGGTTATAAATTGCTGTACCCATAACAATGTTAATCATAATCGTACCAACAGCTACTAATTTCTTACCTAATTTACCGAAAATAGAAGTAAATAAAAGAAGTGATCCAATCATTTCGAAAGCGCCTGCTAATCTCATAGATCTACGTGATAAACCAAAGCCTTGTTCGAATTGTTGAGCCATTTCATCACTGTTTTTTACTTTTGGTAGACTACTTTTAAAAATTTCACTACCTACATATGCGTTAATAACATGTCTTAATAACATTTAAAAATCCCCCAATATAATATTAATTTCCTTGTTTTTTAACAAAAAATGCAATGATAGTACCTATTAAGGCAATCAACGCAACAACATAAAATGTAATATCTAGGCCATGAATAAGGCCTTGAATACCACTCAATGATGATGTTTTACCTAGTCCAGTCATCAATGTGACTAAAATGCCAGTACCTATTGCAGCTGAAACTTGTCTAATCGTATTATTCATTGCAGTACCATGAGCAATATATTGACGTGGTAAAGCATTCAAAGCTTGAGTTGTCATAGGCGTCATAATCATAGCATTACCTAACATGACAATTGAAAATGAAATAATCACATATAATGGTGTTGTATTTTCACTAAATTGAGCCATGAATAATGCGCCAATCATAATGGTTAACATCCCAATGATACTCAATATACGGCCGCCAATTTTATCATATAAATTACCAGTTACAGGTGATAACAATCCCATAATCAACCCGCCAGGCAATAAAATAAGTCCTGATTCTAATGGTGACCATTTCATCATCGTTTGCATATAAATCGGTAAAATGGTTAGATTCCCTATAAATAACATGAACATGAGTACAATTAAGACCATTGCTACTGAAAAGTCATTATATTTAAACACTCTAAACTCTAATAATGGTGATTCCAGTTTTAATTGTCGGAAAATAAATGCGGTTAGTACTATTATCGCAACAATAATAGTGATATAAACCATAGGATGTGACCATCCTAAGTTTCCGGCTGTACTAAAGCCATATAATAAGCCGCCAAAGCCGATCGTCGACATAATAACTGATAGTTTGTCTAAAGTTGGCTTACTTAGTTCTGTTATATTCTCTAATGATAGATATCCGAATATAAAATCAATAATACCTATCAACAAGACAACTAGGAACAGGTAACGCCAATCGAATATATTGACGAACCAACCAGCTGCAGTAGGTCCAATTGCGGGTGCAAAACCTATCACAAGACCAAACATTCCCATTGCCATTCCACGTTTTTCAGGTGGAAACATGATGAAAAGTAAAGTCTGTGTAAGTGGCATCAGCATACCAGCACCTAAAGCTTGGATACTACGTCCTACTAATAACATTGGAAAATTAATTCCCAACATACATATAAATGAACCAATAATTAAAAAACACGTTGCACTAAAAAATAAAGCACGTAATGTAAAACGTTCAATTAAAAAAGCTGTGATAGGAATCATAATCCCATTGACAAGCATAAAAATTGTTGTGAGCCATTGTGCTGTACTACTTGATATCGCAAAATCTTTCATTATTTCTGGAAGTATTGTCGTCATCAATGTTTGATTCAGCACACCAACAAAAGCACCTATCATTACGACAGCTATCACACGGTTCCGTTGCTTCAAATCTATATTAAAACCATATTCATTTCCCAAATTTTGACACCCCGCTTTTAAGTGGAACCTACTATCACTTATTTTATACGGAATGCGTTCCGTTTGTCAATTTAATGATTCGAGGGTATGATATTATGTATCTAATAAAATGAACATATAGAAATGAAAGAGGTAATTTAAATGAATTTTGAAGGTTTAGAACAATATTTAAATATTGATAATACAAAATATAATACGCCTAGTTTAGATGCACTCAATTATTATTTAAAACAATATATGTTAACTGTTCCGTTTGAAAATATAGACGTTCAAAATGGAGTAAAGATTTCTGTAGAAGTAGAAGATATTTATAACAAAGTAGTTAATCATCAACGTGGTGGCTTTTGTTATGAGATGAATAATTTCTTTAAAGCGTATTTAGAACATAAAGGATTTACTGTAAATATGGTTTCCGCAACGATTCATACCCCTGGTGGTGGCAGAAGTTTAAAAGGTTCTCATATGTCTTTAATAGTACCTATTGATGGCGTTGATTATGTTTCAGATGTGGGATTTGGTGATTTGCCATTAAGTGTAATGCCAATTACTCAAGAAGATAATAGTACAATTATTCATGATATTAATGGAGATTTTCGTGCGATTTACGTCAACGATAACTTATTTTATATACAAAAATGGAAAGAAGATGACTGGGATACACAATATGAAGCGGAATTAACACCTCGTCATATTCATGATTTTGATTACAATATTGAATATAACCAAACGAATCCTAATTCTACCTTTGTGAAACGTTTATTAGTCACAATGCCTAAGTCATACGGACGTGCTACAATGTCACAAGATAATTTAACTTTAACTAAACAACAAAAGAAAGAAAAATATGACGTAACATCTGAGAATTATAGACAATTTTTAAAAGAAGAATTTAATTTGGATGTTAAAATTGATAGATTAGAAAGTTAAAAATAACTTTAAAAGAAGGGTTATTATGGAAAGAAATCAGCGAAAAAAACGTAGTGATGCCGAATATAACCAACAGATGATCCTAACAACAATGGAAGACTTGCTTGAACAGGGAGAAGATATAAGCACTAAAAAAATGTCAGATATTGCTAAACTATCAGGTGTTGGCGTAGGTACATTATACCGTCATTTTGAAAGTAAATCATTGTTATGTCAGGCCATTATGGATAAAAAGGTCGATCAAATGTTTATAGAAATCGAAGACATTTTATCGAAAAATGAACAATGGTCTGTGCGAGATAAAATCTATATCATACTATCAAAGTATTTAGAGTTAAAAGAAGCTAACTTCACAACATTAAATTTCATGGAAAAATCCAGCGAGCACTTTAATTCGATTATTAATATTCCATTCTTTGAGCGACTTAAAAATTTATTAAGTGAACAATTCGAAGAAGACATGTACACAGACGACTTAGATTTCAGACTTAATTTAATGCTTAATTCCTTTTCATCCGACTTCTATTACTTTGTAAAACATAATCAACAACTATCTAAAGATCAATTCTTAACAAAACTATTAGACTTGTTTCAGATATAAATAGATTTCAATATAGAAGGATTGACATAAATATCTTTAAGGACTTTTATTAGATAATTAACGTTTGAACTCTAGAAAAAATGATATCTTGTTAACAAATAAAAACCTCTTGTGAACCGTTGATGTGACGGCTTGTAAGAGGTTTTATGTGATAAAGTCATTAATTATGAGTTAAAAATCAATCATACTCGAATAGGTTGTTAATTAAATTCTCAATTATATTTTTAGTTGAAAATACATTTTCTAAAAGCTATCCTGCTTTTTGCACAATTAGTTTTATTTTTTTCTTCAGTATTTATTGATTCTGGTTGTTTTTTAGCTGATTTCTAACATAATTTGCATACTCGTTACCTTTTTGATATTCAAATCTTCCCTCGACGACTTTTTTATTATCATCATCCATATTTTGAGTGTAATAGTTCATTAATTCCTCGTCAGACATGTTATCGATATTTGAATTATTAGAAGTTGTATTACTTTTATTACTTTGATTATTAGCTGGTTGTTGCTCATTATTATTTTGTATTGCTTCATTAGTGGAATTATTTTGACTACTATTATTACTAGTTTGGTTGTCATCATTAGTTGTCTCAGATTTTTGATTATCTTTTGTTTTACTATCTTGTGTTTGTTTATTCTCACTTGAAGCTAACACACTGTTTTTAAGTTGACTGTAACCAAATAGTATTCCTGAACCTAATGCGACTAATACAAACAATATTGATAAAGCAATAATTACATTTTTCATTCTTTATATTCTCCGTTTTAATTAATTTTCACTGTCATCTTCATCTTCTGTATTTTCGCTATCAACATTTGCATTTTTAGCTGACATATTCACTTCATTACCAGCATCTCCAGCAGGTCTACCATTAATCGTTTTAGGATTAGAGCTGTTTGAATTATCTTCATTATTTTTATCTTTAGTCCATTCTTGGGCCATTCTATCGGAAACAGGTTGGAATTTACCTTCGTCTGCTAGTTTTTGTGCTTCAGGAGTTAATTCAGATGTAGAAATCAAGCCATCCCCATTTTTATCAAATCTGAGAAGGTTATTAGGATCTTCTTCATTTGTAGTGTTTGCTTGTTCATTTGTATTATTTTGTGAGCTATTTTGTGTATTACTTTGATTCGTATTGTTGGAATAATCTTGTTGGCTACTCTTATCTGTAGTAGTATCATTTGATTTTGAATCTTTATCTTCACTCTCTTTTTTAGCTGTTTCTGTAGCTTTTTGATTGTTGCTTGCAGTTAAATTTTTAACGCTACTATAGCCGAATATTGCTGCTATTCCTATCATCAAAATGAGTGCAATAATCGTTAATATTTGAATGATTTTTTTCATATTTAATTTTCCTCTTTTTCTTATTTGAAAATACCTGTGTATTGTTTCAATTATATAAATTGGCATATTAATATTTAAAACAGTGGTTAGTGAACTTAAGATTACCAAACTTTAATAATTATATCTACTATATTATTGAATTAATTTATGATTTTTAATTATTTGTATAATTTATATTAAGTAGCAACGCTATGTTTTTGTTTTTGAAAAAGGTAGTGGTTTAAAATGTTTTAGTTATTTAAAGTGAAAGTTAAATCAAACTGCAATTTATGGAATTCAGTACTTAAGAGAATATTCTTTTAACAAAGGTATCAATTTAGTATAGAATGGGAAAAAAGAAATGAAGTTCTTCCAACAAAAATAAAGGAGGAGAAAGCACATGAAAGCAGTTGTCATATATAATCCTGGTGATTCAGAACAATTAAAATATCAAGATGTTGAAACACCTGTCGTCAAAGAAGGCTGGTCTCTAGTGAAAATAAAGGGATTTGGTATTAATCGTTCAGAAATTTTCACGAGACAAGGCTTTTCACCTTCTGTACAATTCCCGAGAATATTAGGAATTGAATGTGTAGGGGGTGATTGAAGAATCAACAGATCCTGAGAGACTACCTAAAAATCAAACAGTCGTTTCTATAATGGGGGAAATGGGACGTGACTTTGATGGTAGTTATGCGCAATATACACTATTACCTAATGAACAAATTTATCCTATAGATACTAATTTATCGTGGGAGACGCTAGCTACTATTCCTGAAACATACTATACGGCATTCGGTTCAATGAAAAATTTAAAAATTGAACATAATGATAAAGTGCTAGTAAGAGGTGCAACTAGTGGTGTAGGCGTAGCTTTTCTTAATCTAATTAAAGCTAAATATAAAGATGTTACAGTAAGTGGTAGCACACGGGATATGAGTAAGAAGTCATTGCTTATAGAAGTAGGATTTGATGAAGTAATCGAAGATAAAGAAAATGAACTAGATACAAGTTCTGAATATGATAAAGTGTTAGAATTGGTTGGTACAGTTACCATTAAAGATAGTTTTAAACATCTTAAAGAGGGCGGAATCCTTTGTGATACAGGAATACTTGGAGGTAAGTGGTACTTAGAAGAATTTGATCCTATCTTTGATATTAAGAAAAATAGTTACCTAACAAGCTTTGTTTCAGAAAATGTTGATGAAGTAAAGATAAAAGAACTCTTTGATTATATAGAAACCAATAATATTATTGTTAAACCAGAAAAAATATTCAAACTCGATGAAGTCAATAAAGCACACGACTATTTAGAAAGCACAAATAGCTTCGGCAAAGTTATTGTGTTAAATGAATTTGAGTAGGGATGAGCTAAAAAAAGAATAGTAATAACAAAGCAGGTGGCTAATGATATAAGTCACCTGCTTTTTGTGGTTAAATGGATGAATTTTTGGGAGGAAAATAATGGAGTTTGAAATAAGGTCAAAGTTTAGTAAATAATAGTTTAAAACATTAAAGGTAATAAATATCAAAAAACTATATAAAAGTATCACAAAATTGATAAAATAGAGATTAATAGATGATAATTCAATAGGTGATATGATGGGAAACTTGTTAAAAATAGAAAATATTAAATATTCATTGGAGAATTTGGATAGTTCAGTACAAAAATGGAATTCTTCAGCAGATGGAAGATATTTATTAAGGTATCCAACTGTATACATAATTAATGATAAAAAGCGTGAAAACAATTTTGAAGTCTATGTGGGAGAAACGGCAGATATTAGAAATAGAACCAGACAACATCTTAATGCTGATACAAAGGTAAAAACCTTTTGGGAAGAATTTTCTGAATCAAATCAATCATCAATGTATGTGATTGGTCATGAGTTATTTAATAAATCGTTAACACTCGATATTGAAAATAGATTAATGCAGTATTTATTAAGCGTTGATAATATTACTAGGGTTCATAATAGTAGAACTAATCAACAAAATGAATATTATACGTCTGACATGCTAGACGAAATTTTCTCCGAGATTTGGAAATCTTTAAATAAAGAAAATAAATCTCTATTTCCTATCGAAAGTATTATTAAGGATTCAGCTATATTCAAAGCGTCTCCTTTCCATAAATTAACTCAAGAACAAATTAATGCGAAAGAAGAAATCTTAACTAAAATTAAAGAATCAATACTTTTAGACGAAGATGGACAATTGATCATTGTTGAAGGTGAAGCGGGATCTGGAAAAACTGTTTTAATGAGTACACTACTATATGAATTAGGAAAATATCATTTGGATTTAGATAAAAATCTAGATATCCATCTTCTAGTAAATCAAAATGAGCATGTTTCAATATATAATCAAATAGCATCTAAATTAGGTATATCTAACAAAAACAATAAAATAGTTGGTAAGCCAACGAGTTTTATTAATAAGCATTCACCAGATGAAAAGGTAGATGTTGTTATTGTAGACGAGGCACATTTACTTTTAACTCAAGGTAAACAAAGTTATCAAGGTAAAAATCATCTAGATGATTTATTAGCAAGAGCTAAAGTTGAAGTAATCGTTTTTGACTTGAAACAAGTATTAACGACTGAACAAATTTGGGAAGCAGACAAACTAAACGAATATTTTGATGTTACAAAAAGTAAAAATAATCTTGTAACTTTAAAAAATCAAATGCGTATTAATAGTGATGATTCCACAGTTAAATGGATTAGAAATTTAGTAGATAATCAAACAATTAACACTATACCTAAAGATAAAAAAGGGTATGAAATTAAAATTTTTGATACGCCAGTTGATTTGGAAAATGCTATTAGAAATAAAGCACAACACACAGATAGTGGTATTTCAAGAATGCTTGCTACTTTCGATTGGAAATACAATAATAAGCCTCCTGAAGATGAGGATTTTTGGCGAGTTAAAATTGGAAACTGGTCTATGCCATGGAATTATCAATTAAAAGCTCAAAGAAGCCAATCTAAGTTACCATGGGTTGAACAACAACAAACAATTGATGAAATAGGATCTACATATACTATTCAAGGTTTAGATTTAAACTATGCTGGGGTTGTAATAGGACCTTCTGTTAAATATCGAGATGGTAAAATCATCTTTGATGAAAGCAGTAGTGCTAATAAAAAGGCAACTCGAAGAAGAACATTAGAAGATGGGTCAAAACAGTACTTCTCAGATATGCTTTTAAAAAATGAATTAAATGTCTTATTAACTCGTGGTGTTAATGGATTATATATTTATGCAGTAGATGATCAATTAAGAGAAGCACTTAAAAAAGCCGCAAAGGGTGAAAATAATGGATGAAACTAAAGAAATATTAAAAGAAATCAACCAATTTAGAGATGCTCGTAATTGGAGACAATTCCATAATGAAAAAGATTTATCATTATCTATTAGCTTAGAGGCTGCTGAATTACTCGAATTATTCCAGTGGAAGTCATCTGAAGAAGTAGTAGAAAATAAGCAAGAAAGATTAGCAGAAGAACTAGCTGATGTTTTAATTTATAGTTATATGTTAGCGGATAACTTAGATTTTGATATTAATGATATTATTCGCAAGAAACTAGTGAAAAATGCTGAAAAGTACCCATTAGAAAAAAGTAAAGATAACAATTCTAAATATAATGAATTATAAAATTTAAATTTATTTATAAACAGAATTAACAACATTAAGGAGAACAGATGAAAAAATTCACACCAGATAAGATAAGTGAGCGATTTTCAAATTCATTGTTATTAGCAGTTAATATTTGTATCGCTATCATAGCTATAACTTTAGTTATATTTTTATTTACCGAATGTTTTGGTTTCTTTAACAATCTATTTTTACAAGATAAAGATTTGAAATATAGTCAAGTTATCGAAGATTTATTAGTGTCATTTATGTATATTGAGTTTATCTTATTGATTATTCAATATTTCAAACATAATTATCATTTTTCATTACAATACTTTATTTATATTGGTATCACTGCAATTGTGAGAATCATTATTGTAGAACATAGTGATGCTACTGAGACTATTTTATTAGTCGCAAGTATATTTATTTTGACCATTTCATTGTATTGTTTAAGAAAATTTACCATCGATTAGATTAAAATACAGAGTTTACTTTAGAGGGAAGTTTGTGTGAAAGCACAGCTCCCTCTTTTTTATTTAGAAATTATAAGATACTGAAATTTGATGAACCCCTAGATTTCAATGATTATTATTATCTTTTTTGTCACTAGGTACTAAGCAATAAAGCGTAAGTAATATTGTAAATAATATGCCGAAATATTTTTCAATACTGTAAGGAATATCAGTTAAAGCACTAACAATAAGAACAGTTATTAAATCTACAAACATAAGTGTGAGATAAATATGTTTTCTCTTCTTTCTTTTCACATTATCTTTCCTTTTCAAAAATGATGGAAAATACAATAAACTCAAACAAAATGGTTGGTTTTGCGACTCTGCATAGCCAACCATTTTTAATATCTAATTAAGATTTTCTAAACTCCTCAACCACGATTTTTGAACTCACCCAATCTAATCAACCACTATTTTTTATATTTATATACCAATGATTTTGGTAGGTGACAGTAGTCATCTGGATAGCGTTCTAGTCTGTTTTGATGCATGTCGGCACTTTTTACATAATTAGTCAGTGGTAAGACTTCCGTCGCTATAAGATGATGGTCTTCGATGGCGTCAATAAACGCTTGTGCCTCTTTTAAATGTTTTGGATCTTCACTATATAAGCCTGTTCTATATTTCAAACCAATGTCTTGTCCTTGTTGATGAAGACTATATGGATCAATAATTTCAAAAAGGTATCCCATTAAGTCAGTCACTGATACTTGTTCAGGATCGAATTCTGTCTTAACAGCTTCTACATAACCATCATACTCGCCGTCTAAAGTATCGGTAATTCCATTCGCTCTACCACTTGTCGTATCGATAACACCAGGAAGTGTTCTAATATAAGCTTCCACACCATATAAACAACCGCCAGCTAAATAAACTGTTTCCATCATATCCACTCCTTTTAATTGAAAATAATTCTCAATTAAACTGTAACGAATAATGGAAGATAATTCAAATGAACAAATTTATGTTATATGTCATCCGGTTGACACATTAAGAGAAAGCGTTTACAATTCATATTAAATAAAGCGATTTCTTAATATAAAGGAGATATAGTATGAATATAAACCGTCTAACAGCACCATTCAAAAATAGATATTATTTACAAAGTTCAGTTATGATAATGCTTTTCTTTGCGTCTTGGAGTATTTGGTGGTCATTTTTCCAAATATGGTTAACATCAGATAGTAATGGTTTAGGACTAAATGGTGGAAAAGTAGGTATCATTTATTCAGCCAATTCTTTCGTAACGTTGATATTGATGTTTTTCTATGGCGTTATTCAAGATAAGTTAGTTATCAAACGAGGGTTACTTATTTTCTGTGCATTATTTTCAACATTAGTTGATCCTTTCTTTATTTGGGTTTATGCACCATTAATACAAAGTCATTTTTGGATAGGAGTTCCTATTGGTGCGTTCTTCCTTTCATGTGGATTTTTAGCTGCAGTTGGTGCATTTGAAGCGGTCGGTGAAAGATTCAGTCGTATGTTTAACTTTAATTATGGTCAAGCGCGTGCATGGGGCTCATTTGGATATGCGGTTATGGCACTTGTAGCTGGATTTACTTTTGTGAAAAATCCTCATCTTAATTTTTGGTTAGGTTCTGTTATAGGTTTCATACTATTATTGATTTTGATTTTCTGGAAATCTAAAAAAGAGGTCAAAATCAATGAACATATTGAAGAAGGCGATAGCGAGGCAGTACCTTCATTCAATAAAATCATTTCACTACTTAAAGTAAAAGATTTATGGGTTATTATTATTTTCATTATGTTCTCTTGGTCATTCTATACAATATTTGATCAACAAATGTTCCCAGATTTTTATACTAAATTATTCCCAACAGTAAGTATGGGTCAACAAACGTATGGCACACTCAATTCTGTACAAGTATTTTTCGAAAGTATTATGATGGCAGTTGTTCCCGTTATTATGATGAAAATCGGTGTCAGAAAAACATTACTACTAGGTGTAACGGTGATGTTTTTACGTATCGGATTATGTGGTATAGCAAGTGGACCAGTGAGTGTTTCCTTTATTAAAATGTTCCATGCATTAGAAGTACCATTATTTGTATTACCAATTTTTAGATATATCACTTTACACTTTGATACTAAATTATCAGCGACAATTTATATGGTTGGATATAATGTTTCTGCTCAAATTGGACAAGTCGTTTTATCTAGTCCATTAGGTATTTTACGAGATAATATTGGTTATCAACCAACGTTCTTCGTTATATCATCTATTGTGTTATTAGCAGGTATTTTCGCATTCTTTACATTAAGAAAAGATAATGAATATGTTTATGGTGATCCTTTTGTCAAAGATTTACATAAAGAGAAGGAGATTGTATAACAATGGACGAACAAAATAAATTAGAAGTAACAAATTCACGATATCGTTTAGGTTATCATGTTATGCCTAAATACGGTTGGATTAATGACCCAAATGGTTTTTCATATTTTGATGGATATTATCATATGTTTTATCAATATTATCCTTATGCACCTGAATGGGGACCAATGCATTGGGGACATGCACGCAGTAAAGATTTAGTACATTGGGAAACATTACCTATCGCTTTAGAACCGGGAGACACGGAAGACAAGAATGGTTGTTTTTCTGGAACAGGAATTGTAAAAGACGATATCTTATATTTATTTTATACAGGGCATCATTATTATAATGATGATGACCCAGATCATTTTTGGCAAAATCAGAACATGGCTTATAGCGAAGATGGTATTCATTTTCAAAAATATGAGCATAATGCGATTATTCCAACGCCACCTAAAGACAATACACATCATTTTAGAGATCCAAAGGTATGGGAACATGATGGCCGTTATTACATGATTGTCGGAAGCCAGAATGATAAGGAACTTGGTCGAATTATTTTATATCGTTCAGATGATTTATATACTTGGGAATATATCGGCCCTGTAGATGAATCAAATGGACAACATACAGAAGGCTATATGTGGGAATGTCCAGATTTATTTGAACTTGATGGGAAACATATCTTTCTATTTTCACCACAAGGAATGGAAGCTGAAGAAGAACAATACTTAAATCTATACCAAAATGGCTACTTTGTTGGGGACTTTGATTACAACACTCATAAATTCACAAGAAATCAATTTAAAGAGTTAGATCATGGACATGACTTTTATGCACCTCAAACAATGCAAGCACCTGATGGAAGAAGAATCCTTATTGGGTGGATGGCTATGTGGGAAGCGAATATGCCTGAAAAAGAAGATGGTTGGTCTGGCGCATTAACATTACCTCGTGAACTTTATTTGAAGGAAGACCATTTATACATGCGTCCGGTTGAAGAGTTAAAGTCATTACGTATTGATGATGGTAAACAAGAAAGTTACTCTCTCACTGAACCTGTGATGATTTCACAAGGTAAGAAACAAGCAGAAGTTAATTTAAATATACCAGCATCAGATTTCACTATTCATTTAAAACATCAACACAATGACTTATTATCTTTAAAATATGATGATGAAAGTCAAAAATTCACGTTATATAGAAATGATATTGGTGACTATAGATATGCGACGGTTCAATCTAGCGATAATCTAAATTTACAACTATATATTGATACAAGTTCTATTGAAATATTTATTAATGATGGAGAAGCGGTTTTCACAGAAAGATATTACAGTGAAGAGGCACCAGAAGTATGGGTTTCTTCAGAGGAAGTCGTTAATTTAGAAACTTCAGTTTATGAATTGGAACAGCAAGCAATACAATTTGATTAACATAAAGTAAGTTAAAATAGAGTTGAGCACATATTGGTAAAAATAATTGCCTGTGCTTAACTCTTATTTTTCTGTCGAATTCTGTTTATGAAACGTGCATAATATACATAAGTATTTAAATGAATTGGAGTAGATAATGATGAAACCGAAATTGGAAGATGTAGCTAAACTAGCCCAAGTTTCGAAAACGACCGTTTCGCGTGTATTAAATAATCGTGGATATATTAGTGATGAAACTAAAGATAAAGTCTATCAAGCGATGACAACTTTAAATTATCAACCAAATTCTGCAGCTAGACAATTATATAATCAAAAAACAAATATAGTTGGGCTATTGTTTCCTACTGTATCAAACCCATTTTTCGGAGAGTTAGTATTAGAACTTGAAAGAAAATTATATGATATGGGCTATATCGTAATTATTGGGAACTCGATGAATGATTGTGAAAAGGAAACACATTATATTAATCAGTTATTATCAAATCAATTAGATGGATTGATTGTTGGTACCCATAATATTGGTATTGAGCAATACAATAATAGAAACCTTTCGATAGTGGCGATAGATAGAGTAGTTAATGAAGATATTCCTGATATTCGCTCAGATAATTTTGAAGGTGGAGTACTTGCAACACAGCATTTAATTGATAGAGGTGCAAAGCATATTATCCATACTAATGGGCCAGTTGATGTAAATACGACTGCTAATTTGAGACAATCAGGTTACGAAGACACTATGAAACAACATGGTTTAACACCGATAACATATACAATTAATTTTGAATTAAGCTTTGATGAAAAAGCTAAAAAGTTTAGACAAATTTTTGAAGAACACCCAAAAGTTGATGGTATTTTTGCGTCTAATGATACAGATGCGATTCAAATTTATAATATGGCTGCAACTTATAATAAGAGAGTACCTGAAGATCTCAAAATTATAGGATATGACGGTACGGAATTAATGAGACATATGCATCCAGAGCTTACAACAATCATTCAACCGATTAACAGCATTGCAGAACAAGCTGTGCATGCTTTGGAACAACGTATCAATAATGATGAAACAGAACAACATACGATATTACCAGTGGAACTATGGCAAGGTTCGACGAGTTAGTTTTGTATTTATCATTATTTAAAAGGGTGTAATAAAGTGTTTAGGAGCAAATACATGAAACTAACATTAAACTTGCTGAATATCATTAACTATTTAGTTCTAGTTATATTGATTGTTATTAATTTTAATCGATTAAGTCAATTTGGGTTAGATATTTGTTTATATTTTCTTATTGCGAGTTTCCTCTTATTGCTCGCTTCAACCATATTCCACTTTATATACAAAGCAGATACTTTTCTAGTAAGTATTTTGATTAATGTCTTTAATTTAGCTATCATTTTTCCAACGCTACTCTTGGTGTTGTTTTAGTCACTAACATGGTAGTAGGTGCTCTCGTATTCCAGTACGAGAGCTATTTTTTGTCTTTATTATTATAGAGACATAGAACGTACCTATCATGTTCGCTATAATTGAAAACGCTATCACCAAACTGCTTAAAAACTTATAAAATAACTATGCTATTATGGAAAATAATGGTATCATAATCATAACTTGAAAACACTTTCGTATAAGAGGCTGAGACATAAAGTATTTATGCTCTGGAAAACGAATTAACGATATCCTAAGCGCTTTTGTCCGGTCCTCTCCTCGAGAGTGTTTTTTTAAAGAATATTATTTAGAATATTTTAAATTTAAGAAAAATTATGAAAGTTACATGAGGTATTTGAAATATGGGCGAGAAACAGATAATTACACCCAAAACATTTTTATTTAATGTATTAAATGGATTAGCGATAGCAATTATAGTAGGAATGATTCCCAATGCGATTTTAGGAGAATTATGTAAATATTTAAGTCAGTATAATGAAATTTTCGCTAAGATAGCTATTGTGGTTCAAGGTATTCAATATACGACTCCAATACTTACAGGCGTCATTATTGCGATACAATTTGGATTAGGGCAATTACAAACTGCTGTAGTGGGTGCAGCAGCCTTTGTGGGTTCAGGAGCAACTACGATTACAGATAATAAATGGGTTATTACTGGTATAGGTGATTTAATCAACACAATGATTACAGCTGCTATTGCAGTAGGAATTATATTATTGATTAAAGATCGAGTAGAAAATTTTAATATGATTGTGTTACCTATTGTTGGGGCAGGTGTCGCTGGTTTAATTGGTTTGTTACTGTTACCTTATACTAAATTAATTACGGTTGGCATAGGTAATTTTGTTAATAGTTTAACGAATACACAACCTATTATTATGACGATATTGATTGCAATGATCTTTTCAATTCTTATAGTATCACCAATATCGTCCATAGGAATAGGTGTCGCAATTGGTATATCAGGATTAGCTGCTGGCTCTGCTGCAATTGGCGCTGGTACTTGTGCGATTGTGTTAGCCGTTGGAGCATGGCGTGTAAACAAAGTAGGTGTTCCTATTACAGTACTTCTTGGTGCGGTTAAATTAATGATGCCTAATACAATACGACATCCGATTATATTCTTACCAATTGTATGTTCAGCCGCAGTATCAGGACTTATAGGCGGTTTGTTTAATATTAAAGGTGCACCAAATTCTGCAGGTTTTGGTTTAATTGGTTTAGTAGGACCTATAAAATCATTAGGATTATTAGACGGAGGTATGGCTAGTGGACTGGTAATAGTTGCTATTACATATATTATTGTCCCATTGGTAGCAGCCATATTCTTCAACTATTTATTTACAAAAGTCTTGAAATTATACGATTCAGAAGTGTTTGTTTTCAGATCAAAATAGTCCAATAACAACGTCATTAATATTCAATCGACGCTCTCGTATAGATCATACGGGAGCTTTTTTTATTCCTAAAATATCATATTAAAATTTGAGTGAGTCACATGCTTTAGGTATACTCATATTAAGAATAATAAAAATGCAAATGGGTTTATCTTCATATCTGTTTAAAGTAAAGACTCACCATATTAATGACAAACATTAGGGGAGATATAACATGGAAATTAATTTAAATCAGCCAGTTTATACAGTTCATGGTTTAATGAAAATTGTTCAAGCTCAAGGTATTCCAGGAACGCTTTGTCTATTAAAAGATTCCATTTACTTTGAAGCGGATGGGTTTTTAAAAGGTTCTGAAATTAAAAATGTCTTTCATTTTGATGAGATTAAAAGTGTGAAATTTGGTTTATCTTTGAATCCATTTAGAATTGTTATTACTGAAAAAGAAGGCGAAAATTGGATCTTTGATTACGTGTCACGTGCAGATGGGAAGAAATTTTTAGAATTATATAATGACATCAAAGAAAGTAATTGAAACGTGCTATAGATATTAGCTACATTAAGATATATTAATTTTAAAAATATTGTCTATAATCCTATAATATAGTATTATAAAAGTATAAAAAAACACCTAGTCACTGATGGCGAATCAACAACTAGGTGTAAAACTTAGTAAACATATTCGTTGAGCTGGATAACTCGGTATATGTTATTTACTTACAGCCTATGTAATAGGTGCTCCCGTACTTCCAATACGGGGGCTATTTTTTTGTCTTTATTACTATAATGACATAGAACGTTCCTATTATGCTTACAATGATTGAAAAATCAATTTGAAGGAATATTGTCATACTTATCACCCCACTTTACTTACAAATATTCATAGGTGTATGTGATAACATATGACAAATAGGCTCACTAAGTTTTATGATTATATTATACTAAGTTAATAGATTGTTTTAAATATAATTTAACATTTGTATAGTTTCGTTTTTAATGATAGTCTAAATTTATAGATAGAACATAAATAATAAACATTAATAAAGGTTGTGTTTAGTGATGGATAGAGATTATTTATCAACAACGATACAAGCACTATATAATGATATTTTGATTGATTTGAATATTGATAAGATAAATACTTATTTTTCACCTTTGTATGTTCAAACTACTGACCACGTAACTTCTGATATTAATGAGTTTACTGAACATCTTAGGAAACTAAAAGAAGTAGTTTCAAAGCTAACAATTAAACAATTTGAAACAATGTTAATTGACGAAAATCAGAATACTGTATTCTTACGTTATAATGTTTACGTTACAAAAAAGAATGGGAATCGTGGGAAAATAGAAGTGTATGCAGAATTTAAATTTAATGAAGATGGAAAAGTAATAAGTTGTAATGAATTAACAATGCCTTATTCTGAAGAATTAAAAGGTATAGGTAGTATTAAATAAAATTATGAACATGATATTGAAGTAATCTACTAAACTTGTAAACGTTAAAGAAACAGGTCTTCCTAAAAAGAAAATTGGAAGACCTGTTTACATATCCTATTTATCTGTAACTTCCTCACTTTTGACAGTATCCGCTAAAATGTTATCCCAGAATCCTTGTAGTTCTTCTACTGAGATATCTTTTTCATTTTTTTGTGTACCGACAAAGTCACCGTGATCCCAATTATGTTTGACAGGAGTCACTTGCCATACACCTTTTTGAGGTCGATCTGAAGCATCCACATATTTTTGGTTGAATGGATGTTTGGCAGAAATGGTTGATACCAGTCCATCATTCTCTCGCCAAGCTTTATCGTCTAGTTTACCAATAACATTTGCTGTTGTTAGATACTTAATGTTCATATGACGATCGCGTTTATAAATACCATTTTTATCTGGTTCGGTAGATTCACCTGAATATGTTTTGTATACAATATTAGGGTTTAAAGATGTCTTATTATTAAGTTCTTGTGCACCTTGAGTGGTTAAATCATATAAGCCATTGTCTTGAGTTGTCCAAAGTTTGCTGTTTTTAACGCGTTTCACGTATTCAGTATAAGATTCGTTAGGCTGTTGTTTTAATCCCCATTGTCTTAAACCAAGGTCAGAGCGGGAATGTTTACCACCTTGAGTTTTGGCATAGTCATATAGTACCTGTCTAATGATGGCTTCGTTGCCTAATTTATCTGAAGCATGTGTCCCGTTATGAGGTGTTGCAAGCGTTGTAATTGAAGAAATCATATTATCTTGTCCACCTTTATATAACGGTGAAATATCGCCACCATGTTGCTTCTGGTATTCAACCTCCTCAGGATCTCCATTACGAAGCATATCTTCTAATAGTCTAACGGTTTGTCCGCCCATACTATGACCAACTAAGTGAATTTTCTGTCCAGGTTTCCAATCTTTATAAGCACCTGCATAAGTTTTACCATAACGTTCGTGACCGTATTTTGCAGCATGTGCAGCGCCGTAATCTACAGTGCCACCTTTAATGTAATAGTATAGTTCAACAGCTCTATCATAATTGCTGCCTAATGCACTGACACTAGCTTCACTGACGTTATAACCTTTAGCACGCGCTTCTTGAGTGATTTTAAGACGATCGCCACCCCAATAATTGCTGTTATCAAGGCCGGGACCATTATCGGCAGTGTAACCATTAAAGCCATGTACAAGAATAATAGGGTCATGATTTTTATATTGAATTTGAGGCGCAACTTTATTGGTTTGGTCTTTAGCTGGTTGTACAGCTTTATCCTTAGATTTATTGTTATGTATTGCTACGGCGTTTTTTGTAAGTGTATTAATACCGTCTTTTGATTCATCATCTTTATCATTTGTTGGGCTGCTGTGCGTTTGATTACTATTATCTAACTGACTCAATTTAATATCATTTTGAGATTGAGTGTTTTTAGTTTGTGACTGATTATTCACTTCATTAGTTTTTTCTTCTGCTGCAGAAGCATCTTTAGCTGTAATATGTTGTTTTGATGATTGTTGTGACTGAGCCTCTGACGACACATCTTTATCAGAGTCTTCTTGCAGGGATGTCTTAGGGACCTCTTGTTTATCTTTGCTGTCATTAGTTTGAGTTGCTGATAGTTGATGCTCGTTAGAAGTTTGGTCTTTTTCTAATGATGGTGTTTGATCCGATTTCTCCACTTTAGTGTTAGATTGTTGGTCTGTTCTAGATTGCTCATGAGGTTGTTGTTTTTCTGAGTTTGGTTTGTCAGATTGTTTATTATCTACATATGAATCATTAGTTTGTTGGTTGTCTTTAGGTTGAAGGGAGTCTTCTTGAGTAGTCGATTCTTGATTTTGTTTTGTTGATTTTTGCTGCTGATCATCTGATTCTTTTGCAGTCTTTTCTTCATTATTATTAGGTGTTTTAGTATTTGTATTTTCACGTGAAACATCACTATTATTATTTTCTTGTTGTGAATTTAAATGTTCTTCTTTAGTTTCAGTTGTTTGCGCATTTTCATTCGCTATAGATGAAGCTTTGTTATTTTGATTATTTGAGTTCTCATTTTGTGTTTGTTCAGTTTGAGCTGAATGCTGATCTGATTGAGTTGTAGCAGTCGTTTGTGCGTTATTATTTTCGTTTTTAGTTTCATCTGCATGTGCAACACTACCGCCACCTATTAAGAGCATCGTTGCGACCATAATTGAAGATGCACCAATACTTAGTTTGCGAATACTATAAGCATGCGTTCTATTTGTCATGATTTTAGCACCTCTATTAACTAAATTTTTAAACTGTAACGTGATCAAATTTAAAGTTAATCAAATTCAATCACGAGATGTCTTCATCATAAATAAGAATTATGAAGCTAATATAAATTTCTATTTACAATTTCTTAAAGTCATTGAACACATCAATTCCAAGCCAACTATAAACTAACTAAAAAAACCATTTGTAATCTGTAAGTTGTTTACAGACCACAAATGGCAATAAATTCGTATAAAAAGTTTTAGTCTTTTAAATTCACATTCAGTTTATATGGTTGTTTACCAATTACGAAACGACATAGAGCAAACTCTCGGAGAATAATACCGACACCCACACACATACCTAAAGTACACACTAATGATATTACTATAAAGATAATACTTGTATTGATGAAAATAGACGTATATTCATATAGATATTCTAAAATGATCGGGTGTAATAGATATATGAAAAATGAAAATGAATTAACTAAATTCGTGACGCCATACATAAGCGTATTGAAATGAATAAATAGACTAAGTAATAGTAAAAACATAAATGTATGATATAGCATTAATGTTTCAGTATAACTTGTTACATTCCAATAATCATGTTTACCAAATGCAAACACAAAAATTAAATAAGACACTACAGATAAAGTTAGTATAATAAACGGAAATTCATAAACAAACTTCATAATTCTATTGTAGTTATAGCCGATATAACCACCTAGGAAGAAGAAAAAGATCCATCCTAAAATAAATGTATTATCACTTAATGGATATATGTGATGTAATTGTGTTTCGAATGCATGATTTGTATTTAGTAAACGCAAAAATACAAATTGAACAATGAATGATCCTATTAATAGAATTTTACTATTGAATATTTTAGGTGATATTTTATAGATGATATAGCTTAATATGAAGTACTGAACTATAACGATAATAAAATAACCATACCAATATCCTAATACGACATTTTGGTAGAATTGGTGCCAGAAAGGATCTCCTAATTTTCTGGATTCACTATAACAATAGAAACAACCTACTAATAGATAGGGCATAATGATGTATTTAAAACGTGATGTTAAATAATTCAATTTTAATGAAGAATAATTTAACGTTGTCAGTAATTGAGACAACACGATGAAACACGGTGTGCCAAAGATAAATATATTTTGAGCGTAATAAATAACTTTAAGTTGCGCTGTATCATCACCATCTATACCGCGCATATATTGCGTTAGTATATGTGTGACGATAATAATAACACAGAGAAATGCTCTGAGGTAGATGAGTTCTTTTTTCTTTTTATTTTGACTTGCCATCTTTAAAACCATCCCATTTTTTAATTAATTTATTAAAGGAATCCTCGTTTACTAAAACACGTGGAATAGCATAATTATCATCATCTGGATAGACTGAGCGGTCTGCTAATGTATAAGCATATTTAATATTTTCAGATTTCAATATTTTTATATTTTTCTTACTTGGTTCTCCATATGGAAAGGCTAAAGAATTATTAGTCTTATCAAAGTTTTTGTTAATATAATGGTTACTTTTACTTATATCATTTTTAATTTGTTTTCCACTTTTTTTGTAATAATTGACTTGTTGTCTTTGGTCAATGAGTGAAGGTTATGTGTATGAGAACTGAATGTCCAAATCTTTGATTTCTGCATTTCTTTTAATTTACTTAGGTTAATGAGGTTAAGATTGTGGAAATCGTCTTCTCCGACATGGCCGGTAATCACAAATCCTGTTGCTGGTACATTATATTTCTTTAATATCGGATAAGCACTGTCATAAACGGACATGTCGATATCATCGAAGTTGATCCATACACTACGCGCAGGGAACTTACCTTTACTCTTATAATGTTGAAATTCCTTTTCTGTTAAAAAGTGTGCATCATGATCTTTCAACCACTTAATTTGTTTATTAAATTCTTTTTTAGTCACACTATAATCATTAATTTCTTTACTACTTGAAATGGTGAATAATGTATCTTCAAACCAATTACCATCACGGACACGATGGTAATTTAATGCTAAAGCGCTGTTTTCATGATGTTTACTATTTAACGGGTTTTTCTTTTCTTTAGCGAATGAAGTATTGTCATAAAAAATCATCAAGAAAAATAATGACGTGAATAATAGGGTGGCAATAAGTTTAGAACACTTTCCCATGATTAATACCTTCTTTTTTATATATTCTTTTTCTAATTAATAAGAATAATGAGAATACAATAGCATCAAAAATGATGAATTTTAATAATAAATCGAAAGTTTCGAACATAGTGTCTTGTTCAATGTTCAGTAACGTTCTTATAATTAAAACTAATTCATGACTTAAATTGAAAAGTGAGCCAATAATTAGAATGCAGGCTATAGCGAAATAGACCCAAAATATAATACTTAATGCAAAAGTAATGACTTCTCTTATACAATGTAAACAAAAATATGTACTTAGCTTTTTCCTCTGTCTGGGCTTGTCCATGTGGCAAACTCTCCTTTCTTTCTAGTAAGTGCTTTTGGAAAGGCAATAATAGCGACGGAAGCGTTAAGCAACCAATATATAGCTGAATACCAGCTTAAATAGAAAATAGTGAAAATATTAATTTTTTCGTATTTACTATCTGCAATAAGTGAAACTGTGAATTGAACTGTATTGATAAATGTTAGTAATAAGGCCGATAAAATGATGAGTGAAAATTTATAATTTAAGAAGTAGTAGTCTAAGAAGTTAGCATTTATAATTTGAATGATTAAAATAGAGACAACGCAGTAAACCCATATAAGCGAAAAGATTTGTTCGAATACGAGTAAATAAATGGCTGGATTCATTGATTTTAACCTGGCTTTAAAGTCACGAATTAAAACTTCTTGTCCGCCTTGTGCCCATCTTAATCGTTGTTTCCATAGGCCTCCCACAGTTTCGGGTACAAGCATTCTACAAAGTGCTCTAGGTTCATATTTAATTTGAAATCCTGCTAGATGGAATTTCCATGAGATGGCAATATCTTCAGTAATCATATCGATATCCCATTTTCCAACCTGTATAACTGCAGATTTTCTAAATAGTGTAAATACACCAGAGATTGTATTAATTTTTCCTGTTAAAGATTGTGCACGTTTGATACTTCCTACCATACTTGCATATTCAATAGTTTGGATTTTACCAAGTATAGATTTTTTATTTCTTATTCTTGGATTACCAGTAACTGCTGCTAATTTAGGATTGTCTTGGAAGTGTTGAATCATAAAGTAAGGTGCGCAATTATCGATAAGCGTGTCTGCGTCTATGCCCATAACGTAATCATACTCGGCATAATCAACACCTTTGTTTAGAGCATTGGCTTTCCCTTGATTGACTTTAAGATCGACAAATGTGAAATCCATTGTTTCTTGAAGCTTATAAATAATCTGTGCAGAATTATCTGAACTTCCATCATTGATGACAATGATTTGTTTGTTTGGAAATTCTAATGACAATAGATTTTCAATTGTATCTTTAATTGTTTCTTCTTCGTTAAAGCAAGGAACTAAAAATGATATACCTTCTTCTCCTATGGCTTTAGTCGGTTTTTGAGTAAGCCATAGCTCAGAAAAGAACATATAAATAATCGTTCCTACTATCCAAAATACAGACATAAATAACGGATAAAGTATTAAGAAATTTAATAAGTTCATGTTTCTCCCCCTAGGAATTTTTAACATGAACTGATGATAATGCAGTTTTCTAGGAGTTGCAACACTTTTTTAATATATAAAAAAGTTATAATTGGTATAATTATTATTAAACAAAAATAACTCTATTATTAATAATAGAGTTAAAAATTTTATGCTTAAGAAGTTTTAGTTGGTAAAAAGAGTTTATGGGTGAAAAAACGCTTTAGACAGTTTTAGTTTACTGTCAAAAAGGAAAAACTTAGCAATAAATCAATGGACAAAAAATGTTGTGTTAACAATAGCTTAATATTAGAAAAATATTTTAATGTATTTAATGATGTACTTGATGAGATCATTTTGACTTAGAGAAGAAGCAAACTCTCCCCAAAAACTCATCGTCACACCGTTTAGGTTTGTATCGTAATAGTTCTTTTGATGATTATGGTACGTATTAAATGACGTTATTTTTGTGTCAGATATTAAATCAATATTTTTAGATGTTGAAGTTGATTTTTCATCTCTAGGAAATAGATATAAGGACTGACTATTAAAGTTTTCAACTTGATGGTTGTAATTGAAAAAGTCTCGTGGTGTTAGGCTACTTTGATTTTTCTGTTGCCAATACATAATGATAATGGCTTGATCTAACTGTTTCAGACCTTCTTTAGTTATGGAATCGTTCCATATTTTAGTTTCATAGTTATTGGAATTAGCATAGTTAGAAATTTGATTGATGTATTTTACGAATTGTTGTTGGTTCGCACCACTACCGGGAACTTCATCGCCACCAATGACCATTTTCTGTTCATTTTTATACTTCGGCTGTTTAAATAAATCGCTAATTTCTGAAATTAAATCTTTAGAGAATTTCAATGAATCTTTGTTATCTATAAAATCAATCGTACTTGAATCATCTTGCGATACGACTTTTTGATATGTATCAGGATGATGTTTTCTTAATAAAGTAAGGATGGATTTTGAGTGAGAAGGTAAATCTATTTCTGGAATAATCTGCACATTCCTTTTGTTCGCATATTTAATAATAGATTTGAGTTCTTTTTTAGTTAAAAAGTATGAATTCGTTTTGTTGGATGTCTGCTTTAACATTTTTGAATAGATACTGTAGTTTTCATTATCAGAAAAATGTAACTGTAAATATGTGCCATGATGTTTACTTAGATGTTTGATAATTTGCTTAATACTATGTTCTGTATAGTGTTTACGTGCAATATCTAACGTAATGCCTTTTTCTATTTCTGATTTATCTAGTTTCTTTTGGAAAAATATAGTGAATATCGCTAAAAAGATTACTAGGCATAAAATAAATTTCTTTAACATGATTAATCCCTTTTAATTAGAAAGTTTTTTATTGTACAAGATACTATTTAAAATGAAATAGCGTAGTTAAGTTAAAAATAATAATATATTTAAATACCCATATATTCCTCGATTAATCATTTATGTTAAAATATTTGTAATAAATAAATTTTCGGAAAATTTTTTCTACTTAAATATTTAGGGGTTTTAAAATTTAATAATTTCAAAGGGGATGTTAGTCATGCAAGGGGATCATATGTGGTTAACGATAATGGGTCTACTCATTATTATTTCAATTGTTGGTTTATTAATTGCCAAAAAGATTAGTCCATTCGTGGGGATGACACTAATTCCGTGTCTTGGAGCACTTATACTAGGCTATAACGTTCATGATTTAGTGACGTTCTTTGACAAAGGTTTGGCACAAGTCATGAATGTCGTCATTATGTTTATTTTCGCGATTATTTTCTTTGGCATTATGACAGATAGTGGTTTATTTAAGCCCGTCGTTAAAAGATTGTTATTAATGACACGAGGTAATGTGATTATTGTATGTATTATGACAGCATTGCTTGGTACAATTGCGCAATTAGATGGTGCAGGAGCGATTACATTTTTACTATGTATTCCAGCGTTATTACCACTTTATAAAGCATTGAATATGAGTCGTTACTTACTTATCTTATTATTAGCACTGAGTGCAGCCATTATGAATATGGTGCCGTGGGGCGGACCAATGGCTCGTGTAGCAACAGTGTTAAAGGCTAAAAGTGTTAATGAATTATGGTACGGTTTGATACCTATACAAATTATTGGCTTTGTATTAGTCATGATACTAGCTGTTTATTTAGGATTTAGAGAGAAACGACGCATTCAAAAAGGTATCGCTAATGGAGAGCTTGAACAAACACAAGACATAGATATACATAAATTGGTGAGACATTATGAACACGATCAAGAGATAAAATTCCCAGTTAGAGGTCGCGCAAAAGAGCATGGGTCTATCATTTGGATTAATACACTGTTAACGATTTTAGTTATGGTCATTATGCTTTCAAATATAGCACCACCAGAATTTGCATTTATGATAGGTGTCGCATTAGCATTAATCATTAACTATAAGAGTGTCGATGAACAAATGGACCGCGTCAAAGCACATGCACCTAACGCATTAATGATGGCAGTAGTTATCGTCGGTGCTGGTATGTTTTTAGGTGTGTTAGACCATACAGGAATGTTGAAATCAATCGCAACAGATTTAATTAAGATCATTCCACAACCTGTAGGCCCTTATATCCACATTATTGTAGGATTATTAGGTGTGCCACTTGATTTATTAACAAGTACAGACGCTTATTACTTTGCGTTATTACCAATTGTGAAACAAACTGCAGCAGAATTTGGCGTATCTCAAGTATCTACTGCATACTCAATGGTCATCGGTAATATTATTGGTACATTTGTGAGCCCATTTGCACCAGCATTATGGCTTGCACTTGGATTAGCTGAAGCTAATATGGGAACATATATCAAATATGCGTTCTTCTGGGTATGGGGCTTCGCAATCGTATTATTATTAATTGCAATGTTGGTAGGTACAGTGGCATTTTAATGTTTGGGCAGTCTTGAGGTAGTCTAAATATCATTATTTAATATAAAGACAAAATAAATACCCGTAACAGAGCGATTAAATCGTTCTATTACGGGTTTCTTTATTTGATATTATCCTTTTGTATAAAACGCATCGAATACTTGGTCTAAGTCTTCTTTAGCGCCTTTCATAATTTCATCTTCTGGCAGCACTGATGTACCTTCCGCACGAGCTACGTAAAATTCGTCAAAGCCCATAATTTCTTTGAACATTTCTCTTAAATAATGGTATGAGAATTCAAGAGGTGTGTAACGGTCATCATTTGTATAAACGCCACCACTCGCTTGTAGTAATAATGCTTTGTAGTCATCTGTCATCAGCCCAACAGAACCATCTTCAGTATATTTAAATGTTTCTCTAGCCACCATAATATTGTCGATATAATCTTTTAATCTAGATGTGATATTGAAGTTGTGTAAAGGTGTCAAAATAACAATACGATGATGTTCTTTAAATTGGTTTAGTAAAAATGAAGACATCTCAGCGATTTGGCTTTCTTCAGCTGATAATTCTTCTCCTGAACCTAATTTAGACCACACATGTAATAATTGATCACTCTCTAAACGAGGTAGTGCAATATCATATAAATTTAATTCTTCAATTTCACCTTCTGGAAATGCAGTATTAAACTTTTCTAAAAATAAATTTTTCAATTTAGCAGTATAAGTCGCATAATTATTAAAATACGGATGCGCATTAATAAGTAATGTCTTCATTAATTTTATTTGCTCCTTTAAATGTAATATTCATAGTATATACATATAAATTTGAAAATACTATTATATAGTTTTAAATTAACAAATATTAAAGTAGGGACACTCAACTCTTAAAACGCTTCGCTCATGAGTTGCATGTCCCTTTAATTACAGGAATATATTCATATATTTACTTTAATCTGCTGAGTTTAACGCATTGAGCATATCAATTCTACTTATTTTTCTAGCCATAATCAGCATTACAATAAATGCAAATACTAACGTTAATAGCGTAGAGAATGTAAAGTTTGTCCAATATAACGTTAAGTCAGCCATAGCATTGTTAGGTGGCAATGTATCCATAATAAAGTGATGTAAATAAGTGCCACCGATAAATCCAGTTAAAATACCGATGATAGTGAGAAGTATTGTTTCTCGGTAAATATACATCACTGTTTCTTTTTTATAAAAGCCTAATACTCGAAGTGTGGCGAGTTCTCGTGTACGTTCAGATACATTAATATTTGTTAATGTGAAGAGTACAACGAATGACAATGCAGATGATGCAACAACAATGATTAAGACGATATTATCAAGACCGTCTAAAATAGTATTGATAGCCGTTTTAGCTTGGTTAGATTGCACTGCTGTTTGGCTCGCATCTTGTTCATTTAATTCACTAGAAACTTTATTAATATTTGAAGCGGATCTATCTTTTAAATTTAAAATTTTAGCATTGTAATCGATATCTTTATCAAATGCTTTTTCGTAATATTGTTTGTTCATCACCATGTAATGTCCAGCATACATTTGAGCGATACCATCAATTTTGACTTTATGTTTTGCATTAGTATCATCTTTAATTGTTAGGGTATCGCCTTTTTTGTAGTGGCCAAGTTTAGCTAATTTTTCAGAAATAACAACACCATTATTGCTTAATTTCATCTTCTTATCTGAATCGGCTTCACGTAAGGTCATATAATCCTTAAAGTTATTAGAGTTTTTAGGAACAATCATAGAAATTTGTTGATTATCTATAACGTTTTTAGGTTTAGTAGTAACCGATTGATAGTAGACATCATCTTTTTGTTTAACTGAGTCTAAATCATTCATTTTGTCATTATATTTATCTTTGTCTTGTTGTGAGGCATGCGTATTATAAACACTAATAATATCGTAGTGAATAATATTTTGATATTGGTTATGGATAATACCATTTAATGAATCTCGCATACCGAAACCAGTAATTAACAGTGCTGTACAGCCAAACACGCCGAGTATTGTCATAAACATACGACCTTTGTATCTGAAAAGGTTACGAGCAGTCACTTTATGATTGAATGACAATTTATTCCAAATAAATGGTAGACGTTCTAATAATATTTTTGAACCGGCTTTTGGTGGTTTTGGTAATAATAAATATTTAGGTTGTTCTTTTAAAGCTTTCCAAGCAATATATATTGAAGGTACAACTGTACAAAGTAATGCGACTAATAGACTAATACCAATCCACAACCAGTGAGTAGGTGTTTGGATTTCAGGTACAATCAAGTTAGCGGCATAGGCTTGATAAATTTTTTCAGGTAAATACCATGTACCGAAGAAACTACCTAGGGCAGTACCTATAACTGCAGCACTTGTGCCATAAATTAAGAACAGTTTCATAGCGTCAAATTTTGTATAGCCAAGAGCACGCATTACACCCATATTCATTCTTTTTTCTTCAGCCATTCTAGACATTGTGATAAATGTAACTAAAATTGCTACTGCAAAGAAAATGATAGGGAATGTGTTAGATAAAATATCAATACGTTTAGCTGATTCACCAAATTGACTATAGCCTTCATTGTAGTCGCTACGAGGTTGGATTTCGTAGTTAATATCGTCTAATTTTTTAATATCATTTTCTTTATTTTTGAGTTGTGTTTCAGATTTTGCTATATCTTGTTGAGCGTCTTTTAGTTTGCCAGTTTGTTGAAGCATAGCTTTATTTTCATTAACTGAATCTTTTTGTTTATCTAACTCTTTTTTCGCTTTGTTAAGTTCTGCTTGTTTATCATCTTTTATATCTGAACGTTGTTTGTCAGACCATTTTTCTAAATCATCAGCATTATTTGAAGCATTACTATTAATTTGTTTTTCAAATCGATCTGAGTAACTGTTACCGTGGACGTTATTATAAGTTAGTTTGGCAACATTTGGTTTGGAAGTGCTGAATCCAGATTTTGCTAGTACGCCGAATGTATCGATTTGCCCCTTACCGACATTGGTTACGCCTAAATTTTGCTTTTGCATGTAATCACTTGAGGTTACGAAACCAACAACTTTGTATTGATGATGTTTAAGTCCAGAAATATCTTTTTTACCTTTATTATTTGTAAAATCGATTGTTTGTCCAATTTTATATTTTGAAGTATCTTGCGCATTTAAAGCAATTTCATTAGAAGCTTTTGGCAAACGACCTTTTTTAACTTTGTAGGTAGATAATTTTGATGTGTTTTCGTTTAATCGAATAGCTTTATTTGAATTTGCAATACGAGCATCTTTCGAAATGCTATATTCTGTCTTAGCCACATAATCCATATTATTAATGTGATGTTTATCGTCTTTTGAAAAGCCAATAGGACTTGTTACTTGTGCGTGAGCCATATGGTGGTCTTGGAAATATTGATCTCCAGTTAGTCGCATATCATTGCCAGTTACTTTTAAGCCAATTAATATGAAAGCACCTAAAGCTAATAAAATAGTAATTGAAATGAAGCGAGGAAATGATGACTTAAATTCACGTAATATCGTTTTATTTAATTTATTCATGTATATCCTCCTTAATATTCAATTTCTGATATTGGTTTAGGATGATCATTGATGTAGTCTTCTTTAATTTTTCCATCGAATATTTCAATTACATGGTCTGCCATATCTTTTAATGCTGCGTTATGCGTCACGATGATGACCGTTTTATTATTTTCATGACTTAAATCTTGTAGCACTTGTAAAATCTTTTTGCCAGTTTTGTAATCTAATGCGCCTGTTGGTTCGTCACATAATAGTAAGTCTGGATTTTTTGCAACGGCACGGGCAATAGAAGCACGTTGTTGCTCACCACCAGATAGTTGGGAAGGGAAGTTACCCATTCTTTTTTCTAAACCAACTTTTTTTAGCGTTTCTTTAGGATCTAATGCTTCTGATGATAGTTCAGATGCAAGTTCTAAATTTTCTAAAGTCGTAAGGTTAGGAATGAGATTATAAAATTGGAAGACAAAGCCAACTGATTTCCGTCGATAAGTAGTTAATTCTTTTTCGGAAAATTGAGCAATATCCGTACCATTAATGATGACTTTTCCTTCTGTAGCTGAATCCATACCACCTAATGTATTTAATAATGTTGATTTACCTGCACCAGATGAACCAACAATGACCATAAGTTGACCTTTTTCCAATTCAAATGAAATATCGTGATTTGCATAAACCTTTTGATCACCAGTTCCAAATATTTTTGAATAATTTTCTAATTTTATATACGCCATATGACCCCTCTTTCCATATAGTTGAATATTAATAATAATGATTTCTTTTATAATAGACAGTGTGTCTATTAGTTAAAATAGCACATTTTGATTAGAAAATCTTGGTTTCATTTTGTAAAAATCCGACTTAATAGACAGTATGTATATTATCGTCTATCAATATTAAAATAATAGATAAATATGTGTTGATTTAAAACTAAGCTAACTAAAAAGCACTCTAAAAATTAGACAAATAACTAATCTTTAGAGTGCGAATTTGAATATGATATAGGTTGATGTTAGGTTATTGATTTTCAAATTCAGATTCAATACCTAATAGTGATATGGGAGAATGGCTAGAAACATCGAAAAGTACCTCCGCAATATAATGAGAGCTATAATAATTCTCGCTGTTAAACCAACTTTCAATAACTCCTAAATCACCATATATTGTATGATTCAATATAATATCTTTTTGGAAGTTCATTTCAACGTTGTTTTTTTCCAATAATGGATAATAAATATTTTCACGAACCTTTTCTACTAGTAATGCGCGAAAATAGGTTGTATTCATATTTGTAATGAGTACTTTTACAAACTCAAAATTAAGTTCAATATATTCTAATAACCGTGTGAAAGACACTTTAAATTCAGTATTAAATATAGCATCATCATTGACTGAAGATTGTTTTACATAATCGGTAAGCTCATCAATCGTTTCCTCAATTACAGAGTTTAAGAAATCGTCCTTGCTCTTATAATGTAAATAAAAAGTACTGCGATTGATATTAGCAGCGTCAGCTAATTGTTTAATCGTGATATTAGAATAACTTACTTGATTTAATAATTGAGTAAGTCCCTTTTTTAAATATTGGTTAGTACGAATTTGTCTTTTGTCCATTTCTGCTTCATCCTTTATTGCATAAATACTTTATTATGTTAAAGATAATCAACATATATCATTGATATGTACATTAAACCTATAATTCGAGAAGTTTCTGCGAGTATTCATTATGGAAATTTGTTAAGTTATTTAATAGACGTATTGTCTATTAAAATATAAGATAACTTAAATAATATTGCAATTGATTTCAATAGTAGAAAGTGAGTGTTTGATTATGAAAGAGAATTTACAAATAATAGATATTCACCATCACATTATTCCTAAAGTATATAAAGACGCATTACGTAAGATAGGTGTAACAACTGCTGGTGGCTATCCTATCAAGGATTGGAAGCCTGAGGACAGTCTTAATATGATGAATGAATTAAACATAAATATAGGTGTAACTTCTATTTCAGAGCCGGCAACATTACCGTTTAATAAGAAGCAAGCTTCTAAAGTAGCTAGAGATGTAAATGAGTATCAAGCACAATTAAAGAAAGACTACCCAGAACGTTTTAAAAGCTTTGCTTTACTACCGATGCCGCATGTTAAACAGTCAATCAATGAAGTAGCTTATGCTCTAGATGAATTGAAATTAGACGGTATTGGATTGTTATCTAATTATGGAGATCAATATTTAGGCGACGATATATTTGAGCCTGTGATGAAAGCAATTAATGATCGTCATGGCGTGGTGTTTGTGCACCCTAGTTCGTCTTCAGATAAAGTGAAAAAACCTCAATATGTTGTAGCGGATTTTATAGAAGAATTTACCTTTAATACTACGCGAGCAGCGACTAATTTAATGTTGAGTGGTACGTTAGATCGTTATCCAAATATTACATTTATTTTGGCGCATGCTGGAGGTACGTTGCCGTATATAGAATGGCGAATTAACCAAACACTTGAAACATTAAGTTATATAATGGTGAATCCGAAAGAACGTCTGAAGCCGTATTTAACGGGAAGTAAGACAAAGATGATTGGAGAAGTTGCTAAACATCCTATTCGCTATGGAAAAATGTTCAAAACATATCTACATAGTTTGAAGCGAATGTCACAATTACAATATTCTGCTGACGATTATATTCATCGATTTTATTATGATACAGCACTTTCAACAGGTGACTCTACATTTGCGAGTTTGAAAGAAGTTACTGATACATCTCATATCGTTTTTGGCTCAGATGCACATTATGCACCTAACGATTGGATTGCTAAAATGGAACAAGATATTGGAGCGTCTAATTATTTTGATGAAAATGAGCAGCATCAGATTTTTAATGACAATAGTAACGCATTGTTAAAATAGTAACAGCTATCAATCGAAAGATTTTAAAGGGCAATAGCTATATTTCAATATGAATTGTTTGATTGACTACACTTTGATAGATACCATGAATCTGTTGCCAAAGATTAAATTTTTGCAGGTTAGGATATGGGTAATATTATTAAATGATCCTAATGGAACAACAGTATTAAAGGAGTATTTAACATGAGTGTATTTTCAAAAGATGAGCAATTACAAATATTAAAAGATTTGATAAAGATTAAAACCGTAAATGATAATGAAATTGAAGTAGCAAAATATTTACAATCATTACTACAAAAGCACGGTATCAAGGCAGAAATTGATGAAATTAAAGGGCATCATCATCGTGCTAATCTAATTGCCTCAATTGGCGAGGGTCATCCCGTTGTAGGTATTTCTGGTCACATGGACGTAGTATCGGAAGGTGATTATGGCAATTGGACATATCCACCATTTGAATTAACTGAAGAAGACGGCTTCTTATATGGTCGTGGGACATCGGATATGAAAGCAGGGCTAGCTGCATTAGTCATTGCAATGATAGACATTCATGAACGTGGTTTATTGGAAAAAGGTACAATTAAGTTAATGGCGACAGCTGGAGAAGAAATGCAACAGCTCGGTTCCGAACAATTATACAAAGCAGGCTATATGGACGACGTAGATGCGCTTATCATTGCTGAACCATCTGAGTCAGGTATTGTCTATGCACATAAGGGTTCAATGGATTATCAAATTGTTTCTAGAGGACAAGCAGCACATAGTTCTGTGCCAATTGTTGGTAAAAATGCGATTAAACCTTTATTAGATTTTGTGCGTAATATAGATGATGAATATGAACAACTTCAACAAGAATTAAATTATCAGCAATTAGATTTTTCTCATTTTATAGAAGGTGTTAAGAAAAGAATACAGGGCCCTATAGACGAACAACAACTAGCTCAAGTAGTCAAAGGTTTAGTTATTAATCACACTATGATTCATGGTGGTAATCAAGTGAATTCAATACCAGATAAGGCCACAACGGATTTTAATATCCGAACTGTTCCAGAATTTGATAATGATAAAGTAAAAGCACTATTCGACAAACATATCAATCAAATTAATGGTGAAGGTGGACATCTTGAAGAGGATATATATTTAGATTTAGATCCAGTGCTTACAACAGGTGAGAATCGCTTAATAGCATTAGGTCAACAAGTTGCAAAGACTATCTTTAATCGTGAGGTCGTTGCGACTCCAACTGTAGGCGTGACTGATGCCTCTAATTTACTTCGAGATAAAGATGAACACTTTCCATTCTTAATGTTTGGACCTGGAACTGTACCACATCAAATCAATGAGCACGTCAATAAAGAAACATATCATCAATTTGTTGAGTACTATATTGAATTATTAACGACTTATTTAAATGAGGATTAGTTTCTTAGTATTTGGAGTTAGCCTATGGAAACATAATATATGTCTTCGTAGGCTAACTCCATTTTAATTTAAACTAATAGTAATGGCGCAGAATATATAAGAAGTAAGACTGCGTTCAGTATTATTAATATGATAAGAGCAAAGCGATGCCCATATTTGAAAAGAGAAATTAAATTGATAATTAAAGTTATGATAATAAGAGTGGCACCTGGCCAATACCATAGTGAGAACGTGGTACCATTAAATAAGTTAGTAAAAAATGTTGTATAAACAACGAATAAATTAACTATACTTAAAATGATTGATAATAAATATAAGATGCGAGTTGATTTCATGATGTCTGTCCTTTCTAACCATGTATTTATATTAAGATAATATTATATAAGTTTGTTGTTCAGTTTGTAAATAGATTTAATGCGTCATTTATATTTTTGTATAAAGTGAGCTTCAGTAAGATATATAATCAAAAATGTTTGATGAAGGAGAAAAATAGATGAATGAGAGAAATGAAGTTATTAACAAGTTGCTAGAGCGTTCAGATATTCATGAAGGTATGCGCGTATTAGATATTGGTTGTGCTACTGGTGAAGTAACACAATTAATCGCCGAACGCGTAGGATCACAAGGAGAAGTTATTGGTATCGATTTGAATGAAGACTTATTGGCTAAAGCAATTGAAGGAAATGCATATCAAAATGTCAGTTATCAGTTACATGATATTTATCAATTACCCGAGACGTTAGGTCAATTTGATGCAATTGTTGGTCGACGCGTATTAATGTACTTGCCTGATGTGAAACAAGCTTTATCTGTATTAAAAGGATTTTTAAAACCTGGCGGGCAATTTTGTTTTCAAGAGAGTGATGCGATTAATGGAGGAACGGGTGCAGACCAATTACCTAACCATCAAACTGCAATACAGTGGATCTGGGATACTGTTGAAAAAGAAGGTGGAGATATTCATATTGGACAAAAACTATATCAATTATTTAACGAAATAGGTATGCGTGATATAGATTACTTCGCTGAAGCGGTGATTCATACTTCTGAAAATAATGATTTAGAATGGTTAGTGGGAATGATGTTACCTAGAATGAAAGCACACCAAGTAGTGGAAGAGGATTTTTCTATCGATACATTTAAAGGCAAATTAAATCACGAAGCGAATCAAAATCCAGCTGCTTTTATACGAGATATGGCCTTTGCCATAATAGGAAAAATCAAAAGTTAATAAACAAGATAGAGGCTAGAATCCGCAAAATGGGTTCTAGCCTCGTTTATATATTAAAAGTTATGTTTAAGATACATTCGCGTATGTGACATATCCATTTTGTACAACAAAAACAATATGTCCTTTACCTACTTGATAGCTATATAAGCCGTCGCCTTTCTTCTTAGTAGGACCATTTAATGGATTTTGGAAATCGTAGTGATTACCATATTTTTGTTTCACTTGTTTTAAAGTAATTGTATTTGGTTTGATTTTAAATTCTACATTATTTGCTTTGTGGTTTTTATATTGTTGGAAATTTTGATCATAAATATCTTTAGAATTATTAGGTGTTTGATACTTACTATTTACTTTCACACCGTTGAATTCTACGTTACCTGCTTTTAGTCCATTGTAGAAAGATGAACTTAATACAAAATTGCCACCAGAAGCGGTATAACCATTATATTTATACCAATATTGAGATGAAGCAGCATGAGCTTCGTGAGATGATACATTGTCTGCAGAAACACTTACTCCTAATGCAGTGCCGAGAATAATACTACTAGCAACAAAAGTTTTTGTTAATTTCTTCATAAAGCATCACTCCTATATGATTTTGGTAGTGAAAACGCTACCTCTTTTAATTTACAATATTATTATAAGATATTCAAACTTAAAGTATAAATTTATTTTCGTTTATTTTATTTAATGATATATAGTACATCAATCATTTATATCTATATTGTGAAATATTTTGTTTCGCGTCTATATTTATATAAAAATATAGTATAGTCTGTATGTATAAAGTATTTTTGCAATAAATGTAAATTTATGTATATTTAAATTAAATCATTAACTAAACAAAGGGGACTTATTAGTGAAGAAATTGTTATTTTTAAGTGGGACAGCACTTTTATTATTGGCAGCGTGTAATAATGATGACTCATCAAGTGGAAACAAAGGTGCATCAAATGTAGAAGATAGTCAAAAGAGTGAAAATAGCAGTAAAGGGGATAATTCTAAATCATCTTCTAGTAAAGACAGCTCAAATAAAGAAAGTAATTCAGATAGTTCGAAAAGTTCATCTAGTAATGACATAGCTAACTTATCTGAGAAAGAGAAAGTAGCTTTAGTATTTTTAGCGAATGAATCAGGTAAATATGCGTTAACTAAGAATGATATTTTGACTGGTAGATATAAAAACCTATCTACAGAAGGAGATAAAACTGAAAAATTAGAGCACTTCGCGGTTAGTAGGGAGATGGAAAATATTTCTAATGCACCAGAAGGTATGGAGTTTTATGTTGTATCCCCTTCTGTAGGAAATTTCGCATCAATCATTGGTGTTAGTAACGATAAAATTTTCATCGGTGCAACGCAAAGCCAAATACCTACTTATAAAGATGCTTTGAAAGTTGGAGAAGAACACGACACTAAAGAAGTCTACGAAAAATATAAAGATTCTAGTGAATTTGAATCAGTAGCTAACAAGATTAATATTTATGATAAAATGCCAACATACTCAGATGATGACGATGAAGAAAGTGATGACGATTCAAGTTCAGATGATGATAGTTCATCAGATAGTAGTTCTGATTCTGAAGAAGTTACACGTGATAACGTCATTGATAAAGTAGAATCCTACGAAGGAGAAAATTTAGATACAAATGAATATACATTTAAAGAACCTGAAAAAACAAGCGATGGTAAATGGGGATTCTCATATGACGATAAAGACGGTAATTTAGCAGGATCATATACTGTAGATGTTGATGATGGCTATGTGACGAAATATGATGAAAATGGTGACAAAATAGGATCAGGTTATTAAGTTTTAATGCAACTCATAATAATGTATAAGAAGTATGTACCTTATAATCAACGACTTCTATAAGAAAGGATTAAATGAAATATGTTTGAAGCGCCTGTTATGGAATGGTTTATAACATCCCTCATTGTATTTGTAATTATTTTATTAGCTGTAGAATTAATCAATTCTATAAGTAAAAATAAGAAAAGAATAATGGACATAGCAATAGAGTTAGACAGTTGGGTAAAATATTGTTTGAGTTTGGCTTATGTTGTCCTTATTTCAATAGGTATCTACGAATTCACGTTTTATTTTATGTTAGAAGCAGCAACACTTTGGGCAATTGTATTTCCAGTTACAATCATTGTCATATTTACACCATACTTACTTTTATTTTTACCATTATTTAAATATACAAGTACTTGGGGAATATTTCCCATTATATTGTGGAGTATGGTCAGCGCATTACCTTTAACTTATGGTATAAATCTATTAATAACTTCAAAAATGAGAACTACTGAATCTGATGTAGTCGCTTATACTAACGGTGAGGAAGTCTTTAAGTATGTCGGTGGCGCTTCGTTGGTTATAGTAGCAGTAACAGCCATGGTATTGATTATTATTAAATCAGTAACAAAAAAATATACAAAAGAATTAATTAGTGAAGAATAATAAAAAACCATCTCCCAATTGCGAGTTTATCCGCAGTTTTGGGAGATGGTTTTATTCTATGAATGTTACGCTTTTTTGTTACCAGGCATAGGAATGTTTAAGTGCATTAAATCAAATTTTTTAATTAATGTGCCAATAATGTAAGCGAGTATTAAGCTAGTAATTGCTACGGCAATAATTGTTATAGCGGATGATACTGGATTATTAAAGCCAAATAGTACAATGGCACCTGCAATAGGCGTTGCCATACCAGTTACGCCTATTTTTAGACCGCTAAATGTGATAATGCAAGCATTGACCATACCTATAATAGCGTTGGTTCCGTATAATACGGACGCATATTTTACAATTAAATCAATTTGTGTCAATGGTTCTATAAAGACGGCGAAACGATTTGGTTTTTCGCCAATTTTTAAAATATTGAATAGCGTAAAGTTTACAAATGATGCGCCGGTACAAGTAATCGCACCGATAGCCATTGGTAGACCAGTTAGACCTAAAATACTTGCAAGTACCATTGAGCTTAATGGTGTCATACTTGTTACTGGAATAATAAGACCTAATATAATTGCTAATGCATAAGGACTACTATCGCCAACTGAGTTAACAGCGCCGGCAATTTGGTTTAATACGGCTGTAACTCCTGGATTGATTATAGAAGCGAGTCCATAAACTAATGCTGGTGCAATGAGTATAACTACGATTAAATCTAAACCTTCTGGTACTTTCTTTTGAATAAATTTAATGATGAATGCAACAATATATGCAGCGATAAACGCTGGTAATAAACTGAAATCTTTTAATACTAGACCTACAATAATAGCGAATACTGGTGATACGCCTAAATTGATACATGTGAGTATACCCACTGCGATACCACCTAGACTACCTGCAAGATCCCCGATGTCTTGTAAGAATTTAATATGTAAGATACCACCTATGGCATAGCTTAAGAATGCTTGGGGAAGGAATGTCGCACAAGCTGCACCTGATAATGCTTGTAAGCCTTCCTTACCGTATGGTGCAAATTTTAAAAATAAAGTCATTATAATTAACACGGCGACAAGTGTTCCAACGCCTAAAATAATATTCATGTATATTAACCCCTTTAGTACAATTTAAATACCATCTCTATAAAAAATCATTTCACAATTGTAACATAATGTTCAAAAAATTAAATCGCCCACAAATAATTATTATTAAATATTTAATCTTTTTGAAAATTCAAATTCAGAATTCGAGTTGTAAATCTATATAGAAGTTAAAAAAGTATACAATTCGTTTGGAAATCATTTGTTTATTTTTACAAAATAAATGTTTTAACAATATAGACATAAAATATAACAATTTACATGTATAAATTTATGTTTTGGGGTATATAATATACACAACAGAGGGGGAGATTCTTATGAAATTTTTCAAATTAGATTATCAACACAATAAAGATATTGTCGACGATAATGTTCTAACTATGTTTGTTATTGCTAAAAATAAAGATGAAGTAGAAGAATTTGCTAAAAAAGTAGGCTACTCAGTGGAAAACATTAAAAAATTAAGCCAAAAAGAATTTGACCACGAAAAAGAAGTCACTGAACATTATAGATTGGAACATGCAGATCAATATTTATAACGTTTAAGTGCAACAAGTAAAGTAATAAAAGGGGTAAGCTGTAGATTGCTAATTATTGGCAGACTACAGCTTTTTGAATATCATTTAAAAAACTTATGATTATAGAGATAGAGACATTGATTGGTTGAGGTACTAGGTTCAATTTACATTGAATAATATAAAAACGAAAGGTGGATTACTATGAGAGAAATTGAAAAACTTGATAAAGGTATGCCATATCATTTTGATGATAAAGAAGTAGCAGATCGTAAAGCAAGAGCCGCGCAATTATGCCAAGAATTTAATGCCATTCCTGCTACAGATTCAGAACAACAGGAAAAGAAAATTCGTGAAATATTAGGTTCGGCTGGAGATAACATTTCTTTTCAAGCTACATTCAATTGCGATAATGGAAGAAATATACATGTAGGGCATGATGTATTAACTAATTATAATCTTACTATTTTGGATATTGCACCAGTAACAATAGGCAATCATGTCATGATAGGTCCAAACGTCGATATTTATACTGTTAATCATCCTTTGAGTGCAAAAGGCAGACGAGAATATTTAGCACAAGCAAGCCTAGTTAATATAGGAAATGATGTTTGGATAGGAGGCAAGGTAACTATTACACCAGGTGTTACGATAGGTGATAATGTAGTTATTGCGTCAGGTGCAGTAGTAACAAAAGATATACCTGATAACTCACTTGCAGCAGGTGTACCGGCTAAAGTCATTAAACAATTAGAAGAATAGAGGCATAAACAGTTTTAATGAATCGCTAATTTCTGCAGTGAAGAATAAATCGGCTAATAATAAAGTTTTGAAAAGCTATACGAAAAAGGTCTGTTTAAATATGTAAAATCAATTATTAAGTGCATTAAAATGTAATTTTATACATTTATGTGTAATGATGAACCATTATTGTCTAATTTTTAAAAATTTTCTTGTTATTTACATTTTTCCTTTACAAAATATAATGTATAATGAACAAAAAATAACTAGGAGAATAAACAGACATGATGAAAAACAAATTGACATTAAAAGAGAATATTTTTATCGGATCAATGCTATTTGGTTTATTCTTTGGTGCAGGGAATATCATATTTCCAATTCATCTAGGACAAACAGCAGGATCAAACGTATTTATAGCCAATTTAGGCTTTTTAATTACAGCCATTGGGTTACCATTTTTAGGTATCATAGCAATCGGTATGTCTAAAACAAATGGCATTTTTGAAATTACTTCAAGGGTAAGTAAAACGTACGCATACATATTTACAATAGGTCTATATTTAGTAATCGGACCATTCTTTGCTTTACCTAGGTTAGCAACGACATCATTTGAAATTGCATTTTCACCATTTATCTCACCAGGTGCTGCGAAAATTTATTTACCGGTTTTTAGTATTATTTTCTTCTTATTAGCATGGTTCTTTGCGAGAAAACCATCTAAAATTTTAGATTACATAGGGAAATTTTTAAATCCTGTATTTTTAATCTTATTAGGTATCGTTGTTGTCTTAGCCTTTATCCATCCATTAGGTGGATTAACTAATGCGCCAGTAAGTGCGGATTATAGTAAGAGCCCACTGCTCAAAGGATTTATTGATGGTTATAATACTTTAGATGCATTAGCGTCACTAGCATTTGGTATTATCATCGTAACAACGATTAAAAAGTTAGGTATTACAAATCTTAATAGTATTGCTAAAGAAACAATTAAGTCAGGAACAATCAGTATTGTATTAATGGGTATCATATATAGCTTACTTGCGTTTATGGGTACAATGAGTATCGGTAAATTCAAAGTGAGTGAAAATGGAGGTATCGCATTAGCACAAATCGCGAGACATTATCTTGGAGATTACGGCATCATTATCCTATCATTGATTGTTATTGTGGCATGTTTAAAAACAGCTATTGGATTAATCACAGCCTTTTCTGAAACGTTTACTGAGTTGTTCCCGAAACGTAGCTACTTAATGTTTGCGACAGTAGTCAGTATTTTAGCATGTGTATTCGCTAACGTTGGTTTAACGAAAATCATTATGTATTCAACACCTGTATTGATTTTCATTTATCCATTAGCGATCACAATTATTTTATTAACATTAATTAGTCCATTATTTAACCACTCAACTATTGTTTATAGATTCACGATTTTCTTCACTATGATTGCTTCATTCATTGACGGAGTTAAAGCAAGTCCAGAACCATTTTTAAAAACATCATTTGCTAAATTCGTTATTTCATTAGGTGAAAAATACCTACCATTCTTCGATATTGGAATGGGATGGATTTTACCAGCATTGGTTGGCTTTATTATTGGCTTCATTGTTTACAAAGTTCGTTCAAATAAATCTTCAACAAATGAATAGAATTCTAAGAGTGTATCGCGTCTATCCTTAATAAGATAGGCGCGATTTTTTATATCAATTAAACAAATATTCATTAATATTATATGCGAAATAAAGAAGGCTTAAATAAATATTTATTTTTACTTAATAATGAATTAATAATCATTAATTAAGCTTAATCTAACGAAAATCTAAAGGATGGTTAATATGGAAATGGTAAAGTCTAAGCAAGATTTATACAGAATTATTGATGATTCTGATAAGCAACAGACTTCTAAAATGTTACTTTTAATGGTATTGGGAACGATATTTTTAGATGCATATGATATTACCATTTTAGGAACAATGACTGATCAAATTACAAAAGAGTTTCATTTATCTCCCACAATGTTATCCATTGTGATGACATCTTTACCTGTAGGTGCATTGATAGGTGCGATTTTTGGAGGGAGTTTAGCACACCGTTTTGGGAGAAAAAGAATCCTTTCTATTTCTCTTTTAATTCTTATCGTTACATCATTATGTGCAGCCATATCACCTAATTTATTTATGTTGTTAATTAGCCGATTTTTAATGGGAATCGCTATTGGTATGGATAGTCCAGTTGCCTTCACATTTATTGCAGAAATTAGTAATAAAGTACAAAGAGGTCGTAATGTTAATTACTGGCAAGTTGTATGGTACATCGCTATTGTAATATCTTCATTAGTGGTCATTATGTTTTTCTTATTAGGTGTTGGAGAACTCTTATGGAGAATGGCAGTTGCATTTGGAGGGGGTATTGCCCTCATATTATACATTATGAGATTGAAATACTTGAAAGAAAGTCCGACATGGATTGTTAATCATTTATCTCTTAAAAAAGCATCACTATATATTCAAAAGCATTATGACGTTCAAATTCAATTAGTAGAAAATGAAACAGATGTTAAAGAAATAGACACAGCTAAACCTGAATATAAAAGACTTTTAAAGCCGCCATACTTAAAAAGAATTACACTAGCAACAGCAATTTCTACCTTACAAGGAATGCAGTATTATGCGGTTGGTTTATATATCCCTATAATTGCAAAATATATGATAAGTGAAGATAAACTAGGTGTGCTACTTGGGACTGGAATTGTTAATATTGCTGGTATTATTGGTGCTTATTTAGGAGCACAATATACCTATCGGATAGGTACACGTAAACTCACAATGATAGGCTTTGCTATTGTACTCTTTGTCATGATTATGACGGGATTATTATATAGTGTTATGCCTATGATAATTAATTCATGTTTAATCGCACTATTCTTATTTGGACATGCAGGGGGACCAGGTACACAAGGTAAAACGATAGGAGCAATGTCATTTCCAACGCAATTACGTTCACAAGCGACAGGAATTGTAGAATCAGTAAGTAGAACAGGTAGTATTATAGGTACGTTCATATTCCCAATTATTTTAGCAACTGTAGGTTTAAATCAAACCATGTTAATTATTGGTCTTGTACCTTTAATAGGTTTAACAATTACGTTCGTACTGAAATGGGAGCCAGTTGGAAAGAATGTTGAGAATGAACTGCCTAATTAATGTAGTCAAAGAGTCTAATTGGGAGATACTTGTATATAACTGTCATGAAGGTATTATTTGACTGGAGGTAAGTGTTCGGTTTGTCTGAAGTTAGTGTGACGGTAGTCTGAAAATCTACTTTTCTTCAGTGTGCTATTCCCCTCCCCTATCTAGATTGATATGGCAGATCATTAATAATAAAGAAGACCTTCTCATTGCACATAAAATGCAATAAGAAGGTCTTTAGTTATAATTCAGATATTAGATTATAAATCGCTCATTTCAAATATGAGAGCAAAATCTTTATTATTTAGTTAAAAATTCTGAAGTTGTTGTTACTGAAGCGAAGTTTGATAATGCTGAAATATATGCAGTTTGTACATTTTTAGCATCGACTGTTTCGCCATTATACTCTAAGTCACAAGTAGCAGTTGTATCTTCAACTAGAATAGGTTGGTAGCCAAGTTCAGCCGCAGCTCTTGTTGTTGAATCAATACACATATGTGTCATCATACCTGTAATCACAAGTTGTTCAACACCTTGTGATTTTAAAGTGTCTTGTAAAGTTGTACCTAAAAAGCTATTAGGATATTGCTTTTCAATGATAATATCATCAGATTGTACGTTGAATTTTTCATGAATTTCAATACCATTAGTACCTGCTTCAAATAAAGGTGCACCTTCAGTATGATCAATATGTTGAATATAAATAACAGGTAATTGTTGTTCTTTAAATGCATCTTTCAATTGAACCGCTTTGTCTGTAGCAGTTTCAGGATTAACAAGTGGGTTTTTACCACCTTCGAAGTAATCATTTTGTATATCTATAATAATGAGTGCTTGTTTTTTAGTCATTTTATCTCTCCTAAACGTTTTGTTAATTCTAACGTATGTAACTAAAAAAAAGAAATATTTAGATTTGTGTCTAAATTGTGATCATTTCTCTTGAAAATTTTGTCAAAAGTATTACAATGGTATCTGTAACGTAATTGAAAACGCTTCTTAATTAGAAGAAGGTGAGTCAAATAGATAAAAGAAAAAAAGAGCAAGCCTTTGCTAATCTTGTACGTGCCTATCGCAAAGAACATGTGGGTAAAGGCCCTGAAAAAATCAATGTTGATTTTAAAGACAATTGGGCAATAGCTTTTATGCAAGGCGCATTAAGTAAAGTTGAAAACTTTTACTTGCGTGATGAACGTAATGAAGAAATGTTACGTCATGCACGAACACAAGAAGTAAAGCGTCTATATGATGAGGTCAATCCTGATGAGATGGAAGAACTTGTCGGTGCTAAATTTGTAAAACTATTTACAGATGTTGATTTAGCTGCTGATGAAGTAGTATCAATATTTGTTTTCGATAAATCAATAGAATAAGCGTGCTGGTGTAAGGTACCTGGTGCTGTTTGCTAACTACGCTTGAATAAAATTAATTATTCAAGGGGGTGATATGTGCAAATAGTAGCAGGTATTTTTGTGTATTAAGAAGTAATTTAAATTTTAAATAAAAAATTTTATAGGAGTGTATTATTTTATGAAAATAGTAGCATTATTTCCAGAATATGTAGAGGGCGAAGAAAATCAAATTTTAAATACTAAAAAAGCAATTGGTTTAAAACCATTTTTAGAAGATAAAGGACATGAATTAGTTATCTTAACAGATGGTGAAGCTGACTTAGATAAACACTTAGCAGATATGGATATTGTTATTAGCGCGCCATTCTATCCTGCTTATATGACTAAAGAACGTCTTGAAAAAGCACCAAACTTAAAATTAGCTATTACTGCAGGTGTTGGTTCTGACCACGTTGACTTAAAAGCAGCTAGTGAAAACAATGTTGGTGTTGTAGAAGTAACAGGTAGTAATACAGTAAGTGTTGCAGAACATGCTGTTATGGACTTATTAATCTTACTACGTAATTATGAAGAAGGTCATAGACAATCAGTTGAAGGCGAATGGAACCTTTCTAGAGTTGGTAATGACGCACATGAATTACAAAATAAAACAATCGGTATCTTTGGTTTTGGTAGAATTGGTCAATTAGTAGCTGAACGTTTAGCACCATTTAACGTAACAATTCAACATTATGACCCAATCAACCAAAAAGATAATGAACATTCAAAATTTGTAGACTTTGAAACATTAGTATCAACAAGTGATGCAATTACTATTCATGCACCACTTACACCAGATACAGATACACTATTTAATAATGATGTGTTAAGTAAAATGAAAGAAGGTAGTTATTTAGTTAACACAGCTAGAGGTAAAATTGTAGATACAGAAGCATTAGTAAAACAATTAGAATCTAAACACATTCAAGGCTATGCTGGTGACGTATGGTATCCACAACCTGCTCCTGCAGATCACCCTTGGAGAAATATGCCTAGAAATGCAATGACTGTACACTATTCAGGTATGACATTAGAAGCACAACAACGTATAGAAGAAGGTACAAAAGATATTTTAAATCGTTTCTTTAACAATGAACCATTCCAAGACAAAGATGTGATAGTTGACGGAGGTCAAATCACAAGCGCAAGCTATAACGCAAAATAATTCACACAACACCATAGCCATGGATATTACCCTTTCCCATCTCCCTTAAAAAAATATAAATCTATAATAGAGAAACATTGTTTACCCCTGGACAATGTTTCTCTATTTTTATTATTTAGCATCGATTACAAATTGGTTGTAATTTAGGTTTATCTTTTTCATAATAAACGGATAGATGTCCACATATTAATTGGAATGAGCAAAACTAGACTTTAGTTATAAATTAAAGGAGATAGATTATGTTATTCGAAAGAAATAAACCATTTACGAACGAAACATTACTTGATAAAGAAAATATATTAGAACTGATTCAATTTGAAAGATTTTGTCGTGATAACAGTCTTTGGGACAGTATGTATCAATGTTTTTCAAAAGATTCAACGGTAAATATTTCGTGGTTTAAAGGGTCAGGCGCTGAATTTGTAGAATCATCAAAAGAAATGAATCGTTATGCACCGCATCAAATTTATAATTCACAGATTTGGATTAATCAACATAGAGCAGTTGCAATTATGCAGGCAACAATCCAAGCACGATTACCTATTGAGGATGTTCAAATGCAACTCAATTCAGATGCGAAAATTGTGTATGGATTAGTTAAAGAAGGAGACACTTGGTATATCCAAAATATGGAATGTGTTTATGAAAAAGATAGTCTTACACCAGTCGTACCTTCAACGATTACTATTCCAGACGAACAGTTACAAGCATATCGTTCAAGTTATGCATGCTTAAGTTATTGCCTAAATTACATTGGTTATAGTGTAAATCATGAATTACAAGGTATTGATCGACCAGAGCAATTGAACGATTATTATCAACGTTTAGATCAATGGTTAACTTATCAAAACGACACGATATAAATAAAGGAGTATTAAAGATGAAAAAAATAGACTTACATTCACATTATCTTTCACCAGGATTTGTGAAATTTTTAGATGATTATTTTGATGGTAAAGGTGACGGTGTACCAACGCCTTCATTTTCAATAGATAGTTATTTAAAGTTAATGGAAGATGAAGAGATAGATTATAGTGTATTATCAATTTCAAGCCCACATTTAAGTGCTGCACCAGATAAAGAAATGCTTGAGTTAACTGAAGAAGTGAATACCTATGCTGCTGAGATGGTAACAGCGCATCAAGATAAATTAGACTACTTCGCATCATTACCATTACCTTTAGTAGACGAGAGTATTCAAATGATCGACCATGCCTTAGATGACCAACATGCATTAGGGTTTACATTACCAACCAATGCACGAGGTATTTATTTAGGTGATGATCGTTTAGATAAAATTCTTGCTAAACTAGATGAACGTCACGCATTAGTAGCAATTCATCCCAATGAACCTAAACCAGTTAATGATTCAATTAAAGAAAAAATACTATCACCATTGATGGAATTTTTCTTTGATACGACACGCGCGATTATTTTCATGAGTCAAAATAATGTGTTTAGTAAATATCCTAATATTAAATGGATTGTGCCACATAGCGGTGCATTGTTACCAGTGATTGCACAACGTGTGAGCATAGGTAATAAAATGTTTAATGTTGAAAATGGACCGGATGATATCGAACAAGTTATGAAAAACTTATACTTTGATTTAGCTGGTATGGTATTACCTTATCAATTACCAACATTATTAGAAATGGTGGATGAAGATAAAATTGTGTATGGTGCAGATGCGCCTTATACAACTGATGAAGTAATTAAATTATTAGCGAATCAGCTTGAATCTACAGATCAATTATCTAATGAACAAAAAGAAAAATTCTTATATAACAATGCAAGTAAATTGTTAGGATTTTCAAATAAATAATAGTATTTAAAAAAGGAGCGTTCCGATTGGAATGCTCCTTTTATATTTTGAATAAGTTATGACAATAAATCAGAATAAATCTTTTGTCCTCTTAATATTTCATCAATTATACATGATAGTGCTATACTTGAGTAAAGCGTTTTCCTAAAAATTTGGTCATTATAAAAAATATAGATAGAGGTGTTTAATAATGAATTTAGTCGCAATACTTATTGGTTTAGGACCACTAATAGGTTGGGGTCTATTTCCAACTATCGCTTCAAAATTTGGTGGTAAACCAGTAAACCAAATTATAGGTGCTACTGTCGGAACATTAATTTTTGCCATTGTGTTCTTTGCATCGACAAGTCATAGTTTCCCAACAGGTATGGATTTATTCTTTGCACTGTTATCAGGCGCAGGGTGGAGTTTTGGTCAAATCATGACATTCAAAGCATTTGAATATGTAGGATCATCACGTGCAATGCCAGTAACAACAGCATTTCAATTGTTAGGTGCTTCTTTATGGGGCGTCTTTGCACTTGGTAACTGGCCTGGTGTTACAAATAAAATTATCGGATTTATCGCATTAATTGTTATTTTAATTGGTGCGCGTATGACAGTTTGGGATGAGCATCCAGAAGCAACAAATAGCAAATCATTAAGAAAAGCAGTTGTGATTTTATTAATTGGTGAAATTGGTTATTGGTTATATTCAGCAGCACCACAAGCGACAGATATCGGTGGTAAAGCAGCATTCTTACCACAAGCAATCGGTATGGTGATTGTAGCTGTTATTTATGGATTGATGAACATGAAAGAAAGTAATCCATTTACTATGAAAGTAACATGGTTGCAAATTATCTCAGGTTTCTTCTTTGCATTTGCAGCGTTGACATATCTTATCTCTGCACAACCAAATATGAATGGTTTAGCAACAGGTTTCGTACTATCTCAAACTTCTGTTGTGCTTGCAACTTTAACTGGCATTTACTTCTTAAACCAACGTAAAACATCTAAAGAAATGTTAGTCACTGTCATTGGATTAGTACTTATTTTAGTAGCAGCGACTGTAACAGTATTTATCAAATAATAAAGAGGAGAGATTTTGATGAAGAAAACAGCATTACTCAATAGTCATGTATCAAAAGCTATCGCAACGATTGGTCATTATGATTTACTGACAGTTAACGACGCGGGAATGCCTATCCCAAATGATGATAGAAGAATTGATTTAGCAGTAACAAAGGAATTACCTAAATTTATTGATGTACTAGAAACAGTATTATCAGAAATGAAAATTCAAAAAATTTATTTAGCTGAAGAAATCAAAACAAATAATGCGACACAGTTAAAACAAATTAAAAATTTAATTGATGATGATGTGGAAATTGAATTTATTCCACATTCAGAAATGAAAGCATATTTAAGTCATCCATTAAATAAAGGAAATATACGTACTGGTGAAACTACACCATTCTCTAATATCATCCTTGAATCAAACGTAACATTTTAATTAATTGAAACGGAGAGGTTGTTATGACTAATAAAGTCGTTATTTTGGGATCTACAAATGTAGACCAATTTTTAACAGTTGAACGATATGCCAAACCAGGGGAAACATTACATGTGGAAAAAGCACAACAATCCTATGGTGGCGGTAAAGGTGCCAACCAAGCTATTGCAACAGCACGTATGAAAGCTAATACGACATTTATTTCTAAAGTAGGTAAAGATGGATTAGCGCAATTTATGTTCGACGATTTTAAAGATGCAGGTATGAATATAGATTATATTTTAGAATCTGAAACTGAATCAACTGGCCAAGCATTTATCACTGTTGACGCGCAAGGTCAAAATACGATTTACGTCTATGGCGGTGCAAATATGGCCATTACACCAGAAGATGTTGTTAGTGCTAAAGAGGCAATTACACAAGCAGATTTCATTGTTGCACAGTTAGAAGTACCGGTACCAGCAATCATTGAAGCTTTCAAAGTAGCAAGAGCAGCAGGTGTAACGACAGTCTTAAATCCAGCACCAGCCAAGGAATTACCACAAGAATTATTGGAATTAATTGATGTGATTGTGCCTAATGAATTTGAAGCAGAAATATTATCAGGCACCCCTGTCACAGATGAAGCGTCTATGGCACAAAATGCGAATTATTTCTTAGGATTAGGTGCAAAAGTGGTCATCATTACTTTAGGAGAACAAGGTACATATTATGCCGTTGAAAATGATTCTGGATTAGTACCAGCTCAAAAAGTAAAAGCCATTGATACAACAGCAGCAGGAGATACTTTTATCGGCGCTTTCGTCAGTCGATTTAATATGGAAGAACGTAATCTTGTTGAAGCCATTGATTTTGCTAACAGGGCAGCTTCACTTACAGTACAAAAATCAGGCGCACAAGCCTCTATTCCTTTAGCAGAAGAAGTAGAATAATTATATAAACCTCTGATAGTCTTCTTTTTGAACGGCTAATCAGAGGTTTTTAATTTCTAAAAAGTATTAATCAAATCAATCATTTGAATTATAAAGAAAGGTATCTTATATTTAATAGTACACCCGGTGTACTATTAAATAATTACTTTTGAAATAGGGGCAATAAAATGAATATTAATCAACTAGAACAATCCATTAACCAATTTCATGTTGTAATGATGCACATTAATAAAGAAATCGATGACATGGTTAAAGAAACAGGACTTGATGATGTATTATCAAGAGAACAAATTGAAGCACTTAGAATGATACAAGCTAATGGTTCAATGACTATTGGAGAATTAGCCACACAGCAAAATATATTTAAGACGGCAGCCTCAAAGAGAATAAATAAACTTCAAGACAAAGGCTATGTAGCGCAAGCACCTTCTGATAATAAGCGAATTAAATTAATCACATTAACTGATGAGGGTGAGAAATTGATTAGTGAAGTAACTTCAAAAATTGCTAATACTTTGAAATCAAGATTAAATAATGAATTTAGTGAGCAAGAACTTATCGACTTCGTGAATCAACTCGATCAACTAGAACAAGTATTAAGCAGACATCATTAAACATTCATTTAAAGGAGAGATAAAGATGAAAACAGATATGAGGGCAATGGTTATCTATCAATATGGAAATAACCCTGTAACTGAAACACGTATGCCGATACCAAGTATGAATCCAAATGAAGTAAGAGTAAAAATTATAGCAGCAAGTATAAATCCTATAGATTTTAAAATTAGAGATGGTGAGTTACGTATATTATTGAAATATCAATTCCCGCTCATACTAGGAAATGATTTTTCTGGTGTCATTACAGAAGTTGGTAGTAACGTAAAACAATTTAAAATTGGAGACGAGGTATATGGTCGTCCACGGAAAAAGAAAATAGGCACATTTGCAGAGTATATTTCAATTGATGAACATGATATTGCTTTAAAACCAAATAATTTAACTTTTGAAGAAGCAGCGAGTGTACCTCTTGTTGGTCTAACATCATATCAAGCGTTTAATGATATGATGAAACTTAAAAAAGGTGATAAAGTATTAATTCAAGCTGGATCAGGTGGTGTAGGTACATTTGCTATTCAATTGGCTAAAGCAATGGGATTATTTGTAGCGACAACAGCAAGTCCTAAAGGATACGACCTTGTATCACAATTAGGTGCTGATAAAATAATTAATTATAGAGAACAAAACTTTTGGAAAGAAATATCAAACTATGATGGTGTATTTGATACATTGGGTGGAGATAATTTGAATCATTCATTTGAGGTACTCAAGACTGGCGGTACAGTGGCATCAGTTTCAGGTATTCCAACAGCTAAACTAGGACGACGTTTGAAACTTGGATTTGCTAAAACTACGCTATTAGGCTTGGCATCTTTAAAACTATTACTTAAAGCAAAGAAACATCATGTCAATTATGAATTTTTATTTATGGAACCTAGCGGCGAACAGCTTGAAATCATTCGCAACTTAATTGAAAAAGGTCAAATTAAACCAGTTATAGATAGAGTATATGATTTTAAAGATACTCAACAAGCTATTGAATATTCAAATAGCGGTAGAGCTAAAGGGAAAATTATTATTAAGATGGAAGATAAATAGAGAATAGGGAGCCGATACAATGAAAAAAATAATGATAGTAAATACAAGTACTGATGTCTTTGAAGGTACTGAAATACCAACTGGTTTATGGTTAAGTGAACTCGTACATTTTTATAATCAATTTAGAAGTGATGACTACCAAGTCGATTTATTCAACATTACAGGTGGCAACACACCTATCGATCCAGTAAGTCTTGGACGTCTAACATTAGATAAAACGACTAAATCATATTTATATGATGAGAACTTTATGAATTTATTGAACTATGCGCAACCTATTGCTGAAGCGGACCCTAAGCAATATGACGCCATTTATTTTACAGGTGGTCATGGTGTGATGTTTGATTTTCCTGATAATAAAGATGCACAAAATGCAATTAATGAAATTTATAATCATGGTGGTATTGTTTCAGCTGTATGTCACGGCATCGCAGGATTATTAAATGCTAAGAATAGTAAAGGACGTTTCATTATTGATCAACATCAATTGACTGGATTTTCAAATGTAGAAGAAGTGTTGGCCAATCGTAAAAATGTCGTTCCTTTTAAATTAGAAGACGAAATTAAACGTCGTGGCGCACATTATAGTAAAGCTAAATTGCCATTTCGTCCATATGTTGTTGTTGATGGACAAATCGTTACTGGCCAAAACCCACAATCACCAGAACATGTTGCCCGTGAAGTAAAAGCATTGTTAAATAAATAGATTAGAATAAAAAAGAGTACTTGATTATAGTTGAAATCAAGTACTTCTTTATTATGAAGATTAAATGATTAAACTTTTCGATAGCGTTTGAGTCCAATGATATTGAGTAGAATGAAAATAATGATAAATAAACAAAGTATCATTACATCAAACCAAATATGATACCAACCTTGCCCTTTAATCATAATATTTGTTAAAGCGTCACCAGCATATCGAAGTGGGAACAAGTAGCCAATATTACTTAACCAAGGTGTCATGTTTTCTAGTGGAAAGATACCAGAAAAGAACACTTGTGGGATGGCAACGATAGGTATGAATTGAACCATTTGAAATTCTGAATTAGCAAATGTAGAGATAAATATTCCCATTACTAACGCTGTAATAGCTAGTAAAATATTAATGAGCAAGACATACCCCAGACTACCTGCTAAGTTGATACTTAATAAATAGATTGAAAACAGGACAATGATAAGCGTTTGTATAATAGCGAAAATACCGTAGCCGAATAGATAACCAAAGACAATTTCACTACGTCTGATAGGAGTTGATAACACACGTTCTAAAGTACCTGTCGTACGTTCACGCAGTAGTGCAATTCCTGAAATAAGAAAGACGAAGAAAAATACAAAGAATCCCATTAAAATTGGGAACATTTTATCAAAATAGTTACTATCTTTGTCTCCATATAAATAGCTATTGTCTATTTTAGTATCTTCTGATTGTTTTCCTTTTGCAGCTTGAGGCATAGAATTGATTATCTTTTTAACGTCAGACATTTTATTTTTCTGAATTGACTGATGTAATAATTGTTTAATTGAACCTGATTTACTTGGATCTTCGTTTGTATATGTGACATGCAAAGTATGTTTATCTTGATAAATATAGGCATCTAAATCGTTGTTTTCTATTTTAGATTTAATATTTTTGTCTGAATCAAAGTGTTTAAAAGAAACATCATCATTTTTAATATTATCAGTAACATGGCTTGATACAGAATCGGCAACACCAATTTTCAAATCGGTATCTTCATCAGAATTAAATACAAAATACATGAGTGTGAGAACTAATAAAGGTGCTAAGAACATAAGTGCCAATGTGCGCTTATCTCTTAGTAATTCTATAATGACACGTTGAATGATAGCCATCAGTTTCATTAGTGTTTAACCTCCTCTGCTTTTATAAAGACTTCTTCAATTGTTTTGACTTTGAATTTTTGTTTTAATTCATTAGGTGTTCCTATAGCAAATAGTCGTCCTTCAACTATGAGACCTATTTTGTCACAACGTTCAGCTTCGTCCATTACATGTGTAGTGACAATGACACTTTTACCTTCATGAGTTAAATTTTTTAATTGAGACCAGACCTGTTGTCTCAGCTTAGGATCAATACCGACAGTCGGTTCATCTAGTATGATAAGGCTTGGATTAGCTAATAGTGTAATTGCCAGTGATAATCGACGTTTCATACCACCGGAGAATGTATTAACAGTCTTAGTTAGTGAATTTTCTAAATTGACTAATTGTAAATTTTTACCAATACTCTGTTTTAATTGTTCACCTTTTAATTCTGCTAAATGACCAAAAAAGGTTAAATTCTCTTTAGCTGATAATGATTCATATAGTGCATCAGTTTGTCCCATATAACCAATATGACTCAATACACGTCGATGGGGCATTTTTTTATTAAAAACTTGTGTTGAACCAGAATTTAATTTTTCCATACCTAATAAGCATTTAATTGTTGTTGTCTTACCTGAACCACTTGGACCAATTAGTCCTAATAGTTCTCCTTCATGAATTTCAAGGCTAATATGATCTAATACTTTATGTTTATCGTATATTTTTACTGCATCAGTTAATGCTGCGATTGGCTTTGTCATATTCATTTACCTCCTTATTTGACACTGTGTCTAATTACTGTATATTCAATATAAATCAGATTTACATATAAAAGTATATTAATTGAAAAGTATTAGACAAATCATAAATAGATGTTCAATAAAGTTAGTGAGATGAAGAAAATGGATGAACAAGTGGTTGATAAACGTGTATATAAAACGTTAATGAGAATAGAAAAAGGCATAATTAAGTTATTAGAAAATAAATCATATAATGAAATTACTGTAAAAGACATTTGTCTTAAAAGTGGTATTAGTAGAGGGACTTTCTATCAACATTATAAAGATAAAGATGATTTTTTATTTAAATATCAGCAAGCAATGATGAAGAAAGGAAAGAAACGCTTAGCGAACATTCACTTTACACATCGTCTTCAATTTTTTGAATATGCTTTGAACTTTTGGCTTAATGAAGGGGAATTATTCCTATTATTGTTAAAAGATAATGGTGCTTATACTATTCATCAAGTAATGAAGCAGAATTTACAGCAAAATATTGAAGTACAGTTAATACCTATCGTCAATACTCAAACATTAACGACTAAAGAAAAATATTTTTTAATTATTTTTATGAGCAATGCAGTCTTTGGTGTTTTACAAGATTGGGTAAAGCGTGGCAGACAAGAATCACCTAAAGAATTAACCTTAATTATTGATAAAATTTTTAACACAGTATTTGCCTAATAAGAATTTAAAATACATCAGTATCAAGGAAATTATTTTTAGAATGGCACTATTTTTATTATGTTACACATATCTATAATAATAAAATAAATTATTAAAACGCGCATAAGATCACCTTACTAAGACACATAGTAAGGTGATTTTTTGTATATAGAATAGACATTTTTGATGGGTTTAATATATCAGTATCAATCCCATATTTAAAGGCACAAATTTAATAAATATATGGAATTTTAATGAAAATTATTATCAATTATATTGACAATAATATCTTAGTCATATATTATCTTCTTTAAATCGTAATAATTACTATTTGTTTCGTGCAACTGTTTTGCATTTTTGGATATATAGGTCAGAACTGGCTTATATCAATAAATGTAAAAAGAATTTACAACATAAAGGAGTATTATATGCAACGACAAGTTGTTGAATTTTCTAAGTATAATCCGTCTGGAAATATGACTATTCTTGTACATTCACAACATTGTCCAAGTGACTATGCAAGGATTGCCAATCAACTAATGGCATCTACACATGTATGTTGTGAACAAGTAGGTTTTATAGAATCTATGACAGAAGACAATGGTGAAACACTTCGTTTAGTAATGAGTGGAAATGAATTTTGTGGCAATGCAACAATGTCTTACATTCAATATTTAAAGGAGCACAAACTACTGACATCAAAACAATGTTATGTCGATGTATCTGGATGTGAAGAGTTAGTACCTTGCACGATACATGATTATCAATTATATGAAGTTGGCATGCCCCAAGTACAGCAAGTATCACAGGAATATTTACATATTGGGCAACAGGTATGGCAAGCGATAAAGGTGACATATGACTCATATGTACATTATGTCATTCCAATAGAAGAGATTTCGCCGTCCATTAAACATCAAATAGAGCAATATGTTAAAAATCAGCAGTGGGATCATCAATATAAAACTATTGGCATCATGTTATTTCATGTGCAAAAACAATTTCTCCACCCTTTAATTTATATACCAGAAGTGGAAAGTTTAATTTGGGAGAATAGCTGTGGTTCTGGCGCGGCTACTATAGGTGTATTTAATAATTATCAAAGTCAAAAATCTTGTACTGATTATATTGTATATCAACCAGGTGGCAGTATTTCAGTAACATCTAAGTACTGCCCGACTCATGGATATCATACTTCAATTAAAGGTAGCGTATCTACTGTTGCATCAGGAAAAGCTTATATAGAACAGGAGACGATGGTAAATTGATGAATTCAAAGATAGAGATAGATCATCTTTTACAACAATATTTAAATCAATTTGAAAAGGTGTATCAAGATGTGATTCAGAATCCAAATGACATTAATAAGTTAGAAACATTGGTTGATAGCTATAGTCAATTCATATTGAATTCAACACAGCAAGAACAATTTGTAGCTTGGCAAGATGAAGAGAGAAAACATCAACTCACGCAACAACTACAAGACATTACAGCACAGTGTGTAAAACAAGTTGAAATGATAAGAGCAAGACGATTGTTAGACGGTAAGACGTCTACCTCAGGATACTTTGACAATATTGAACATTGCATTGATGAAGAATTTGGACAATGGCGTATAGGTAAGGATGATAAATTGTTACTTGTTGGATCAGGTGCGTATCCAATGACATTAATACAAGTTGCTAAAGAAACTGGTGCTTCTGTTATTGGTATTGATATTGATAGTGAAGCTGTGGACTTAGGTCAACGTGTCGTTAATGTATTAGCACCTAACGAAAATATTGAAATATCAAACAAAACTGTAGATCAAATACCTGATATCAATGAAGTGACACATATTATTTTTAGTTCAACCATACCTGTTAAATATGACATCTTAGACCAACTATTTGAATTAACGAACGATAACGTGGTTGTAGCTATGCGTTATGGCGATGATCTGAAATCGATATTTAATTATCCCTCACAACCAACATTAACGCATCATTGGCAATGTGTTTATCGATTAGTACAAGAGAATCAAATTTTTGATATCGCATTATATCAAAAGCCTTTGTTAAAAGAGGATAAAACGTATGTCTAATGTACTAATTATTGGTAGTGGTCCTGTTGGCGTACAACTAGCACAAATTTGTCATCAATTATCAATTAAAGATATAGATATGGTTGGTCGTGCTACTACATCCGAGAAATCGTTAGCAGTCTATAACGGTTATCAACACGACGGTATGTTCAAAGTTACAACGCAAAATGAAGCTCATAGTCAATTTGCAGGGGAATTCCGAATTCGTCGTTTTTATAAAGACATTCAACATGTGAATCAACTATACGACACAATCATTTTGGCATGTACTGCCGATGCGTATTGTTCTATGCTGCGTCAATTAGATTCCAATACATTGCAAAAGATCAAACATATTATATTAGTGTCGCCGACGTTTGGTTCGCATATGATGATAGAACAATTAATGAAAGACAAGAATGAGGATGTTGAGATCATTTCATTTTCAACATACCTAGGAGATACAAGAGTCATTGACTCGGCTCAACCTCATTGTGTACTTACAACAGGAGTGAAATCGAAGTTATTTGTAGGTTCGAATAAACAATCATCAAATTTAATGAATCAATTACAGTTATTATTTAAGAGATTAAATATAAAGCTTTCAGTGATGAATACACCATTACATGCGGAAATACGTAATAGTTCACTATATGTACACCCGCCATTGTTTATGAATGATTTTTCATTAAAAGCTATTTTCGAAGGTACAGACGTACCTGTTTATGTATATAAATTATTTCCAGAAGGACCAATTACAATGACGCTAATTAGTGAAATGCGTCAGATGTGGCAAGAGATGATGGCAATATTACAGAAATTAAGTGTGCCCTCAGTCAATCTTTTGAAATTTATGGTTAAAGAAAATTATCCAGTGAGACCAGAAACGTTAAAAGAGGTGGATATCAGTCAATTTAAATCTTTACCTAGCGTAAAACAAGAATATCTACTCTATGTGAGATATTCAGCTATATTAATTGATCCATTTTCACAACCAGATCAAGAGGGTCGCTATTTCGACTTTTCAGCGGTTCCGTTCAAACAGTTATATCAAAACGAAGAGGGTGTCGTACATATACCAAGAATGCCTAGTGAAGATTATTATCGTACAACGGTTATTCAGTCTATTGGTAAAGCTTTAGAAGTGCCTACACCTATGATAGATGAATTGTTAGAGAGATATAAAACATATTGTCGACATTACCAAAGTCAACATCCGCATCAATCACTATCTTCTCAATTTGAGCTTAATCATTTCCAACAGGATATATCACTCATTAAGACTTATTTAGCAATGCAATAGGGATTTTTTAAAGATTTGAGGTTTTAAGAAGAGACAACACACTTTTCAATATAGAAAGAGGAAAAATTAATGAAAACAAAAACTAAAATAAGCGCAATTTTATTAGCATCAGGAATTGTATTAGCGGGATGCGGTGGCGATAAGGCATTACAAGATAAAAAGGATCAAAAGACATTATCCTATACAACTGTAAAGGATATTGGTGATATGAACCCTCATGTTTATGGTGGATCAATGTCAGCGGAAAGTATGATATATGAACCATTAGTACGTAACACTAAAGATGGTATCAAACCATTATTAGCTAAGAAATGGGACATCTCTAAAGACGGCAAGACGTATACGTTTCATCTAAGAAAAGACGTCAAATTCCATGATGGTTCAAAGTTTAATGCAGACGCTGTGAAGAAAAATATTGACGCCATACAACAAAACAAAAAGTTACATTCATGGTTAAAGATTTCGACATTAATTGATGATGTCAAAGTGAAAGATACATACACGGTACAAATTCATTTGAAAGAAGCATATCAACCTGCATTAGCAGAATTAGCAATGCCTCGTCCATATGTGTTTGTATCACCTAAAGACTTTAAACATGGAACGACTAAAGATGGCGTGAAATCGTTTGATGGTACAGGTCCGTTCAAAATGGGCGAACATAAGAAAGATGAATCTGCTACCTTTAATAAAAACCAACACTATTGGGGAGAATCTTCTAAATTAAATAAGGTAGAAGCAAAGGTTAAACCAGCAGGAGAAACAGCATTCTTATCTATGAAAAAAGGTGAGACTAACTTTGCATTTACTGATGATCGAGGTACAGATAGTTTAGATAATGATAGTTTAAAACAACTCAAAGAAACTGGAAATTACCAAGTCAAACGTAGCCAACCGATGAATACCAAAATGATTGTTGCTAACGCTGGTAAGAAAGATAGTGCGGTAAGTAACAAATCGGTTAGACAAGCCATTGGACACATGGTTGACCGCGATAAAATCGCCAAAGACATTCTTGATGGAGAAGAAAAACCAGCTACACAACTTTTTGCAAAGAACGTGACAGATATTAATTTTAATATGCCTACGCGTCAATTTGATAAGAAAAAGGCTGAAGCATTATTAGATAAAGCAGGCTGGAAGTTAAATAAAGATAAACACGTACGTCAAAAAGACGGTAAAGACTTAGCTATGTCAATGTACTATGACAAAGACTCAACAAGTCAGAAAGAACAGGCAGAATTTTTAGAAGCAGAATTTAAAAAGTTAGGCGTCAAATTAAATATAAATGGTGAAACATCAGATAAAATTGCTGAACGTCGTACATCTGGTGACTATGATTTAATGTTCAATCAGACATGGGGATTACTTTATGATCCACAAAGTACTATTGCTGCATTCAAATCAAAAACAGGTTATGAAACTGCTACATCAGGTATTAAAGACAAACAACAGTTATATAACAATATCGACAATGCATTCAAAATTAAAAATGCGAAAGAACGTTCAAAAGCTTATCAACACATTTTAAAACAAGTCGATGATGAGGGTGTCTTTATTCCAATTTCTCATGGCAGTATGACCGTAGTAGCACCTAAAGACTTAAAAAATGTATCCTTCACGCAATCACAATATGAATTACCATTTAATGAAATGCAATATAAATAAAGGAGCATCTAAATGTTCAAATTAATAATAAAACGTATTGCACTCATGTTTCCGTTATTGATTGTAGTGAGTTTTATGACATTTATGATGACGTACCTATCCAATGAAGATCCTGCTGTAACAATTCTACATGCACAAGGAACACCGAATGTTACAGAGCAATTAATTACTGAGACGAAAAAGAAGTATGGTCTTGATGCACCTATTCTTATTCAATATAAAGAATGGTTACAACAAGCAATACAATTTAAATTTGGGACGAGCTATATTACAGGAGACCCGGTTTCAGAACGTATAGGTCCTGCATTTATGAATACATTAAAATTAACATTAATTTCTAGTCTATCAGTTATGGTGACATCTATCTTTTTAGGAGTGGTGAGTGCACTAACTAGAGGTCGTAGTACAGATCGAGTAATACGATTGATAGCATTCTTTTTAACAGCTTTACCATCATATTGGGTAGCATCAATGCTCATTATTTTTGTATCAGTTAAGTTAAATTTATTACCAACATCAGGATTAACAGGACCAGAAAGTTATATATTACCAGTAGTAGTTATCACAATGACATATGCAGGTATTTACTTTAGAAATGTACGACGAGCGATGATTGAACAACTTAATGAGGAGTATGTGATGTATTTAAAAGCGAGTGGTGTACATACTATAACCTTATTAAAACACGTATTACGCAATGCATTAAAAGTCGCTGTATCTATTTTCTGTATGTCGATACCTATGATTATGGGTGGTTTAGTCGTTGTTGAAAATGTCTTTGCTTGGCCAGGATTAGGACAATTGAGTATTAAAGCAATTGTCGAACATGATTTTCCAGTTATACAAGCTTACGTGTTAATTGTTGCAGTATTATTTATTGTCTTTAACACACTGGCAGATATTATTAATGCCTTGTTGAATCCTAGGTTGAGGGAGGCGACAAGATGATGATTTTAAAACGATTATTACAAGATAAAGGTGCAGTAATTGCATTAATTGTTATAGCGACTTATATCATACTCGGGTTAACAGCACCGCTCATTACAGTCCATGAACCCAATCATATCGATACAGCGAATAAATTTGCTGGTATTAGCACATCACATTGGTTAGGCACAGACCATTTAGGAAGAGATATATTGACGAGGATTATTTATGCTATTCGACCAAGCTTATTATATGTATTGATTGCATTATTTGTATCGGTCGCAATTGGAGCCATACTCGGATTTATATCTGGATATTTCCGGGGTTATATTGATGCATTGATTATGCGATGTTGTGATGTCATGTTGGCATTCCCAAGTTACGTTGTCACTTTAGCGTTAATTACATTATTCGGAATGGGTGTGGAAAATATTATTCTGGCATTTATACTTACACGTTGGGCATGGTTCTGCCGTGTAATACGTACTAGTGTCATGCAATATACCGCAGCCGATCATGTAAAATTTGCTAAAACGATTGGTATGAGTCATTTATTGATTATTCGTAAACATATTCTTCCATTAACATTAGGCGATATTGCCGTTATTTCTAGTAGTGCCATGTGTTCTATGATATTACAAATGTCAGGATTTTCATTTTTAGGTTTAGGAGTAAAAGCACCAACAGCGGAGTGGGGCATGATGTTAAATGAAGCACGTAAAGTGATGTTTACTCATCCTGAATTAATGGTGACTACTGGTATTGTTATTGTCATTATTGTTATGGCATTCAATTTTCTATCAGATGCGTTGCAAGTGGCAATAGATCCACGCATTTCTTCAAAAGAAAAATTACGTGCAGTTAAGAAAGGCGTGATGCATGAATGACGTTGTTAAAAGTAAATAATTTAACAATTATAGATTCTTGGACAGGTAATGTACTTGTTGATGATATTAACTTTCAAGTTGAACATGGTGAAACACTAGGTTTAATAGGTGAAAGTGGTAGTGGTAAATCCATTACTTGTAAATCATTAATTGGACTTAATCCTAATCGTCTTAAAGTTACTGGAGACATTTGTTTTGAAGGTCAACAACTATTGAATTTGTCAGAGCAACAATTACGACAATATAGAGGTAAAGATATTGCGATGGTCATGCAGCAAGGTGCAAGAGCTTTTGATCCGTCATCAAGAGTCGGCAAACAAATGATGGAAACAATGCAAGCACATACGTCTTTATCAACACAAGAAATTGAAGAAACGCTTATTAAATATATGACGTATATGAATTTAAAAGATCCTAAAACCATTTTGGCATCTTATCCATATATGTTGTCAGGTGGCATGCTGCAACGGTTAATGATTGCTTTAGCATTAGCATTAAAACCAAAACTCATTATTGCAGACGAACCAACAATTGCATTGGATACGATTAATCAATTTGACGTGTTGGAAGCATTTGAAGATATTAAACAACATTTTGATTGTGCCATGATATTTATTTCGCATGATTTAACAGTTATTCATAAAGTTGCAGATAATGTACTCGTTATGAAAGAGGGACAATTGGTTGAAGAAGGAACTAAAGAAGCGGTCTTGCATGATCCTCAACATGAGTACACGAAATATTTATTATCCACAAAGCAAAAGGTGAATGATTATTTTCAACGTGTAATGAGAGGAGATTGTCATGCTTAAAATATCAAATGTTGAAAAGCATTATGACAAACGAACGCGATTTAGCTCTAAAACAGAACCTATCGTTAAAGATGTAAGCTTCGATTGTCCTGTAGGTCAATCTATCGCTATTATCGGTGAGAGTGGCAGTGGTAAGTCTACACTAAGTCGTATGATATTAGGCATTGAAAGACCAGACAAAGGTAACGTGACATTAAATGAGCAACCGATGTATATAAAAAAGGTAAGACGTCATCAAATTAGTGCAGTATTTCAAGACTATACATCGTCATTACATCCTTTTCAAACTGTAAGAGACATTTTATTTGAAGTCATGTGCCAGTACGATAAACAAAGCTTGAAAGAAATGGAAACAACGGCAATTCAATTATTAGATGAGGTAGGATTATCTAGTGATTTTCTAGAAAAATATCCTAATATGTTATCGGGCGGAGAGGCACAACGCGTTGCTATTGCAAGGGCGATATGCATTAATCCGACATATATCTTATTTGATGAAGCGATTAGTGCGCTAGACATGTCGATACAAACTCAAATTCTAGATTTATTGAAACGGTTAAAAGAAGAACGGAACTTAAGCTATATATTTATTACCCATGATATTCAAGCAGCAACGTATTTATGTGAGCAATTAGTGATTTTTAAAAATGGTCAAATTGTGGAAAGCCTTCCCACATGCCATTTAAATACAACACGTAATGCTTATACAAAAGCGTTAATAGAGAAACAACTATCATTCTAAGGAGTGAGTTAATGAAAGGTGCAATGGCTTGGCCATTTCTAAGATTATATATACTAACTCTCATGTTCTTTAGTGCGAATGCCATTTTGAATGTGTTCATTCCATTACGAGGTCATGATTTAGGTGCAACCAATACAATGATAGGTATCGTTATGGGTGCCTACATGTTGACTGCAATGGTCTTTCGTCCATGGGCAGGACAAATTATTGCACGTGTTGGTCCAATTAAAGTACTACATATTATTTTGATTATTAATGCTTGTGCACTGATATTATATGGATTTACTGGATTAGAGGGATATTTTTTAGCAAGAGTGATGCAGGGTGTATGTACGGCGTTCTTTTCGATGTCGCTACAACTAGGTATTATAGATGCTTTACCTGAAGAACATCGCTCAGAAGGTGTCTCTTTATACTCTCTATTTTCAACGATACCTAATCTAGTAGGACCACTCATTGCTATAGGTATTTGGCATCTGGATCGAATGTCAGTATTTGCCGTAGTCATGATTGCTATAGCGTTAACGACAACATTCTTTGGTTATCGTGTCTCATTTGCAGGTGAGGAGCCTGATACTAGTCATAAAGTTGAACGTTTACCCTTTAATGGTGTGACTGTGTTTGCACAATTTTTTAAAAATAAAGAGCTGTTAACGAGTGGATTAATTATGATTATTGTGTCGATAGTCTTTGGAGCCGTGAGTACATTTGTTCCATTATATACTGTAAAATTCGGATTTGCAGATGCTGGTATATTTTTAACGATTCAAGCGATAGCGGTTGTATTAGCTAGAATTTATTTACGTAAATACATTCCATCAGATGGATTGTGGCATCCATTGTATATGGTAAGTGTACTGATGTTACTTGCCATTGCAGCGATGTTAGTCGCTATTGGACCTCACATACATGCGGTTATATTTTATAGTAGTGCAGTATTGATTGGTATGACACAAGCGCTTGTTTATCCAACTCTAACGTCGTATTTAAGTTTTGTGTTACCGAAAGTTGGTCGTAATATGCTATTAGGTTTATTTATTGCATGTGCAGACTTAGGTGTGTCATTAGGTGGAAGTCTGATGGGCCCTTTGTCAGATTTAGTAGGATTTAGCTGGATGTATACCATTTGCGGATTGCTCGTTGTGTGTATGATCGTGATGAGTGTGTTTAAAGGGACGCGTTATGTTAAATAGAAAGGCCTGTTTTAGACGCAGTCATTGAATTAGAAATATTAAGCGGTTGTTTTTTAAACTAAGTGATTGTCTACTTTTTGATATGAAAATGTGTTCTGAAGTAGTAACCATAGGAAATCCTTCTTCAACAGTAATTTTACAACACGATTGTTGGTTAACAATACCTGGTTAGTGGAATAGATGTAATATCACAATAAGAAGGGTCGTATAACCATGATTAGAGATATTAATGAAGTCACTGTTCCAGATAGTAAGATTGTTCAAGATGCACAAGGTATTGTTCACGAATATGGTAATGAATTAATTTGGAATCATTCAAATAGAGTATATTTATTTGGAGAAGTTAAAGGTATTCAAGATAAACTCAAATACGATAAAGAGTTACTATATATTACTGCTTTATTCCATGATTTAGGTCTAACTAATCAATATAGTAGCGATGATTTGCGTTTTGAAGTAGACGGCGCTAATGCGGTGAGACAATTTTTAGAAACGTATAACTATGATGAAAGAGATTTACAATTAGCATGGGATTCTATTGCATTGCATACGACACTTGGAGTAGCAGAGCATAAAGAGAATAACGTAGCACTGTTATACCATGGTGTTGGTATGGATGTGATGGGAGATAATTGGAATCAATATTCTGATGAAATTCGAAAAGCAGTCGTAGATAAATTTCCACGTGGTAATTTTAAACACGATGTTATTAGAGCATTCTACGATGGTTTCAAACATAAACCAGAAACAACATTTGGTAATATCAAATCTGATGTTATTAAATATTTTGAACCAGAATATCCTCAAAATAACTTCTGTTCATGTATTTTACGTTCAAATTGGGATCATTAGATTTGGAACTTAAGTTCGACGGAATATGAAAATTAAATAGGAATTTAAATTAAGGAGTTCTCGTACTAACGTGCGGGAGCTTTTTATTTTGTTTTGAAAAATCATTCTAATCAATTTTTAATGATAATTATAAAAATAAAGAATACTAATCAACTATTTTTTATTTAGGAGCAATGTTATATTAATTATATAATTAATTAGTTTTAAATATTAAGATATATAAGGTGGTTTTGATATGGAAGAAAATAGATTTGATAACGATAATGTAGATGTAAATAGAAATCAATTTAATCAAGAACAAAGTAATGATATCAAACCTAAAGGAAATCTTGCGCTAAATATTTTAATATTTATAGGTTGGATGATATTAGCACAATTACCAGTTATTGCAATAATAACTCTTGTAAGTCTTTCTGTTAAAGCTGAGGTTTTAAGTATAACAATAGGTACTATTCTATATCTTTTTGTTATTGCTATAGTGATTTGGTTAATAAGACGATACTACTTAAATCATACATATGAAAAAACAAAAGGTTTTAGTCGTAAAGACTTAGGTATAGCCATAGGTTGGGCAATTATATTAAGACTAGTTGTATATGGATTCACATACTTACTAAAATTAACCACTGGTTCAATGCAAACAGATAATGATAAATTGCTATTTGGTGACGTCAATGCTCAAGCACAAGACGCTAGTCAACTTGGACAAGTATTTCCCGTAATTATATTTGTGATTACACTTACTTTTTTAGTTCCATATCTAGAGGAATTGATTTATAGAGGCATTTTTAAAGAAACACTATTTAGAAAATCAGTATTCTGGCTGCCTTTCATACTTTCATCGATTGTCTTCGCCTCACAACATGGCATTAATAATATTATTGCATTTTTAATGTATATGATAATGGGTATGATTTTTTATCTTGCTTACTCAAGAAGAGGTAATATTAAAGACAGTATGACAGTACATATGATTCATAATGGGCTTATTGGTGTTATGATACTCATCAATTATTTTTATATATTGTTTAAATAATAAAGTGATAGTTGAGATAAATGGAGGTTACAGTAGATAACATATTCCTTTCGAAAAAGCAGTCGACGAGAAAAATTATTATAAGAACATATTAATGTTTCGCTAAAACAGGTCTAGTACTTACATGAAAAGATTTTATTAAAAATTGAAAATGTAAATCACAAAGAACAAGGTGGATTGACTCATTAAAATACAGAAAGAAGTGACTTATAGTTGATTTCTAAAAAATTGTTGAGTGTTATATTACTACCAATCATTGCAGTAATCATCATTATAAGTGGTTATTATGGATTTAAAATTACTAAAGAAAACGCAATTAAAGGTAGTCTTTCACATATATTTAAGCCACTTCCTATGAAAAATCTTGATGTTTTATTTGATAAACAAGGGATAAGAGCTGAAGAAAAAGGTGGCAGGGGATTAGAAGCCGACGACAAAGGTGTATGGGAACTCAAATCCTTTACAACGAAACGTAAAGGTGAAGAAGGGGACACTGTAACTGAAGGTGTTGAGATGAAATTTAATAGACAGACTCATGATGCTAGTGGTTATTACTTTATAGATAAAGATAATTATAACAGTGAGACTTATGAACATGATAAAGAGGAAAAACATTATCCCGTTGAATATAAAAACAAAAAGCTTAAATTAACTAAAGAAGCAAAAGAAAAGGGGATTAGTAAATCATTAGAACAGAAGATAAATAATTTTAAATTTTTAGTAGAATTTGCTGATTATAGTGATATTAAAGATTATAAAAATGGAACCATAACTTATAGTTATGGTGATAGACCGTCTTATACCGCAGAATATCAACTTGATAATAAAGATAAAAATGTAAAAGAGATTAAAAACCGTTTTGATATTAATACGAATAAAGCGCCAAAAGTTTTATTTGATGAATCAGGAAACATGGGTGCTCGTAAAATAGGTGACCAACATATAGAATATAATTTTGTAGATAATGACAAAGAAACCATAACTTATACAGATATCATCGAATTTACACCATCAGAAGACGAAGAGGATAATGAAGTGAGTATTGAATAAAATAATATGGTGAAATTAATAAAAGTAACTATTTTTTATAGTATGTCGGGTATAAACTAATTGAATATGTAGACAAAAGAAATATTTATTAGATGCAGAACAAAATATGTTTGCTTATGATGTTTATGGTTATGATGGAAACACAAATATCTCATAATCAATATAAGGCTATAGTTATTACATAATATCTCAAAATGATATATAAATAAAAAAACAAAAATCAAGCTGAGCACCCAATTCGTGGTACTCAGCTTGTTTGTTATCTTGTGATACTGTCTCTATCGTATCGATAGTATTTGGCTTGTGTTTCGGTAATGCGTTGTTGTGTATCTTTATAAATAGAAATACCATTTTCAGTTTTATGAAATTGATAATTTAATTGATGAGCAAGTTGTTCAATATTGATAAAACGACTATCCTGACCTTGTTTTTCAATAAAATACTCGACTTCATAGTCTTTTTCATTAATATCAAATAGCAATTCGACAACATCATTTCTTAACCAAAAATCACCATGTTCCTTAATAATCTGGTTCTTAAATAAAGGTAGTCTCACGTGATTGTATTCAATATGATACTGCGTAAAATCATCGATATTTAAATCATTCTCTTTCTCTCTGACATCATAGATAGGGCCACCTGCAACCGTTCCTTCTCTCGTATTATCAGCGCCACCGATAACACCATTTTTCAAAAATTGTAAACCATGTACATCGCCAATATAAGGATCAGGTCGATGTTCAAAAGCATGCCCCTTGGCAATAAGTTTCAAAATAAGTGTTTGATCAAATTGTGGTTCCCATTCTATACGAGAAGGGTTACTTGTGTATATTCTTGGCTCATCAATTGCTTCCTGGATAGACATCCCGAAGTCTAAAACGTTAATAATGGTTTGTACGACGCTAGCGATAATACTAATTGCACCTGGTGCGCCAACTTCCATAATAGGATGGCCATTTTTAGTGATGATTGAGGGGGCCATATTGCTTAATGGACGTTTACGAGGTTCGACTTCATTAATACCACCTAAAACAACATCAAAGCCATCTATTGTGGTATTAAGTAAAACACCGTAACCTGGAACTGTAATACCAGAACCATAAATCATTCCTATAGATGTAGTGAAAGAAGCTACGTTACCAAATCGGTCTGTTACAGAAAAATGTGTCGTTTCGGTATGGTTTTCATCTATATGAGTATGACTTTCTACACGAGAACTATTACTTAACTCACCATGTTCAATATTAAAATTAGCAATATGTTGATCAATGATTTCGCTACGTTGTTTTAAATAATCCTCATCAATAAGCTCGCTAACTGGTACCTCGTAAAAGTCATCATCAGCAATATATTTAGCACGGTCACTATAGGCAATTTGCATTGCTTGAATCAGATGATGTAAATAATTGATGGAACGGGATCCCATACTTTTTAAATCAAAAAATTCAAGGATTTTTAAAATTTGTATCAATGTGATACCACCTGAACTTGAAGGACCCATAGAATGTATTTGATAGTCTCGATATTGGGCAGTTATAGGTTGTTTGATACGAATATTATAATGCTTTAAATCTTCTTCATTAATTGTCCCACCATATTTGTTTACAACATTTACCAATTGTTTCGCGATATTGCCAGTATAAAATGCGCCAAACCCTTTATCTCTTAGTAAGCGTAATGTACGAGCTATTTCTGGAGATTTAATCCAATCCCCGTCATGGATATAATTATCATCTTCTTTAGTAAATACACGACGTGTTTCATCGTACTTGTTAATTCTTTTAAGTTGTTGTTGTGAATATTTTTCAATCGCCCAATTAGCACGATGACCGTGTTCGGCTAATTCAATCGACGGGTTGATCAAGTTAGCTAAATTCAATTTGCAATAATGTTTGTGTAAATATTCAAAGAGCTTTGCAATTCCTGGAACCCCCACGATAGAGCCATGTGTCGTTAATTCTAAAAAACTTTTATAGTGTCCTTTTTCATCTAAATAAAAGTGCTTGTCTACATTGTTAGGGGCAGTTTCACGTGCATCAAATGCAATGATATCGCCGACTGTATTGTCATAATATAATAAGTAACCACCGCCACCTAATCCAGAGGCAAAGGGTTCAACAACATTAAGGACTAGCTGAATAGCCACCACTGCATCTACGGCAGTTCCACCTTTATCAAGTATATCTTTTCCCACTTTAGCTGCTAGTGGATGTGACACTGAAACCAAGCCTTCTTGTGAAGTTAAATGATGTTTGAAATGCGTGTCCGACATCGAATAGTGCCTTCTTTCTAAAATAGAAATCTTTGATATGAGTTATTTTCTTTGATTAATCTCAGATTCAACTTTATCTAAATCTTGTTTTTGCTCATTACCTGTATCAAGTAATGGTGTAACAGGTGAACTTATTTTGAATTTATCTCCACGGTAAAACTTAATGAATTGATCTTGGTCTATAGCATTAACCACAGCTCTTCTTAAATGTGGATTGTCTTTAAATACACCACTCTTACTATTTAAAATTAAGAATACTGATTTACGTCCATGTTTACTAATCATACTTAAATCTTTATCAGATTTTATTAATTCAAAATGTTTTTGATCTATGTCAGCAAGTATATCGATTGCATGGTTTCTTAATTCGGACAGTGCACTTGCTGGGTCACCATTGAATTTCAAAATAATATTCTTAATTTTAGCTAGACCGTAGCTGTCTTTTTCATCGATATTAAAACCTGGATTACGTTGGAAAGTAGCTTGATAATTGTCTTTTTTAGTCATAATGTACGCACCACTAGTAACGAGTTCATTTTGACCGTCATCAGATTTAGGTACAGTATTAGGTGCTCCAAAATCTTTGCCTTCTTCTTTCAGCTTTTCAACATAATGTTTTGATAAAATACCTGCTGATGAGTGTGTTAAATAGTTAACTTCTTTAGGCATTGGTTGATCAGTTGTAATTTTAATAATTTGATATTTACCTTCAGCATTATTAACTTCACTATCTTGATTTGTTATATCTTTAACTTTATAACCTTTAGTTAATGTATCCCATACCGATTTGCCAGATGCTGTTTTAGTCTTCTTAAGTTTTTTCTTATCATCATTTGTTAACTCAGTAATATCTTTAATATGTTTATGCATATTATAAGTCACATGGTTAGGAACAGCATTTTTATCTCTAGCACGGTTGAGACTGAATAGGACATCGTCTGCTAATACTTTTTCATGTGTATTTTCTGCTTTGCCATTTTTTACTTTTACAAAATAGTTATCGTCTCTTAATAAGAAATAAAATGCATTGTTATCTTTGTTAGATGTATAGCTACGACTAAGTGATCCATCAGTTGTGATTTTGTCATTATCATTAAGTGTTAATAAACGTGTATACATGTTCATATTGATATTGTAGACATTAGGCGCAATAGAACGAATAGGGTCTAGAGATTGGAATTCACCATCAGGTTGTGTCATCACTAAAGGTCGTGTATTACGTAATTTTTTATCATTATAATCAAATTGTTGCCAAATAAGTGCGCGAGAATTAGGTAAACCAACACTATTTTTATTTAAAATTTTATTGTCATAAACGAGATTTTTCTTCGAACCATATAAAGGTGCCATGAATCCTTCGTTGAATATCACTTTATCTTCTAACTTTTTATATGTATTTTTAGCTTCAGAAGTATTTTCTTTAGATGCTTTATTGATTAATGCATCGATTTTAGGGTCTTTAATCAAACTATTTGAGCCTGTAGAGCTAAATATTGCATTCATTGCATAGTTAGGATCGCCAAATACTGTTGTCCAGTCATCGATTTGAATATCATAATTACCAGCTTGACGTTGTGTACGGTAACTACCGTAATCAGGTTGAACATTCATCTTTACGTTAAAACCAGCACGTTCTAATTGTTGTTTAACAATGTTCATATCATTTTGATAGCTCGCTTGACCTAAAAAGCGAATCGTCGGTTTAGTACCTTTAACGTTGACTTGTTTGTTTTTATCTTTCGTATCATCCTTACCAGGTACACCACAACCACTTAGTATCAGAGTTAAACTTACTGTTAATGTTAATAAAATTCTTTTCATATAAAATCATCCTATCTTATTGAATCTTCGGATCAAGTGCATCACGGACAGCATCCCCAATAAAATTAAATGCGAGGACAAGTAACATGATGCATAACCCAGGAAATATGGCTAAATTGCTGTGCGTTTCTAAAAAGTTACTTCCAGTTCTGAGTATGTTTCCCCATTCAGGAACATTTGGTGCTACACCTAATCCCAAGAAACTCAAGCCACTTGTAGTTAGTACAACGACACCTATATTTAATGAAAATCTGACAATCATAGGTGCGAGAGTATTAGGTAAGATGTAACTCCATAAAATACGACGATGACTTTCTCCGGTAATTTGAGCTGCTTGTATATATTCCTGTCGTTTGATTTCGAGTACATTTGCTCTCATAGTTCGAGCAAAGGAAGGTATATTACCAATACTTAAAGCAATGATTAATGTTAATGTACTAGCGCCAAACGATGCGATAATCGCAACTGCTAATAATAATGTTGGTATCGCAAAAATAATATCAAGTATGCGCATCACCGTATTGTCCACTTTAGTAAAGTAGCCTGCAATCATACCAAAAAGGACACCGAACAGAACTGAAATTACTACTGATGTGATTGAAATAAAATAAGTTAATTTAGTACCCACCACGAGTCTAGTAAATAAATCACGACCAAAATCATCAGTTCCAAAAGGGTGAGCTAAGCTTGGACCTTTTAATAATTCATTGAATTGGTTTTGGGTTGCTAAAGAAGTATTAAATGTGTAAATACCAGTAATTGACAATGTTAGAAGATAAGTTAATAAAGCAAAACTCACTAAAGCGACTTTATGTTGTTTAATCTTGCTTATAAACGCTTCCCAACTATTGTATATATTGTATTTTGATGTATGTTCGTAACGGAATAGACTCACGAACATTAACAATGTGAATAGATTACCGGTAATTGTCGTTAATATGAGAACGACATAGGTAAGCCAACGATATACTTTATGAGATTTTATTTTACTTTCTGAAAATCCAATAGCAGCCACTACGAGCGTCAAAATAATTAATATCAACTGTGCAATGTAAAACGTATTTGAAACATTACCTTTGAATAAATTGAGCAAAGTAGTGACAAAAGTTAATACAAATACAGAAACTGCAGAAATGGTAAACAGTTGTAGTGAACTGAGTTTTGTTATTGAAATTTGTGGCATATAATTACACCCTTTCCTTAATTTCTTCACGAAGTTGAGGGTCAATCATGACATAGAAAATATCTATAACTAAGTTGATGAGTGAAATGACAATTGAAATGTAAATAACACCACCCATAACTGCTGGGATATCTGGCACAAATTGCTTTTGAACAATGTATCGACCTATTCCATTAATATTGAATACTTGTTCAGTTACTGCTGATCCGCCTAACAATTCTACAAATAATATTCCAATAAGTGTCACAATAGGGATGAGTGCATTTTTTAAAATATGCTTTATGACAACTTGAGATTTAGAAATACCTTTAGCATATGCAGTCATCACATAATCATTGCGCATCACTTCTAATACAGATGAACGTGTCATTCTCGTAATAGATGCAGCAATTGCAGTACCAATGACTAGTACAGGTAATATTAGCGATAAAGGATCATTGGGAACATACGATGGTGGTAAAATATCTAACCTAAGTGAAAAAGCTAAAATGAACAGTAATCCTTGCCAAAAGTTAGGAATAGATAATCCAATTAAAGCGATAATCATCAACGTAATATCAATCCAACTATTACGTTTAAATGCACTAATAATCCCAATAGGTATAGCAATGACTAGCGCTACAATTAATGCCAACACAGATATTGTTAATGTAATAGGTATTCTAGATCCTACAGCATCAGAAACAACTTCATTACCTTTAAAGGTAGTACCTAAATCAAATGTAAATACACCTTGTATCGTTTCCCATAACTGAATAAGATATGGATCGTTTAAATGATGTAGTTGATTAAATTTTGCAAATTGTTCTTTTGTCGCATTAGGTCCTAAAATACTATATGCCGCATCTAAAGGTGATAAATATAGTATTGTAAAAACAACAATGACTACACCAATAATGACAACTAGCGTCATAATTATGCGTTCGAAAATATAACGTACGATTGGATTGAGATAAAAAGACAACACAATAAACAATGGTAAAGCTAAAATTATTTTTATAATGGGAAATTTTCCGAATAAGATGTTTGTATATAAAGTGGGAAAATCAGTTGCAGTATATTGATTATCACGGCGATGATGGCTGTGATAAATATTTCTAGCTTCTTTCTGGAGTTGCGCTCGAGATTTACGCCGATTTAGAAATTGATATTTTTTCTTTAGTGCTTGTTCTAATTTATATTCGTCTTGAATTTGCACTAATGTTGTTTTTTGATGGTGTTTTAACAAATAAACTAAACTAGCATACAAAAATATCGGAAGACTAAGAATTGAAAAAATCATTTTATAAAGTCCTTTATTATAAAGAACTAAAAAGACTTTTCGATAATTTGACATGGGCATCACTCCTTGAAAAATAATCTTGATTAAATTACTATGATATATAATAAAAGTATTATAGAATAAAAATTGTAATTTGTGAATAGGGAGGAATGATTATGTCATCTTTTTTAGAAGTTAAACACCTTGGAGTATCATTCGAATATGAACAACATTCCGTTAAAGCAGTTCAAGACGTAAGTTTTAAATTAGATAAAAAGAAAGTGTTAGCTATTGTGGGTGAATCAGGCTCTGGAAAGAGTATTACAGCTAAATCGATTATGGGATTATTACCTGATTATCCTCAGCACACTTTAACTGGGGAAATTAAATTTAATGGGAAAAATTTATTAAATCTTTCTAATAAAGCATTTCAAGGTATACGAGGAAAAGATATTGCCATGATATTTCAAGATCCTTTATCATCGCTCAATCCCAGAATGACAATAGGTAGTCAAATTATGGAAGTGATTTTAAAGCATCGTAATATTGATAGAAAACGCGCGAAAGCAATGACAATTGATATTTTAGAAAGTGTAGGCATTAGAAATGCTCAAGATAAATTACATGCTTATCCATATGAATTTTCTGGTGGGATGCGCCAACGTGTCATGATTGCAATGGCATTAGTATTAGAGCCACAAATCTTAATTGCAGATGAACCAACAACAGCACTTGACGTTAGCACACAAAATCAACTTTTAGAATTAATGAAGCGATTATATAAACATATCGAAACGTCTATTTTATTTATTACGCATGATTTAGGTATTGTGTATCAATTTTGCGATGAAATGATTGTTATGAAAGAGGGCAGAGTTGTTGAAACTGGTGATGTCAAAACTATTTTCAAAAATCCAAAATCTGACTATACGCGACGTCTTATTAATGCCATTCCGGATTTGCACGCACCTAAACAACCTAGAACGATAAGTGATCAAACATTGTTGAAAATCGAAAATGTAAGTGTCGATTATATTAAGAGTAATGGCAATGAATTTAGAGCAGTAAAAAATATTGATCTTGAAATTAAAGAAGGGGAATCATTAGGAATTGTAGGTGAGTCTGGCTCAGGGAAGTCTAGTTTAGCTAAAGCATTAGTTGGTTTAAACAATGTTTCTGAAGGAATGATTTGGTATCAAGACTTGCCGTTAAATTTATTTTCTGCTAAAGAAATGAAGTCTTTGCGTAAGGATATACAAATGATTTTTCAAGATCCTTATTCCTCTATTAATCCTAAATTTAAAGTTATAGATATTATCGGTCGTCCTTTAAAATTATATCGATTTGTCACAACACATGAAGCATTAGTTAAAGAAGTGAAACGTTTATTAACACGTGTAGGGTTAGATGAAAGTTTCTTATATCGATATCCACATGAATTATCGGGTGGCCAACGTCAGCGTGTTAGTATTGCACGTGCCATTGCCATTAAACCTAAATTATTAATCTGCGATGAAGCGGTGTCTGCATTAGATGTTTCAATACAAAAGGATATCATTCAATTATTGAAACAACTTCAAGATGATTTAGGAATGACATATATATTTATTACACATGATATGGGTGTAATTAAAGACATGTGTGATCGTGTTGCAGTTATGCAATATGGAACAATTGTAGAAGTAAATGATGTTGAAAGTATTATTGAAAGACCACAAGAGACATATACTAGAAATTTAATATCACACGTTCCAGTGATACCTCATCGATAAGTTAAGATAAAAATTAAAGGCACGACTCGGTTCAGCTAATTCTGACCGAGGCGTGCTTTACTTATAACAATCATTTAATTTAACAGGAGGTCATATTGAATCATTGTTACGTATAAATGGGATAAAGTATGAATTCATGGGAATAAAATTACAACTCTGAAATTTGTTTGCTTATAATCCAATTTTTATGATGCTTAAGTAAAACATTGTGTTCTTTTAATTCTTGAATAATATGTCCAGTTGTTTCACGTGAAATGCTAGCAAGATCACTAATCATTTGAATTGTTAAAAATGATTTGATTTCATAAAATTCATCGTTATCATAACCAATCATGTGACATAAGTAGATTAATAGCTTAGTCACGCGTGCTTTTGCACTTTTAGAACTTAAAGCCATATGATATTCAATTTGTTGTCTTTGGTTGTCACATAACAATTGATAGATTCTAATAAACACTTTATCGTTATTTCTACAAAGGTATTCGAGAAATTCAATAGGAATGGCAATCATAATACAGTCTGTGATAGCAGTACACATTTCATTAGTTGTTTTGTCTTGAAATAAATTGTGCATGGGGAACAATTGATCATCTTTATTTAAGAGTCTGTATACATCACCATTCATATTAAAATGTTCTCTTAGTATATAACCGTCGATGAGATAATATACATGAGTTAATTCGTCAGAAGAATAGTAAATAACTTGTCCTTTATTGTATTGCCTAACAATGCATTCATTTTTATACGGTTGTAGAGCTACGGCAGGGATGTTTATAAATGCGGCTAAACGCTCAAGACACTGCTCACTACGATTTGTGATTAATGAATTGTCGATTGTTGTGTTTCTAGATTGGTTGATTGTCATAAACGCACCACCTTAGTGATTAATGCTTGATTTGTGTGCCAACTTGTCCTTTGAAAGCGTCATAAGCATGTTCTAAATTAGTAATAATCGCACGTCGGCCTTCACCGCTTTCAACAAAATCAATTGCTGCTTCAATTTTAGGGAGCATAGAGCCTTCAGCAAATTTACCTGCTTTAGCATAGTCTTTTAAAGTTTCTACATTAACTTGTGTTAATGCCTCTTGGTTAGGTTGATTATAGTTGATATAAACATTTTCTACGTTCGTTAATATCATTAGCGTATTAGCATCGATGAGTTGTGCTAAGCGTTCGCTGGCAAAATCTTTATCTATTACAGCTTCCACACCTTCATATGTGTCATTTCGCTTAATAACTGGAATGCCGCCGCCACCACATGCAATGATGATGTTTTGATTTTCTACTAATGTACTAATGAGTTGATGCTCTAAAATAGACACTGGCAAAGGTGAAGGTACCACTTTACGGTAGCCACGTCCAGCATCTTCTTTATATGTTGATTCTGGATTGTCTTTTTGTAGTTGGTCAGCTTCTTCTTTAGTGTAAAATGGTCCTATTGGTTTAGTAGGATTAGACATACGAGGATCATGTTCATCAATTTCTACACGCGTAATGACAGTACCTGCGCGTCTAGGACTATTAATCTCTGAAAGCACTCTGTTTACTTCAGTTTCTATCCAAAAACCAATCATACCTTGTGTCATAGATCCACAAACATCAAGTGGCATGGCAGGTGTTTGCGGACTATCAGCTTTAGCCTGTTGAATTAACATACTACCAATTTGTGGTCCATTACCATGTGATATAACAATATCAGCGTCTGTATTGAATAAAGATTTGAGCGCTTGCATTGTTGAACGTATTGCTTTTCTTTGTGCATCAGCGGAACCATCGTCAGTTTGAATGGCATTTCCACCTAAGGCAATGACAATTTTGTTGTCCATAAAGTTTCACTCCTTACTTAGAATACATCTACGGCACCAGTTATTAATCTGATAATACCGATGATTGCTAGAATTGTGATTAATACAAAGAATATATAATCTAATTTTGTTAAAGGTTTTTTATTATTTTTTTGAACGGTTTGGTAAACGAACAGTCCAGGAATATAGAGCAACATGGTTAATAATAAGTAGTCTATTCCCGCAGCATAAATCAACCAAATCGCATAAATAGAAGATATAATACCGATTACCCATTGTTTTGTTGTAGCACGATCCTTAGTTAAGTATGTGTATTTAACTTGATAGAAAGCACTAAACATATATGGTATAAGAATGGCACTAGATGCCAATGAAAAGGCAAATTGATATGCACTTTCTGTAAACAACATACTGATTAAGAAAATTTGTACTAGTATATTTGTGATTAATAAAGAGTTAACAGGTGCTTTATTTTTGTTTTCCTTAGCAAACCATTTAGGAAATAGTCCATCTTTGGCAACTACAAATGGTAACTCTCCAGCTAATAATGTCCATCCTAGCCATGCACCTAGAACTGAAATAATTAATCCTATATTGACTAGCACAGATCCCCAATGTCCGACAATATGTTCTAATACTGCTGCCATTGATGGGTTAGATAACTCAGAAATGTGGTTTTGTTGTATAACACCTTGTGCTAGTACTGTCATTAAGAAATAGATGACTAATACTGAAATTAAGCCAATAACGGTAGCAGTACCAACGTCTTTTTTACTTTTAGCACGACTTGAAAAGACAACCGCACCTTCTATACCTGTGAAGCCCCATACAGTTACAAGCATGGTACTTTTCACTTGGCCTAAAGTATCACCCCAACTGAACATACCAGTATCTCCAGATGTCATACCGAATAAACCTGCTTTAAATGTGTCAAAGTTGAAGACTGCTATCATACATACAATGACAAGTAAGATAGGGATTAATTTAGCTACAGTAACAATACTATTGATAAAGGCAGCTGTTTCTACTCCTTTTAAAATAAGGTAATGAACACCCCATAATAAGACAGAAGCTACGATAATACTTGGGAGTGTATTTCCGCCTTTGAAAATAGGGAAGAAGTTACCGACTGCTGACATTAATAATGTGGCATAAGCAACGTTACCTAGAAATGCTGCAAACCAATAGCCCCAAGCACTTGAAAATCCAATAAAATCACCGAACCCAGCTTGTGCATAACTATAAATACCACCATCTAAATCTTGTCTTTCATTTGTTAGATTTTGAAAGACAAAGGCTAGGGAAATCATACCAATTGCAGTAATGATCCAACCGATAATAATAGCTAAACCACCTGCTTGGTTACCCATGTCAGAGATAATGTTAAATGCACCGCCACCAATCATTGAACCAATGACGAGGCCAATCAAGGAGGTTTTACTTAGTTTATTTGTATCTGATTCGCTCATGTGTCATTTCTCCTTTGAATAATTAAGCAGGTTCAGTTAGTGATACGTATTTGGATGTATAGTGATATGAGGATATCTTAACTAAACCTGCATGTACTTTTTTGCTAACTATCCAAGCGTAGCAGCCATTACAGCTTTAATGGTATGCATACGGTTTTCAGCTTGATCAAATACTTTAGAATGTTTACTTCTAAAGATTTCATCAGTGACTTCCATTTCAGATAAACCATAGTCATCTTTAATTTGTTGACCGTAAGTTGTATTTGTATCATGGAAAGCTGGTAAACAATGTAAGAATATAGTACTGTCTTTACCAGTTTTATCGAACATTGCTTTATTGACTTGATAATCTTTTAATAAGTTAATACGTGATTCAAATTCACTTTCTTCACCCATAGATACCCATACATCTGTATAGATAACGTCTGCATCTTTAACGCCTTCATCAATATTATCTGTAATTGTTACAGAACCTCCGTCTTGTTTAGCACGTCTCTCAGCAATATCAACGTAGTCTTGAGAAGGGAAGAGTTCTTTTGGTGAGCAAATAGTTACATCTACACCTAGCATTGGACCTGCTACTAATAGTGAGTTTGCTACATTATTACGTCCGTCACCGACATATGTTAATTTAATTCCATCTAAATGACCGAAGTTTTCTTTAACTGTCATATAGTCTGCTAACATTTGAGTTGGATGCCATGCGTCAGTTAAACCATTCCAAACAGGGACGCCAGAATATTTTGCTAAATCTTCTACCATATCTTGTGAGAAACCACGGAATTCAATACCGTCGAACATTCTACCTAATACTTTGGCAGTATCTTCAACTGATTCTTTTTTACCTAATTGAATATCATTTTTTCCTAAAAATTCTGGATGTGCACCTAGGTCGATTGATGCTACAGTGAATGCTGCACGAGTACGTGTAGAATTTTTTTCAAATAGAAGTGCAATATTTTTGCCGTCTAAATATCGATGTTGAATACCTTGTTTCTTATAATCTTTTAAAGTAATTGCAAAGTCGATTAAATCGCTAAATTCTTTCTTAGTAAAATCGTCTTCTTTTAATAAATGTCTACCTTTTAAGTTAAGTGGTTGTTGAATTTCTGACATGATTCATTCCTCATTTCTTTAAAAGTTTAGTAAATCGTTTATATTGGTTTGGTTAAATGTCTTCTCTATAAAGTGGTTGGCTCATACATCTTGGGCCTCCACGTCCTCGAACTAGTTCACTACCAGTAATTTCGATTACTTTAATACCTTTGTCTCGTAATAATTGATTAGATACATAGTTTCTGTCATATGTGACAACTACACCTGGGCGAATAGTTAACGTATTAGAACCATCGTTCCATTGCTCACGTGCGCCATCAATAACATCTCCATTACCAGTTGGAATAAATTCAATATTATCGATGTTTAATGCATTTTCTAATGTTTCTTTTAATTTGCTAGAATGTGAGATTTTAATGTCTTTGCCTTGTTCATCCTTTTCAATTGTGAAGATGTTCATATTATCTTCTTCTTTGAAGATAGCGGCATGCATTGTAAATTTGTCATAATCAATCATTGTAAAGACAGTGTCTAAGTGCATGAATGTACGACTATTTGGAATTTCAATGGCAAGTACTTTAGTAAATGTAGATTTGTCATCAAACAAAATTTGTCTAGATAATCGTTCAATAGCTTGTGCAGAAGTACGTTCTGAAATACCTATTGCAAGGACGTCTTTAGACAAGATTAATTCGTCTCCACCTTCAATATTGAAAGGAGAGTTTCTATCTAACCAGACAGGAACATCATCATTTTTGAATCGAGGATGATATTTCAAGATGTATGTCATAAAGATAGATTCACGACGACGTGCTCGCCAGTACATACGGTTAATTGTCATTCCTCTACCAACAGAAGCTTGAGGGTCTCTAGTGAAGTAAAGGTTTGGCATTGGATCTAGATAGAAAGGATAACGATCGTCCATGTATTCTACTAGGTGGTTTGTTTCAAGTTGAATTTCTTCTTTACGTACACCAGCCATTACCTTTTCTACAAGTTCTTTATCATTTAAGTTAGCGAATAATTCTTTGATTTCATTCTCATGGCCAAGTACCGTCTTTTGAGATTCTTTTAAAATATCGTCAATGAATTGTTCACGTACAGATTTATCTGCGATTGCTTCAGCAGCTAAATCTTCTAAATAGACAACTTCAACACCTTCGTCTTTTAATACTTGTGCAAAACGGTCGTGTTCTTCTTGAGCAACTTTCAAATAAGGAATATCGTCAAATAACAATCCACTTAGATGATCAGGTACTAAATTCTCAAGTTCTTTACCTGGTCGTTTAAGTAATACCGTTTTTAATTTGCCGATTTCACTGTTTACGTGGATAGGTCCTGTTTCCATTGTTATTTCCTCCTTTGATTTAATACACCTAGAGTATAAAGCGCTTTCAAGTAATATCTTGAGAAAAAATTCACAAAGTTAATGTCTAAAACTTCATATAAAATATTTATTCAATGCAATATGATGATAAATTATGCATTATTTACGCATAAAACCTATATGTACATGTATATTCGATTAATATTATATAGCGTGATTAATATAATATTATTTTTTATTCGTTTGAATGTATTTATAGTCATGAGAGAGTAATTAATTATACATTTTAATAAACATTTTCAATATTGTTATAAAAAAGTTTATAATAAATGTTAATTATGAGAAAAACTTCACATATCATTGAAGGGAAATTTGTTATGGTAATTGGGACGTATTTTGTCTGTATTTTATAAAATATGCAGATAAAGGAGTATAAAATATGAAAAAAAGTAAACGATTAGATTTAATATCAACAATCGTTAAGGACAATGACATTCATTCGAAAGCTGAAATTGTAGATTATATCGATAAACATTTTGGTATTAAATATAGTGTGGCAACGATTGGAAGAGATTTAAATGAGTTGAAAATCTATAAAATGCCTTCTGCAAATAATGAGCGTTATTATCGTAAATTTAATGATAATGCTCAAAATGAAGCAAAAACAAAACTTATTAACTTATATAAAGAAGAAATTGAGAAGGTAACGATTAAAGATAATTATCTTATTATTAAAACGTCTCCCGGATTTGCACAAAGTGTGAATTTTTATATTGATCAAATGAATTTAAATGAAGTGTTAGGAACAGTGGGAGGCAATGATACAATACTCATCTTAGTTGAATCAACAGAACTTGCAGCGTTTGTTCATTATCAATTGTTTGGAGAGACGTATAATAATGATGTAATTTAAAATGAATAAGTATACAAAAAGCCATTTCTATTTTTAGTTGAAATAGAAGTGGCCTTTAACATATTTATTAGAATTTATTCATGTAATGCAAGATGCATTGTGTTGGTAAAATCTTCTACTGTTGATTGGTTTGCATGTCTCGCTTGATATGCAAGATGCTGATCAAAGTGTTGTTTATTCGAAGTGATATCAGTTAATACTTGATTTAATGTTTCCACATCAGACAAAGTGAATATATTTTCTGGTGCAATAAATGTACGTTGATGTATCACTTCGTCCCAAGCAAAGATGACATGTTGATGATGGAAAGCACGAGTAACAGCATTTTCAATTTCATTTCCTTGATTAATATCAAGATAAATATCACATCGTTGATATAGTGCTTCAAAAATATCTTTTGTAGCTGCCGGATATAGATGTACGTGATGATATCGGTCGAATCCCATTAATTTGGAAGACATCTCAGTCACAGCAGCAATGTGAAATTGTATATTTGGATGTGTAATAATTAAAGTCTCAAGTTGTGGAATATCATCAGAATTTGTCAGAATTAACGCATGATTTGAATATTGATTAGTTTTATTAAAATCATACAAATAACCAGATTGAAATACGCTTAAAGCTTGTTCTTGATTAAGTTGCGAAACGATAGTGTCATATTCTTTATAGTCAGGAATCATGACAGAGAATGCACGTTGCAATGTATTATCAAGTAAGGACAACATATTTCCTGGGACATGGCCTTGACTATTTTCTTGCCAGAACAAGATACCCCTACCAGCTGTATTCATATGATGTAATACTAAGAAAGGTGTAGATAGTGAATTAATAATAATATCTGATAAATCGACTTGAATTTGTTGTAGATAGTATGTGATAAATTCGACTTTTGAAGCGAAGAAATGAGATTGACCTTGCCAATCTAAAACATAATCTCCAGTAACAAAGTTCTCATAAATCACTTCTTTACCTTCTCTTGTTAAATATTTCTTCAATATTGCTTTTCCTGCTAAATCATAAATCGTTTCCGCAAATTTAAAGCCATTCTTTGTATAATGATCTTCTGAACGTAGACGCCCTTTATCATCTAGCCATCTTACCCGACTAACAATCCTTGTCTTAAAGTGTGGACGATAAACGATTTCACCTCTAATATGACCCATATCTTTAATTTGAGCTGATTGACCATCACCGTTAATTTCCCAAAATGGGGGAACACTCACTTCGTTAAAGAATTTAGGACGATCATTATCATGAAGTTGATTAGCCGCAAAGAATTGATATGGGGATGTGACTTCATCAGGTAAGAATCCATCATCTTCGATACAAATAGTAAAATGTTGATTACCCGATAATTCTAATGTTTGGTGTAATAATTGTGTTGGTTGATTATAGTATTCAAATAAATTAATCATATAGCACCTCGTCGACTAAATGTTGCCATCTTTTAATCATTTCATTGGTCTCAAATGGCGTAGCAATATCATATGATTTCTGATGAGGGTCTTTGGGACCATTTTTAAAGTATTGAACTATTTTAGCAGCCATACGATCAGTAATCTCCTCAATGGACTCGTCTTTAGACGGTTTGTCTAGTAAGTAACCATTTTGACCATCTGCAATGAAAGTTGGATTTCCATAATTAACATTAAATCCAATCATACCTAATCCAGAACCAACAGCTTCCATAAGTGTTAATCCAAATCCTTCACTTTGTGAAGCAGATACAAATAATTCATATTGTGAATAAATGTCATCAAGATTAACGTGACCTCGTAAGTGAATAAAATCTTCAGCATGATAATCATGTATGATTTCTTGAATTTTATCACTTTCAGGACCATGACCATATATATCAAATTCCAATTGTGGAAAAGATTGTTTCGCTTTAATAACTGCGAGTGCAATCCAATCCACATGCTTTTCAGATGCTAATCGGGAAGCGGTTAGTATTGAGTATGGTTTACGATGTCCGTTCGGTAAACTTAATTGATTGAGACTTCCGACAGGTATTGTTCTGATACGAGGGCGGTCTGCAGTATAGTGACGAAACTGTTCAGACAATATTTGATTTTGTAGGTCTGTAGCAACGACATAGAAATCAATGTACTTTGCATTGGTAAATTGATATTCATAATAGTTATTCCATAATATATTAGTATCATCTGTGATATTATCACTGAAATGTTCAGCATGTATGACGACACCTACATGACTTTCTCCTTTATTTTGTAGAACAGCTTGTCCAATGTCAGTGGCTCGGTCTAATATTACTATATCTTGATTAGTTAAATTCAGTTGTTGAATAAAATAAGCAACAAAGGATTCTTTACTATAAAAACGTGCATCTTTAAATATATAAGAACGCGCATCGCCATCTATGATTTCTTGATAAGCAATAGTGCCATTTTCATTATAAAATTGTCGCATATATAGTTTCGCATAGTTGTCATATGGTGCGTAGTATTCAGAAAAGACACGCACATAGCTATAGAAATCTTTACGAATAAGCATGCCATTAACTACAAATTCAGCACGATCAACATAAGGTTTATTTGCATTTTTCATATAACAAGTTACAAAAGTTTGTGATTGATGATCTAAATAAAGACGTTGGATTTTACCTTGAGCATCTACTTCAATTCGTGTAATGGTATTTCCAATATCATGTTTGAGCTGTTCTAAAGTATACGTCGTAGGGGCGATTGGAATATCTGTAAAATATTGATACATCCAAATAACTTCGCTATCTTTAAATCCTAAGTTTTGTGTTAACGTTTGTATGTTTTCTGATGAAATAAAGTCTAAAAATATGAATTTTGCATCATCTTTTAAGTGGCGAAGCATTTTGGCACGATAACTTTGAGCATATTCAACACCACTACTCGCCCAACCTATACCAAAGTTGATATTATATATTGTCATCAATAGACCTCCTTTCTATGGGAAATGAATTGTTAAATCATTATTTTTTTGTTGATCAATAATACTTAAACATAAATTTCTAATGATTCTATGTTTAATGATATCTTCCATTTGTTTGAATGAATCTAAGGCTACTTTGTGATATTCGAAAATGGAATTTCGCTGACCTTTTTGACGTTGATTTACGTTTGATTTTAATTGTTGTAAGTAGTCTACTTGCTCTATCCACGCAGAATCTATCGCTTTGAGTACTGATTTTCTAAGAAATTGTTGGAATAATTCCTCATCATTTATCTTATTTTTATTTAGCATTAGTTGGTGGTTAAATTGAGAAATTAATAACTCGATAATGGCTTCATAATCATGGTTATGAATTTCAAAATCATCTTTATTAAAGCTAAAACTTAAGTTTTTATAAATATATTTGGTGATGTCGTTTTCAGTTATATTTTTATAATTTTTAAAGTGATGATTGAATACGTCTCGTGCAATACTGTCATAGTCTAATGTATCTAAATGTTCACTTTCTAATATGCGATTACGCTCGCTATAAATTAACTGACGTTGTGTACTAATACTTTTCTCAAATTCATTTGCAGCTTCACGTGCTTTCATTCCTTCTTCTTCAGAAATGCGTTGAGCCTTTTTAACGATGCGCTTGATTTTGTTATTAAAAGTAGGGCTATCAGATAGATAGTCTGTATCTTGTTTCATTAATGTTGGATTGTCTTTTAATTTTGAATCACTCCAACGTTGTACTAGGTAATCATCTAAAGAGATAAAAATTTGTGATTGTCCTGGGTCACCTTGTCGTCCAGCACGTCCTCTTAATTGTCTATCTACACGACTATTTTCCATATGTTCATTAATTAATACGGTTAGACCACCAAGAGCATGTACGTCTTTTGAAAGTTTGATATCAGTACCTCTACCAGCCATACTTGTTGCAACGGTTACCGCACTTAATTGACCTGCTTCAGCAATCATTTGTGCTTCACGAGCAACGTTTTGTGCTATTAATAGGTTATTTGGAATATGACGACTAAATAATTCAGTTGAAAAGTATTCTGCTGCCTCTGCAGTTCTTGTAATTAAAAGGACAGGTCGTTGTTCTTTATGATAATTAATCACTTCTTCTAATATGGCATCATTTTTAATGTCTTCATTAACAAATACTCTATCAGCCAAGTCTTCTCTTATAACTGGTCTGGAAGTTGGAATTTGGATAACAATTTTTGAATATAAATCGAAAAATTCTTTTTCAGCTAGTTTCCCAGTTGCTGTCATGCCTGAAAATCGTTGAAACTGCATAAAGAGATTTTGGAAGGTGATAGTTGCCATGACACTCATATCATCTGAAATATCTAAGTTTTCTTTTGCCTCTAATGCTTGGTTGAGTCCAGCTTGCATTTTTGTACCTGGTAGCATACGACCTGTTATACGGTCGATCAGCATAATTTCGCCATCCATAACAATATAATCTAGATTAATATCAAACAGGTATTTAGCACGTAAGGAAAGGTTAATATTCCTTACTAAATCTAAATATGGACCTCCATATATATTTGGTACATTAAAGTAAGTATTTGCTTTCTCAATGCCTTCTTCAGTTAACCAAATTTCACGTTTGGTCTTTTTCATTTTAAAGTCTTTATCTTCTTCAAGTGTTGCGACGAATGCTTTAACTATTTCGAATAGGTTAGATTGAACTCTTGGTGCACCAGAGATGACTAATGGTGTTTGAGCTGCATCTAATATAATTGAATCTACTTCATCAATGATGCCAAAGTATAATTTAGGTAAAAATTTACTTTCTTTAGTATCTGCTAAGTTATCGATTAAATAATCAAACCCTAAATTTCCGTTGGTAGTATAAATAATATCATGGTTATATAACGCTTGCTTCTCTTGGTTAGATATAGGACCTTGAGGATTCTCTATAAATCCCAATGATGCATTGAGACCTAACCATTCATATAATGGTTTCATTTCTAAATAGTCACGTTTTGCTAAGTAATCATTAGTTGTAATAAGAAAAACAGAATTGCCTGATAAAGCGTTTAAGTATAAAGGCATGGTAGCTGTTAATGTTTTACCTTCACCAGTTTGCATTTCAGAAATATTGCCCTGGTGCATCACAATGGCACCTAATACTTGGACGTCTTTATGATACATACCTAATACACGTTGTGAAGCTTCACGTATAACGGCATAGGCTTCTGGTAATAAATCATCGAGTGTATTCTGTTTACTATTTAAACGCTGTTTAAAATCTAGTGTTTTTTGTTGTAATTGGCTGTCAGTGAGTTGCTTCATTTCTTCACTATAGCTATTGATTTGATTCAACAATTTGTATAGTTTTTTTAGTCTAATATGGTTAATGGCGGTATTTACATTGAGATTCATAGTTATCCTCCTTTCATTTAGTGATATTGCGAAGATTAATTATAATCACTATTCATACGAGTATGTCGCATAATTTGATTGACCAATGTCACGTTTTGATGTGATAGTAAAGTCTGATTGTCATTGTTTTTATCATTAATATTTTCTTGAGGTTCCTTTGAAGAATCACTTATCGCGGTTGCATGGTCTAATTCGGTTAATATAATATTTTTAAATTTAAGATGATGACATGCTGCGTTCATAAGTCGAATGTCATAACTATATGCTTCATTAGTATATTTAAATTCACTTTCATCTTCTTTGATAATGACTTGTTCAAGTTGAGTGCCATTCTTTAAATAAAAAGTCACAATAACATACACACTATGCTCAGGAACTGCTGCGATATTTAACGAAATATGATAATGATAGCCCCTTTTTAACATGGGAAGTTTAGGCGGATGTCCATCTTTATCAAATAACGTTGAAGGTTCCCATAAATTGATTTGCAATCCTGAGGGCATCAATTGGTTCTCATAATATGTGTAATTATCATGGAATTGTATTGTAGCGCCGTGTTGATAAGTATGACGTGTTACTTTTCGCCATCTTACTTCTAATCTTTGATTATTCTGCATGACTGTCTCTCCCAAAATGATCTTTAAGTAATATATGGTAAAAGTTCATAAACCAATTAACTACGGTAGGTGTGTCATCATTATGTCGTCCTGGCACAGCTTTATTCATTAAATGGACATTCTGTTGACTGAATATAGGTAACAAGTCTTCAAACGCAGATTGATCATAGTCATCGTTTTCCATATAGGTGATTGCAATAGTTGTATCACTAATATGACTATTTGAAAAAATGTTCCAAAATTTATTATCTAATTGTTTTATATGATTTATTTCATCTGAGTCAGACAATTGGTAGTCAGATGATAGGGCGATATCTAAAGACGTTTCGAAATCATTAGGTCGCAATAACTTCATATTTTCCGCAATTGTACCAACATTGACTAATGGTTTTCCGACATTAATACCTTTAGGATTTAACTGTGCACCATAATATAAAGCGCCAAAAGAACCCATGGATAATCCTGATAAGATTAAATCACTTTTATTGAAACCGAGTTGATTTAATGTATCATTAATGACTTGTTTTATACCTTTTTCATAGGTTTCAGATCCTAAATAGAACGCGCCACCTTGAATACGTGGATCACTGACTAATAAGAAGGGTGCACCTAATTGTTGCATTAGGTAGAAAGCTTCAAACCCCTCTGCTTCACGATAACCACTAAAATAAACATTAAGTGGTGGCTTAAAATCACCAGGATTAAAGTAATAAAAGAATTCTTCTCGCTTTTCATCAACAAAACGTTGGCTACCTAGAAGGAGATGACCAAATTCAATATGTGACAGACGTTTATGAACTGCACCAATATGAATAGTGCCATTACCTTTCGCTTTGACAGACGTTGAAATATAAGCAGAGTATGGTCTTCGTCTTAGATAAAATGGCGTTTCAAGTTCTTCTTCGCTCAGTACAAATGTTTCAAGTATACCTTCTTCTGGGTTAAATGATACTAATCTAAAGGTATATTCTAGTGATACATCGCCTTCAGTATGAAATTCTGGCCATACTTCTATGACTTTATCTTTATCATAGATAAGATTTTGTTGCCAATTAAGAATAGGTATGAAATGGTCACCAAAATCACCTTGGAATTGTATTTCTTTATTTCCAAAGTAAGTCACATTTATATGTTTAGGTGAAAACACATGGGTAAGAGCAGGACTAACCTTATCCCCATATTGCCCAGGAAATGAAATCGACAATAGTTTATCGTGTAATTCATCAGTTGTATTGTAATGAATAGGGCGGATAAGATATTTTTGTACTAAATCTAATTCTTCATATCCACTTGGCCAATAAATTTCATCTACAAGCGTATTATAAGGACGACTAACAATGTTAATTAAGTTAGCTAAATGATCAGTTAAATTGGTTTGGATAAAGACTAGATCGAATTGTCCATTCTCTTCAACAATTTCCTCAATACTTTCAATATAGTTACTTTCAAATTCGAACAACTTCGGATCAAAGTAATCCCAAGATACTTCTGGACTATGGTTAAATAAATGTTCTAAATCAGAACCACCAATTTGTAATGCTTTAAATTTTCGTGGCATTATTTCTCACCTTCTAAAAATCGATCAAGTTGTTGGATAATATGACCAGATCCTAAGTCATTAATCATATTAGTGTTATAAGTGTAAGCGTGATTCCAATGCTTTAATGTACTTAAAAAGTAATCTAATGCAAATGGAACATCATCATATTGATGAATGATATAGCCATTTTCAAGATGTATGACATAACTACCTTGATGAATATTGATTTGAGGAATTCTAACACTGATACTTGAAATTTGTAAGTATAAATTAGGTTCATCACTTAAATCTATCACAATTCTTAGACGTGATAATAGTTTAATCAAATCCTCTTCAAATGGGACTGATTGAATTTGAATCAGTTCTTCAAATTCCTCAGGTTCTTTTGCTTGTACTAATTCTGATTTGGCAAGGTCATTGTCATCAGATTCATTATAGCTTTCGTTAACATCATTAATTAAATTCAATAACCATTGCTCAAGTTGCGTAGCATCCTTTTTAGTTAAAATGATTAATCTGTATGATGTATGGCGTTTAAGATACGTAATTATATGATGTAATACGTTTTGTAAATCATTATCATTCATGTCATCTATCCAAAGACCAATGTAAGTTTCATTTAGTTGACTACTAAGATTGGATAATGTTTGAGTATCGAAGGGGGTGAGTCTTAATATTTCAGGACTTAATGATTGATTCGTAATTAGATTTTTCAATGCTTTTTCATTTTCTTTAGTATCAACAATCCATTTATTACTGTGAGCCATAGTTTGAATAAAGGATTCATCAATTGTATGATTTCGTTTATTAAAAACGGAATAACATACACGAACGTCAGGTCTGATAGTGTTGAATATTTTATTATGCAAAGTATTTGATGCGACAATAAGTTGATCGTTCGAATTCATTTCATCATTACAGTATGCATTAAAACGTTCTTCGATTAACTCAACCATTGATGGATAGGAATTTGAATTGAACTTATATTGGTGGTTGGACATAACTTCAACATGGTTTGTTTCGAGATTCTCGCGTAGAATCACGTCACCAGAAGCGGTTAGATAATCTTGAAATGCCTCTTTACCTTCTGAGTAATAACGTATAGCACTTAAATAACCACGTTCATCGAATATATATCTGCGTACACGTATACTGTTTTCATAATCATCTACTACTATTAGATAGCCATCTTGATTGAAATAAATGCGAGATTCATAGTTATCTTTCATAGCTTGTATTAAATAAGGTGAATAAAAGAATTCTGTATTCTCAGGCCACTCTAAATCTTCAAATTGAAATGATCGAGATGGTAGTTGATCGAAATCTTGAATCTCATCAAATAGTGACCAAACATTCGCTTCATATAAATCATATTTATGCAAAAATAAACGCAAATTTGGGTTAAAACTTAAATGTAAAAGTTTGAAAGGTTCGTCGTTTTTTTCGTGCATAGACATTAAACTAATAGAATCATCAAATTCAATCATTGCACTTTTTAAGTAAAATGGCTGGTTAAGATTACGCCACCATTTATCTCCGTTGTACCAAGCTGGAACAAAATATTTCATACCTTACTCCTTACCAATATTTGTTTAAAAATGATTTGTATTTATCAAAATATAAATATGTTCGTATTGTTTCTACAATATTAATCGTAATGTAAATCAAAATAATAAATTGAGTGAATATCGAAATTTGTGCTGAAATACCAGATATAAAAATCGAACTGATTAAAGGTAAACTAATAATAAATCCAATGACAAATGCACCAATTGCACTAATTCGCTTAGCTCTATGATTTAAATAATGTTGGGTCATTTTACCAGGATAAATACCTTCAAAATAGTTACCACTTTTCTGGAAATCTTTAGCTATACGTTTCACATTTAACATCATTCTTGATAAACAATAATTTAAAACAATGAGCATCACAATGAAAATAATAACGCCTAATGGATTATCCAATTCCAAAAATGAAGGACGATATTTAGCATTACCCGTTATCCATCTACCAGCTAAATGGACTAATACGCCTACTAAGAAAAATAATGAAAAGTTAAACATGATTGAGATACTTCCAGCGGGATTTAACTTCCAAGAAACGTAAGTATCTTTTTGAGAAGTACTAATATTCATAATATCTTTATAAATCATGTGATATTCAATTAACTCTATAAATAATAAAAGTACAAGTACGATAAAAAGCATAATGCCACCTATGATTATGGTTATTCCATCAATATGCTCGAATTGTTTATTTTGAAAAATAGATTTAATAATACTTGCTAATACAATAGGCGTCGGCCCGGCAATTCCATAAACTGTATTTTGATCAGCTAACCATACAAGTAACATTGTTCCTGTTAATAGGATAAGTAACAATAAAGCAAAGTTTGCATGATATATCATACCTTTATTAATATACTCGCTTAAAATGAAATAGCCTTGGATAATGGCTAATAAAATAGTGAAAAAACGTTCTTTGTAACTACGTTCTAGGCGAGTTTGTTTTTGACCTTTTTCAATATCTCTATATGTGAGTAAAGTCATGATAATCATTGTAGTTAACCATGGACTTAAACCTAATGAGAATAGATTTAGAGTTGTAATATCGCCACCAACATTTGAAATGGCTAGATTCAAAAAACCTTGTGAATGTGGTGATGATTTCATGTCAGCAATTTTAATATTACTGCCCAATATGTATATGAAAATAATCATTAGGGTGAAAAGAATCCGTTTATATAAAATTTTATATTCAATATTTTTAATGTTTTTGAAGTTCATCTTATTTCCCATAATAATCCTCTTCTTAAAATGATTATAAAGAGGCAAAAGCGCTCATTATTTAGTAGTCATTAAAGTACTTTGAAATAATAATGCTTTCGCCTCTATTTTATTTTACTTAGTTATTTTTATCTTCTTTACGATCTTTTTTATCTTTTCTAGATTTTCTAAATATAGCAAGACCAAAAATCAATGACAATAGTCCAGATAATAATCCTTTAGATTGGTTATCATTTTCACCAGTATTAGGTAATGCTTCTGAATCATCTTTAGTATTGTGATGTTGTGTTTCAGATGATTGGTGTGTTGGATCAATGATATTTGCCTCACTAGATGATGTACTCATGCTTGATGAGTTAGATTGAGATGTACTGTCTGATGTTGATGTACTCATACTTTGACTTTGAGATGTAGATGCACTTTCACTTGGTCTAATAGACGAAGATGTTGATGTGCTACTACTAGTTGAGTTACTACCACTCATTGAATGACTGAATGAGTCACTATGACTTGGTGTTTCAGACGTACTATGGCTATTGCTTGCTGATCTACTATCGCTAGTTGAATCACTATGACTTGTTGGTTCAGACGTAGACGTACTAGCACTTGTTGAATCACTGAATGAAGTACTATTTGTATGGCTTTGTGACTGACTTATAGATGTTGATGTTGAAGTACTATCAGACGTTGAAGTGCTTGCACTATCGCTTATAGACGTGCTCGTACTATCACTCGTAGATGTACTGTCAGAGATCGAAGTACTTGTACTAGCAGAGTCGCTTATGGAAGTACTCATACTATTAGATGTGGAAGTACTATCTGAAACAGAAGTGCTTGTACTGTCGCTATTAGACGTACTTGTGCTGATAGATGAGCTTTCACTTATAGACATACTAGTTGAAGTACTAGAACTATCAGAAAGTGACGTACTTGTGCTAGTTGAGCCACTTAGAGAAGTGCTCGTGCTGCCAGAAAGCGATGTACTTGTGCTAGTAGAACCACTCAATGAAGTACTAGTGCTATCAGAAAGTGACGTACTTGTACTAGTAGAATCGCTCAATGACGTGCTTGTACTGTCAGAAAGTGACGTGCTCGTGCTAGTAGAACCGCTTAGAGAAGTGCTCGTGCTATCAGACGTTGAAGTACTTGCACTTGTAGAACCACTCAATGACGTGCTTGTACTGTCAGAAAGTGACGTACTCATACTAGTTGAGCCACTTAGAGAAGTGCTCGTGCTCTCTGATGTTGAAGTACTTGCACTTGTAGAACCGCTCAATGACGTGCTCGTACTGTCAGAAAGTGACGTACTCATGCTAGTAGAACCGCTTAATGACGTGCTTGTACTATCCGAAGTAGAAATACTTGTACTAGTCGAACCACTCAATGACGTGCTTGTACTATCCGAAGTAGAAATACTTGTACTAGTCGAACCACTCAATGACGTGCTCGTACTGTCAGAAAGTGATGTGCTCGTACTAGTAGAACCGCTTAATGACGTGCTTGTACTATCCGAAGTAGAAGTACTTGTACTAGATGACTCACTTAACGAAGTGCTTGTACTATCAGAAAGTGACGTACTCGTGCTAGCTGAACCACTCAATGACGTACTAGAACTGTCAGAAAGTGACGTGCTCGTACTAGATGATTCACTTAACGAAGTGCTCGTACTATCAGAAAGTGACGTACTCGTGCTAGTCGAACCACTCAATGACGTACTTGTACTATCCGAAGTAGAGGCACTATCACTAGATGAGTCGCTCAATGACGTACTAGAACTGTCAGAAAGTGACGTGCTCGTACTAGATGATTCACTTAGAGAAGTGCTTGTACTATCAGAAAGTGATGTACTCGTGCTAGTCGAACCACTCAATGAAGTACTTGTACTATCCGAAGTAGAGGCACTGTCACTAGATGATTCACTCAATGACGTACTAGAACTGTCAGAAAGTGACGTGCTCGTACTAGTCGAACCACTTAGAGAAGTGCTTGTACTATCAGAAAGTGACGTACTCGTGCTAGCAGAACTGCTTAATGAAGTACTTGTACTATCTGAAGTAGAGGCACTATCACTAGAAGACTCACTCAATGACGTACTAGAACTATCAGAAAGCGACGTACTCGTACTAGTTGAACCACTTAGAGAAGTGCTAGAACTGTCAGAAAGCGACGTACTCGTGCTAGTAGAATCACTTAGTGAAGTGCTTTTGCTAACCGAAGTAGAAGTACTTGTGCTAGATGAACCACTTAGCGACGTACTAGAACTGTCAGAAAGCGACGTACTCGTACTAGATGAATCGCTTAATGAAGTACTTGTACTATCCGAAGTAGAGGCACTATCACTAGATGAGTCGCTCAATGATGTACTAGAACTGTCAGAAAGTGACGTACTCGTACTAGTCGAACCGCTCAATGAAGTGCTTGTACTGTCAGAAAGTGACGTGCTCGTACTAGTAGAATCACTTTGCGATGTACTAGTGCTCGTACTAGTAGAAGTACTTGTGCTAGCTGATCCACTCAATGAAGTACTCGTACTGTCAGAAAGTGAAGTACTTGTACTAGCAGAATCACTTAACGAAGTACTTGTACTATCTGAAATAGAAGTGCTATCACTAGATGAATTGCTCAATGACGTACTAGAACTATCAGAAAGCGACGTACTCGTGCTTGTCGAACCACTTAGAGAAGTGCTCGTACTAACCGAAGTAGAAGTGCTCACGCTAGATGAGTCGCTCAATGACGTACTAGAACTGTCAGAAAGTGACGTACTCGTACTAGATGAACCACTCAATGATGTACTAGTACTACCTGAAGTAGAAGTACTTACACTATTAGATAATGAAGAACTTATGCTAGATGATTCACTCATTGATTCGTTCGTACTAGTAGAAAGAGACGTTTGTGTACTAGCTGAGTCACTCATAGAAGTACTAGAACTATCAGAAAGCGACGTACTCGTACTAGATGAATCACTTAATGAAGTACTTGCGCTATCAGAAAGCGAAGTACTTGTACTAGCAGAATCACTTAGAGAAGTACTTGTGCTATCAGAAGTCGACGTACTTGTACTAGCTGAGTCACTTGTCGATGTGCTTGCACTGTCTGAAAGTGACGTAGAAGTACTCATGCTAGATGAATCACTCACAGACGTACTCGTACTAGCAGAAATAGACATACTAGTAGAATTACTTACAGACGTACTTGCACTATCAGATGTCGAAGTGCTTGTACTAGCAGAATCACTCAATGACGTACTAGAACTATCAGAGAGTGACGTAGAAGTACTAGTAGAATCACTTAGAGAAGTACTTGTGCTATCAGACGTAGACGTACTTGTACTAGATGAGTCACTCGTAGACGTGCTTGCACTGTCAGAAAGCGACGTAGAAGTACTCATACTAGATGAATCACTTACAGACGTGCTCGTGCTGTCAGAGACAGAAGTACTAGCAGAATCACTTAGAGAAGTACTTGTACTATCGGACGTCGATGTACTTGTACTAGTAGAGTCACTTGTCGACGTGCTTGCACTATCAGAGAGTGATGTTGATGTACTAGTCGAATCACTTAGTGAAGCACTTGTACTATCAGACGTAGAAGTACTTGTACTAGTAGAGTCACTTGTCGAAGTGCTTGCACTATCAGAAAGCGAAGTAGATGTACTAGTACTAGTTGATTCACTTACAGAAGTGCTCGTGCTATCGGAGACAGAAGTACTCAATGAATCACTTGTAGACGTGCTTGCGCTATC
>NZ_RXWW01000017.1 GCF_003970495.1 Staphylococcus pasteuri
GAATATCAATCATAAAAATGCCATAAAATTAAATAACTTAATTCTAAAAATGTATAGAATTTACAAACAAATTACTTTTTAAACATAATAAAACTCAAACAATAATGATAGAGTTCTGAATAATTCAAACCCTTATCAAATATTTGTTTGAGTTAAGTTAGTAATTTATATAATTGTTTATTTCAAATGATCATATGGGCTATTATTAGCGAATGAAACAATTTGGTCGACAAATAATCTTGCACGTAATTGAAATTCGTCATCTTCTAAGTATAAAGTACCATCATCCAATTTAGCATAATCGCTATCATGTGTAGCAATTTGTGTTGGAACTGCTATTCCTAATAAGCTTCTAACGATAATCCGTAATTGTGAAAGTGGTTCTGAGCTTACTATTCCTCCACTATTACCAATTAGACCAACAGGTTTCATTTTAAAATAATCCATATTTAAATGATCTAATGCATTTTTTAAAATACCTGAAAATGAGCCATGATAATTAGGTGTTCCTAGTATAAAGAAATCTGATTCCATAGCTTTGCTTTGTAACATATCCACGTTTCGTTTAATTTCATCAGTTGCTTGTGTTGTACCTGCAAAGTCCAATTGATGGATTGGATTTTTAGCTAAATCAAAAATTTCCAATTCGACATCATGTTCTTCAAATTGTCCTTGTAAATATTGGGCTAAGGCACTTGTATGAGACCCCAATTGTGCACTTCCTATTATTGCTAGTCCTTTCATTATCTTGTTAACTCCTTTTTAGCTATATTATTGATTGTCATTAATCAGTTTCATGATTGCTTTCCCTACACCACTATTTTCATTAGTGTCAGTTGTATACTTTGCGATAGCTTTTACTTCTGGTGCTGCATTGTCCATAGCAACAGGATATCCCACTCGTTCTAACATAGAAACGTCGTTTAAGTTATCGCCAATTGCCATTACGTTTTCCATTTTGACTCCTAATCGTTCAGCAATTGTTTCTAATGCAATACCTTTTTGTGCATCTGAATGAGTAATTTCTAAATTTCCTCTTGAAGAAGATGAAATAGCAAGGTTTGGTGATGCCGCAAGTTCTTGTCCAATACGGTCCATCTTTTCTAAATCTGGATTAAAAGCTAATACTTTCATGATTAATTCAACTGGAATATCCTCTATATCATCATAACTTTCGACGACTTTTAAAGTTCCATTATCAATACGTTTTTGAATTCCTGCTTTTATCTTTTCAACATCTGCTTGTTGACCAGCACGTTCAGCAATATCTATATAAATATCTAAGTCTTTTTGAGGATTTTCAGTATAAATACCTCTATTAGTGTAAATTTGGTAGTATATACCTTCATCTTTTAATTTTGAAGTCACTTTATTAACTAATTCATGATTGAGATGAGAGGTACTCATAATATTAAATGTTTCATCGCGAACTTCCGCCCCGTTCAAACAAATATACGGCACTTTCAAGTCTGTATCAGCTACTGGTGTATTTGCTTCATAAAAAGCTCGACCAGTTGCGATGACTACAGTAATACCTTGTTCTTGAGCATATCGAATTGCTTGTTGATTCTCTGGAGAAATTTCATGAGATGCATTTAATAACGTACCATCCATATCTGTTGCTATTAACTTAATCATTCGTTAACCTCGTTCCATTCTATTATTTATTATCTAGATAATTTATTTACAATCAAACACTTGCTTTACTATTCTATTTTAACAAATTCTTTTGTATCTATTGAATAGCCCGTTTGTCTGATTTTTTCTTTTCTCTTAAATTTTTAAAAAATTTTCTCAGTAGATTACCACACTCTGCTTCTAACAATCCGCTTTCTACTTGTGCTCTGTGATTAAAATTCGGTTGATTCAATAAATTCATTAAACTACCCGAACAACCACCTTTAGGATCTGCAGCACCATATTTAATAGAAGGAATGCGACTCATTACTATAGTGCCCGCACACATAACACATGGTTCAAGTGTTACAAATAAAGTACAATCTTCAAGACGCCAACTTCCTAAAACTTCAGCGGCACGCTCAATGGCTAAATGTTCAGCGTGTGCAGTGGGTTGTTGCATAGTTTCTCTTAGATTATGTGCACGAGCTATAATTTGATGATTTTTAACTATAACAGCACCGATAGGCACTTCACCTAACTGTTCAGCTTTTTGGGCTTCTTCTATTGCAATTTTCATATAATATTCATCAGTTTCCATTCGTGTCCAGACACCTCACTTGTGTTACAATACTCACTGTCTATCTTAACATTTGGAGAAGTGAATATGAATAAACCATTTATCGCAATTGAAGGTCCAATAGGTGTTGGTAAATCTTCCCTTGCACACAAATTAAGTCAATCATTAGATTTTTATGAAGAAAAAGAAATTGTTGATGAAAATCCTTTTTTATCAGATTTTTATGAAGATATTTCAAAATGGAGTTTCCAAACTGAAATGTTCTTTTTATGTAATAGATATAAACAATTTCAAGATATCAACTTTAAACATAAAGGTATTGTTAGTGACGCACATATTTATAAAAATAAAATTTTTGCGAAAAATACACTACAACCTGAAGAATTTAATAAATTCACACGTATATATGACATACTCACCGAAGATTTGTCGATGCCTGATACTGTTATATTTTTAGATGCAGAATTAGAAACGCTTAAGGCGAGAATAGCTAAACGTAATCGTAGTTTTGAGCACCAAATTGAAGATGATTACTTATTAGCTTTGAAACATGACTATCATAATTTTTATGAGTCTTTACAAAATACAAACGTAAATACATTATTCATTGATACGACTAAACTAGACTTTGTTAATAATGAAGATGATTACCAAGGTATTTTAAAACAAGTAAAATCAATGATTGGAGATATATAAAATGAATTCGTTTGACATACCACAAAATGCTATTATTACAATTGCAGGTACAGTTGGAGTAGGTAAATCAACACTCACTCAAGCTTTGGCAGATAAATTAAATTTTAAAACTTCATTTGAGAACGTAGAACACAATCCTTACTTGGATAAATTCTATAATGACTTTGAGCGCTGGAGTTTTCATCTACAAATTTATTTTTTAGCAGAACGTTTTAAAGAACAAAAACGAATGTTTGAATATGGAGGCGGTTTTGTACAAGATCGTTCAATATATGAAGATGTTGATATATTTGCGAAAATGCATGAAGAACAAGGTACAATGAGTGAAGCTGATTTTCAAACATACTCTGAACTATTTAACGCTATGGTTATGACACCTTATTTTCCAAAGCCTGATGTGCTTATTTATTTGGAATGTAACTATGATGAAGTCATAGAGAGAATTAAAGAACGTGGTCGTGATATTGAAATTAATACTGACCCTGAATACTGGCAAAAACTATTTAAACGTTATGATAATTGGATCAATAGTTTTAACGCTTGTCCTGTTGTCCGCGTTAACATTAACGACTATGATGTGCATAATGACCCAGATTCATTAAACCCTATTATTGAAAAAATTGCTCATGTTATTAAAACATATAGAGAAACTGACCCTAGATAAAAAAGGAATATAAAATTTAACGCCAATATAGATATCTTTTTGATAAAGACGTCTATATTGGCGCTTTTTAATTATTTTTGTGAAAATTGATCAATGACATTTTTAACTTCTTTAGCACTTTCTACTATAACATCTGCCTCATGGAGTTCTTCTTCTTTAGCAATACCTGTTAAAACACCAATACTTAATCCTAGGTGGGCATTTATCGCAGTCTTCATATCATTTGCTGTATCGCCGACGATAGCAACTTGTTCAGGTTTAACATTATAAGCGTCAAATAATGGATCCAATACTTTAGGATTAGGCTTTTCTTCAGCATGTGTTTCTGTAGAAATAACTAAGTCAAATAAACTAGTAGATTGTGTTGCTTCTAAAAATTGAGTTGCTCCTTTATTTGTATCACTTGTAACGATTCCTATTTTATAACCTTTTTCTCGTAATTCTACAATTGTGTCATACACGCCTTCAATCCAATTATTTTCTGGTTCCCTTGAATCTACTAATTCTTGACTTGTATTTCTTGCCCATTCAGAAGTATCTTGTCCAGTAATATTATCAAATGATTTAATCATTTCGCCTAATGAACCCGAACCCATAACTGAATCAGGTACAATTTTGTCATCCATTATACCAAGTTGACGATGTGCAACTTCTTTATCATGTACAGGAAATGTATCTAGTAATTTATCGACAAGACGTATACCAATCTTTTCCCAACTTTTATCAAATTCTATTAACGTGCCATCTTTATCGAATAGTATCCATTCCATTGATATCTCTACACTCCATGTTTATATTTTCTTTCAACATATACCATTGTAGTACAACCTTACTTAAAAAAATAGAAAAGTCACTTATATACAACACATGCGTATATATACTTTTTTCTACTTCATATGAATTTGAAGAATATAAAAATTTATATTACTTTCTCACATGTAAAAAAGCTAGAAACCTTTAAATTATAAGGCTTCTAGCTCATACTCTATATATTTTAATATCTTGGAACTACAAATCTCCAACCATGGCGATCTTCAAGTGTTCCGTTTTGAATACCAGTATATTCATTATATAGTTTTTGAGTAACTTCACCTGGTTCATTATTGTTAATCACGATTTCACGGTCTTCATAACGTAAAGTACCAACTGGTGAGATAACTGCTGCTGTACCTGTACCGAATACTTCAGTTAATTCACCTTTATCGTATGATTCAAATAACTCATCAATTGATACACGACGTTCTTCTACTTCATATCCTAAATCTTGAGCTAATTCAATAATTGATTTACGTGTAATACCTGGTAAAATACTACCATTTAATGCTGGTGTAACAACTTTACCATTTTCAACGAAGAAGATATTCATACTTCCTACTTCTTCTACATATTTTTGTTCAACACCATCTAACCAAAGCACTTGGTCATAACCTAATTTATTAGCGTTCGTTTGTGCTAATAGACTTGCTGCATAGTTACCTGCTACTTTAGCAAAACCAACTCCGCCTCTTACTGCACGAACATATTCATCTTCAACGTAAATTTTAGTTGATTTTAATGTATCTCCACCATAATAAGCGCCTGAAGGTGATAAAATAATTAATAATTTATATGCTTGTGACGCTCTCACTCCTAAGATACCTTCTGTCGCAAATACAAATGGACGAATGTATAATGATTGACCTTCTCCTTCAGGAATCCAATCACGTTCTACATCTACTAATTGTTTTAAACCTTCCAATAATACATCTTCATCTACTTCAGGCATTTCTAAACGAGCTAAAGAATTGTTAATACGTTTAAAGTTTTGGTCTGGACGGAATAAAACTACTTCTCCATTATATTTATATGCTTTTAATCCTTCGAAAACAGCTTGCCCATAATGTAAACCTTGAGCTGCTGGTGAAATTTCAAAAGGTGCGTATGGTACTATTTTCAAATCATGCCAACCTTTATCAGCATCATAATCATAACTCAACATATAATCTGTAAAGTATTGACCAAATCCTAAGTTAGAACTATCTGGTTTTTCTTTTAATGTTTCTCTTTTTTCAAAATTGACTTGTTCTGTCATGATAACGGCCTCCTAATATTGCTACCAATATAAATATGTATACTAGATTATAGCAATCGAAATAATACTATTCAATAAGTTTTCCGAAAATTCAAAATAAATACTTATGTATATAATATATCTTAAGTTAAACACTATCATCTACATCTTACAAGTTATCTTACTGATTAAGCATAAAAAACACTCCTTCTAATGTAAAAATAATTAGAAGGAGTAAAATTAGTATTTATATCGTTATATATATTGAACGGGTTATTTTGTAGCTTTTTCTTTCTTTTCAATAGCTTCTAACATTAATTTAGTCATGCTTTCTAAATCATATTTAGGATCGAATCCCCATTCACCACGTGAACAACTCGTATCAATGCTATCAGGCCAACTCTTAGCGATATTCTCTCTGACAGGATCTACATCGTAGTCTAATGTGAAATCTGGATAATATTGTTGAATGGCTTCTTTAACCATTTCTGGATCAATACTCATCGCACTTAAGTTATAGCCATTTCTAGTTTCTAATTTTGCTCCATCCGCTTCCATTAACTGAATAATAGCATCGATTGCATCATCCATATACATCATATCCATGAATGTACCTTTATCAATATAGCTTGTGTAATGATTTTCTCTCACTGCTTTGAAATAGATTTCAACAGCATAATCTGTAGTACCGCCACCTGGTTCTTTAACATGTGAAATTAATCCAGGAAATCTCACGCTACGTGTATCTACGCCAAATTTTGTGAAGTAATACTGGCATAACAATTCACCAGCAACTTTATTAACACCATACATAGTTGTAGGTTGTTGAATGGTTACTTGTGGTGTATTAACTTTAGGTGTTGAATCACCAAATGCACCAATAGAACTTGGTGTGAAGAAATGTAAGTCATATGTTCGTACTGCTTCTAGAGCATTCATTAATCCACCCATATTTAAATCCCAAGCGAACATTGGGTTCTTCTCAGCAGTTGCTGATAATAAAGCAGCCATATGCATTAATGTATCTGCTCCAAAATTCTCAACTAATTCAAACATTTTATCTCGATCAGTCACGTCTAAAATTTCAAATGGACCATCTTGAACTGGAGAATCTGCTTCTGGTTCTCTAATATCTGTTGCAAGCACATTATCTGTACCATAAATTTTTCTACATTTTACAACTAATTCAGTACCTATTTGGCCTAAAGCGCCTGTAATCATAATTTTCTTCATTATAAAATCTCCCCTTGTGTTTATAGAAAATTCATTGTCTTTCTTGTATGTACAAACATTCTATTTGCATCTATATTGTAATATAAAAGCGCTTTCTTGTATATATAGTGAGTACAAAGTTAATATTTTAAAATAATTTGAATAACATTACTTTTATTTTTGAGTACTTCCAGTATTCATTTATTAAACACACATATTAAACACACAAAAATGGTTAATATAAAAATAAGTGACGATGTTTTTATATTAACATCATCACTATCTATCAATTACTTCATTAAAAATGATTTAAATGTCTGCGGTTTATCATTTACTAGCATTTCAAAATCATTAGACTGTTGATCTAAAAGTCCTCTTGCTCCAGCTTCATACATTGATGCTAATAAATCACCAAATCCTTTTGGTTCATCATACATTTTAGCAAATGTCTCTAAAGAAACCGGATCATATTCAATTTTAGTTCCCGATACTTCCGAAAGTATATTTGCAAGTTCGTACATATCATAACTGTATCCGGATAATAAGTAGCGTTTCCCCCATGAATTGGGATTCTTTAATATAGCGATAATTCCTCTTGCAATATCATGTCTTGAAATATAATTAATTCGACCATCACCCACCGGATAAATCAATTTATGCATATTCATCAATTCTGGAAGATAGGGTTTTAAAGGATCCATATACATTGCCATTCTAACGTACGTAAAATCAATACCACTTGTAGCTAATAACCGTTCTGCATATCCAAAGTATGGACTCATATGAAATGGATTGTCGTGTTGATCTGCATAATATCCAATATATATAATATGTTTTACGCTGCTTTCTTTAGCTGCATCAACAAGATTCTCTACTTCTGGAATACGTTTTATAGATGGGTGTATAATACTTGGGATAAAAATAACTGTATCAATATCATGAAAAGCACTAACCATACTTTCTTTATTGAAATAATCTAAGTGTCTTACTGTAACATGTTCTTTCCAATCTGTTGGTACCTTATCTAAATTTCTTACACCTATATAAAATTCTTTCATTTTATGTTCTATGGCTTGATTAGTAATATGTGTGCCCAAATTACCTGTTGCACCTGTTAACATGACCTTCATTTTATTCATCTCCCTTTTCCAATATATTTTAATATATTCGATGTTTCTTTATCATAAATAAACACTTAGTAAATTAACTATTGTCAATTCACTAAGTGTCCATTGCTAAATATATATCATTTTATGCTTCCATTAACTTACCGACATTGCGCATAATTCTTGCTTTTTTATAACCATGAAGATCATGTAACTCTTTATACGCACTAAATAATTTTTTATAACGTTTTACTTTTTCTGGATCAGGTGTCACTTCATATAATACAGGTTCTTTCATTGATTCAATCGCTTCATTTAAACTTTGGTGCGCACCACCACAAACAGAACCAAGAATCGCTGCACCAATTGCTGGAGCATATTCACTATCAATAATAGTTACTTTTTTATTAAGCACGTTTGCATAGATATCCATCATTAAAGGATTTTTCTTAGGTATTCCGCCGCAAGCAAATACATCTTCGACATCCATATTCCAACTTTGATATTGTTGCATAATCATTTTAGTACCAAATGCAGTAGCTTCTAATTATGCACTATATAATTCTTCATGTGTTGTTTGTAGTGACATACCGAATACGCATCCTTTAAGATTACTATCACTTAATACACTTCGGTTACCATTATGCCAATCTAAAACGACAAGACCACTTTCACCTGGCATTTGATCTTTTACTTTTTCATTCAATAATTCAAAAATTGAAATACCTCTTTCATTTGCTTCATCTACGTACTCTTTTGGTGATTGTTTGGCAATATACTCAAATAAATCACCGACTGCGGATTGACCTGCTTCATAAGCATATAATTCAGGAATAATAGCTCCTTTAACAGAACCAGAGATACCTGGTACTTGATGTTGTTGTTCATTTAACATTAAATGACATGTACTCGTTCCTATAACCATAGTCATTTGTTTGTCTTGTTGTGAACCAATTCCTAATAGACTTGAATGTGCATCTATAATAAATGGACTTACTTTAGTCTGTGTAGAAAGACCAAGTTTTTCGGCCATTTCTTCTGATAATTGTCCTACTGTTTCGCCAATTTTAACTATTGGTGCATCCACTTTATCACGAACAACATCTGATAATTGATCACTCACTTTATCAAATAAATCATAATGGAATCCTTCATTTTCTTCCCAGAATGATTTAAATCCTAATCCACAGTTCGAACGAACATTTTCACCTGTTAACTTATTAACAATCCAGTCGCCAGCTTCCATTATATTAGCTGTTTTATCTAACACTTCTGGTGCTTTGTTCATAACTTCCATAATTTTTGGAATCATCCACTCACTACTTACATTAAATCCGTAATAACCTAACCATCTACTCTTATTATCTAAAGCAGTTTGGAATAATTGGTCCGCTTCAGCTTGAGCACCATGATGTTTCCATAACTTAACGTATGCATGTGGATTATTTTCAAAACCAGGTAAATTATGAATAGGTTCTAAATTTTCGTCAGTAAACATAACTGTTGATGAAGTAAAATCTATTCCTATACCTACTATTTCTTCTGGTTTCACACCTGAAGATTGAATTAAATAAGGTACGCCTTCTTCTAAAACTTCCATATAATCGTTACCATTTTGAAGTGAAAAACTATGTGGCAATTTTACCCCATTTAAATCTTTTTCGATTGTGCCATGTGTATATGGCTTTATATATTTATCTATAATTTTTCCATTTGTAGTATCAACTAAAAAAGCTCTACCTGAGCCTGTTCCATAATCTACTCCAATACTATAACTCATTACTAATACCCCCATACTTTGTCTGCATCTCTGTTTAAGTAAGCGTTTTCTTTAGATGATACGCACAAATGAACAATAAATCAATAAAAAAACATAAAAAAGCATCAAAACAAACATTTTTGTGCAAAAACCATTGACACAAATGACTGTAAGCGTTTACCATTATTTACATAAATAAAAATGAACAGAAATTAAAGGGAGATGAACAGAAATGAGCATTGAATCAAAAGCATATCGTCTTATTCAACCAGGCGAATTTGAATATACAACAATAAATCATGAGTTTAGAGATGGTGATGTTATTGTTAATCCAGAAAAAGCAAGTGTCTGTCACGCTGACCTAAGATATTACACAGGTAATAGACGTAAAGAAGCACTAGAGAAAAAATTACCAATGGCATTATTCCACGAAGGTATCGGTACTATTGAAGATTCTAAACATCCTGATTATCAAAAAGGAGATAAAGTAGTTATCGTACCTAATATTCCTTCTCGTTTAAGAGCTGGTGATTTTGAAGAAACAGATTTACTTGATAACTATGATGAAAATGCCGTATTTATGGGTAGCGGTTATGATGGTATTTGCCAAGATAGAATGGTAGTACCTGGTGACAACATCGTTAAAATTCCAGATACATTAGATGAAGATGTTGCGTTATTAGCTGAACTTTGTTCAGTATCATTATTCCCAATCAATCAATTAAAAGAAATCACAACTAAATCTTCTCCACAAGTAGCTGTATTTGGTGACGGACCAGTTGGATATTTAGCTGCAACAGCTTTACATTATATCTATGGTATTGAACAAGAAAACTTAATTGTCTTCGGTGCTATTGAAGAAAAATTAAAATCATTTGAAAACTTTGCAACTACACATCTAGTTAATGATTATGATTTCAATAGTCATAAAGGTGTTCATACTGTATTTGAATGTTGCGGTGGAAAATTCTCTGAATCTGCTATTAACCAAGCAATTGACTTAATCGATAGACAAGGTCAAATCGTGTTAATGGGTGTAACAGAAGATTTAGTAGGTATTAATACACGTGACGTATTAGAGAAAGGTTTAACACTTTCAGGTAGTTCAAGAAGTACTAAACATGAATTCGAACAATTAATTGCTTCATTCGAAAATAAAGACTATCAACAAGCACTTAAAAAATTAATCCCTGATGATTACTATGATATCCATAGTACAGAGGATTTGAAAAAAGCAATGGATGATACTGCTGCTCACAAAGGTTGAAAAAAAACTTATTTAAGATATCACTGGTCATAAACCATTGTATCTAAGGGGAGATAACAAATGATGAATAAGACAACATTTTTAGGTATGCCCAAACAAATTGTTTGGGGTTACATAGGGATTTTAATATTTATGATGGGAGACGGCCTAGAAATTGGTTGGTTAAGTCCTTATTTACAACATAATGGTTTCAGCTCTAATGAAGTGAGTTGGCTATTTGGTTGTTATGGTATCACAGTCGCAATTGCAAGTTGGTTTAGTGGCGTATTTGCTGAAGCATTCGGTGGTAAACGTACAATGTTTATCGGCTTGATTTTATACATTATAGGAACTATTTGTTTCGTTGATATTGCATTACCATCTGAAAACTTAGCAATTATGTATCCAGCTTATGCACTACGCGGTTTAGGTTATCCATTATTTGCATATTCATTCTTAGTATGGATTTCATACCGTTCAGAACAACGCACATTGGGTGCAGCTGTTGGTTGGTTCTGGCTAGTATTTACTGGTGGACTAAACGTATTAGGTGCGTTTTATTCTATCTATGCGATTAAATACTTAGGTCATATTGGAACATTATGGAGTTCATTATTCTGGGTAATTTTAGGTGGCTTTTTAGCTATTGTCTTAAATAGAGATAAATTACCTACAGATAAAAGTAATGCTAAAGCTAAATTAAAAGAAATGATGAAAGGTTTCACTATTGTAGTTGAAGAACCAAAAGTATTATTAGGTGGTATTGTGCGTGTTATTAACACTACTGCACAATTTGCATTCCCTATTTTCTTACCTTTATATCTAGAATCATACGGAATACCAACTTCAAAATGGTTAGCTGTTTGGTCTGCTATCTTCTTCGGTAATATCGTATTCAACCTTATTTGGGGTATTATTGGAGATAAAATTGGTTGGCGTAATACTGTAATGATCTTTGGTGGTATCGGTAGTGGTGTTTCTTGTCTATTAATGGGTTATGTCCCAATATGGTCACACGGTAACATTATTTTATTAACAATTGTTGGCGTTGCTTGGGGAATCTTTATTGCAGCTTATGTACCATTAACTGCATTAATTCCTTCACTTGTTAAAAAAGATAAAGGCGCAACACTTTCAATCTTAAACTTAGGTGCTGGTTTACCAGTATTCATAGGACCAATGATAGTTAGAATTTTCTTAGAGCCACTTGGAGATTTAGGTGTAATTTGGATTTTAGGAATTATATACTTTATTAGTACAATCCTAACATTCTTCATTAAAATGCCGAAGAGTCAACAATATGGTGAAACGGAATAACGTTAAATAATTTATAGGCTGTAGACTGAATATATGATGATCATTTCATTGTCATACTTTCATCTACAGCCTTTATTATGTATTTGATATACTATAATTAAAATCGACTTAATCTTATCATTTTTATTATCAAAATTACTGAATGGAGACGTTTTATATGTTACCTGCTGAAAGAGAACAAAAAATCATTGCTTATTTAACTAAATATAAAACTGCTACTGTTCATACATTAGCAACAGAATTTAACGTACACGATGCAACGATTCGTCGTGACTTAGTAAAACTTGAACAATACAACCAAATCAGACGTACCCATGGTGGTGTCGTACTAAATAATGAAAATGTTTATAGTGAATTAAATTTCGATGATAGACAAACTTCTTACTATTATGAAAAATTAGGTATAGGATACAAAGCTGCTGAATTTGTAGATGATGGAGATACATTAATTATTGATTCAGGTTCTACCACTCTATTATTTGCAAAAGCTATTTTACAAAAGCAAAATTTAACTATTATCACTAATGACATTCATATTGCTTCTATTCTTCGTTCTTCTAACCATAAAGTGATTGTCACTGGTGGTACACTTTATCATAATAATTATGTATTAAATGGATTAATTACTACTCAAACCTTGCAATCATTTAATTCTATGAAAGCATTTTTAGCTACACCTGCTATGGATGCATTAAAAGGCGTGACGCACTACAGCGAAGAATTCGTAGATGCTAAACGCCAAATGGTTTATCAGTCTAAAGAGGTTTACATGTTAACAGATAGTTCAAAGTTAAATAAAGTAGCATTTTATCAAGTTTGTCCAACTAACAAAATTACTACGTTGATTACTGATAATCATGAAGATTTACAAGAATACAAAAAAGTAATTCCTAATGTGATCGCCATTAATCCAAGTGATTATCAATAAAGCAAAAATTTTACTATCGCATACAAAAATAAAGAAGTGAGGTAGAAATTGTACATTTTCCACCTCACTTTATTTTTATTGTTGAGCTTTTTTATAAAAATAATTGGCAACTACAATGTCTACAATTGCTAAGCCCACTGATTTAAATAAAGTGATTTCGTTATCATTCATACGTCCTTGTTTATTCCCAGCAACAATGTCACCAAGTTCTGCATAAAGTGATTCTTGAGATAATATGCCTTCTTGTTCAGGAATTTTTAAATCTCCTGTTTCTTCCATTGCAGCTTCTGTAGATTCAACAATAATTTTATCTGCTACTTTCATTGATTCAGAAGGTAATTCTTGCATATCTGGTTTAAAAGAACCTACCGCATTGAGATGTACACCCGCTTCTAAAGTTCGACTAAACACAGGATGTGAAGAATTAGTAGCTGTCACAACAATATCTGCACCTTCTATTGCTTCATCAGCATTTTCAAATACTTTTACGTTAACATCATATGTTGTTTGTGACTGTTTTGCTAAACGCTCAGCTTTTTCCGTCGTTCTACTTGCAAAATGAATAGTATCAATATCTCTAACAGCTAAAACAGCTTCAATTAATCCTTCTGCTTGTTCTCCTGCACCAATTACACATAAAGTACGTGCATCTTCCCTAGCTAAATATTTTGTTGCTACACCAGAAATTGCACCTGTTCTGATTTTAGTTAAATATCCTCCATCTAGGACTGATAACGTTTCACCTGTCTCATAATCACTCAAAATTACTGATCCACTGATAGTTGATTTACCTTTTTTAGGATTTTTAGGTGCAAATGTAACTGTTTTTAATCCCACAATTTTTAAGACATCAGATAACGCAGGCATAACTAAATATCTATTTTCATCATTAAAAGGAATTGAATATCGTAATGGTGTTTCAGTCTTACCTCCTGAAAAAGCTTTCAAGGATTCTCCTACTTCATCTATTACTTCACGCATATTTAATAATTGTTGTTGATCTTTTTCATTTAAATATAGCATTCCTTTTCCTCCATAAAATTTAATTATTCATTTATATACCTAATACCCGATATTTTATAAAAAAATGTTGGCAAATTAAAGTTTATATTGTTCTCAAACTGTATTCATGCTATTCTTAAGAACATAAATAAAGAGACAGTTGGACATTATTGTGTCTTAACCATCTCTGCGATTTTGTTTAACTAAACAAAACTATTTAATTTAACTTTTGACGACATTCATTCTCCTACACTGGAGAATGATTTTTTTGGCTTTTTTTAGTTATTAATAGGTATATGATATCTTTTAACTGGTAATCCATTCTTTTTGATATATGGTTCTATTTCGTATCCTCCATATGATTTTATAACTTTTTGTGATGCAAAATTTTTAGGATTACACGTCATTAGCACATTTTTTATTTGAAACGGTTTTAAAATATCTATCGCTTTTCCTAACATAACAGTCGCATAGCCTTTACCACGTTGTGATTTTGCTACACCATACCCTACATGACCGCCAATACGAGTTAATTGTTCGTTAAGTTGATATCTAATATTAACTGCTCCTACAATTTTTCCATTTTTAAAATAATAAAATGTACTGGTTTCAACCCAATCTTCCCTAGGTTTAGGTTGATTAATATAATCCACCATGTCTTTGAAACTAGTATACTTCTTTAAATCTGTATTACCAGGTACAATCTTCTCATTATGTTCGTACCACTCATTAATATATTGTAGGAATAATTGTTCATCTTTATAATCAAGTTGGCGTAATTCATCTACAACATCCATAATGTTCACCTCAAGATATTAAAAAAGCACTCACAGTTAATGAGTGCTTTATTTATTATTCTTATATTAAATAATGTTAAGTTCTTTTCCTACTTTTTCGTAAGCAGCTAAAGCTTTATCCAACATTTCTTTAGTATGTGCTGCTGTAGGCATATTTCTTACTCTACCCGTACCTTTTGGCACTGTAGGGAATACGATTGACTTAACATATATACCTTCTTCTTTTAATCGTTTACTGAATGCTTGCGTATCTTTTTCATCACCAATAATAACTGGTGTATTTGGTGTTTCTGATTCACCTGTATCAAATCCTAGTTTTGCTAAACCATCTTTAAGATATTGAGCATTTTCCCATAATTGATCATGCAATTCAGTTGAAGCCATTAATTTTTTAACTGCTTCTGTAATAGCTTTTGTATCTCCAGGCGCTAATGATGTAGAGAATAAGAATGGACGAGATTGTGCTTTTAACCAGTCAATTAATTCTTTAGTTCCTGCAACATAACCTCCAACGACACCAATTGCTTTAGATAATGTACCAATTTGGAAATCAATTTTATCTTGTAAACCAAAGTGTTTAACCGTACCAGCACCTTTACCCATTACACCAGAGCCATGTGCATCATCTACATAAGTTAATAAACCAAATTCTTCGGCTATTTTAACAATTTCAGGCAGTTTAGCAACATCGCCATCCATACTAAACACACCATCAGTGATATACATAACTTTATTATATTGACCTGATTCTACAGCTTCTTTAGCTTTTGCTCTTAAATCATCCATATCTGAATGATTCACACGAATAATTTTCGCTTTAGATAAACGACAACCATCAATAATTGAAGCGTGGTTCAATTCATCAGACAGAATAGCGTCATTTTTATTCATTACAGCTGAAATCGCAGCCATATTACAATTAAATCCAGATTGGTATGCAATTGCAGCTTCTGTACCTTTAAATTTAGCTAATGTTTCTTCTAATTCATCATGTAAATCTAACGTACCGTTAATAGAACGTACAGCACCAGCACCAACACCATGTGTATCAATCGCAGCTTTAGCAGCTTCTTTTAAATCTTCATTTGTTGCTAATCCTAAATAGTTATTTGAACTTAAATTGACATAAGTTTTACCTTCAATTTTAATTTCTGGACCATTAGCACCTTCAATTGAATCTATTTCATTGTATAAACCATTTTCTTTCAAATAATTAATGTTTTCATCTAAAAAATCATGTAGTGATTGAACCACAACGATATCCCCCTTGTTTCTCTATTTGTCTTTATAATACATCAATTTAGCCTTTCATGAAAGCCCTATCACTCGTGGTAATTTTAAAAAATAAATATTCATTTTCAACTATTTTGTAACATTAGATAGTGATATACTAATTATCATAATAATACGGAAGAAGTGATCGTTTTGTTTGATTGGTTTCAATTGGCTAGTAAAAAAGAAAAAAGAATGATTCAACTGCGACGTTATTTACATCAATATCCTGAACTTTCTTTTGAAGAGAAGCAAACACATGACTATATAGTTAATCAACTTAGCCAATTGTCATGTGACATTCAAACTCCAGTAGGTAGAAACGGAATTAAAGCAACTTTTAAAGGAAAAGAAAATGGACCGACTATCGCATTTCGTGCTGATTTTGATGCATTACCAGTACAAGAACTAAATGATGTGTCTTATAAATCTAAAAACGATGGTTGTATGCATGCGTGTGGACATGATGGTCATACAGCTATACTATTAGGTGTTGCTGAAATAGTAAATGAACATCGTCATCTACTAAAAGGTAATGTCGTTTTTATCTTTCAATATGGTGAGGAAATTATGCCTGGTGGTTCTCAAGAAATGATTAATGATGGTTGTTTAAAAGACGTAGATAAAATTTACGGTACGCATCTTTGGAGTGGCTATCCAACAGGAACCATATATTCACGACCAGGTCCAATTATGGCTTCACCAGATGAATTTAGTATTACAATTCAAGGTAAAGGTGGTCATGGCGCTAAACCACAAGAAACTATTGATCCTATTGTTATCATGGCTGAATTTATTTTAAGTGCTCAAAAAATCATCTCACGCACTATAGATCCTGTAAAACAAGCTGTTTTAACATTTGGTATGGTACAGGCTGGTTCATCAGATAGTGTTATACCAGATAGTGCATTTTGTAAAGGGACAGTGCGTACATTTGATACACAAATTCAAAGTCATGTTAAACAAAAGATGGATAAATTACTACAGGGTTTGGCATTAGCAAATGATATCACATATGATTTTAACTATATTAAAGGGTATTTACCTCTTCATAATCATGATCAAGCCTATGAAGTTGTTAAACAAGCAGCTAACGACATGCATTTACGCTTTAATGAATCTGACTTAATGATGATTGGGGAAGATTTTTCACATTATTTAAAAGTAAGACCTGGGGCTTTCTTCTTAACAGGATGTGGCAATAAAGATAAACAGATCACAGCACCACATCATAATCCCTACTTTGATATAGATGAATCAGCATTCAAATATGCAGCAAGTGAATTCTTAAAAATATTAGAAATTGAAAAAGTTTTTTAAAAATATAAACCGATTTCTATCTTGAAATAATTATAAACTTACAAACACCTCTAAATAAATGATTAATAATCATTCATTTAGAGGTGTTTTTGTCTATAAAAGCTAACACATTTCATATATAATATTGAACTTAATTATGGAGTATGTATAATTCGTAATTAGCTGAATACGAGGTATATAGGCAAAATTCAAAGTACATATTTTATAAATAAAAAAAGACCCCTAAACGGGGCCTTTAATTATATCGAATAATAAATTATTCGTGGATTTCAGTTACAACGCCTGATCCTACAGTACGTCCACCTTCACGGATTGAGAAACGAGTACCGTCTTCAATCGCGATTGGAGCGATTAATTCAACTGTCATTTCAACGTTGTCACCAGGCATAACCATTTCAGTACCTTCTGGTAAGTTAACTACACCAGTTACGTCAGTAGTACGGAAATAGAATTGTGGGCGGTAGTTACTGAAGAATGGAGTATGACGTCCACCTTCATCTTTAGATAAAACGTAAACTTCCGCTTTGAATTTTGTATGAGGTGTGATTGAACCTGGAGCAGCTAATACTTGTCCACGTTGTACGTCTTCACGAGCGACACCACGTAATAATGCACCGATGTTGTCACCAGCTTCAGCGTAGTCTAATAATTTACGGAACATTTCTACACCAGTAACAGTTGTTTTAGAAGTGTCATGTAAACCGATGATTTCAACTTCTTCACCAACTTTGATTTGACCACGTTCAACACGGCCTGTAGCAACAGTACCACGACCAGTGATTGAGAATACGTCCTCAACTGGCATCATGAATGGTTTGTCAGAATCACGTTCTGGAGTTGGAATGTAGTCATCAACTGCTTGCATTAATTCTAAGATTTTTTCTTCGTATTTTTCGTCGCCTTCTAATGCTTTTAATGCAGAACCAGCGATTACAGGTACGTCGTCACCTGGGAAGTCATATTCAGTTAATAAGTCACGAACTTCCATTTCTACTAATTCTAATAATTCTTCGTCGTCTACCATATCAACTTTGTTTAAGAATACAACTAAAGCTGGTACACCAACGTTACGAGATAATAGAATGTGTTCACGAGTTTGTGGCATTGGACCGTCAGCTGCAGATACAACTAAGATACCGCCGTCCATTTGAGCAGCACCAGTGATCATGTTTTTAACATAGTCAGCGTGTCCTGGGCAGTCAACGTGAGCGTAGTGACGTTTGTCAGTTTGATATTCGATGTGTGCAGTATTGATTGTAATACCACGTTCTTTTTCTTCTGGTGCGTTGTCAATCATGTCATATGATTGTGCAACAGTATCACCGTTTTTAGCTAATACAGTTGCGATTGCAGCTGTTAAAGTAGTTTTACCATGGTCAACGTGACCGATAGTACCAATATTGGCATGTTCTTTTGAGCGATCAAATTTTTCTTTTGCCATTATTAAATCTCTCCTATTCTTAATAAAAGTTATTTTCAAATTTATCTCTCATGATAGTTTCTCACCATCATGAGAAGATGATTGATTAAGTTGAGTCTAAAAGAAGTATTACTCAATTCATACTTCCTTTATAATGCATTTACCCATAAAAATCAATTCATAAAAGTGATTAGCCTATAACTAAGCTCAACCTGTATTTTAACCTAGCATAGCTAGTAAAAACAAGTTATATTATTCACCTTTATTTTTCTTAATGATTTCTTCAGAAATTGATTTTGGAACTTCTGCATAGTGGTCAAAGTACATAGTGTAAGTACCGCGACCTTGAGTGTTAGAACGTAATGAAGTTGCGTAACCGAACATTTCTGAAAGTGGTACATAAGCATTTACAACTTGTGCATTACCACGAGGTTCCATACCATCAACACGTCCACGACGAGATGTTACATCACCCATGATATCGCCCATGTATTCTTCAGGCATTTCGATAGTTACTTTCATCATTGGTTCTAAGATAACTGGATCACATTTTTTAGCAGCTTCTTTAAGTGCTAATGATGCAGCAATTTTGAAGGCCATTTCAGATGAATCGACATCATGGTATGAACCATCATATAATTTAGCTTTAACATCAATTAATGGATAACCAGCAAGAACACCATTTTCCATAGCATCTTTAAGACCAGCTTCTACTGATGGAATGTATTCACGAGGAACTACACCACCAACGATAGCGTTTTCGAATTCGAAACCGCCACCAGTTTCATTAGGTGTGAATTCAATATGAACATCACCATATTGACCACGACCACCTGATTGACGAGAGAATTTACCTTGAACTTGTGCTGATTGCTTGAATGTTTCACGATATGAAACCATTGGCGCACCAACATTACATTCAACGTTAAATTCTTTCTTCATACGGTCAACTAAGATATCTAAGTGTAACTCACCCATACCACCGATGATAACTTGTCCAGTTTCTTCGTCAGTATGCGCATGGAAAGTTGGGTCTTCTTCTTGTAATTTAACTAAAGCTTGAGTCATTTTATCTTGGTCAGCTTTAGATTTTGGTTCAACTGATAAGTGGATAACTGGTTCTGGGAATTCCATTGATTCCAAGATAATGTCGTTTTTCTCTCCACATAAAGTATCACCAGTACCTGTTTCTTTAAGACCTACCGCAGCAGCGATATCGCCTGAGTAAACAGTGTCAATCTCTTGACGTGAGTTAGCGTGCATTTGTAATAAACGACCTACACGTTCACGTTTGTCTTTAGATGAGTTTTTAATATATGAACCTGAGCTCATAGTACCTGAGTAAACACGGAAGAAAGTTAATTTACCAACATAAGGGTCAGTCATAACTTTAAATGCTAATGCAGCGAATTCAGCTGAATCGTCTGGTTTAGCAATTACTTCTTCTTCAGGATCGTTAGCACGGTGACCAACGATTGGTTTTACATCTAAAGGAGATGGTAGGTAATCAATTACAGCGTTAAGCATTAATTGAACACCTTTGTTTTTGAATGCAGTACCGCAAAGAACTGGGTAGAATTCTACATCAGTTGTAGCTTGACGGATTGCATTTTTTAATTCTTCAACTGAAATTTCTTCGTCACCAAGATATTTTTCCATTAATTCATCATTAGTTTCAGCTACTGCTTCAATTAATGTTGAACGAGCTTCTTCAGCTCTTTCTTTGTGATCATCTGGAATTTCAATTTCATCGATTTCTGTACCTAGGTCGTTAGTGTATTTGAAACATTTCATTTCAACTAAGTCAATGATTGCTTCAAATTCATCTTCAGCACCAATAGGTAATTGGATAGGTGCAGCATTAGCTTGTAAGCGGTCATGTAATGTGCTTACAGAATAATCAAAGTTTGCTCCTAATTTATCCATTTTGTTAATAAACACGATACGAGGAACACCGTATGTTGTAGCCTGACGCCAAACTGTTTCAGTTTGAGGTTCAACACCTGATTGAGCATCAAGTACTGTAACCGCACCGTCAAGTACACGTAAAGAACGTTCAACTTCAACTGTGAAGTCTACGTGTCCTGGTGTATCGATAATATTTACACGGTGGCCTTCCCAAGCTGCAGTTGTTGCAGCAGATGTGATAGTAATACCACGATCTTGTTCTTGTTCCATCCAGTCCATTTGTGAAGCACCTTCGTGAGTTTCACCAATTTTGTGGATACGACCTGTGTAATAAAGAATACGTTCTGTCGTAGTAGTTTTACCAGCATCAATGTGAGCCATGATACCGATATTACGAGTATTTTTCAAAGAAAATTCTCTTGCCATGTATTTTTTCTCCTTCCAGTTATTACTGAATAAGTACTTTAGATATGGCGATGCCCTAAGCATGAGCCATTATTGGTAAACCAATCGTTTGGAACACACTCAGGGTAAAAGCTTCAATCTTACCAACGGTAGTGAGCAAATGCTTTGTTAGCTTCAGCCATTTTGTGAGTGTCCTCACGTTTCTTAACTGCACCACCTGTATTATTTGCTGCATCTAAGATTTCGTTAGCTAAACGTTCTTCCATAGTTTTTTCACCACGAAGACGCGCATAGTTAACTAACCAACGTAATCCTAAAGTAGAACGACGTTCTGGGCGTACCTCAACAGGTACTTGGTAGTTTGAACCACCCACACGACGAGCTTTAACTTCTAATACTGGCATAATGTTTTCGATTGCTTCTTCGAATACTTCAATGGCTTGACGACCACTACGTTCTTCAACTAGGTCGAATGCTGAATAAAGAATTCTTTGAGCTGTTCCACGTTTACCGTCTAACATAATTTTGTTAATTAATTTTGTAACTAATTTTGAGTTATGAATTGGATCTGGTAATACGTCTCTTTTAGGTACTGATCCTTTACGAGGCATAATGTAAATCCTCCCTTCCTATTATAGTATATTGTGTTTCATTATTTTTAAAATTTACGTAATCTTAAAAATTAATTTTTAGGTTTTTTAGTTCCGTATAATGAACGACCTTGTCTACGTCCGTCTACACCTGAAGTATCAAGTGCACCACGTACAATATGGTAACGCACACCAGGTAAGTCTTTTACACGTCCACCACGTACAAGTACTACACTGTGTTCTTGTAAGTTGTGTCCGATACCAGGAATGTATGCGTTGATTTCAATGTTGTTTGATAAACGCACACGTGCATATTTACGTAACGCTGAGTTAGGTTTTTTAGGTGTCATAGTACCCACACGAGTACAAACGCCACGTTTTTGTGGAGAATTCAATTCAGTGAATTGTTTCTTCTTACTGTTAAAACCTCTGTTTAAAGCTGGTGAATCAGATTTTTTTGATTTGCTTTGTCTTGGTTTACGTACTAATTGGTTAATAGTTGGCATTGAATATGTCCTCCTCTCTTCATTTTTTAATCCCACACATCCAGGTGGTTCATTTTAAGGTTAAATAAAATTTAGTAAGTAAAAACTTACTAATTCTCATTCAATATAGCAACGATTGTTGCATTAACATTAATACCTACATATTCTCCTAAATCCTTCTTAGATGAGAAAAGTGTATATGGTATGTTTTTTTGATTGATTTGGCTTAACACGCGAGTCATAAGATGAACCTCAACGTCTTGAGCAATAATCAATGATGTAACTTGATCTTTATTCAACGCTTTAAGCGTCTCCTTCAGACCAACTACATATTGTTGTTTGTTAAAGCGTGCAACTTTTTCATTAGACATTTATAATATCCTCCAAAGTTCTGCTTGCATCAACCTTTAATATAGTAACATTACATGACTACAATAGTCAATATTTATTCATGCATTTATGAAATAAATAAGAATCAAGAGACTAAAATTTTCGTTTAGTCTCTTGATTAAATAACTATTCGGTAACGTCTACCTCTTCTTCTGTACTAGCAACTGGAGCTACGTTTTTATCGAATTGAACATCGCTATAACGTCTCATACCAGTACCAGCTGGGATAAGTTTACCGATAATTACATTTTCTTTAAGACCAAGTAAATCATCGCGTTTACCTTTAATAGCTGCATCAGTAAGTACACGAGTTGTTTCTTGGAATGATGCTGCAGATAAGAAGCTTTCTGTTTCAAGAGAAGCTTTTGTAATACCTAGCAATACTGGTTTTGCAGTTGCTGGGCGTTTACGTTCTTTAAATGCTTCTCTGTTAGCATCTGTAAAGTTGTGGATATCAACTAATGAACCAGGTAATAACTTAGTATCTCCTGCTTCAATGATACGAACTTTACGTAACATTTGTCTTACCATTACCTCAACGTGTTTATCATCAATTTCAACACCTTGCATACGATAAACTTTTTGAACTTCTTTTAATAAATAGCTTTCAGTAGCATTTAAACCAGCAACTGATAAGAAGTTTTTAGGTTCAATTGAACCTTCTGTTAATACTTCACCACGTTCAACTGATTGTCCTACTTCAACTTTAAGTCTAGAAGTTCCTGAAGCTAGATAAGATCTAGTTTCATTTTCACCTTTAACAACAATTTCTTGTTGACGGTCTTTTGCTAATTTAATATCTTCTACTACACCTTCAATTTCAGTGATTACAGCTTGACCTTTAGGGTTACGTGCTTCAAATATTTCTTGAATACGTGGAAGACCTTGAGTAATATCGCTTCCGGCTACCCCACCTGTATGGAATGTACGCATTGTAAGCTGTGTACCTGGTTCACCGATTGATTGTGCAGCAATTGTACCAACTGCTTCACCCACTTCAACTTTTTCACCTGTTGCAAGGTTTTTACCATAACATTTTTCACATACACCATGACGTGTATTACAAGTGAATGCTGAACGGATGTACATTTGTTCAATGCCAGCGTCAGTAATTTTCTTAGCAATTTCAGCAGTGATTAACTCATCTGGACGGATAATCACTTCATCAGTTTCAGGATGACGGATAGTTTCTTTTGAGTAACGTCCTTCAATACGTTCAATGAATGGTTCAATCATTTCTGTACCTTCTCTAATATCTGAAACAAGTAAACCTCTGTCAGTACCACAATCTTCTTCACGAACAATAACATCTTGTGCAACGTCAACAAGACGACGAGTAAGATAACCTGAATCGGCAGTTTTAAGTGCTGTATCGGCAAGACCTTTACGCGCACCATGAGTAGAAATGAAGTACTCTAACACTGTTAAACCTTCACGGAATGATGATGTGATTGGTAGTTCGATGATCTTACCTGATGGTGCAGCCATCAATCCACGCATACCTGCTAACTGTGTAAAGTTAGATGCGTTACCACGGGCACCAGAGTCACTCATCATGAAGATTGGGTTTGTTTTTTCAAGTGATTGCATTAATTCACCTTGAATTTGGTCCTTAGCATCTGTCCAAATTTCAACGACAGCATTGTAACGTTCTTCTTCAGTGATTAAACCACGATTGAATTGTTTAGTTACACGATCAACTAATTTTTCATGCTCATCTAAAATATCTTTTTTATCTGGTAATACCACGATATCAGATACACCAACAGTGATACCTGCTTTTGATGAGAATTTAAATCCTAGGTCTTTCATGCGGTCAAGCATCATAGATGTATCAGTGATACTAAATCTATTGAATACTTCAGCAATGATATTACCTAAGAATTTTTTATTGAATGGTTCAGTTAATTCTTTAGTTTCAAAGAATTCTTTTAATCCACCTTCACCTAACTCTGTTGGGTCAACAAAGTATTTATCAGGTGTTTTACCTTCAAGGTTAGCTTGAGTTGGTTCATTGATATAAGCAAATGAATCAGGAATGATTTCATTAAAGATAATTTTACCTACTGAAGTAGCTAAAATTTTATTGTTTTGCTCATCTGTAAATGTTGGATTATTGAATGAACTTGCATGTACACCAATTCTAGTGTGTAAATGAACATAGCCATTAGCATATGCTTTTAATACTTCGTTAGTATCATTAAAGATTGCCCCAGTGTTAACAGCATCTTTACGTTCTAATGTTAGGTAATAGTTACCTAATACCATATCCTGTGATGGTGTAACAACTGGTTTACCATCTTTAGGGTTCAAGATGTTTTGCGCAGCTAACATTAACATCCGCGCTTCGGCTTGAGCCTCTTTAGATAATGGAACGTGAACAGCCATTTGGTCACCATCAAAGTCAGCGTTATATGCTGTAGTAACAAGAGGGTGTAAACGGATTGCACGACCTTCAACTAAAGTTGGTTCGAATGCTTGGATACCTAATCTGTGAAGTGTAGGTGCACGGTTTAGTAATACTGGATGTTCTACGATAACTTCTTCTAAAACATCCCATACTTCATCGTCCATGCGTTCGATTTTACTCTTCGCATTTTTAATGTTTGTTGCAATTTCACGTTGAACTAATTCTTTCATTACGAAAGGTTTAAATAGTTCAAGTGCCATTTCTTTAGGTAAGCCACATTGATACATTTTCAGACTTGGACCTACTGCGATAACGGAACGACCTGAATAGTCAACACGTTTACCTAATAAGTTTTGACGGAAACGACCTTGTTTACCTTTTAACATATGTGATAGTGATTTTAATGGACGGTTACCAGGACCTGTAACAGGACGGCCACGACGACCATTATCAATTAAAGCATCAACAGCTTCTTGTAACATACGTTTTTCATTTTGAACTATGATTCCAGGTGCACCAAGATCTAATAAGCGTTTCAAACGATTGTTACGGTTAATAACACGTCTATATAAATCGTTTAAGTCACTTGTTGCAAAACGTCCACCGTCTAATTGAACCATTGGACGGATTTCTGGTGGGATGATTGGAAGTACATCTAAAATCATCCAAGCTGGATTGTTACCTGAATTACGGAATGATTCAACTACCTCTAAACGTTTGATAGCACGAGTAAGTCTTTGTCCTGTTGCAGATTCTAATTCATCACGTAAAGTTTTAAGTTCTTCATCTAAGTCAATTTCTGATAATAAGTCTCTGATACCTTCAGCACCCATTTTGGCAACAAATTGACCTGGATATTTATCATAATAATCTCTAAATTCTGCTTCTGATAATAATGTTTTCTTTTCTAAACCAGTTGGACCTGGGTCAACAACAACATAAGAAGCAAAGTAAATAACTTCTTCTAATGCTCTTGGAGACATATCTAATAATAGACCCATACGGCTAGGGATACCTTTGAAGTACCAAATATGTGAAACTGGTGCTGCTAATTCAATGTGTCCCATTCTTTCACGACGTACTTTTGACTTCGTTACTTCAACACCACATCTATCACATACCATGCCTTTGTAGCGTACACGTTTGTACTTACCACAACTACACTCCCAGTCTTTTGTAGGTCCAAATATTCTTTCACAGAAAAGACCATCTTTTTCAGGTTTTAACGTACGATAGTTAATTGTTTCAGGCTTTTTAACCTCACCATAAGACCATGAACGAATCTTTTCAGGTGAAGCTAATCCTATTTTCATATAATGGAAATTATTTACATCAATCAAGGAGCCTACCTCCTTCAATTTAGATTAGCTGTGCTATTTGATTGATTTACATTTATAGTATATAGAATTTGAGAAAGGTTTGAGCGACACTGATGTCGCCCCAACCTATATTCTAGTTATCTATGTGCATATTAATCAGTAGTTTCTTTTTGTGATTCTGGCGCATCTTTTTGTTGTAAATCTACTTTGCGTTCAGTTACATCTTCATCTTCGTTGTCAGCCATTTCGATTTCGTTATCTTGCTCATCCATCACTTTGACGTCTAATCCTAAACTTTGTAATTCTTTCATCAATACACGGAATGATTCAGGAACACTTGGTCTAGAGATATTTTCGCCTTTTACTATAGCTTCGTATGTTTTAACACGACCTACAGTATCGTCTGATTTATAAGTCAAGATTTCTTGTAATGTGTATGCAGCACCATATGCTTCAAGTGCCCATACCTCCATTTCACCAAAACGTTGTCCACCGAATTGCGCTTTACCACCTAATGGTTGTTGCGTAACTAATGAGTATGGACCAGTTGAACGCGCATGTAATTTATCGTCAACCATGTGTGCAAGTTTAAGCATGTACATAACACCAACTGAAATACGATTATCGAATGGTTCACCAGTACGACCATCATATAATACAGTTTTACCGTCACGAGCCATACCTGCTTCTTCGATAGTTGACCAAACGTCATCATCGTTGGCACCATCGAATACTGGAGATGCAACATGGATACCTAAGTTTTTAGCAGCCATACCTAAATGTAGCTCAAGTACTTGTCCGATATTCATACGTGATGGTACACCTAATGGGTTTAACATGATGTCAATTGGAGTTCCATCTGGTAAATATGGCATATCTTCTTCAGGAACAATTTTAGAAATGACACCTTTGTTACCATGTCGACCACACATTTTATCTCCGACGTGAATTTTACGTTTTTGAACGATATAAACACGTACTAATTGGTTAACACCTGGAGATAATGTATCATCGCCTTCTTCACGATTGAATACTTTAACATCTAGAACGATACCGCCAGCACCATGTGGCACACGTAATGATGTATCACGAACTTCACGTGCTTTTTCACCAAAGATTGCATGTAATAATCTTTCTTCTGCTGTAAGTTCTGTAACTCCTTTTGGTGTTACTTTACCTACTAAGATGTCTCCATCATTAACTTCAGCACCAACATAAACGATACCACGTTCGTCTAAGTTTTTAAGTGCACTTTCAGAAACATTAGGAATATCACGTGTAATCTCTTCAGGTCCTAATTTAGTATCACGAGCTTCTGATTCATACTCTTCAATATGAATTGAAGTGTAAACATCGTCTTTAACTAAACGTTCACTCATGATTACAGCATCCTCGTAGTTATAACCGTCCCAAGTCATGAATCCAACAACAACGTTACGGCCTAATGCCATTTCGCCTAATTCCATTGAAGGACCATCAGCTAGTATTTCGTTATATTCAACGATGTCACCAGCAGCAACAATTGGGCGTTGGTTATAACAAGTACCAGAGTTAGAACGTTTGAATTTCGCTAATGGATAACGATCTAATTCACCTTCGTGCTCTTGTCCATTTTGTTCAACTAGACGACGTACTAAGATTTCATTAGATTCAACATGTTCAACTCTACCTCTATGGTTTGCTGTAATAGCAGCACCTGAGTCACGTGCAGCAACATGTTCCATACCAGTACCAACAAATGGAGCTTCAGGGTTCATCAATGGTACTGCTTGACGTTGCATGTTTGCACCCATTAACGCACGGTTAGAGTCATCGTTTTCTAAGAATGGGATACATGCTGTAGCTGCTGATACAACCTGTTTAGGTGAAACATCCATGTAATCCATTTTTTCTTTAGCCATAACTGTGTTATTACCACGGAAACGACAAACAACTTCATCGTCTAAGAAACGGCCATTTTCATCTAATCGAGAGTTCGCTTGGGCAACAACATAACTATCTTCTTCATCAGCAGTTAAATAGTCAATTTGATCAGTAATTGCATTCGTATCTAAATCTACTTTACGATATGGTGTTTCAATGAAACCAAATTCATTCACACGTGCGTAACTAGATAAAGAGTTGATTAATCCAATGTTTGGACCCTCTGGTGTTTCAATTGGACACATACGACCATAGTGAGAATAGTGTACGTCACGAACTTCCATTTGTGCACGTTCACGTGTTAAACCACCAGGTCCTAAAGCAGAAAGACGACGTTTATGTGTTAATTCTGCTAATGGGTTAGCTTGGTCCATGAATTGTGATAATTGTGAACTACCAAAGAATTCTTTAATAGATGCAATTACAGGACGGATATTGATTAATTGTTGTGGTGTAATTGAATCCGTATCTTGAATAGACATTCTTTCTCGAACTACACGTTCCATTCTTGATAAACCAATACGGAATTGGTTTTGTAATAATTCGCCTACTGAACGTAAACGACGATTACCTAAATGGTCAATATCATCTGTATAACCGATACCACTTAATAAGTTAAAGAAATAACTCATTGAAGAAATGATATCTGCTGGAGTAATACATTTAACTTCTGAATCTGGTAATGCATTACCAATAACAGTTGTTGTGCGTCCTTCTTCATCATTAGGAACATATACTTTGATTGATTGAATTTCAACTGGTTCATCAATAACTGTTCCTTCTAATTCAAATACTTCACTATTAGCATTTGATTCTAAAACGTCCATAATTTCGTCTAATTTACGACGATCAAGAACTGTTCCTTCTTCAACTACAATTTCACCTGTTTCACTATTAACAATTGGTTCTGCTAATTTTTGGTTGAATAAACGGTGTTTTAAGTGTAGTTTTTTGTTTGCTTTGTAACGACCAACGCTTGCTAAGTCATAACGTTTTGGATCGAAGAAACGTGAATATAATAAGCTTTTAGCATTTTCTACTGTTGGTGGTTCGCCAGGACGTAAACGCTCATAAATTTCTAATAATGCTTGTTCTGTGTTTTCAGTACCATCTTTTTCTAATGTATTACGTAAGTATTCACTATCACCTAGTAAATCTACAATTTCTTGATCACTTGAGAAACCTAATGCTCTTAGTAATACAGTTAATGGTAATTTACGTGTTCTATCAATACGTACATAAACAACGTCTTTTGCATCAGTTTCATATTCTAACCATGCACCACGGTTAGGAATAATTGTTGCATCATAGTTTACACGGCCGTTTTTATCAAGTTTTTCATTGAAATAAACGGATGGTGAACGTACTAATTGTGATACGATAACACGTTCTGCACCATTGATAACAAATGTACCTGTATCTGTCATTAGTGGGAAATCACCCATGAATACTTCTTGCTCTTTTACTTCGCCAGTTTCTTTAATAATAAGACGTACTTTTACACGAAGAGGTGCAGCATAAGTAGCGTCACGGTTTTTTGATTCTTCTAAGTCGTATTTCGGTTCACCTAATCTATAATCTACAAATTCTAAAGATAGGTTACCTGTGAAATCTTCAATCGGAGAAATGTCTCTAAACATTTCTAATAAACCTTCTTTAAGGAACCAATCGTAAGATTTTGTTTGAATTTCTATTAAGTTCGGTAATTCTAATACTTCTGAAATTCTCGCGTAGTTTCTACGTTTACGATGTCTTCCATATTGGACAACTTGACCTGCCAAACAGATTCACCCCTCAAAAATTGTGTGGTTTGCTTTTACTCATAAAACAAAAGAGAGACTCAAGATTTAAAGACAAAAAGAAAACGGCAACACTTCAGATGACACCATTTTCTATTCTTTATTTATCTTGTTTAACTTATTTGTTTTACATAAAAGTACACACTTATTGAACATAAATTTTTACATTTTATAACTATATCAGAATACTACTCTTAAATCAAGCTTTTGAACTTTTTAATATATAGTACCCTTTACTTTTATTTACAACTTCCACATTGTTAAATAATTCATCCATTTTCTTTTTAGCGGAAGGCATACCTTGCTTTTTTTGGATGACGACAAATAACTCGCCACTTACTTTAAGTTTTTGGTAAGCTTCTTCAAAAATACGATGAACGACATCTTTGCCCGCTCTGATTGGCGGATTAGTTAATACAAAATCAAATTGGTTATCTTCAACTTGAGTCATCCCATCACTCTCTAAAATATCCGCATTTTCAATGTGATTTCTTTTTTTATTCTTTTTAGCTAATTCTAAGGCTCTTCTATTCACATCTAACATAGTAATATGATGATGCGGAGATACCTTAGCAATCATTAATCCAATTGGACCATATCCACAACCAACATCAGCAATTGTTTTACTTGGACCAGGTGGATTGTTATTTATGAATGTTTGAATTAATAAGTCAGATCCATAATCAACTCTATCTCTAGAAAAAACTCCATTATCTGTAATTAAATCTATTGATTGTTGATAACACTCATAAGTGATATGTTTTTCATCACTTTTTACATCCGGATTTTCATCATAGTAATGACTCATGTCTTCACCTCTATTAGTCTTTTGTATAACATTAATTGAAAAAATTATTATAAATGAATTAAAAACCCCGTTATCGCAATAACGGGGTTTTTAACTTCTCAAAGAATGTAGTCACAAATATAATTTGTAACTATATTATTTAGTTAGGAAACTAGAATTATTTTAATTCTACAGTTGCTCCAACTTCTTCTAATTGTTCTTTAAGTTTTTCAGCTTCTTCTTTAGGTAAAGCTTCTTTGATTACTTTAGGAGCTCCGTCAACTAATTCTTTAGCGTCTTTTAATCCTAAGCCAGTTGCTTCTTTAACTGCTTTAACAACTTTGATTTTTGAAGATCCAGCTGAAGTTAATTCAACATCAAATTCAGTTTTTTCAGCTGCTGCGTCGCCGCCACCAGCTGCACCTGCTGCTGCTACTGGAGCTGCTGCAGTTACACCAAATTCTTCTTCAATTGCTTTTACTAAATCGTTTAATTCTAAAACTGACATTTCTTTAATTGCTTCAATGATTTGTTCTTGATTAGCCATTTTATAATTCCTCCGTTATTTTTAATTTTTTATGCGCAATTATTCAGCGCTTTCTTCTTTTTGTTCTCCAACAGCTTTAACCGCATAAGCGAAGTTGCGTACTGGAGCTTGTAATACAGATAAAAGCATAGATACAAGACCATCGTGTGAAGGTAATGAACCAACAGTTTTAACTTCTTCTGCTGAAATAACATTTCCTTCCATAACGCCTGTTTTAACTTCTAACGCTTCATGTTCTTTTGCAAATCCTGCAATAACTTTTGCTGGAGCTACTACATCTTCAGTTGAAGTTGCGATAGCTGTAGGACCTGTTAAGAATTCATCTAAGCCTTCGATACCAGCTTTTTCAGCAGCACGACGTACCATTGTGTTTTTGTATACTTTATACTCAACACCAGCTTCACGTAATTGTTTACGTAATTCAGTAACTTCAGCTACTGTTAAACCACGGTAGTCAACGATTACTGTTGAAACTGAGTTTTTAAGTTGATCAGCAATTGTATCAACTAATTGTTTTTTAGCTTCAATGATAGCAGACATTCAGACACCTCCATTTAATTTTTTCGGTGCTTTTTTTAAGTTTAATAAAAAAAGCACTTTCTACCCACGGCAAAAAGTGCTTGAAAGTTAATAGTCACGTTCAAGTCAATTTTAGCCTCGGTAGGATTATGTTTTAAGTTATCAAATAACTCCTACTGTCTTAGGTAAAATAATCACAATATTTAATATAACTGCTTAATTGTAATATGTCAATATGTTTTTTAGAAACTCTTAGCATTTTAATGCTTAGAGTTTCTTAGAGTGCAACTCTGAAATCTACCTGATTTCTTAGTGTTGCCTCCACAAGGTTGACTAGACCAATCATGAGCTCTGTGATATGAGTGGTCAGTCAACTACTGTGAGCATGAGCTTTAGCTCAGGCGTTCCTCTCGTAATGCATTTTAATGCTTAGAGTTTCTTCGTTTTTAAAAATTAAACCTAGGACTTTAACAGCCCTAGGTTATATTTATTAATTATAATTTGAATGAAGAAGTATCAACTTTAACTCCAGGACCCATTGTTGTAGTTACAGCAACAGATTTGAAGTAAGTACCTTTAGAAGATGATGGTTTAGCTTTTGCTAATACATCTTGTAAAGCTTTGAAGTTTTCAACTAATTTTTCATCGCTAAATGAAACTTTACCGATAGAAGCATGTACGATACCAGCTTTTTCAGCACGGTATTCAACTTTACCAGCTTTGATTTCTTCAACTGCTTTTTTAACATCCATTGTTACAGTACCAGTTTTAGGGTTTGGCATTAAACCTTTAGGTCCTAATACACGACCAAGTTTACCAACTTCGCCCATCATGTCTGGAGTAGCAACAACTACGTCAAAGTCGAACCAACCCTGTTGGATTTTTTGTACGTAATCAGATTCACCTACGTAATCTGCGCCTGCTTCTTCAGCTTCAGTGATTTTATCACCTTTTGCGAATACTAATACACGTTGTGATTTACCAGTTCCGTTTGGTAGCACTACTGCACCACGGATTTGTTGGTCATTTTTACGTGTATCAATTCCTAAACGGAATGCAACTTCAACTGATGCGTCAAAGTTAGCAATGCTTGTTTCTTTAGCTAATTTAACTGCTTCTTCAACACTATAGTGTTGTGTACGGTCAACTTTATTAGCTGCTTCTTGATACTTTTTACCTTTTTTAGCCATTTATTGTTCCTCCTTTAGTGGTTTTAGCGGAATTTCCTCCCACATTTACTTGTGTCTACCACAAGTTAAGAGCAGATAACAGATAGTTTCTTAATCGAATCAGCCTTTTCAAGCTACTGAGTGCTAAGATGTCATAGACAAAATGGATTGTTTATACCTATTCTGTTACCTGCTTTTATCGTTTGAATCAGTTCATTTCAAATTAGATTTGATTGTTTATTATTCTACAGTGATACCCATACTACGAGCAGTACCTTCGATAATACGCATAGCTGCTTCTTCGTCTGCAGCATTTAAATCTTGCATTTTTTCATTAGCAATTTGACGTACTTGATCTTTAGTTACTGAAGCAACTTTGTTTTTGTTAGGTTCGCCTGAACCTTTTTCAACGCCAGCTGCTTTTTTAAGTAGTACTGGAGCCGGTGGAGTTTTTGTAATGAATGTAAATGAACGGTCTTCATATACACTGATTTCTACCGGAATGATTAAACCTGCTTGCTCTTGAGTACGTGCATTGAACTCTTTACAGAATCCCATAATATTCACACCTGCTTGACCTAATGCTGGACCAACTGGTGGTGCTGGGTTTGCTTTACCTGCAGGAATTTGTAATTTAACTACTTTTTCTACTTTTTTAGCCACGATGTGCACCTCCTTGATATCGTGATGTGGTCACAGGGCTCAGTTTTGCCCTCCCACTCTTAACATTTCGTGACGAAATGAACGCTCTAAAAGCGCGACCACATTATTTTAACACTGTTTCACTTCAGAAAGCAATAGTAAAATTTCAACTTTCATATATTATATATGTTAATTTTGTTTACTATAATTTTTCGATTTGATCGAATTCAACTTCTACCGGTGTTTCTCTTCCGAACATATCAACTAACACTGTTAATTTAAATTTTTCCGCTTCAATTTCTTGAACTTCGCCGACTTGGTTTGCGAATGGTCCAGATTTAATGCGTACTTGTTCGCCAACATCTAATTCGACATCGATTGTTTTTTCCTTTAATCCCATTTGTTTAAGAATAAAGCGAACTTCTTCTGGTAATAATGGGTTAGGCTTTGATCCAGCTCCAGCTGAACCGACAAATCCAGTTACACCTGGTGTATTTCTTACTACATACCATGATTCATCTGTCATTACTAATTCTACTAGTACATATCCAGGGAATGTTTTCTTCACAAGTTTTTTAGCTTTTCCATCTTTAACTTGTGTTTCTTCTTCTTCAGGTATGACAACTCTAAAGATTTGTTCTGTCATATTCATTGATTCTACTCTTTTTTCAAGATTCTTTTTAACTTTGTTTTCATATCCTGAGTATGTATGCACTGCATACCAACGCTTTGCGCCTACTTCTTCAGACATGTCGCCACTCCTAACCTAATAATAAATTTTTCAACGCTGTAATTCCTAAATCTAAGGCATAGAAAAAGACTAAGAAGAATATTACTGTCGAAACAACTATAACAGTGTATTTAAATAATTCCTCTTTAGTTGGCCAACTTGTCTTTTCCATTTCAGATTTTACACCTTGAAAAAAGCTATCTTTTTTAGCCACTAATAAAACCTCCAAATCTTTTAACAATATCTTTATCACATTCTGCGTATTGTTTATTTTGATTCTTTATGTACTGTATGAGCATTGCATCTTGAACAGTATTTCTTAAGGGTCAATCTTTCAGCAGAGCCTTCTTTTTTGGGTACATTATAATTTCTATTGCCACACTCTTCACAATTCAAGGGTACTTTTTTCACATTCATTCACCTTTACTCATTAATATACCAGTCTACTATACATAAATCTAAATATGAATGTCAAACTAGTATACGTCATATTAAGGTTATATCGTTTCTTGCATTCATATTATTATCACTATTTAAACTTATATTCTAAATGATGTCTTATTTTCATTTTACAACGTTGTATCGCATTGTAAACTACTTTGTCTTTAATAGATAATAGGTTAGCGATTTCCTTAGGCTTATAACCTTTAGTATATAAATCAAATACCTTTTGTTCTTGAAGTGTCAAATATTGTTTTATCACATTGATTGCTTCTATTATTTCTTTTCTCTGTAAATTGACCTCTATCTCGTCTCGATTAAGTATATTAATTTGGTAATCTATGACATATTCATTAACAAAATTTTTAAATTGCTTTTGATCAGAGAAACATTTTCTATAATAATCACATTTCACAGATTTAATTAAACATGATACGTATTTTACAAATGATTCATCACATTGGTAATTATACCGTTTGAGTGCTTTGTAAATTTTAATCAAGATTTCTTGATATAAATCATCTTTTTCAAATTGATTTTGAGAAATAGAATTAATCCTTTTGATAATTAATGGATTGAATCGATGGATAACCTTTTTTAAATCCATTTCTAATCTTTGCAAATCTGGCGATATTTGTTGTTGTTCTAGTTGTCCTTTTTCTTGTGTCATATAAATAGCCTTTCCAAAAATTTAAGACTATTTTATAAGATATCTAATATAAATAGCAATATTGCAAAAATTAATCTTTTTTATGGTTACCCCTTCTTATTTTTTCAAATTCTGCAAGTATATCTTTAGACAACGGAATTCGAGTTCTTGGTTTCTTTTCTGTGATGTCTTCTAACGATTTACTAACAGTAATTTGATTTTCTTTTAATTCTCTCCACATTTCTCTAGAGGAAATTCGATATGCACCAGAACCAAAAATAGCATGTTGTTCGCTCATATCACTCGTCACAACTGTTATATGCGTTGTGTGTTTGTTATACAATTCATAAACATAGCGCTCAATAAAGCTATCGGCCGTTTCTTTTTCCTTAGTAAATACTGTTCTAACTCCGTGATACATATACTCTCTTTCGATGCCAGATTGTTCATAAGCATCGAATACGCAAACAATCTCGTCGGCGATTACAGCATTATAGTTTGCAATAGCGTCAATCAATTGTTCTCTTGCTTCTTCAAGGTTATCTTTAGCAATTTTACTCAGTGTCGTTGATTGGCCAATCATATTGTAACCGTCAATAATTAAATAACGTTCCTTCATTATTCGTCTCCGTTCGAATGTCTTTTACGGAATACCTCGTACATCATTAAACTTGCAGCAACTGATGCATTTAAACTATTTACATGACCAACCATAGGAATTTTAATATAGAAATCACATTTATCACTTACTAAGCGACTCATGCCTTGTCCTTCACTTCCTATTACAATTGCTAGAGACATATCGGCTTCTAACTCTCTATAGTCTGTTGCATTATTTGCCTCTGTACCAGCAACCCAAAAGCCATTATCTTTTAGTTCATCAATTGTTTTGGCTAAGTTTGTTACTCTGATGACAGGCACATGCTGTATGGCACCTGTAGAAGCCTTAGCAACGGTTTGAGTTAAAGAAACAGAACGTCGTTTAGGAATTATGACGCCATCAACACCAGACGCATCAGCTGTTCTTAAAATTGAACCTAAGTTATGAGGGTCTTCTAAACCGTCTAATATCATAACTGTAGATAATCCTTCTTTTTCTTTTTGTTGTTTTAAAAATTGATCGAAATCAGCATATTCATATGGTGCAATAAGTGCAGCTACTCCCTGATGGGGTGCAGTAGATAAAAAATCTAATTTAGATTTTGGCACTGTTTGTACTATGATTTTTTGATCTTTTGCATTTTTTAAAATATCGTTGATTTGTTGTTTTTTTATACCATCTTGTATCAAAATCTTATTTATTGAATGACCTGAAGTAATAGCTTCTTTTACTGCATGTCTACCAACAATGACTATATCTTCCACTTACTCACGACCTCTCATTAACTATTTCTATTATTTTATTTAGCAATTCTTTCAATCGTTCTTCATTATGTTCTAAATACAAATAACCAAGTACCGCTTCTATAGCTGAACTCTTACGGTAAGTTTGAATGTCTGTATTTTTAGCCTTAGTATAACTTTTAGCATTACGCCCTCTTTTTAATATATCCAGTTCTTCTTCAGTAAACCAATCTTCATCAATAAGCGTTTCAAGTGTTTGTGCTTGGCTTTTAGCTGAGACATATTGTTTTGAAACTTGATGTAATCGGTTAGGTTTACTGCGTAATTTGAGCACGATATATTCACGAACATGCTGATCTAAAACGGCATCACCCATATAAGCTAATGTTAAAGGATTAAGTAATTTCGTATTCATATTATCCACGTTTAAATCTAACACCTTGAGGAGTATCTTCTAAAATAATATTCTTCTCTTTTAAATGGTCTCTAATTTCATCAGCACGTGCGAAATCTTTATTTTTTCTAGCTTCATTACGCTCTTCAATTAATTTTTCAATGTCTTCATCTAATAAATCATCTTGTTGTTTTCCTTTTAATGGTACACCTAATACATCACTAAATATTTGATAAACTTCTTTAAATCTATGAATAACTTGAGTTGAAGTAACATTTTCTAATACATATCGATTGGCTAATTTCGCTAAATCATACCAAGCTGTTACAGCATTAGCTGTATTAAAGTCATCATCCATCACTGATTCAAAATTTGCTAAGATATCATTAATTTGGTCGATATATTCTTCTTGATTTTCAATATCAGTAGCTATTGCTTCTCTTTCTTCAATTAATTGATAACTATTTCTAATACGTTCTAGACCACTTTTAGCTGCACTTACAAGTTCTAAATTATAGTTAATTGGACTACGATAATGCACACTAATCATGAAGAAACGTAAGACATCCGGATCAATTTCTTTTATAATATCGTGCACTAAAATAAAGTTACCTAAAGATTTACTCATTTTTTCATTGTCGATATTTATAAAGCCATTATGCATCCAATAATTAGCAAATGGTGCATGGTTGTGTGCTTCTGATTGTGCAATTTCATTTTCATGGTGAGGGAATTGTAGATCTGAGCCTCCTGCATGAATATCGATTGTTGGTCCAAGCTCGTGAAATGCCATTACTGAACATTCAATATGCCATCCAGGACGACCTTCGCCAAAAGGACTTTCCCAACTAATTTCGCCAGGTTTCGCCTTTTTCCATAAAGTAAAGTCTAGTGCATCTTCTTTTTGGTCTCCTGTTTCGATACGAGCACCTACTTTTAAGTCATCAATCGATTGATGACTTAACTTACCATAATCTTTAAATTGACGTGTTCTGAAATAAACATCTCCGTTACTTTCATAAGCATAGCCTTCATCCACTAATTTCTTGATGAAATCTATAATTTCATCCATGTGATTCATTACTCTTGGATTTGATGTAGCTTTTTTAACGTTAAGCGCACCAACATCTTCATAAAATGCTTTTATATATTTATCTGCAATTTCTGGAACACTTTCGTTAAGTTCTTTTGAACGATTAATTAGTTTGTCATCCACATCAGTAAAGTTTGATACATATATTACTTCATAGCCTTTATATTCAAAATATCTACGTACGACATCATAGTTGATTGCAGGTCTTGCATTACCAATATGAATATAGTTGTATACTGTAGGCCCACAAACATACATTTTTACCTTACCTGGTTCTATAGGTTCAAAAGTCTCTTTTTGACGCGTTAACGTATTATATAATGTAATCATCTTGAATCTCCCCGTTTCTAGTTTTTTCAAGTTGTCTTTCTAAGTGTTTAATTTGTTCATATAATGGATCTGGTAAATTTCGATGATCAAATGTTTTACCAATGCGTTTACCATCTTGTTTAACAATATGACCCGGTATTCCTACTACTGTTGAGTAGCTTGGTACTGATTGTAATACCACTGAATTAGCACCTATATTTACATTAGAGCTAATTTGAATATTACCTAACACTTTTGAGCCGGCTGCAATTAACACGTTGTCACCAATATCTGGGTGTCTCTTTCCTTTTTCTTTACCAGTACCACCTAAAGTAACACCTTGATATATTGTCACGTTATCACCAATAGTACATGTTTCCCCTATAACCACTCCCATGCCATGGTCAATAAATAATCGTTTTCCTATTTTAGCGCCTGGATGTATTTCTATACCTGTAAAAAACCTTGAGATTTGAGATATTGCTCTTGCAGCTACATAGCGTTGTTTATTATATAATTTATGTGCAATTAAATGACTCCATACCGCATGTAGACCTGCATAAGTTGTAACGACTTCAATAGTTGATCGTGCTGCTGGATCCTGTTCAAATACCATTTTTATATCGTCTCTCATTCTTTTTAACAAAACATTCTCCCCCTTAGCCTTATTAGACTATCAACTAAAATTATTTAATAAAAAAGCACCTCTAACAATAATTGCTAGAGGCGCAAAAGCACGGTTCCACTCTTCATTTAGTAAATCACAATTCAATTAACTCAACATTTGATTTACTCTCATTTAATCCATATTTGAATTTATTTTATAGATCAAAGGTGCATTCATTAAATTCCATGATGTGCTCGCAGCAACCGCACACTCTCTGAATCATGTACTACTTAATTACTAATCCTTTGATTAACTCACTTATTACTTTTAATATTATGTGGTAAATTGTAATTTTTCAAGTGTGAATTTTAATTCAACTTTAATTTCACTTTTTAAATATACTGTTTCAAACGAGATAATACTTTATCTTTACCAAGTACTTCAATTGTATTTGGTAATTCAGGACCATGCATTTGACCAGTTACAGCTACACGAATTGGCATAAATAATTGTTTACCTTTTATACCAGTTTCTTTTTGAACTTCTTTAATTGTTTTTTTAATTTCTGTAGCTTCAAATGGTTCAAGTGCTTCTAATTTACCATATAAATGAGTCATTAATTCAGGAACTTGTTCTCCATTAATCACTTCTTGTTCTTTTCCAAATTCTGGCATTTCTTTAAAGAACATTTCTGAAAGTGGTACGATTTCTCCTGCATAACTCATTTCTTTTTGATATAAAGCGACAAGCTTACGTCCCCAATCTAAATCTTCTTCAGATGGATTTTCTGGGATTAAGTTAGCTTTGATTAAATGTGGTAAAGCTAATTCAAATACTGTTTCAGTATCTTTTTGTTTCATATATTGGTTGTTTACCCAAGCTAATTTTTGTTTATCAAAGAATGCTGGTGATTTAGATAAACGTTTTTCATCAAAGATTTTAATGAATTCTTCTTTAGAATAAATTTCTTCTTCGCCTTCAGGTGACCATCCTAATAAAGTAATGAAGTTAAATAAAGCTTCTGGTAAATAACCTAAATCACGATATTGCTCGATAAATTGTAAAATTTGGCCATCACGTTTACTTAATTTTTTACGCTCTTCATTAACAATAAGTGACATATGAGCAAATCTTGGTGCTTCCCATCCAAATGCTTCATAAATCATTAATTGTTTAGGTGTGTTTGAAACATGATCGTCACCACGAATAACATCAGTGATTTCCATAAAGTGATCATCAATTGCTACTGCAAAGTTATATGTTGGTACACCGTCTTTTTTAACGATTACCCAGTCACCCATATTATTTGAATCAAATGAAATTTCACCTTTAACCATATCGTTAAATGCGTACGTTTTGTCTTTAGGTACACGGAATCTAATTGATGGTTGGCGTCCTTCCGCTTCAAATTGTTGGCGTTGTTCTTCAGTTAAGTGAGCATGTTGGCCACCATATCTTGGCATTTCACCACGCGCAATTTGAGCTTCGCGTTCTTCTTCTAATTCTTCTTCAGTCATATAACATTTATAAGCTTTATCTTCATCTAATAATTGTTTGATAAGTGGATTATAGATGTCTGCACGTTCAGATTGACGATAAGGTCCATAACCTTTATCTTTATCTACTGATTCATCCCAGTCTAATCCTAACCATTTTAAATTATCGAATTGTGAAGATTCTCCATCTTCTAAGTTACGTTTTTTATCAGTATCTTCAATTCGTACTACAAAATCGCCATCATAATGTTTAGCAAATAAATAGTTAAATAAAGCAGTACGTGCATTACCAATATGCAAGTAACCTGTTGGACTTGGTGCGTATCTTACTCTTACGCGTTCACTCATTTTATCCACTCCTGTAGTTTAAATTATTAATGTTTTATTGGTGTATACCAATTTTATTCAACTTTTTATTGAATAAGTAACGAATGATTATGTTTATACAGTAAACAATAGTCTGATAATGATTGACTTTGTCATTTACCTTCTAATTTATTAATCATTAATCTCACAAATTGTGTCAAAAATTATTGTAGCACTTCTCAGCTACTTTGATAAGTTACTCGCATTTATTTTTCAAGTAATATATTTCCAGATTATATGAAAATGCCTGCTTAAATTAAATTCATTTAATCAGTTGGTGTTTCATTTAAATTTTTAGCGAATACAATACGTCCGGAAGAAGTTTGTAGTAAACTTATAACTTCTAAATCCACGTGTTGTCCAATCAATTTTTTAGCATTATCGACAACAACCATTGTTCCATCATCTAGATAGCCGACACCCTGACCCGGCTCTTTACCCATTTTAGTTAATAAAATATTCAAATGATCTCCTTGGTGTACATTAGGTTTAATTGCCTCTGAAAGATCATTAACATTCAATGCACTAATTCCATGTACGTGACATACTTTATTAAGATTAAAGTCCGTCGTAATAATATGCGCATGATGTTGTTTTGCTAATTTAATTAATAACATATCAATATCACTATGTGATTTGGTTGGGTTAATGACACGTGTTGGATATTCTAAATCATAAATCTGATTGAGCTTATCCAAACCACGTTGTCCTTTTTCACGCTTTACACTATCATTAGCATCCGCTATAATTTGTAATTCGTTAATTACACCTTGTGGAATAAGTACTTCTCCGTCCATGAACCCACATTTCATAATATCGATAACTCTGCCGTCAATAATAGCACTTGTATCAATTATTTTTGGAACTGCTTTAAAAGAATGTTGAGACATTGAGCGTGAAATATTTTCCGGTAAGAACATCAACATCTCGTCTCTCTTTTTCAAACCAAATTGGAAGCCAAAATAACATAAAATCATCGTAATAATAATTGGTATAAAATGATTTAAAATGGAATTACCAATCAATTCCAAGATAAATGAAATCATAACGGATATTAAAAGTCCGATAATTAAACCAATAGTTGCAAACAAAATCTCTACTGCGCTTCTCTTCATTACTGTATGTTCTAATTCTTTAAAAGCGTATGTAATATGTTTAATAAAGAAACCAAAAACAATAAAAAATACAACAATGCCAATTAATCCGTCTATATAATAGTTAGTGAGTATAGGATAATTACTTAAGCCTAAATCTTTTATAACTTCTGGTATTATAATGATGCCTAATGTTGCACCTACTACCATATAAATAACGATTACAATTAATCTTAATGGATTCATTTTTTACCTCCTTTCATTTAAATGATTTATGAATTAAATGCATACTTTAATGCGTCATGAACTGATGATACACCGACAACTTTTATATCCTCAGGGAATGTCCAACCACCAATATTAGTTTGTGGAATAATCACCCTTTTAAATCCTAATTTTGCAGCTTCTTGAACACGCTGTTCAATTCTTGCTACTCGTCTTACTTCACCAGTCAAACCAACTTCGCCAATAAAACAATCTAAGCCGTCTACTGCTTTATCTTTAAAACTAGATGCAGTAGCAACTATAATACTAAGATCAACTGCTGGTTCAGTTAATTTCACTCCTCCAGCTACTTTAATATATGCATCTTGTTGCTGTAGTAGATAATTTTCTTTTTTCTCTAACACTGCCATTAATAAGCTCAAGCGATTGTGGTCAATGCCTGTAGCCATTCGACGTGGGTTGTTGAATGTTGTAGGTGTTACTAAAGCCTGAACTTCAATAAGTAAAGGTCTTGTTCCTTCCATAGTCGATACTATTGTTGACCCTGGAACATTAGTAGAACGTTCTTCTAAAAACATTTCGGAAGGATTCATAACTCCTTTTAACCCGCTTTGTTTCATTTCAAAAATACCCATCTCATTCGTTGAACCAAAACGGTTTTTAACGGCTCTTAATATTCTATAGGCATGGTGTTCATCACCTTCGAAATAAAGCACTGTATCAACCATGTGTTCGAGTAATCTAGGTCCAGCTATTTGCCCCTCTTTAGTAACATGACCAACAATAAATGTCGCGATATTCATTTGTTTAGCGATATTCATTAAGCTTTGTGTACTCTCTCTTACTTGAGAGACAGAACCAGGTGCGGAACTAATTTCTGGGTGATAAATTGTTTGTATTGAGTCAACGACTAATAAATCTGGATTAATATCTTTAACTGTCTGATAGATTACTTCTAGATCTGTTTCAGCCAACACTTGTAACTTGCTTGAGTCTTCTTCTAAGCGATCTGCACGAAGTTTTGTTTGATTAATTGATTCCTCACCTGTAATGTATAAAACATTTTTAGATTGAGAGAGAGAAGCACAAATTTGTAAAAGTAATGTTGACTTCCCAATACCTGGGTCACCGCCTATTAAGACAAGAGATCCATTTACAATGCCTCCACCAAGTACACGGTCAAACTCTTTTGATTCTGTGAGCACTCGTGGTGTAGATTCATGTTTAATACTGTCTAGTGTTTGTACTTTTCCTGCAGTTTCTTTGGATTTAACACCATGTTTTGGATTGGCGGCTTTTTCAACTATTTCTTCCATTTGGTTCCATGCACCACAGTTAGGGCATTTCCCCATCCATTTTGGAGATTGATAGCCACATGCCATACATTCAAATATTATTTTTTTCTTGGCCAAATTCGCACCCCCGTTTTATTTAAGAACAAATCTATTTTAAACTGACAAATTCATAATGACAAATTAAATGTTAATACTTTAATTAATTATTTAAAATTATTCAAAATCACTATGATTATGTCAATTTTTGTATTGTATTATTTGTTCGACACCTTCTTGTTATCAATTCATCGTTCTCTTCAATTCATACTAATTATTTCAAAAATCTTTGATATCATCGTCTATTATTATGGCACATCTTGATAGAGTATTCATTTATTTTTTATAATGATTCTAATTTAACATTACTAAATAAAGAGGCAGGGACATTTTAGTCCCTACCTCTTTATTAATAATCAATCTATAAGTTGATTACGCTTCTGTAGAAGCTTTATCTTCTTTTTTATCTTGAATATCATATTTAAATTCTTCACCATCATGATCAACAGTTACATTCTTACCTTCTAATTGATTACCGTCTAATATTAATTCACTTAGGTTATCTTCAACTGTCTTCTGAATTGCGCGGATAAGTGGTCTTGCACCATATTCTGGGTCATATCCTTCTTCAGCAATTTTTTCTTTAGCTTTTTCAGTTACTTCAATATTTATATTTTGTTCTGATAAGCGTAGTGTTAATTTATTAACCATCATAGTTACGATTTCTTTAAGTTCATCTTTAGATAATTTATGGAAAACAATAATGTCATCCACACGGTTTAAGAATTCTGGACGGAATGCATTTTTAAGTTCTTTCATCATTGTTTTACGTATTGATTCATAATCTTGACCATCATTGGCACCACCAAAACCTGCGAAACGTTGATCTTGTAATTCTTGAGCGCCAACATTTGAAGTCATAATAATCACTGTATTACGGAAGTCAACTTGACGTCCTTTAGTATCAGTTAAATGACCATCATCTAATACTTGTAGCAAGATATTAAATACGTCTGGATGTGCTTTTTCAATTTCATCGAATAGTATAACTGAATAAGGTTTACGTCTAACTTTTTCAGTTAATTGGCCACCGTCATCATGGCCTACATAGCCAGGAGGGGCACCAACTAAACGACTGACAGCGTGTTTTTCCATAAATTCACTCATATCAACACGAATCATTGCATCATCTTCGCCAAACATAGATTCAGCTAAAGCACGAGCTAGTTCTGTTTTACCTACGCCTGTAGGACCTAAGAATATAAAGCTACCAATTGGACGTTTAGGATCTTTTAATCCTGCTCTTGCACGTCTTACCGCTTTACTAATAGAAGTCACAGCATCTTTTTGACCAATAACTCGATGATGTAATGTGTCTTCTAAGTTAAGTAAGCGATCTGATTCAGTTTCATTAATTCTTGTTAATGGAATACCTGTCCAACCCGCAATAACTTCTGCAATATCTTCTTCAGATAATGATGTACTTACGCCATCTTGTGCGTTTTTCCATTCATTTTTAGCTTCTTCAAACTGTTTTTCTAATTTAGTTTGTTTATCTCTAAGATTTGCCGCGTTTTCAAATTCTTGAGCGTGAACGGCTGCGTCTTTTTCATTTTTAACTTTTTCAATTTGTTGTTCAATTTCTTTTAAGTTATTAGGTGTTGTATGACTTTTTAGTCTTACTTTTGAGCTTGCTTCGTCAATTAAATCAATTGCTTTATCAGGTAAAAATCTATCTGATACATAACGATGACTTAATTTAGCTGCCGCTTCTAAAGCTTCATCTGAAATGTTAATACGATGATGGGCTTCATAACGGTCACGAAGTCCTTTTAAAATTGCAACAGTATCTTCAACTGAAGGTTCATCAACTTGTATAGGTTGGAAACGACGTTCTAATGCTGCGTCTTTTTCAATATTTTTGCGATATTCGTCTAAAGTAGTCGCACCAATGCATTGTAATTCTCCACGAGCTAAAGCAGGTTTTAGAATATTAGAAGCATCTATGGCACCTTCAGCTCCACCAGCACCGACTAATGTGTGCAATTCATCAATAAATAGAATAACATTGCCTGCTTGATGAATTTCTTCCATTACTTTTTTCAAACGTTCTTCGAATTCGCCACGATATTTAGTTCCAGCTACAACTGTTCCCATATCTAAAGACATGACACGTTTGTTTTTCAATGTTTCTGGTACTTCATTATTTACAATTGCTTGCGCTAATCCTTCAGCAATCGCTGTTTTACCTACACCAGGTTCACCAATTAATACTGGGTTGTTTTTAGTACGACGACTAAGTACTTCTATAACACGTGTGATTTCTTTATCACGTCCTACTACAGGATCTAATGTTCCATCTTTAGCAATGACTGTTAAATCACGTGCTAAACCATCTAAAGTTGGTGTGTTATTAGATTTATTTGCTTGAGCATTTTTATTACTCATTTCTGGACTACCTAAAGCTTTAACGACTTGAGCACGTGCTTTTGTAATATTTAAATCGAGATTTGCAAATACACGTGCAGCTACGCCTTCGTTTTCTCTAATTAAACCAAGTAGTATATGTTCTGTTCCTACGAAATTATGATGTAATTTTCGTGCTTCATCCATTGATAATTCAATAACTTTTTTAGCTCTAGGCGTATAGTGAAGTGTCGCCATTGGTTCTTGACCGTGTCCAATAAGTTTTTCTACTTCTTCTACTACTCTGTCCTCTGTAATATTAAAACTTTCTAATACTTTTGCTGCAATGCCTTCAGGTTCTTTCATTAAACCTAGTAAAAGATGTTCTGTTCCAATATTTGAATGATTCAATCGAATTGCTTCTTCTTGTGCATGTGCTAACACACGCTGCGCACGTTCTGTTAATCTACCAAATAGCATATAATGTGTTACCTCCTATTTTATATGTTCTCTCAAAATATTAGCTCTTTTTTCATTGACTGGTGTTTCATCTTCTTCATCAAATAAAAATGGAGTTTGAATGCCTACCATTAATTCATTAAATTTAAAATTATCAAGTTTAATATAATTTAAATCTATACCTAATTTAACTTCACTCAACCGGTATGATGCTTCTTCCATAGAAATAAGTCTGCTATTTTGAAGTATTCCTAGCGAACGATAAACTCTATCTAACGTTTCTAATTGCTTATGCTCATCTAATCTTTCCCGAATTTGAAGCTCTTCATTTATAATCTGATTAATAACTTCTGTTAAGTTTTCAATAATTTCTTCTTCTGTTTTCCCCAATGTTAATTGGTTTGAAACCTGATAAATATGACCATATACTTGTGATCCTTCACCATAAATACCTCGAATTGTAAATCCAAATCTATTTATAGTTTGAGAAATGCCTGTCATTCTTTTCATAATTGAAAGACCTGGTAAGTGCAACATCACGCTTGCTCTCATCCCAGTACCTATATTAGTAGGACAAGTAGTTAAATAACCTAAATGTTCATCATAACTAATATCAAGTTTTTGATCTATTGTATCATCAAGTGCTGAGGCTTCTTTGTACAATCTTTCCAATGATAAATCAGTACCTAATGCTTGAATTCTTATATGGTCTTCTTCATTTATCATTACACTGATAGATTCATCATCATTTAACATGACAGCTGCTGCCGGTTGTTTAATTAATTCTGGACTTACTAAATGTTTAGCTACTAACTTCATTTTATTTTGTTGGTCCATCACATCTAGTCTTTTTAAAGTCATATTAGGTAAAGCATCTTGTACTTCATTAATAACTCTGAATCCATCTTGTTCTGTTGGGAACATAAGGGGGTGAACGTGATTTTCTAGATTTCTAGCTAAACGAATTCTTGATGAAATCACAACCGGTGCTTCCTTTGCTGTTTTCATCCATTTACTTACATTTGGCTCTAAGTCACTCATCATGTTGCACCTCGCCCTCTTCACGTAGCGCTTTAATTTCATCACGTATAATGGCTGCTTGTTCAAAATCTTGTTCATCTATTAACTTTTGTAAATATTGATTTTTTTCTTCGATTTTCTTTTTAAGTGCAAGTTTATGATAAGAAGACTGAGGTACTTTTCCAACATGTTCAAATTGACCACCTTGCACACGTCTAACAATATCTAAAATGTCATCTTTAAAAGTTGCGTAACAATCTGAACAACCGAATTTACCTACATGTGCAATATCTTTTAAAGTCATCTGACAAGTTGGACATCGCTTTTCTTCTTTAAATGCCATTTCTTGAAAATTAATACCATGCTTAGTAGCTAAATGTTGTAATATTTGTTTTACAACAAATGCTTCTTCGATATCATCTTGATGATATGATGATTGTTCTTGATGTGTCCATGGATTATCACCTTGTGCGCAAGTACTACATACCCATTTTTCTTGCACACCATCTTTACTTTTAACAGTTAATTTAACTTCAGCCTCATTTAAATGGCAATTTTCACAAAGCAAAAAGCAACACCTCAATTCTCCTAATAATAATTGATAACTGGTAAAATTCTTTTGAGAATATTAGCTCTAATAATATCACGAGATACAATATCCATTTTCAGAGTTTCTCGATCAATTGCTGCAATAATCATTTTAGCTTCTCTTTCATTAACTAGTCCTTTATCTAACAACCCATCTATTAAATAGAGTGCTTGTTGTTGAGATATGGATGGACCTATTAACTGAAGTAAATGATTAATATAACCTGTCTCATCTTTGTTTTCAATTTTTGTGATTCGGATGTAACCACCGCCACCACGTTTACTTTCTATTTCGTAACCATGCTCATTTGTGAATCGTGTTTTAATAACATAGTTTAATTGAGAAGGGACACAATCAAAACGTTGAGCTATGTTTGCTCTTTGAATTTCAACCACGTCTTCATTGGTTTCTTCAAATAAATGTTTAATGTATTGTTCTATGATGTCGGACATATTATGCATGATTATCACCTCTTTTTTGACCTTCTTTGACTATATTATATGACCAACTTTGACCATTTTCAATTATTTTGACTTTAAATTTTTAAAATTTATGATGTTAGCGTTTCTATTTTATTGTATGATAGACAATAGAATAAATTAAAGGAATGAAAAAACACATGCATATTCTCATTGGGATTATTGGAATCATTTTCTTCTTAGCACTCGCGTACTTATTTAGTTCAGATAGAAAGAATATTCGATGGCAATATGTTGGATTATTGCTAGTTATTCAATTAATTTTTGCGTTTATTTTACTTAAAACTAATATTGGTATTTCAGTCATTGGTGCTATATCTAATGGATTTGGTTATTTATTGTCAAAAGCAGCTGAAGGAGTTAATTTTGTTTTTGGTGGCTTTAAATATATTGACCCTAAAAACCCACCATTTTTCTTTAACGTTTTATTACCAATTGTATTTATTTCAGCATTAATTGGTATCTTGCAGTATACAAGAATTTTACCTCTTATTATTAATGTCTTAGGTTTTCTTATTTCAAAAATTAATGGTATGGGTAGATTAGAATCTTACAATGCTGTAGCAGCAGCAATTTTAGGTCAATCAGAAGTGTTTATCTCATTAAAACAACAATTACCTTACATACCTAAACAACGTTTATATACATTAACGGCATCAGCAATGTCTACAGTATCAGCTTCAATTATTGGTGCTTACTTTACATTGATTGAACCAAAATACGTTGTAACAGCTGTTGTATTAAATTTATTTGGTGGCTTCATTATTGCATCTATCATTAATCCATATAAAGTTAATGAAGAAGATGATAAATTATTAGTTGCTGAAAGTGAAACAAAAAATCAATCTTTCTTTGAAATGCTTGGAGAGTATATCTTAGACGGATTTAAAGTTGCAGTAATAGTTGGTGCAATGTTAATTGGATATATCGCAATTATCGCATTACTAAATGGTTTAGTGAGCGGCGGCTTTAGTTTAGCAAGTGGTGGCGCAATCAAATGGGATTTCCAAACTTTAATTGGATTTGTATTTGCTCCGTTTGCATTTTTAGCAGGTGTTCCATGGAACGATGCAGTTCAATCAGGTTCTGTGATGGCTACTAAACTATTATCAAATGAATTTGTGGCAATGCAAGCACTTGGTAAATTAAATGGGATTTCTGAACATGCTAAAGGTGTTACTTCAGTATTCTTAGTATCATTTGCAAACTTTAGTTCAATTGGAATTATTTCAGGTGCTATTAAATCTCTTAATGATAAAAAAGGTGATGTTGTTGCAAGATTCGGATTAAAATTATTATTCGGTGCAACTCTTGTATCATTCATTTCAGCAGCAATTGCTGGATTCTTCATCTAATAATAAATAAAAGGCAATGCATACATTGGAGTTTGTAACCAATCCAATCATGCATTGCCTTATTTTTATTTTTGAATCATATGATTAATAAAATAATCAGTTACTCGGTAATCATCTGTTAATTCTGGATGGAAAGAAACTCCTAAATATTTATCTTGCTTTATAGCGACAATTTTGTCGCCTACTTCGCTTAAGATTTCAACATTATCTCCAACTTTTGCTATATGAGGTGCTCTAATAAATACGCCTTCAATATCAGTAGCTATACCTTTGATTTCTAATTCGGATTCAAAACTATCTACCTGTCTTCCAAATGAATTACGTTCAACAGTAATATCCAACTTATTTAAATATCCAGATTCTCCTTCAACATCACTGGCTAATACTATTAGCCCTGCACATGTACCAAACATAGGTAATTCTGATTGTTGTAACTTTTCTTTAAAACCATATAAATCCATTAATCTTCTCAATGTTGTTGACTCGCCACCAGGTAATATTAAGCCATCAATATCATCTAACTGTTCTACTTTTTTGATTGCAATACCTTCATGACCACTTAACTCTATATGTCGAATATGTTCTCGAACTGCTCCTTGCAGTGCTAATACACCTATTTTCATATACTACCAACCACGCTCTTGCATACGTTCTTCTAAAGAAATTTGATTAATATCTAAACCTTTCATAGCTGTACCTAATTCTGCTGCTAGTTTACCGATAAGTTCATAGTCTTGATAATGAGTAGTAGCTTGAACGATAGCTTTAGCAAATTTTTCCGGATCTTCAGATTTAAAAATACCTGAGCCAACGAATACTCCATCTGCGCCTAATTCCATCATTAAGGCAGCATCTTGAGGAGTAGCAACACCACCAGCTGCAAAGTTTACTACTGGTAATCTACCATGATCTTTAATTTGTTTTAATACTTCGTATGGTGCACCAATATCTTTAGCAAAAGTCATGATTTCATCATCATTCATAACAGTCAAACGACTTACTTCAGCATTCACTCTTCTCATATGTCTAACTGCTTCTACTATATTACCTGTACCAGGCTCTCCTTTAGTACGTAACATAGCTGCTCCTTCGCCAATACGACGAGCTGCTTCGCCCAGATTACGACAACCACAAACGAAAGGTACAGTGAATTGATCTTTACGTAAATGGTATTCTTCATCTGCAGGAGTTAATACTTCTGATTCATCTATATAGTCCACTCCCATTGCTTCTAAAACGCGCGCCTCTGTAATATGACCAATTCGTGCTTTAGCCATTACTGGGATTGATACTGCATTCATTACTTCTTCAACAATTTTAGGATTAGCACTACGAGCAACGCCACCCGCCGCTCTAATATCAGAAGGTACTCTTTCTAAAGCCATTACTGCTACAGCACCAGCTTCTTCAGCAATTTTCGCTTGTTCAGCATTAACTACGTCCATAATGACGCCGCCTTTTTGCATTTCAGCCATACCACGTTTAACTCTTTCAGATCCAACTATTTTAGACATACAATCTACCCCTTTACTTCTTGATTAAATTTATTGTAAAGGATAAACTGATATTTAAAAAGGTTCAATTTATACATAATAAAGGCGGTCAGTTTAATGAGACATTCTAATTCATTATATTTAGATTTATATGAAAAACTGAAAAAACAAATAATAGAAGGACAATATCAATCCAACGATAGATTTCCCTCTAAACGACAATTAAGCGAACATTTATCTTTAAGTAACACAACGATTGAGCATGCCTATCAATTACTACTAGATGAAGGATTTATATACTCTAAACCGAGATCTGGATACTATGTATCTGATATTGAATCATTACCGGTTCTTCCTAACCCCTATGTAACAATTTCAAATGAACAAATTGATGGAATTGATTTAAATGTAGAACATAATGATTATGATTATTCTTTTAATTTATCAGAAATTGATGCAGAACATTTCCCATCTCATTTATTCCGGAAATACGCTAAAGAAGTATTTGAAGATCATAACTTAGATTTTTTACAAAGAGGTAATAAACAAGGGGAATTCGAGTTAAGACAACAAATTGCACATTACTTATTCACTAGTAGAGGTGTTACTGCGCACCCTCAACAAATTGTTATTGGTTCTTCTACTGAACAATTATTAAATATGCTAACTGATATACTTGAATCTTCATCATTTATTATTGAAAAGCCAAGTTATCCACCTATTAAACAAGTTCTAGATAAAAAGAAATTTAAATATTTACAAGTACCAGTCGAAAAAAGCGGCATACAAACTAAACCCATTTTTTCTTCGAATTATAACGTACTTTATATTACTCCATCACATCAATTTCCAACAGGACACGTTATGAATTTGAAAAAAAGAACACAGCTTATCAATTGGGCTCAACATCAAACTAACAGATATATTATTGAAGATGATTATGATTCAGAGTTTAGATATTTTGGAAAGCCAATACCCGCATTACAAAGTCTAGATTCACAAGATAAAATTATTTACATCAGTACATTCTCTAAATCAATTTACCCAAGCTGTAGAATAGCGTATATAGTATTACCTCCTAAAATATTAGATTTATACCACCAATATGATTATAGTGAAGCAAACACTGCTCCAGTACATATACAAAGAATTATCGCTCAATTCATGAGCAGTGGAAGTTTTGAACGTCATTTAAATAAAATGAGGAAAATTTATAAAGAAAAATTAACGTATATTTTAAATGCACTTTCCCCATATGAAGAACAACTAAAAGTTGATGGTGCTTTAACTGGTATGCATTTTACATTAACAGTTTTAAATGGATTAAGTATGGAAGAATGCATAGATCGTGCTAAACATCACTCATTAAAATTAACACCATATCAATTCGATGATGATGTAAAAATAAAACCAAAGTTTATTATAGGTTTTGGAGGAATTCCAAAAGAACAATTAAATTCACATACAGAAGCCCTTATTAATTCGTTAATTATAAAGTAACACTTCTTTTTATTTAAAAAGTTAGTGTTACTTATGCAATTGACTTTAGTCTATTGTATTCATAATTAACTTTACAAAAACATTCCTTAATATATTAGTTGCATATTCTAAAAATGATTTCATCATCCAAAAATATTGTATTAAAAAACTGGACAGATAAAATTTGAATTTTCATCCGTCCAGTTTTTTATTAAATAGATAAATTAAGACATAAAAAAAAGACCTTACGGTCTCAATGCGGCTCATCGCATCCTATCATTTGCCTGGCATATATAGTTGTACTTAATAGCTAAAGCTATTAAGTAAGTAAAACAATGCGATTATAAATCGCTGTTTTGCTTTAGAACGTTAGTCTGCTACCATCGGCGCTAAGGAGCTTAACTTCTGTGTTCGGCATGGGAACAGGTGTGACCTCCTTGCCATTGTCACCAGAC